>JAADHF010000136.1 GCA_013151965.1 Spirochaetota bacterium
GAGTTTAAAAATATTGAGGTTGCGGATTTAGGCCTTGGGGAACTTAATAACACAGGACTGCAGATCCTTACCCTCTACTCAAGTTCATTAATAGGAATAAAACTTCTTATATCCAGGCCTTTTCAATTTTTCCCGCAGCATCGCCATCCTCCCTCCAAAGACGGCGCCTACCCCGGCAAAACAGAGATATTCCGCGGCCAGCAGGGCACCATGTGCCTCTACGTCCCGGGCGAACCGCCAGAAAACCCGCGGGTCTCTCCGCCCGAGCATAGAAAACAGTATTGTTCTATCTGGCATGAGGTTGTATTAACACCCGGAGAGCAGTATGTGAGTCTTCCGAATACCTGGCATTGGTTTATGGCCGGTAGTGAAGGTGCTGTTGTTTTTAGTTTTTCCACAAAGGCAATGGATTCCGAGGATCAGTTTCTTGACCCTCAGGTAAAGAGAAAAACAATAATAGAGAGGTAATTAAGTCCGAAACTCATTGTAAATTTTAAAAAGCGAATCCTCTTCTCCGACATTACCGGGGAAAATAACGAAGGGAATAGGCCCGAACCGGTGATTAGCGGGAAGCTTTATAACAGGAACACCGGGTAAAATCTGTCCCGGAACCCTTGCCTTGTCTATTTTTAAACCCTCTGCTAAAACAACATGGGATGTAATTCCGCCCCTTGCAATTATAAAAGAAGGTTTCACAGGGAATCCCTCGATTATCCGTGCAAGAAATTCGGATATCTTCCCTCCTGCAGATAATCTCTTTTCTCTTCTTTTAAACTTTTTTTCATTCCTAGGCATAGCTATAATTAATTTCAGATAACTATCCGGCCTCAGTAGTATCTGTTCAATATCCAGCTCCAGAATATCCAGAGCGGCTCTTTTTTTGAGAAACTCAAGCTGTCCGGTGGACTTTTTTACATAGGAACCGACGACAATTACTCCGTTCCCCTTATATCAAACTGCCCTCCCTCTATCAGCGGCTTGTCCGGTGTGCCTGTTATGGATTTCACAAGAGAAGCCGCACCCTGAAATATAGTAGTAGTTGTACTTATACCGATTATCCCTCAGCGGTACCCATCTTCTGCTACCTGCAGAGTACTCCATATAATGAATATCTCTATCGTGTTTTTTCTGCTTTCTAAGGAGGGATTCTCCGGAAAGAGGATAAGGAGCGGGATACTCTATATCCGCAGCATCCACTATTGTAGGCAGTCTGTCATTCCAATCTACAAATTCATCAGCCTCAACCAGGGGATTAAATTTATCCGGGAACCGGACAATAAAAGGAACTCTTGCGCAGCTGTCATAGGGAAGCCACTTCTGATACGTGCCGTAATCGCCGAGCATCTCTCCGTGGTCAGAGAAGAATAGTACAATTGTGTTATCGGCGAGCCCGGTATCTTCCAGGGTATCAAGGACTCTTCCTATATGATAGTCAACATGAGTAATGGAGGAAAAGTAAAGCTGTTTCATTCTCTTTAGGTACTTTTGATTTTCCTGTTTTAAACAAAACACTTGAATATTATAGAATGGGAACCCCTTATTACGAAAAGCACTGTACTTACAGAATATTTAAGGATAATTTAGCTTCATTGTCTGATTATTATAATATATCTTTAAATCATCACGATGTATTAAGTGATGCAAAGGCTTGTGCCGAATTGTTTTTAATCAATAGACTAAAACCGCTCAATCTGGGTATTCTATTATAAATTCACGTTCTGTATTAAAACAGGGGGTAGTTATGGAAATAGAAGTACAAAAGAGAGGCAAAAACGAATTTACGGTTATAGTGAAGGAGAATAGTTCAAGTACAAGACACAGAGTGGTATTGGATGATGAGTATTATAAGCATCTTACAGAGGGGAATGTTACAAAAGAGGAATTAATAGAGAAATCTTTTAAGTTTTTGTTGCAGCACGAATCAAAAGAATCAATCCTTTCGGCCTTTAATTTAAGGGTTATTAAGACTTACTTTCCGCAGTACGAAAAAGAGATAACCGACTGACCGCACAGGCAGGAGGCCGGCAAAAACACTGTATACTTCCGGTGCAGAAGCGGCGGATGACCGGGACAAGCCGTGGCCGACCAGGTCCGGCAGCCCGGAGAAAGTTATATTATGACGGCTTACCGGAAACAAGCCGTTTGCCCATCATGTTCAGCTTATATTTTCTTATGGTTTCGGGAGGTATCATTCTGCCGTCAGGGCTTGTAAAGGAAAGAGCATCGACGGGACATTGTACTATGCAGGCTCCGCATTGGACGCAGAGGTTTCCGGAGGTAATCACCGCTTTCTGCAGATTTGTATCTATTGTATAGCAGTTTCTCGGGCAGACCTCTGCGCAGATACTGCATCCTGTACATCTGCCTTTATCTATCGAAACTTTCAAAAGCCGTTCTTCATGAAGGCCGCTCTTGTACACAGGGGTACTGCCCATAAGATCGATATTTACCATGAGAATTACGGCAAATGAAATGATCCCCCACCGAAAGAGAATGTCCGGATTTAAATTGCCGACAGATAAGTGGCCTAAAACGATAGCAGTCATAAATACTACCCATATGACAATCGAAATCCATCCGATATCGAATAAGACGGTATAACTGCTGAACCCCGCTCTTCTCTTTTTACGGCTTAAAAAAGAAGAGTAGAGGGGGAATGTACCGAATATCAGCAGGGGGAGTATCCATGCCGAAAGAAAAGAAATAAAGGCTATACTCCTCCAGATAAATATCATCAGAACTGCAAGAATTAAAGAAAAAGGGAATGCCCACATTACAGCCATTTCCATCCTCTGTATAAAGGGGAAGCCTACCGTTCTCATTTCAGGGGTTTTCCTGTAATTTTCTCCTAAGAATTCCGGTATATCTTCTGCATAAACCGGTCCCCAGATAACCTTCCATGATGTTTTTTCTCTTATTACCTTTGCCTCTATTCCGGCTGCCGAGAGCTGCGGTAAAACGATCCTTCTGTGTTTTACAAGGGTTTCGATCCCGCTTGTTTTGATCACCGAAATAACCGAATGGTTGTTCAGCAGCCCTCCTGTCGATGCGCACCACACATTAACACCTTTGCTGTTGGCTATGAGCAGATAACAGTCCGAATTCCGCAGTGCTCTTTTTACCCTTGTGACTGTTAGAATATAGTTGCAAGTTAAAAAAACCGGGGAATCATTTCCGGGATGACCTATTTTTATAAGCCCTGTCCTGCACGGAAGCGGAAAACCCCGAAGAATGGTTCCTATCAAATTTATCAGAATGTGCTTCAATGACATCTTATTACCTTCTTTGTAATGCAGAATAATTTAACAATATATCTATGATAAATCTTCTTTGATGTTTCGTGCAACTGTTTCCGTAAAGTTCCCAAGTTTATTGAGCCGGACAGATTCGAGTGTAAAACCGGCATCCTTTAGTTTTTTCGGCAGGTTCTTAACAGCCCTTGTCGTTGTCTGTGTAATAATGTAGGTAATAATTACAAGCGGCAGCCTGAATAGTGCATTTATTGCCCTTTTAAAGAAATTTTCCGGTACGGTTTCATCTGCAATCAGGAGAAGGGCGCCGGTTTTTAGTATTCTCCTTACTTCGTTCAGGGTGTATCTTATTTCCTCTTCGGAGAGCTCCGAAAAACATAAGCTGCTCATAACCGCATCGTAACTGTTCTCTGCCTCGTTTCCCAATTCTCCGATACCCATCTCGCACAGTGTTATGTTTTGTTTTGCTTTTTCAGGTATTAAAGCTTTTCTGATTCTCCGGGCAGCGGTTTCCAGCATTGCCGGATTTATATCTATGCCCTTTACGCGGGCACCCTTCGCGGCTGCTTTTAGTGTCAGCGATCCGGTTCCGCAGCCTATGTCGAGTACATTGGCACCCTTATGTATATGCATTATCAGCCGGTCCTGTGCCTTGTTTAGCTTTCCCAGTGTAAGGATCGATATCCCCGTATCGTACCGGCCGGGTGCGGATTCAAGGATTTTCATAAGAATATACATACTCATTGTAATCTATAACATATTATAACGGTTATACCGGTGTTAATGCCCGGTTCTACATGGATATCCATGGGCAGGCCTTTAAAAAATCTGCTCTGGCTGTTAGAATGCTATTCCTTATATTGTATAATGTAAAGGAATTTTAGTATGATCCGGAGACCCTCTGCCTGTCCGGGGGCGGATTCTCTACTATTTGTATGGCGGGCAGGTGTTATGGGCAGGTAAGGTGGATAGATATGACGGGCAGGCATGATGGCTAAGTTTGATGAGCAGGAGTAACGGGTAAGTTTGGTGAGCAGGTACGATAATATCCGGGTTGCTGCCGGGCTGTCTTTTTCTCTTCTGATTATCTCCTTTGCATTAAACAGCTGCACTTCGCAGTATGCGAAAAAAGAAGAGGTGTATGTTAAACCGCCGGGGGAATATAAGAGCGGTTCTTTTTCCGTTCTTATATACAACATAGCAGGGCTTCCCGATTTTATTTCGAAGAGCCATCCTGCAAAGAATACCGAACTTATATCGCCGCTTTTAAACCGTTTCGATATCGTTCTGCTGCAGGAGGATTTTTTTTATCACAGGCAGCTTGTTCAATCTGCGGTCCATCCCTATAAATCCGAAAAATCTGCAGACGGTTTTTTCTTTACCGGCGACGGGCTTAACAGGTTGTCTTTTTTTCCGTTTTATGAGTATAAACGGGTGCATTGGAAAGAAAGCTATGGAATTATGGATCACGATAACGATTCGCTTGCACCGAAGGGTTTTTCCTATGCAGTCCACGAGATTATCCCCGGGGTCTATGTCGATATCTATAATCTGCACATGGACGCAGGTAATGGAAAGGGTGATTCTGCTGCAAGGCTTAGCCAGATGAAACAGCTGATCGGGGAATTATCCGGGCGGAACGGCGGCAGTGCCGAGGGGAGAACAAGAGCCGTTATTATCGGCGGGGACTGGAATATCAAACGTAAAAGATTAAAGGATGCCGGTATACTGGACCTTTTAGCAGTGAAGACAGGTTATACCGATGCGGCTGAAAGTCTTAAAACAGGCGAAGACAGAATAGACAGGGTGCTCTTTAAAAACGGGACAAATTTAAAATTAACTCCTGTAAGTTACAGAGTGGAAAGAAATCTCTTTGTTGATGAAAACGGATTTCCTCTTTCCGACCATTTTCCGGTCTCTGTTGTTTTTAAATGGGAGTATTTCCCGGCAGGGTTAAGATAAAGAGGTAATACACGGCAATATCCGGCATTTCTAATGTCTATAGGGATACGCCTTCCATATGAATACAATGTCTATATGAATACCTGAAATATATGCTGCCAGGGATCCCGATATAGTTTCTCTATTTCTTCGGCTTTTAATACTTCCGTCAGGCGGTTTTTCACCGGCAGGTCTTCTACCCATATTAATTCGCTTTTCAAAAAACCGCGTAAACATGTTATTTTAAGCGGAAAAAGGTAATCTTCCGGATTAAGGTTCAAAACAGACCTGTATAATGTTGCTGTGAAAAGAGAAAATTGGGTTTCCCTATCTGTCAGGTTCTTTATTTCCGCACAATCTTTGCGGTACCAGCCGTTAACATTTTCTTTGTAAACCATCTTTGCAGGCACCAGTAACCCTTCGAATTTTAATAAGTTGTTCAACTTACTATATTGAATCTCTAAAAAATTATACTCATGGATTTCATTTCGTTTAAGCCATACAAAAAATTCTTCAAAACACGGGTACGTGCATGTTTTATCGATTATTCTCTGCTGTTTTCCTTTCGAAATTAATTCATATTTAACGGTTCTGCCGGCCGAATCGATAATATTCGGCAAAGCGTCTCTGCTTAATATTTCAATTTTAACTTTAATATCTTTTTTTAAAGGCTGGATGGTTTTTATCTTTTTTATATCCAGGCTGAGCTGGTTGATATCTTTTAAACTGTTTCCGTAGAGTTTATAACTTATCTTTAAAGGCCTGCAGGCGGATGGTTTGCGGCAGGTATTTTTATAGTAAAGAGGAGATGAGACTACGATAGAATCCTGATTATATGCAGTGATCCAGTAGAGTCCTTCCCCGGATAAGGGAATGTTACCGTTGTCAGGGAGGTTATCTGAAATTTTTTTATCTCTGTTGTACAATTCCACCTTATGAGTGATTTGCTGAGTTTTATTTAAGGAACGAACAGGATTCCACCCGATATTCCAGCAGTACTCACTTTTTGCCTCATTAAAGCTGCATAAGACTGTAATACCGGGATCGGTCGTTGCAAAGGTTTTACGGTTACGAATGGCATTAATGATATCCCGCTTCACCGGTTCTGCCGGCAGCCGGAAACCTGTTAACCCGGATCCGATTTCGTTAATTTCATGTGCATCACTGTTGCCTACCGCCGCCACGGGGTAGCCGTGTTTTAAATAGTCGGCATATGTTCTTATGAATGGAATATCCAGGGGTGAGTTAAATCTAAAGCCGCTTTTTTTTGCTTTTATAAATACCGTCCCGTTTATCACTTCGATTGCTGAGACATACGGGATCAGCTGATCCTGCCATTTATCCGTTGCAGGATCAGGATGGTTGAGAACTTTGATAATTTTCCGATTTCCATAGAGGAAATCATAACCCTCGCTAATCGAACCATCGATTTTTTCCGGATTCACTATTAAAAAATGGCCTGATAGAAAAGTAATTTCACAGTTACTCCATATCAGAATATTCTTATATTCCTTCTGTATTTCTTTTACCTGGCTTATCTGTCTTTTCCATTTTTGCAGGGTAAGATTGTGATTATGATCTCCCACTCCAAAGATAGATACACTGTTTTTAATACCCTTCGATACCATCTGCCTGACGGTTGCCCTGTCCCTGTTGTCCGAATATTCCGTATGAAAATGCAGGTCTGCAAAGTAAAGGTTATATTTCTGCAACGCTTGGTCTTTTTGCAATATGAGGTTCAAGTAATAGTTTGATAGGACTTTTCAGATCCTTTTCCAGTTTGGCCCTGATTAAATCAACACTGAGATAGCCTATTTCTTCCAACGGCTGTATTACTGCGGTAACGAAACCGTCGCGTATTCCGTAGAAACTATGGTCGTCAAAAGAGCATAATGATATGTCGTCCGGAATCACAATATTATGTTTTAGAAATAATGTATAAATTTCCAGAGCTATTTCGCTCTCAAAACAAAAAATACATGTAGAATCCGTACTGTGTATTCTTTTTATAATCTTATCGTTTTCAGATGTAAAATCATCTAAAGTAATCTGTAATTTATAAGATTCCTTAAACGGTAAATCATTATCCCGAAAGCAGGTTTCCACACCCTGCAGCCGTAGTTTTATGGAACTGTTTTCCGGATGTTCATACATAACTGCTATTCTTTTATGGCCTTTCTCGATAAGGTACTGTGTCATATTGTAAGCGCCTTTGTAATGGTCCGTCATTATATAGTTGCCTTCGTATTCCGGAATTGTACGATCGATTTGAATGACAACAAAATTGTCTTTTTCCATTTTTCTTAAAGTTGCCGCCAATAAACGATTTTTTGGACGGTCTCCGGATACTTGAGGAATAATAATGAGACCGCTCGGTGTTTTTGAAAATATCGATTGTATTTTATCGATCATTTCACCGGTACTTTCACCTTCCCTTTTAAGAATCAGGTTTAAGTCACTGAAAATCGAATTGTTGATCGCCTGTTTCATGCCGTAGATTATATCCTTTTCGATTCCTTTAGAACTTTTATACAGGAAGGCATATATATTAATTGAGTTAGGGCCGGAAGTTCTCCTTACAAAACTCCCGCTTCCGTGTATCTTATATAGATAACCCTCCTGTTCCAGTTCTGCAATCGCATGGCGTACGGTGCTGCGGCTGAATTCAAGAGTTTTTATAATTTCATCCTCGGTTGGGATTTTATTCCCCGGGCGAAGTCTGTCCGTTCCGATTTTATCAAGAATATATTTTTTTACCTGTAGATACTTCTTATCCTGCTTTTTCATTCCTTAACCGCACCGACCATTATCCCTTTAATAAAGTATTTTTGTGCAAAAATGTAAAGAAGTATTAAAGGAATAATGGCAACCACAATTCCTGCCATTCTTGTATTATTTGCCACGGACTGGGTTGTACTTGTAAGTTCCTGTGATACGACCAGGCTTTTAAGGGCGATCTGAAGGGTGTATTTCTCCGGGGAATTCAGGAATAACACTGCCGGCAGTAACTGGTTCCAGAGTGCAACGAATTGAAAAATTGTTATTGTTGTCATTCCCGGCACAGCCAGGGGGACATATATTTTAAAAAATATAGCGTACTCACCCGCACCGTCGATAAAGGCGGATTCTTCCAGTGATTTAGGTATGCCTTCGAAGTAATTCTTCATAAGAAGAATACTGAACGTGGAAATAACCTTTATTAGTATAATAGACCACAGAGTATCCATTAAACCGAGCTTTTTAACAGTTACAAATACCGGAATTATTATCATTTCGAAGGGCAGCATATTGGGAATGATAATAAGAGCGGCTATAATGGCTTTTCCTAAGAAGTTTTCCTTTGTCAGTACATAGCCTGCCATTGCACAAAAGACAACATGCAGAAATGTTCCGATTACTGTAACAAAAATGTTATTTAAAAACGGTCTTAGAATGGCAACACGCTGAAAAAGTGTTATATAGCCGATAAGACTAGGCTGCCTTGGAAAAAGTTTGATTGTATTTTCGTATGATTCCATATCGGTAGTAAATGAAACTGCAAGTACATTTAACAGGGGAATAATCATTGTAAGTACAAGTGTTATGAGTATGGAATTGTTGATTATTAAAAATAATCCTCTTCCTATGGTAGTTCTTTTCATCTTCCTGCCGGTATTCAAATCGAATATTTTAATGATCTTTTTGAAATCAGGGTGATAATTAATGTAAGGGAAAAAATAATCATGGAAATGGCTGCAGCATAGCCTATCTTAAACTGTACAAGTCCTCTTTCGTAAACATAGTACATAAGTACATCGATTTTCTGAGCGATGACCTCGTTTCTCATCACGTAGATCTGGTTGAACATTCTTAACGAGCCCATGATATTTAAAAGTAATACAATTTTTAAGGTATTAAGAAGTTCGGGGACTGTAATATACAGTGTACGTTTTAAAGTTCCTGCGCCGTCAATCATTGCAGCTTCGTAAAGTGTCGGGTTTATGCCGGCTATTGTAGCAAGGTAGAGAATACATACATAACCCGACTGTTTCCACAGATTGGAACCGATAATTATCGGCCTGGCATAAATTTCCTTGGCCATATAGTATATAGGATCCAGGCCGAAAAGTGATCTGACCGCATTTATGAGTCCTGCATTCGGTGAAAGTATAAATATCCAGATTCCTCCGACTATAACCCATGAAAAAATATGCGGCAGATAAATAATTGTCTGTGAAAAACGTTTCCAGATGCCGAATTTGACTTCGTTTAAGAGAACGGCAAGGAGCATTGGAATGAATGCGGTAAGTATTACATTGCTGAAACCGATGATTATAGTGTTTCTGAAAACCCGCCAGAAGCCGGGGGTATAAAGAGCTTCGATGTAATTTTCGAAACCTACATAACTGCTTTTGCCCACAAATTTGAAATCCTGAAAACTGATTTTAATACCGTCGAAGAGCGGAAAATATGTGAAAATAATAAAAAAGATTAATGACGGTAAAACAAGGAGATAGAGAACTCTGGCTTTGTTAAAGGACAACCACAATTTTTCGATAGACTTTTTCATAGGCAAATTCGATTAAATCCTGCCATGCTTTCCGCATGGCAGGCAATATTATTGTATATCAATTTCTTATTTATATACACCTTCTTCTTTGAACCTTTTCTGCATATTTTCAATTCCCTGTTCAGGTGTAATATCCCCTAATATGATTTTCGCTGCTTCTGATCTTACAACGGTTTCCCATATTTTATCATACGATGTGGACATTTGTGGTTTAGCATATTTCCTGATAATAGCTGCAGCTTCTTCGAAGCCTTCGAGTTCACCGAGCGGATTTTTCCATTCTAAGGATTTTGGCTGCGGGGCTCCATGATCCATGGCATGTTTTTTACCGATGTCGGTTAGTACATATTTTCCGTTCTCTATTTTATAGTCGTAATCAAGAATTCCCAGCGTGCTTAAGATGTTTCCTTTTTTAGTATTCCAGAACTCTAAGATTTTAAAGGCCTCATCCTTATATTTCGAAGTTTTCGGGATGCACATAAGTCCGTCACCGCCTGCCCGAAGAAGTCTTCCGCCGGGCCCTTTGGGAGGAACAAGGCCTCTTGCTTTAAACGGGCTGTTCGGGTTTTCGGCATGAACCTTCTGGTTAAACAAGCCAACCCATGCCGCCCAGTACAGAGTCATTCCTGCCTTATTACTCATGAATAGGTTTCGGAAGTTGGAGGATTTGTTTGTAATAAAATTAGGTTCTAAAATTCCTTCCTTATATAGTTTTCTGAACCATTCATATACGGGTATGGCTGTTTTTGTTGCCCAGGGGGCGTACAGTTTTCCGCTGCTGTCTTTCTGAAAACCCCTCATAAGCCCGTAAGCACCGAAGATACCTGTTGCATCGTATAGTGTGTAGCCTATTGCAAGGCCGTATGTATCATCGATTCCGTTTCCGTCCGGATCCTGTGTTTTAAAAGCTTTTAACATCTGATAGTACTCATCAAGTGTATTGGGATCGGCTATTCCGAGTTTTTCCATCCAGTCCTTCCGTACAATAGGAAGTGTGCCCTGTTCGAATTTATTAAATACGGCATATATCTGTCCGTCTTTTCTTCTTATCCTGTCCCATTCTGACTTTGGGATAATATTAGGATTGCTCAAAACCGGCGAGTTTTCTATTCTCTTTGTCAGAGGCTCAAAAAGATGCTGAGACCATAGTTTTTCGAATTCACTGGAACCGATATAAACAATATCAAGCGGTTCGCCGGATACAAGCATGGCCGTAAGTTTGGTATTATAATCTTCGGTTGTTTTTATTATCTTTACCTTAACCCCGGTAAGTCTAAATACCTCTTTTTCGAACAAAGGCTGTTCTGCAGGTTCTCTACCTCCCTGTACACTTGTAAACCATACTAGAGTGGGAATTTTCTTTGCTTCCTGTTTGCCCGTGGAATAGATCGGGATAATGAACAACAGGGCAAGAAAAACAACCACAGCCGCAGTAATGATTTTAAATTGGCTTTTATTCATGATACACCTCCGTTATTTTTCAATTATTCTATAATTAAAGATCAATAATGTCAAGTTATTATTATAAATTATAGTTTATATTTAATTTGTTGTATTGTTAATAATAATATGGCATCCATTTAAGAAGGATATATATTTGATTATTATGAATAGTATTGACAGGATATGAATATGGCATTAAAAAGAACTATGATTACAGATCCGAGAATACAGATTAATAGAATAAAAAAATTTTTAAATGACAATGCATACTCGTATTATGAAGATGGGGTAAATCTTGATGTATACTACACCCTGGATGATAATCCGATCAGCTTCGATTCTTTAAGCAGCCGCAAATGGACCGCTATAAAACAGGGACAGATCTGGGGAAAGCTGTGGCAGTCCGCCTGGTTTAGATTTTCCGGCATAATTCCTTCAGGGTGGGGAAACGAAGAGATTGTTGCCCTTATAGATACCGGGAGCGAAGCATGTCTCTTTGATTCGAAAGGGAATCCGGTTTTAGGCCTTACATCGAAGGCAAATGTATCCGAGCCGATGTACAGAAAAGCGATAATTCCCCTGTCCGGGAAAGTCCGGAATAATGGGAAGATATTACTGCTGGTGGAAGCCGCAGCGAATAGTATTACAGGAATTCAGAGAGAAGCAGTGCTTAATGAGGCAGGGATAAAGCTTTTTCGCAGAGACAGGTGGGATATCTTCCATGATATTTTTTTCCTGTTCGATTTAGCCCTGGGTTTGCCTGAGAACTCGGTGCGCAGAGCAAAGATTCTTTATAAAATAAATAAAGCCTTGAATTTTTACAATGACGGGAGCAGGGAAGATACCGTAATGGTAAAAGAACTTCTGCTTCCCGAACTAAAAAAGCCTGCATGCCCGTCTTCGCCTCTGGTAAGTGCAGTCGGGCACGCACATCTTGATATTGCATGGAAATGGCCGCTTATGGAAACTATCAGAAAAGCAGGCAGAACTTTTTCATCGGCCCTGTTCTATATGGATGAATATCCTGAGTATAAATTCGGCGCCAGCCAGCCGCAGAATTATCAATTTGTAAAGGATAATTATCCGGAACTGTTTTCAAGGATAAAAAAGGCTGTTTCCGAAGGACGCTGGGAACTTCAGGGAGGTATGTGGGTCGAACCTGACTGCAATTTATCAGGAGGAGAATCACTGATTCGCCAGATATACTATGGTAAACGCTTTTTTAAGGATGAATTCGGAGAAGAGGTTGATAATTTATGGCTGCCGGATACCTTCGGGTTTTCTCCTGTTTTGCCGCAGCTTATGCTTAAAAGCGGTATAAAATATCTTATGTCGCAGAAGTTAGGCTGGAACAAGATTAACAAATTCCCCTATCACAGTTTTTTATGGGAAGGAACTGACGGGTCCAGGGTGTTCTGCCATTTTCTTGCTGCGGATTCAATAAATTCGACTATGCACCCCTCGGAATTGATTTTTGGCATGGATAATTTCCATGAAAAGGACCGTTCCGACAGGTGGTTATATATATTTGGTGAGGGTGACGGCGGCGGAGGACCCGGAAGGCATCATCTGGAGTTAGCGCACAGAGTAAAAAATTCAGAGGGTCTTCCCAGGGTAACTATCGAGGCTGCAAAGGATTTTTTTAAAAAAGCTGAAGAAGAAATAGAGAACCCGCCTGAATGGCGGGGCGAATTGTATCTGGAAGCTCATAGAGGGACTTTCACAACAAGAGGTAAAATAAAGCAGTATAACCGCACAGCCGAATATCTGCTGCACAATATTGAATTTTTACTTGTTATAAGCAGGATTTTTATGAATACCGAATATCCTGAAAAAGAGCTGGAAAGGCTCTGGAAAATTCTATTATTGAATCAATTCCATGACATCCTCCCGGGAACAACAATTAACAGGGCATATATCGATAGTATAGAACAATTTAAGGAATTATTTAAGAAATCTAAAGAGATACTTAACCGGTTGTCAGAGTCATTGGCAAACCCGGTAAACCGGAATTCGGAATCCGGAGAAACGTATATGTTATTTAACACAACCTGTTTCATTAGAAAACAGATTATTCCCCTTACATTTCCGCAGTTAATAAATGATTGTACGGTTACCGATGAAAAGGGGCAATTAATACCTTCGCAGCAGAGCAGAGATAAGATTTACCTGGATTATGTTCTTCCCTCGTACGGATTTAAAGTTATCCGAATCAAAAAGGGGAAGAGCCATAGTAGAGCTAGAAATGACTATACGGTATCGGGGAGACATCTGGAAAATTCGAAGTTAAAAATAACATTTATGGAAGATGGAACAATCGGAAGCATTTTTGACAAAGAGTTTTCCAGGGAGATTATTGTGCCGGGAGAAAGAGCGAACAGGTTTATACTGTATCGTGACATGCCGCCGGAATATGATGCATGGGACATAGATTCTTTTTATACGGAATCGCAGATGATAGAAAGTGTTCTTGTTACTTCCGGGAAGAACGAAGAAGGATTGTTATGTTCTTCGATAATTCAGGAGAGAATAATATCAAAATCAACAATTACACAGGAGATTTTAATTTATAAGGACAGCAGGGTAATAGAATTTAAAACGACCATTGATTGGCATGAAGATCACAAGATGCTTAAGGTATCTTTTCCTGTCGATATATATTCGCAGGCCGTTGATTATGATATTCAATTTGGTAATATTAAACGGCCGAATTATCGCAATACCAGCTGGGATAAAGCACGGCTGGAAGTGTTTGCACATAAATGGGCGGATCTTTCGGACGGCGGGTACGGAGTTGCGCTGATTAATAACGCTAAGTACGGCTATAATGTGAATAAAAATATTATGGAATTGACTTTACTCAGATCACCGACAGACCCGGATCCTTCGGCAGATAGAGAAGTTCACAACTTTTCCTATGCATTAATGCCGCATTCGGGCGATTTCCGTAAAGGGAGGGTCGTCCCCGAGGGTTACTTTTTTAATATTGATCCGGTTGTTATAAAGGCTAACGGCAGAAATATACCGGGATCCTTTATGTTTGCGAAGGAAAGTTATGATTTCTTTAGCGTTGATTCTGATAATGTTGTAATTGAAACCATAAAAAAGGCGGAAAAACTGGATGCCCTAGTAATCAGGGTATATGAAACCTTCGGCATTAGTTCGAAAGTTATGATTAAAACACTTATACCTGTTAAGAATGTTAAGGAAATCGATCTTATGGAAAATGAAATTAATCGGTTATCCTTCGAAAAAGAAGGATCTTATTCCGAATTTACATTTAAGATAAAACCGTACGAAATAAAAACATTTATGCTTGATTATTAACAGTATCAGCACTGAAATCTCCTGTTTCCGGAGTTGTTTTCTTATGCAGTGAGGCTCACCGGATTTAAATGTAAGACTGTCACCTGGTTAAGGACATACTTGTGATCTTTTATAATTACTTGACAGGGCCGGCCGGAGCCTTAAATAATATTTAAGTTATATTAACCATTATTTAAGCTCCGGTTGTGAATTCATAAAAAGGAGGATTAAATGAAAGCAAAAATTGCATTTATGTACGGTCCTCATGATTTACGGGTTGAGGAAGTCGAAATCCCTGAGCTTAAGCCTGACCAGGTATTGATAAAGATTGGTGCCTGCGGTATATGCGGATCTGATGTGGAGTGTTTCGAAGGCAATTCCGGAGAAGGACGATACGATATAGGTCCTTATACGCCGGGTCATGAATGGGGAGGGCAGATAGTTGGGCTTGGAAATGCCATACGGGGAGAACTGAAAATCGGCGACAAAGTAACAGGAGATTGTGTCATGGCATGTGGAGTATGCCGCAATTGCAAAGAAGGATTAATGCCCTCGGCCTGTCTAAACATGCGTGAAGCAGGATTTCGTCCCGATTCACCTGGCGGCATGGGAGAGTACATGGTTATTGAGGAGCAATATGTACACAGGATACCGGATAACTGGACTTTCCAGGATGGTGCGTGGGTAGAAACCTTCTCTATCGGTTATTTTGGTATCTGGGGCAATGGAGGATACGTTGATGCCAGTGATACGGTTATTATTTTTGGAGCCGGTCCTGTTGGGCTTTCCGCGTGCATGGTGGCCAAAACTTCTGGGGCCAGGGTGATTATAGTCGATCCGGTTAAAAAACGCAGGGTGAGAGCGCTGAAATACGGAGCCGACTGTATGATTGATCCTTCCTGCGGAAAAACTACCGAAGAGATAATGGACATTACAGCTGGCTCGGGAGGCAGTCTGTGTGTGGAAGCGTCGGGAAGTAATGCTGCGATTGCATCACTTTTTGACGTGTCCGGCCACAGCGCGCGTATCAGATTAATCGGACACTCAATAGGAAGGAAAGTTCCGGTCGAAATAGGAAAAACGATCTGGAAAACCTTAACTATTACCGGTTCAGGAGGTACAAAGAACTTCGCACAGCGGACTATAAGGTTTATGGCGGCAATTAAAAACCACTATGATTTTAAAGGGCTTAATACACACTATTTCACTTTCCCAAAGATTCACGAAGCTTTCGATACAGCGAGTCATAACAAGGAGGAGGCACTTAAGGTTATGCTGACCTTTTAGTCCGGTACTGCGGCAACAGAAATAGGTTGCTATTGTCATTACCGGATGAGATTATTATTGCAAGGAGACTGAGAATGCCGGGGAGAAAAGTAAAACGGAACAGACGTACTTATGCGACACTTCATATGGGAAGGTCCTGTATTGATCTTTACAGCAACGATATCGGTGTCCCCTTTGAGAAGATAAAGAGTTTTTCCGCATATGTCGGAGGTTCCCCTGCTAACATGAGCGTTGGGGTAAAAAGGCTCGGGTTACCAACGGTTCTGCTGACTGCTGTGGGAAAAGATCCGGTGGGAGATTTTGTTGTTGCTTTTCTCCGGGAGGAAGGAGTGGAAACAAAGTATATTCCCGTAAAGGAAGGACACAGGACGAGCTGCGTCCTGCTCGGGATAGAGCCTCCTGATAAATTTCCTCTTGTCTATTATCGCGATAACTGTGCGGATAACGAGCTTAATATCGATGATGTGATGGAAGCACCAATAAGTGACAGTGAAGTCTTTGAATTTGCCGGAACCAATTTAAGCAAAGAACCGAGCCGCAGCGCAACAATATTTGCTGCGGAGCTTGCACGGAAAAACGGAACGAACGTAATACTTGATATAGATTTTCGACCCGACCAGTGGCACGGCATAAGGTACTTCGGTACTGCAATTCGCTCCGTACTGCACACGGTAGATATTGTTATCGGGACGGAGGATGAAATAAATGCAGCCGCAGCAGGGGAGCCGGACAGGGTAAATGTTACTCACAGCCAGGTAACAGATGCCAGGGTGTCCGGTGATACAATAAAAAATATAAAAAAAATATTAGCACTCGGGCCTGAAGTTGTAGTGGAAAAGAGAGGTTCTAAAGGGTGCAGAATACACCGGGTTGATAATTCTGTAACAGAGGTACCCGGTTATCCTGTTGAAGTCCGGAATATTTTAGGTGCGGGTGATGCATTCGGCGCCGGTTTTCTCTACGGCTATGTTAAGGGATGGAATCTTTATAAATCGGCCCGTATGGGAAATGCGTGCGGCGCCATAGTTGTTACAAGACATGGCTGTTCCATATCCATGCCGACATTTAAAGAGGTAATGAACTTTGTAAGTACACGGGGAGACCTTTAGATACACAATTGTACCGGTATTCCGTCTATAGTAGAAAATGTCAGAAATCATGATTTACTGCAGCAGGTAATCCATACTTCGTTTAACATGAGTTTTAAGATCCTCTGCATTCATCTTCTGAACTCTATCGGAAAAAGGTTCAAAGCTGATATCCTCAGCGCAGCCGGTATCGATTAGTGCTTTAACCTGTTCTTTTGTTTCAAGAATGTCTCTGGTACCGTTCGTTCCGGGCAGAATCCTGTGGTTGTCCGTTAAATTTTCTTTGGGGATTTGTTCGTCAACTGCGGAAACATGCAGTAATCCGATAAGCGATCTGTCGTACATTGTTAAAAGGTCGTTCATAGTATCCGGCCCGAGGTAGAAATGGAAGGTGTCGTGTACGATTCTGTAATTTGTACTGCCCGATTCCCGTATCAGCTTCTGAGCAGTTAAAATGGATCTTAATGAACTTGTGGAAAATCCAAGGGGTTCGATATAACCCATAATGTTGTTATCTTCCAGGACATGTGAAAATCCTTTTAATGTTTCAATTGCTGCCCTGTTTATTTCCTGTTCTTTTTGTATTTCAGGCGAATTGTTAGACGGACAGAATACAATTGCTCTGCATTTTATTTTATTTGCCGTTTTTATCAGAGTTTTCAGTTCATTAAGGTTATCGGTAAGAATTTCAGGCACATTAAAATTCTGCAGGGCATTTATGGTTATAATTTCTACTTTTCTCTCTTCGAGAATTCCCATGATTTCATCCGGTGAATATGAATCCAGAACATCCTTTTCCGGAAGATCATTGCGTATTTCAATCTTCTGCAGTCCGATTTCCGATGCAAGACGTATAAAATCAGGCAGAGATATATAAGGATAAATAATTCTATTTAAGGCAAACCTTTTCCTGTCCATCATAACTGACTCCCGATTCTTTATTTATTTCCAAATTCTATAGAAAACAGTAGAAGAATAAAAACAGAAAATCAAGAAAAATAAAAAAATAAACAGGCAGACACCCTGAGTATAAACATGTGCCGGTGTAAAAAAAAATAAAAAATGTTTCTTTTTTTTATAAAATGTTTACCATTATAAATGCATTATGGCAAAAGTTACCGATCGAAATAAAGCACCCAGGCAGAAAGATATAGCCTCATTACTGGGTATATCCCGCGGTTCGGTTGATAGGGCTCTTCATAACCGCAGCGGAATAAGCGAAAAGACAAAAAGCAGGATAATAAGAAAAGCAAAAGAACTGGGATATTCGCCGAACAAGATCGCGCAATTCCTTGTCACAAAAAAAAACCTTAATATTGCCATGATTACACCAAACGATCCCCTGTGGAGCCGTGTAAAACAGGGCACACTATCCTTTTTATCGGAAATAGGCCGTTTTATGATAAAGACGAAATGGCATGTAACCAATGTCCATAACCCGAATGAGCAGATTGAAATATTTAAAAAAGTTGTTAAAGAAAAATATGATGGTATTGCAATTGCACCTGCGGATCCTGATATACTTAAAAAATGGATCGATAAATCTGCAAACCGGGGCATACCGGTTGTTACACTGAATACGGATTCTCCGTTAAGTAAGAGGATATGTTATATAGGACAAAACACATATATGGCCGGACGTATGGCCGGTGAATTGATGGTTAAATTCCTGCATGGCGAAAGCCCTATAATAATTATCACAGCTTTTAACAATGTGTTTGTGCATAAGACCCGCTTGAATGCTTTTAAAGAAATTATTAAATCGGATTATAAAAGTATAAATATTTCAGATGTTTTCGAAAATCATGATTCCAATGAGGAAACCTATACTATAATAAAGGATATTTTTAAAAGAAAAAATGAGATTAAGGGAATATTTTTTACAACCGGAAATGGTCCTTTCGGTGCTGTAAAAGCTTTAAAAGAACTGGGTCTGGAACATGAAATAAAAATAGTTTGTTTTGATTTCTTTTCCGATACCATAAGGTTGTTAAAAGAAGGAATAGTTACAGCGGCAATAGGAGAAGATCCGTTTGGCCAGGGTTATTATGCAATTAAGGTCCTATATGAATATATTACAAACGGCAGCATACCTGAGGGCGGTGTAATCTACACAAAAACACATATAGGGATAGGGGAAAACATTGAAGTATTAACCAGGGAGAATATATATTTTTAATACCGGGTATTGTTAAACCCAAACCCTGCTGTTAAATTACTGAATGAATAATTATAATTTTTGGATATATTTTTAGATTCCTGAAAAATTATAAAAATGCATGCAATTTTGGTTAAATTAAAAAAATACTTGATTTCTAAAGAATATGATGTTTAAATGAAATAGTGCATTTAAAACCGTGCATGTGCACGGTATCATATTTAGCTGTTTATAACAGCTCTGGCAGGGAAAATGTTTCTAAAAAAAATAACATTTGTCTTAACCTCTTTTTGTAAAACCAATCGTAAATTAATAATAATACGGCAGAAATTACGGATACGGCTTTATAGAATAAACTGTAAAGAATTATTTATTAATCGATGCAGTAAAAACACGGGCATTCATCCTTGTTTTTTATTAAAAACGTGGATCAGGCCATTTATGGCCTTCCAAATATATTTTAAGGAGGGCTAACATGAATAGGTTAGCAAGAAATCTTTTAATAGCTCTGTTACTAATAGGGCTATTGGCAAGTGTTTTTGGAGGCGGGCAGCAGGAAAAGGCAAAAACTTCCGGAAAACTGGTTCTGGCAACCCTGAATTCTATCGAAGGTCAAACAACAAAGAAAGCACTAATAGAGTATGGTAAACTAAAGGGAATTAAAGTGGAATTCGTGGAAGCGCCGTATTCGAATCTCTTTGAAAAAGAAGTCCTGGATATGTCCAAAAAAACCGGACTTTACGACATCGTACTCCTGGATGATCCCTGGTTTACCCAGTATGCTGAGAATGGCTGGCTCACCGATCTGGGGCCGTTTTTTAAGAAGAGGGGAGAATCAGGTCTGTCGGATGATTTTATACCGACTTCAGCTGCGATATGCCGTTATCCGTATAAAACAGGCAAGGTCTATGCCATGCCGTTTTTCGGTAATGCACAGATGTTTTTCTATCGAAAGGATCTTTTTGCAGACTACGGGCTAAACAGAGCACCTAAAACCTGGGACGAAGCATATTCCGTAATGAAAAAAATTACGGATGCGGGAAATGGTATTTACGGGTATGTTTTGCGCGGACAGCAGGGCAATCCTGTTGTAGCACAGTTTATGCCGGTATTCTGGTCCTTCGGCGGCCGTATGTTTAATGATGACAAGAGCATAGTACAGATTGATACCCCGGAAGCATTAACCGCACTTAACTTTTTTCTTAAATTAAAAGATGTTTCTCCTCCGGGGGCTGAAAGTTTTAACGCCCAGCAATTAGCTACTTATATGCTGCAGGGAAAAGCCGGATCCACAATTAACTGGCCTGCCTTTGTGCCGACCTTCGAGGATCCTAAGCAGTCCAAAGTCGTAGGTAAAATCGGATATTCACCGATACCTGCAGGTACGGTTAAAGGATCTTCGGAAATCGGACACTGGCTTGTGGCAATTCCGGAAGGTGCTAAAAACAAAGATTTGGCGTTTGATTTTATTCACTGGGCGACGTCGGCTAAGAATCAGAAGGATTATGCTTTAAAGATGGGTACACCGCCTACGAGAATTTCCGTTTTTACCGACCCGGAACTGACAAAAATGCCGAAATTCAAGTATTTTCTCGTACTTAAAGACTGCATAGCTAATTCGACTCCGCGGCCCAGAATATCTAACTGGAATGAAGTGGAAAATACCTTCGGTATTTATCTGTCTAAAGCTGTTGCCGGAGAAATAACTCCCAAAGCAGCATTAGCAAAATCGCAGGTTGAAGTAGAGAAATTGATGAAAAAAGCCGGATACATAAAGTAGTATCATAACACTGGGGAGTGAAAACTTCCCAGTGTTGTATATTTTTTCCTGCAAAGCTAATGTTTTTGTAATAATATATGGAAGTGGAGTTTATAAATGATCACTGACCATAAATGGTCATCGAAGAAAAGGGTTCTAACGGCAATTAACTTAAAAGAACCGGACCGGGTGCCGGTATATATAACAGTAACTCCTCAGGTTGCTGTAAAACTCGGCGAATATTTGGGAATAAAAGATTACACTCATCCTGATTCCCCCCTTTCTGAAAATAGAATTTCTTACACCGAATTGTTAACGCATCTCGGCAATGATATCATCGGTATCGGGGCTCAGGCCCCCGAAAGTAATCCTACTGTGGAGATAGGAAACGGCATATATATGGATGAATGGAAGATTAAATACCGAAAAAGCGGTTATTATACCGAGATGATCGAACATCCGCTTTCTAAAGTCGAATCCGCAAGCGAAATTAATGACTTTGAATTCCCGGATCCTCAGGCTCCCGGCAGGTTCGCTAGTGCTGAGAGAATGGTTCAAAAATACGGCAGAAGTTATGCTGTATGCGGTGATGTGGAAACTACAATTTTTGAGACATCCTGGTATTTAGTCGGGATGGAAAAGTTTTTTATCGATTTGGCTATGAAAAAACCTTATATTTTTGCCCTTATGGATCACATTATGCAGTATAGTATAGGAGTTGCAAAAGAATTAATTAAGTTAGGGGCTGATATAATATGGCTCGGTGATGATTTCGGGTCTCAAAAGGGAATGATCATCTCTCCGGAACTATGGAGGGAAGTATTTAAAGAGAGGATGAAGTACATTATTGATGAACTTAAAGGAGAGAACCCCGGTATTAAAATTGCGTATCATTCGTGCGGATCGTATTTTCCTATTATGAAAGATTTAATCGATGTGGGGGTAGATATTCTAAATGCCCTTCAGCCTAATGCAAAAGATATGGATATTAAAAGAATAAAAGATAACTTTGGTTCCAGGGCCTGTCTTTTCGGCGGCATCGATATTCAGAGGGTCGTGCCGTTCGGATCTTTAAAGGACCTGGAAAATGAAGTAAAAAGGGTTATAAATGCCGCTGCCGAAGGCGGCGGTTATATTCTGGCCGGAGCCCATAATCTTCAGCCCGATACCTCTGTGGAAAAGGTAATAAAACTGTTCGAATTCGCTATAAAGTATGGAAAATACCCGCTAAGGAGCATAGTATGAACCTTAAGGCCTTATCGCGCTGGACCGAGAAAGAATTAAAATATTTACTTTTAGTTCCGACTATTCTCCTTCTCCTGATTCTTACCGTTTATCCGCTTATATTCGCTATAATAGCGAGTCTACATACGATTAATATACGAACCGGTGAAAGAAGTTTCGTCGGCTTAAAAAATTTTATTCAGATTATTTCGGATAATCTCTTCTGGAATGCTCTTAAGAATACCGCAATATATTCGGGTGTCGGAGTTACTGTTGAATTTGCTTTTGGGCTGGGGCTGGCTCTTTTGCTTAATACCAGACTGGCAGGTCGAAATATATTTCGTGCACTGTTATTAACACCAATGATGCTTCCGCCTATTGTTGTTGCAGTGATTTTTAAGATTATGTATATACCTGATTTCGGTGTTTTAAATTATCTTCTCGGTTTAATTGGAATAAAGGGAATGATATGGGAAGCAAGTGTAAAAACGGCACTTTTCTCTTTGATTATTTTGGATATCTGGGAGTGGACTCCGTTTATGTTTTTAATTCTGCTTGCCGGTCTGCAGGCTATACCGACTGATCCGTACGAAGCTGCTATCGTGGATGGTGCCAATAAATTTCAAATATTTAAATTTATTACATGGCCGTTATTAATCCCGGCTGTCCTGATAGCCCTTTTATTAAGATTAATGGATACATTGAGGATTTTTGACCAGGTTTTCATTATGACGGGAGGCGGGCCGGCTAATGCTACGGAAACGATAAGCTTATATATTTACAGACACGCATTCCGTTTCAGCAATATCGGTTATGCAACGGCGATGTCTTTTATTATGCTGATTATAACAGTAATCATAAGCAATGTTTTCATAAATCGTCTAAAAGCCGAGGAAGTGTTTACACTATGAAATCAATCTTAAAATTAGTATTTGTAATTTTTATTACAATAATTGTTATCTTTCCCGTTATCTGGATAATCAGCACATCGATTAAGAATCCTATAGATATTTTTACCATACCACCGGAGTTGGTGCCTCCGAATATGACTATCGATCATTATTCGATCCTGTTTAATGAACTTGGTTTTCTGGAATATATACGAAATAGTATTATTGTTACCGTTTCGACTGTTATTGTATCTTTGTCGATAGGTATGCTTGCGGCGTATTCTCTTGCCAGGTTTAAATTACCGCATAATTTAAATTATCAGATTTCTTTCTGGGTATTATCTACGAGGATGTTTCCTCCTATTGTTACTATTATACCCTTATTTTCGATGTTAAGATTGTTTCATCTTATTAATTCAAGAACAGGGCTTATAATCGCTTATACTGCATTTAATCTGCCCTTTGCTGTCTGGATGATGCGCGGATTCTTTGCGGAAATACCGAAAGAGCTGGAAGATGCGGCCATGGTGGACGGATATTCGCGTATGGGTGCTTTCTGGAATATTATTGTTCCCATAGCAAGACCAGGGATTATAGCGACTGCAATTTTTATCTTAATAATGTCGTGGAATGAGTTCCTTTTTGCTTTAATCCTGGCACAAACGAAGGTTTCAGCTACGCTTCCTATCGGGGTAGCTTCGAATGTAACGCAGTATCAAATACTGTGGGGGCGTCTGAGCGCTTCCGGAGTTATAGCAATGGCACCTGTATTGATTTTTGCCTTTTTAGTGCAGAAACACCTCGTCCGGGGAATGTCCATGGGCGCGATTAAAGGATAGTATCCGGAAGATCATTTCGTACTTAAAACTTCTGCAGGCTGCTTTCTTTTTATTTATCGAGGAATTCTTTTTCTGCAGCTCCCACAATTTTATCAAGTTCCCCGGCATATTCAGGATCGACCTTTACTGATTTTTCTTCAGCCAGAAGCTCCCTCCAGGCCGTGTCCGCTTTTTGGAGCATTTTTTCGTTACTTTCATTCGAGGATTCTTTCGGAGTGCCGTATGTCCTGTCCATGAACATAGGATCCCATAGTGCATCACGGAAATGCTTCAATGTATGCTCATTTTCCAGGTAGGTTGATTTTTCACAAAATTCAAGGTCATTAATAAGGTCGGGACACAATGTTTCCTCATTTACTTCTATTCCCTGTGCAAATCTGTAAAGCGCCTTATTAATATCGAGATCGATCATGGCCTGCGTGGGAGAAAATACCGCTGCATTATCCAGAAGCCCTATTGGTAATGATGAACTTACAGTGCATCCGAAGGCCATCTGACGGAAGGTCTTCATAAATGATGCCTGAATACCGGGACATTTTGCCTCCACATATCCGGCTTCGACATTAAATACAATGCCGTATTTGTATTTAAATAGCTGATGCAGCGCTGCATCGGTTAGAATAGCTGCGGGGGTGGAATAGCATATCTGAGTTGTCTTCATATCCATCTCTGCGCTGATGCCTGTAGAATAATAATAGATATCCGGATCGATAAGAGTCGCGGCAGTAATACACCCCAGGATTTCAGCCGCTGCTACAACGACACTTCCGGCCGGGGTAACGGGTGTGGTACCTCCCAGTATCGGCATCGAGGCAATATTAATAGGAAATTTATATTTGATTGCCTGCTCCATAACCTCACAGGAACGTTTATCTATCTTTAGAGGAGAGGTCGTGCAATAGGCGTTGACAAATACCGGAGGCATTGTTTTAAGAACCTCTTTATTATTATCACAGGCAAGAGCTGCAAAATCAGCAAGGTATTTTACCTCACGCGCTGAGCTTGTACCAACCCAGCCGGGCTTCCTGGTGTTTAGAAGTAATATTCTTGTAGATTCGATTATTTCCATTCGGGGATCGAATTCGCTGCATACAAACGGCGCACAAACAGCTTTAACGGAAGGAATAGCATTACCAAGCCTGATCATATCAATCTGATCCTGAATCGAGGGATCGCGGTAATTCCCTTCCTGATAATCATATATCTTCGTAGCCGCATGACCGTAATCGATTGTAAATTCATCAGGGAAGGCAACATCGTCTTCCGGAAGCTCTTTGCAAAAGGGATACCAGATGGATGACCGTACCATCTTATACCTGTCTCTCTGCCCTTCTATCTGCTTTTCTACGAGGTCAGGCCGAAACCAGGCGCGCTGCTTATTAAAGTCCACCCGGCATCCTGCGTCTGCCAGGGCATTTAACAGGAATTTGCCTCTTATCTGCAGTCCTGTTTTCTCGAGGACATGAAGCGCACCCTGGTGAAAACGCTCCATCTGAGACTTGTCGATCACTTTTAACATGCCTTTTAGAAACATAGAATATCCCTTATGCTCTGTAATGTTCGTACACCCTGTTTAGAGCCTCAAGAATATAATCCATATGTTCTATTTCATATACAGGATGAAGCGGAAAAGCAAGAGTACGTCCTTCCAGCCATTTTGCATTCGGGCAAAGTACATTTTTATAATCGACGGATTTCGGATTAGTATATTCCTTCGATTCGAATGGGAAATTATTTTTTCCGAATCCCCTGTGCTCGCTGTAGGCCTTTTCTTTATAAGCCTGCGGCCACTGCACCGGCATCACGGGTATTCCCTCGGCTTTTAATGCATCTATAAAATGTCCTAAACTGCAGTGTATTGCATCAGGTTTAATCACTACCGGAAACCACCAGAAGGCATTCTTCCGTTCATCGGAATGCGGCGGCAGATAATGAATTAACGGGTGATCTTTTAGTTTTTTCAACATATATTCGCCGTTCTCTCTTCTGCGTTTCAGGTTATAACTGTCGAACCGTTTAAGTTCGTAGATTCCGACTACGGACTGGATTTCCGTCATCCTGTAATTAAAACCGATTCGTTCATGAATATACGGAAGCTTCTGCTCGAGTTCCAGCAGCCTTAATCTCTCTTTTACATCATACCCATGGTCTCTGAAGGATCTGCAAATCCATGCGATCTCCTCATCATCAGTAATTACGGCACCGCCTTCACCTGCCGTTGTAAAGTGCTTCGACTGGCAGAAGCTGAATGCGCCGGCATCGCCTATAGATCCGGCCTTTTTTCCCTTATATTCACCTCCCGGTGCCTGTGCAGTATCCTCGAGTACAAAAATATGATGCTTTTTCGCAATCTCGAGTATCGGGTCCAGATCGCAGATAATTCCATAAAGATGAACAGGTATAATACCGACTGTATTTTCTGTGATCTTTGCTTCGATATCCGCCGGATCTATAGTGTGGTCTTCTTTTTTTACATCGGCGAAAACAGGTACTGCACCCGCCTGTACAACGCACATCGACGAAGCTATAAATGAATAAGATGTTACAATAACCTCATCACCCGGACCGGCTCCGAGTCCGTTTAATGCGGTATGCAGTGCCGAGGTTCCGTTTGTCGTTGTTACGGCATGTTTTACACCGTTGTACCCTGCAAACTTTTCCTCAAACTCCATGCCTCTTGTACCTGTCCAGTAATTAACAAGTCCTTTTTCCAGCGGCTCCAAAGCATGTTCGAGTGTTTCTTTACCGAACTGCGGCCACACCGGAAAAGATTTCGGGCATACAGGACTGCCCCCGTCGATTGCCAGTTTTTTCATAAGCGCCCCCTTGTGTAAAAATATGGTTTACAAACTCCAAATAACGATACCAATCAAATCGAATCAACCCGTTTAAACGGATTAAATGGTGTGCTTTCAACTATAAACAAAGCCGGCGCTGTAATAAATCATTGCCATAAGCAGATGAATATTCTTTACTTAATTGCTCCTGCCGTAAGTCCGCTAACAAGATGTCTTTCGATGAGCAAAAATAAAATTATAACCGGAATTGTTGTTAAAAAAGATACTGCCATGAGATAATTCCAGAGTACCTTGTATTTCCCGATAAAACCATAAATACCAAGGGTTAACGACCAGAGTCTGTTGGTTGATATAAAAGTCAGAACGAGAAGAAACTCATTCCATGCCCAGATAAAAACAAAAACGACTGTAGCAACTATACCGGGCTTGGCAAGCGGAATAAGAATCCGTACAACCGTAGTAAACCGGGAACAACCATCGATCATTGCAGCTTCTTCTATATCCTTTGGGATCGACGAAAAATAACCTGTCAAAAGCCATATGGAAAAAGCCTGATTAAATGCCGAATAGGTTACAATAATACCTCTGTAGGTATTTAAAGAATGATAAAAGGCCATCATCTTGTACAACGATATAATAACAACTATCGGTGAAAACATCTGGGTTACCAGGATAAGGAATAAAAAAAACATTCTTCCCCTGAATCTTATACGTGCGGTGGCATACGAAGCCGGTAATGCAATTAAAATTGTTAATACCGTTGTACCGATCGCATATATTCCGCTGTTTTTAAAATAATTCGCCAGTTTTACATAATGCCATATATCAATATAATTTTTTAAAATGGGTTTTTTGGGAAACCACGTCGGAGGTGAAACGAAAATTTCATTACTGACTTTAAGCGAAGTAAAAATCATTATGAGGAACGGAAATAATATAATAAGTAAAACGGGGACAACAACAAGATACACCAATAACAGGTCCAGCCTCTTCCCCCATCTTATGTCCAATTTATTCACCTCTCTTGTATATAAGTTTTGCGTATAGAATACTGAAAGTAAGCAGTAAAAAGAAGATAAGTATTGATAATGCGGATGCAATTCCGAAATCCTGGTACAGGAAGGCTTTCTTGTACAGATAAGTTATTACTATATCCGTCTGGCTCGCCGGATTACCCCGTGTAATTACCCATATGATGGGAAAAGAATTAAATATGTAAATAACATTTAATGTCGTAACGATAAAAAAAACGTTCTTTAATAAAGGAAGCGTGATTTTATAAATTACTTTTAATTTATTGGCGCCGTCTACCCTTGCCGCCTCGTATAATTCATTCGGAATGGACTGCAGCCCTGCCAGAAATGTAATAGTGGTAAAAGGAATGGATATCACAACGCCCACAAAAATCATGGCGGGAAATGACGTTTTCGGTGTTGCCAGCCAGTTAATATTCTCACTGATAATGTGCAGCTCCCGTAAAAGCCGGTTTAACATACCATAATCACTATTAAACAGCCATTTCCATAACAGAGCGCTTATCATTACCGATGCCGCCCACGGGAGGATGAGAATAATCCTCGAAAACTTTCTTCCGATGAATTCATGGTTCAGGGCAAGCGCAAGAACCAGGGATACCGCCACTGTTATAAAAACCATGCCTACTGTCCAGTACAGGGTATTAATAGTGATTCTTAAAAAGACATCCTCTCTGAACAGCCTTTTAAAATTATCGAAGCCTGAGAAATGCTGAATATTACCGTACAGATCCAGCGAGTAAAAAGCATTTATAAAGGTTTTTACTACCGGAAAAAAGATGACTGCTGAAATTAAAATAAAACTCGGCAGGATGCAGATATACGCAATTTTTTCTTCTTTTCGTAACCGTATCATGTTTTATTTGCCCTGCCTTTCATAGTAACGATGGGTTCCTGATATATAAATATATAAGAACCCATCTCACTCGATTGTTTATATTT
Organism: Spirochaetota bacterium; assembly: GCA_013151965.1. Lineage (GTDB taxonomy): Bacteria > Spirochaetota > Spirochaetia > SZUA-6 > SZUA-6 > SZUA-6. Next base: position 28,510 of record JAADHF010000136.1, read on the forward strand.
TACTTAATCCCATACCTATTTTTTTAATATTTCACTGTTGATTTTCTCTGCGGCATCGTCAAGTGCTTTTTTCGGATCTTTCTGGCCCAGTATAGCTACCTGCCATGCTTTAATAACCTCAAGAACCATAGGTTCCCATGAAGGTTCAGCCGGAAAAAATCTTGCAGAAGATAGCATTTTAATGAATTTTCCTAACCCGGGATTACTCTCCAGATCATTCGAGACCGCTTTGGTTACAGGGAGCATTCCTTCCGCCAGAATAAATTTTTCATGCCACTTTTTATTATAATAGAATTTAATAAAATCGAAAGCCGCCTGTTTATGCTGAGATCTTTTAAAGATCATCAGAGAATCGACTACACCGAGATTATACTGCTTTTTATCACCCGGTATGGAAACAACTCCAAGCTTTAGATCCGGATTTTCTGATTTCGCGATCGACGGGAAAAAGTTCGCAGTCATCATCATCCCGACTTTCCCGGCGATCATTGCCTTCTGTGTATCATCCCTGTTTACAGTACTCCAGCCGGGATACACAACCTTGTATTTTTTCACCAGATCCTTTGCAAAGTTCAATGCCCTTAAACCGGCCTCACTATTTATAACACATTTGCCGTTTTCGTCTATCCAGCTTCCTCCGGCAGCCCATAAAAAGTACGAAATATACGCCTGCCCCTCGAAGTTTGTAATCGGCATACCGAATGCATATAGTTTCGGAGGATCATTGATGGCAAGAGAAACCTTAACAAAATCACTCCAGGTTTTCGGCGGTTCGACGCCTGCCTTTCCAAGAACATCCTTATTATAAAAGAGCCCTCTTACAGTCGCTAAAAGCGGAAGCCCGTATGTCTTACCCTTATAAACGCCTGACTTCAGCAATGCAGGAATGAAAATATCTTTGAAATTCTTATCCATATAGCTGTCCAATGGTTCCAGCAGGTCCTTGTCGGCATATTGTACCCAGATCGTATCGGTGTTTAAAATGTCCGGTTCCTGTTTTGCAGAAATCAATGTCGTCGTTTTTTGATAAACACTATCCCAGTTTACAATATCGACTTCTACTTTTACACCCGGATTTTCCTTTTCGAATGCCTCCACGGTCTCATTCCAGAAAGGCGCTGTAGCATCACTGTAGAGAGCGGCCATGAACTTTATGGACACCTTTTTCTCTTTGGAACCTCCTCCGTAGACAAAAACAAAGCTTAAAAGAAAGACAAGACTGACAAGCAACACAATAGCTTTCTTTTTCATTTTTTTTCCCCCTTCATATTAGTATTTTTTTCCGTACCTATTTATCCTCCCGAACCAGGGATTTTGCAGTACGGCATCTGATTAACAGTACCATTGCAGTCCGCTATTTGTCGCTTGATTAAATAACTAAAATTCTGGATTATTTTATGATTTGGATGTTACAACGTTTCGGGAGGTAATTTTACACGGTTGTTAAACATTTTTCTGTAGCCGGCGGGAGGTGTGCCTTCTATTCTTTTAAATGTACGGTTAAAATAATTATAATCTTCGAATCCTACCTGAAAGACAATCTCTTTTATCGGGATATTTGTCTTTTTTAACAGATTTTTTGCATTCTCTATTCTCTTAAGCATCAGATAATTACTGAAGGTATATCCTGTTATCTTCCTGAATACGGCACTGAAATAATTCGGAGAAAGGTATACTGCATTTGCAACATCTGCCAGCCTGATATTTTTATTGCAGTTTTCCTTTATGAATAGTTGTGCGTTGGTAATTATATAGCTGTTTTTTAAATCTTCACTTTCTATGACTTTCAGTTTCTTTTTTGAGTTTTTCTCGAATTCAAGAACAGATATGCTTAAATCTTTTAATGCTTTTTCCAGTCTTATTTTTTCATTTTCTTTTTCATGAAGCCTGCGGTTCTGTTTTATGACCTCTTTTTGCAGGAATATTTCGTTCTCGACTTTAATTATATAGTTTCCGATTAATGAAAGAAGCTTGACATAGAAATGCAGTTTTTCTTTATCTATTACTTTAACCTTAAAGTAGGCATCCTTAAGCAGTTTATAGTCGATGTCCAGATATTTAACATTTTCATATACTTCGTTAAAATTCTCTTTCGTCGGTTTATGCAACAGAATTTGGCCTGTGTATATCGAGTCAAATTCTATCCCTTTATAAAACAGCGGTATAGCTACATCCACCAGCCCGGCATGACACCTGTAAATCGAATAACCTTTCTTCTTTTTTGCGGTATCCAATCCCCTGATATCACTTGCTTCGCACAATTTTAACCCTTCTTTTGTTGACTGAATCAATTTGCAGAATTTACTTCTTTCGTATAACGGGTAGAAATCGAACCTATACTCTCCGCCGTGGTAATGGAAAGATATTATCATTCCCGTATTTTCATGATAGATTTCCCTGATTTCATCCAGTATCTTTAATTTCTTTAAACGGATAACTCTATCATTGTTCATAAATGAAAACCGGTATTGATTTTTTAAAAGAATAACTGCACTTATTTTAATCTATACCTGATTAAAGGTCAATTACCCGGGGAACACTCCAATATGGTACTATTTTCCCCCATCTGTCTAGCTGCCGCTGTTCCTCACTTTCTCTGCCGCATTTTTTACCCCCTGAATCATCGTATCGAGATCGTTCCTTGTAAGGCGCGGATGCATCGGAAGATTAAGCTCACGCCTGTAAAAAAACTTTTCGGCATTCGGGCATAGTTTGTCAGGATAATCGTACAGTTTTTTAAGACCGGTAAAATGGTAAGTCGGCTGGTAATGCAGAATACATTGTATTCCTTCTTCTCTGTACAGTACTCTCAGGAAATTGTCTCTTGATGCTCCAAGTTCATCTTCTTCTATACATAGTGTGTAAAGATGATAGCTGTGATAACAGTCGGAACTTTCGTAAGTGGGTGTTATACCCTTTACGCCCTTTATGCCGTCGGTAATATAGCGTGCATTTTCCCTTCTTTTATCGATAAGCATACCGAGTTTTTTAAGTTGGGTACGCCCGACAGCAGCCTGTGCCTCATTCATCCTGTAGTTGCACCCCCACTTTCCTTCGTCGTCGATAACATCAAAATGGGAGGGTATCCAGTAGTCCTTTATGCCGGTTTTTACCGATCTAAAACCGCCAAAGATGAATTCCTTCTGATCAGGAGCCCAGGTTGTAATGCTCATTACCCTCATCCTGTTAATGCTGTCGGTTAACCTGTCGTTATTCGTAGTAATCATACCGCCCTCTCCGAGGGTGGTTATATTCTTAAGAGAGTGAAAGCTGAAACAGCCGATATCTCCGATACTTCCGGCCGGTTTCCCCTTGTATTTTGATCCTGCAGCATGTGCGCAATCCTCGAGTACGTAAAGATTGTATTTTTTTGCAATCTCCATAATCGGATCCATGTCGCACATCTGTCCGCCGTAGTGAACAACGTAGATTGCCTTTGTTTTATCCGTCACTTTTTCTTCGATTTTTGCAGGATCGATATTAAAAGTCCTGGGATCTATATCCGCATATACGGGTTTGCCCCCCTCTTTAAGCACGACAAGGCTCGTTGCAATAAAGGTTACCGGCGTGATAATAACTTCATCACCCTCTGTTATTCCAAAGACCTGTGTTGCCACATGCATCGCCGTAGTGCATGAATTCGTAGCGAAAGCATGTTTTACTCCGCACTCTTCGGCAAATTCCTTCTGAAAAAGCTGTACCTGAGGACCCATCGTCTGCGAATCCTGTTTCATGGCATCAAGAACAGCACGTTTATCATCCTCATCGTATATCGAACCAAAAAACGAGTACGGGACTTTAAGTTTAACTCCGTCATTCATCTGATATCCGGACGTTATGCCGCCTTCTGTATCCGAACCTGTATAAGCGGCTTTTTCATTTTTGTCAGACATTTCCTACCTCCATATATCGGGGAATATTCTTTATAAGAGACTATAAATCCGGGCATGGGTTTATGTATATGTACAATATTCGGATATTTCTTAACAATCCTACGATTTACATAGCACCGGGTAAACATTGATCTATTTATAATGAATATCAAAGTCCGGTGTTAAATTCTAATCGTCTTTCCGCTTTTCTGTGACTCATAAGCGGCCTCGATGACTTTAATATTAATCAGGGATTCTTCGCCGCTGTTCATAGGTTTTCTGTTGTTTTCAATGGCATCTATAAAATCTTCTACCTCCGACTGGTAAAGGTCCTTTAAATCCGCCCTTATATCCTTCGGGGTTATGCCCTGTCTGTTCTGCTGTGCATCGTATCCTTTATTCTCTTTCTGTATGTATGCCACCATCCTGCCGCCGGCAGCCTGCGATATTGTTCCTTCCGCCATAAGGCTTCCGCCGGTGCCGTAAAGTTCCAGAATGCCCTTTGCAGCCTCATCGGGGATATTAAAAAAGGAATCACAAATACCGTAAATACCGTCATCGAATCTTAAAAGAATAATGCCCGAATCTTCAACAGGATAATCATGAGTAATCGTACCGTTGAACGAGGAAACTTCTTTAACCTTTCCGAACATATACCTTAAAATATCGACCGAATGGATTGCCATATCCATCAAAGCACCGCCGCCGCCTTTTTCGGGGTTCTGCCTCCATGCACCTCTGGTGGGCGGATACCAGCATGTAAGCTGCGCCCTGCCCATGACCGGCTGGCCTAATTCACCGTTTTTCAGCATTTCTTTTGCCTTTATATGATAGCCGTGGTAGCGCATCATAAAACCAACCTGGAGGATAACATTTTTCTTATCGCAATACGCCGTAATCTCCTCTGTTTCCTGCACATTCATGCCGAGAGGTTTTTCGGAAAGAATATGTTTTCCTGCATCCGCCGCTGTAATAATCTGTTCCCTATGAAGATAAACAGGGGTACCTATATAAACAGCGTCAACTTCTTTATCATTTACCAATTCATCAACAGTTGTATAATATTTCGGAATATTATATTTTCGGGCAATCTGTTTGGTTTTCCCGGGACTTCTTCCTTCGACAGCTGTAATTTTAGCCTTATGAGATTTAAGCATCCCCGGTATTGTCTTTCTGTCGGCAATTCCCCCGCATCCGATTATTCCAAAGTTCATATCCGGCTCCTTCCATTGCAATTTTTCTCCCTGTACGATAACATAGACAGGACTTAAAAATCTTATCAAACTTCTGGATAATTCAAAGATTATTCCTTAACAAGCCCGCTGAAAATCTCTTTAAAAAGCATTGTTGCCGGTATAAACGCCGCCGCAGTGCCGAACGGCTTCTTCGGCATGGTTGTCAATTTACCTTTAACCTCCGGTAATTTCCGGTTAAAGTTGACATTTATAGAAGTAAGGGTTATAAATTTAACGGGGAGGGAAATTGTGAAAATAAAAAATGCAGTATTAATATTTCTCTTTTTGCTGGTTTCGGTTTTTTACCTGGAGTCTCAGTCTTCCAGTTTTTCGGCAAGTCTCGGGATGGATTTTTTTAATTACAAGGAAAGTTATCTTGATACGGGAGTGGCGTACAATCACCTGATTACAAATGGTCTGGAACTTGCGCTTGGTCTTAATTTTGCACTTCGAACGGAAAACGCCGGCACGGATGCCAGCCCAAATATTGTTCCCTACTTTTTTATACCTCTGGATATAGGTTTAAACTTTACATTCGAAGGTTTTCAACCGGCGACAATACTTTTCGGAGTCGGTGTTACACCTGTTTTAAGGATTCCCCCGGATGAAACTGATACGGGCAGATTCTATATGGGGCCGTATGTAAAAGCCGGAGTAAGGGTTAAGGTGCAGAGGCTTTTAAACTGGTTTGTAGAGGTACAGCAGGATCTGGTAATAGGCAAACCGAACTGGATAAATACAACAACAAGAATTTATACCGGGATAAATTTCAGTTTTTCGGATAAATAATGCCTAAGCAAATGTGCAAAAGGCAGACAGACGTGCATATAAATATTAGTCTCCCGGCCGGTCCCGGCCGGACAGCCGTCGGGAGAGATGGTAACTATTCCGGGGCAGCCGGTCTTTGCAACGTGTTATTCCGCTAAAATAATAACGGCCACGGCAATTCCCGGGACTGTGTTTTCTCCCTTTGGCGGAGCATGGGCGGCTACAGACTTAATCGAAAATAATTTTGTTCTCATGGATGCTTTTAGGGGATCTGCTGTTTTTATTCCGGCAGTCCGTCAGAAGTTGCGGTTGTAATGCAATCAGGAAAGGCTAATGTTAGTTTTTCCATGTTAGACTGATAGAGAGGAGAAAATAAAAATAACTTGACTTATCTGATGTTGTTTATTACTATATT
>JAADHF010000006.1 GCA_013151965.1 Spirochaetota bacterium
AGCCTTTGAAATATGCGGTGATTTAATCGATATCGTATATCTTTCCGATGACATGGGGATGCAGGACAGACCTATATTACCTCTCGATAAATGGAAGGAATTTTTTTTATATCCCTATTCCAGGCTTATTAAGCTGATAAAGGGTTATGGAAAAAAAGTTTTTTATCACTCTGACGGGTCGGCATTCGATATATTGGAACAAATGGTAATATTAGGTGCGGATGTGATTAATCCGGTTCAGTACAGGTGTCCGGGGATGGAAAGGGAAAAATTAAAAAAAGAACTTGGGAGCAGGGTTGTGTTTCACGGCGCAGTAGAGAATCAAAAGATTATTCCCTTCGGATCTCCGGAGGAGGTAAAAGAGGAAGTCAGGGATAACTTGAAAATATTGGGGAGCGGAGGAGGATATATCTGTGCACCCTGTCATAATATACAACCCGGGACACCCGTAGAAAATATAAAGGCTCTTTATGAAACCGTTGCGAAAGAGGGCCATTTATACCTATGAAATATGCATTTACAGGTTATAGAAGAACGCCGTGCATAAAGGCATGAAAAGTCAGGAAAGGCAAAAATGAACTGGGCAGCAAACTGGATCTGGGATTACGGAGAAGAGAAACCGGAAAATTACTGGTTATGTTTTCGAAAATCTTTTTTTATCAGGAATAAGTTTAACAGGGCCGATCTCCGGATTACAGCCGACTCGAGATACACATTATATATAAATGGAAATCTTGTTGATTCAGGACCCCCTCGAAGCTGGCCCTTTGAGCAGATATACGATTCTTACGATAACACGGCAGAATATTTATCCGAAGGCAGAAACACGATCGCAGTTCTTGTAACCCATTACGGCACTTCCACCTCTCAGTATGTTCAGGGAAGAGGCGGCCTGCTGTTCCAGTTGGGTATTTTTTATGAAAACGAACTTATCGGATTAATAAGTACCGACGAAACCTGGAAAACACATAGACACACCGGGTTTTCGGAAAAGACGGTCAGAATAAATATAGCACAGCCCTGGGTCGAAATTTATGATGCAGACGGATTCCCTGATAACTGGCACAAGAAAGAATACGATGATTCTTTATGGAGCAGTGCAAAAGTAATCGGCCGGCATAATGTATCTCCATGGATTACTTTAAAAAAATGGGATTATAAAAGATATAAAACAGAAGAATATCCGGTTAAAAAAATATATTCCTGCAATTTTATAAAGCAGACAGGTTATAACGTAACGATAAATATGGGCAGGACCCTGTCCGAAAACAGTTTCGATAACAGGGATAAAAGAATATTGGGCTACCTGCTTACCGATATGATTTCCTTGATAGATACTAAAGGAACCATAAAACTGCTCGAAAAAAAGGCAAGCAGATTATCCGGAAGATTGTGGTTTAACGGAGAGCAGTATACTTTTAACGCCGCAAATGAAATTGAACTTCATTTTAAAAAGGGCAGCAACATCTGCCTTTTCGACATAAGCGGATATTTCCAGACCCTCGATATCAGTTATCAATTTCTGCTCGAAGAAAAACTGAAATTCAGTATTCCCTTTTTAGAAGATGATAACGATTTTGCAGTAATAGGGCCCATGGAATACGGCAATATTATAAATATAATGGCAATCGATAAACGTCTTAACTTTAAGAATCCTGTATATAACGAGGTCCGGAGCAATGCCTCTGCCGGGCGTTTAAAGAGGTTTTTAGACAAAAACCGCAGTCTTCTAAGACCCATACTTAATAAATACATAATATATGATAATCCCCGGTTTCTTGCCGAGCATCGGAGGCCGGTAAAAAAGGCACGCTGTAAAATCATGGGAAACGGGATGATAATTTTGTTTCCCGAAGATAACCTGGATGCGGAATTAATAGTGGATTTCGGGGTCGAGATATCGGGCTTTTTAGATTTTATAATTACATCTCCGAAAGGAGTAATCATAGATATTGAGTTTATAGAAAGCATACATAATGGAATAATCGAGTATCCGATGGATATTAACAGCGCTGTCCGTTATATTGCAAAAGAGGGCAGACAGTCATACCGGATTAAAAACCGGAAAGGCTTCCGCTATTCCATATTGACCTTTCGGAATTTCAGGAAAACGGTAAAGATTAATTCGCTTAAGGCTGTTCAGAGGCTTTATCCTGTAGAACTTGATAAAAGGTTTTCATCTTCGGATACCGAACTTAATGATATCTGGGAAATATCCCGAAGGACACTTCATTTATGTATGGAGGATGTATATGTCGACTGCCCCGCTTACGAACAGGCTCTCTGGATCGGCGATGCAAGGCTCGAGGCTCTTTTTAATTATTACCTTTTCGGGAATTACGAGTTAACCAGGCGTTTTAACCGTTTAACCGTTCAGTCTCTCTGCCGGTCGTATCTGCCGGAATGTCAGGTTCCAACGGGTAATCCTGCAATTCTAACCGCATGGATTTTTCTGTGGCTGATTTCTATAAAGGAATACTATCTTTTTACAGGCGATATTAAAGAATTACAATATCTGTATCCCTATATTCTGCAGGTCATCGATGAGTTAAAGGGCCGGTTAAAAGATGATCTTTTAAATATACATGCGTGGAATATGTTCGACTGGGCGGATATGGATACTCCCATAGAGGGTGTTATAACTCATTTAAATGCACTTTTCGTGGAGAGTTTAGGGGCGGCATCGTATATTGCTTCCGTGAACGGGGATTCCGAAAGAGAAAATGAATTCAGCCTGTTAGCTGAAAAGACTATGAGAGCTGTCAATAATAACCTCTGGAATGGTAAAAGAGAAGCCTTTTTTGATAGTATACATGGAAACGGAAAAGTTTCCGGTGTTATCAGTCTGCAGACAAACATAATTGCGTATCTCTGCGGCTGCGCGGAAGGACAAAAAAAGAAAAGCATAGAAAAACATCTTAACAACCCTCCGGAAGATTTTATAAAACCAGGTTCTCCTTTTTCTTATTTTTTTTACTTTGAAGCCCTGGCGGAATCGGGGAATTATGAAAAAATATTTAAGCTGATAAAAGAAAAATGGGGAGAAATGCTGCAGTATGATGCTACTACGTGCTGGGAAACTTTTAAAGGCTGGGAAAGTAACCGTTTAACACGCAGCCATTGCCATGGATGGTCTGCGGCTCCTGCATATTTTATCGGTGCGTATATTCTGGGTGTTAAACCGGTTAGGCCGGGATTTAAGGAATTTATAGTTAAGCCGGAACCGTGCGGTTTAACACATGCTTCCGGGTATGTGCCTGCTCCTTCCGGTAATATATATGTGGACTGGGAGATAAGGGAAGGCAGAATGCATATCGATGTCCGGGCACCGGCTGAGTTGAATTATAAGATTATTTATCCGCCGGATATTGATAAATGCGGAGAAGATTATGAGTAGAAAATTAATTTCGAAGGAAAGAGTAAAAACCGCGTTTGCGCATCAGGAACCGGACCGGGTGCCGCGTAATTATATGGCAAATTCCGGAATCGATTTAAAATTAAAGAAATATTTTAAGCTGGCGGCAGATGATACGGAAGGGCTGCTTGAAATCTTAGGTATTGATTTCAGAGAAGTTTTTGTCCCGTATACAGGCCCCGGGCTTTTTGCCGGTATGCCGGAGCGCCGGACGGATATCTGGGGAGCACAGACCCGCTGGATAGAATACGGTAATGGAAACGGGTACTGGGATTACTGTGATTTTCCTTTAAAAGGGGCGGCACCGGAGGAAATTCATAAATGGCCTCTGCCTTCGCCGGATGATTTTGATTATTCACAGGTTAAAATTCAATGCAGGAAGTGGAAAAATTACTTCCTCTTTTACGGAAATCCGGGCCTTGCCGATGTCATGAACAATACAGGGTTTCTTTTTTCCATGGAGGATGTATTGATAGGCCTTGTAAGCGGTAATCCCGAACTTTTATGGTACATGAAACAGCGTGAGAAAATCGAGCTGGAGGTAATGGACCGTGTTTTAGAAACAGCAAACGGGGCAATCGATATGATCTGGATAGGGGAAGATTTAGGGACCCAGGAAGGCCCATTGATTAATCCCGAATTATACCGAAAGTATCTTAAACCGCATCATAAAAAGTATGCAGACCTGGCGAAAACTTACGGTATTCCCGTTATGCAGCATTCCTGCGGGTCCAGCAGCTGGGCTTTCGAGGATTTGCTCGAAATAGGAATAACTGCTGTAGATACCCTGCAGCCGGAAGCTAAGAATATGGAGCCGCAATATTTAAAGAATAAATACGGCGGCAGATTGTCTTTTCACGGATGTATTTCGACTGCAGGAGCTGTCGCAAACGGAACAGCAGCCGAAACGGCGGAGGATGTAAAAAAAATTTTAAATATCATGAAGCCGGGCGGAGGCTTTGCCCTTTCGCCAACGCATCTGCTCCAGGACAATTCACCTCTTTTAAACGTGCTTGCTCTTTACGAAGCTGCAGAAAAGTTCGGCTACTATTAGTTAAAATAATTTAAAATATTTCCCTATTTTTCTTGACAGAAGCGAATCAATGGAATAAACTTAGTTTGTCCGATGCACAAACTAAGTAAGGGGTTTCAGGTATGCTGAAAAAGGTAAAAAAGGGTGATGGTGAATTAATTAAAAATCTCAATCTCGGTGTTATCCTGGAAGCCGTAAAAAATTACGGTCCGGTATCCAGGTCAAAAATCGCCGGTCTAACAGGTTTAAGCAAATCAACATGCTCTCTTCTTGTTGAAAACCTGTTAACTTCGGGGCTTGTAAAAGAAATGGGAAAAGAAGAATCATCCGGAGGACGGAAACCTGTTCTTCTGGAGATTAACTATGATGCGGGAATAGCTGTCGGCATAAAACTGATGGAGCAGAAAGTTCTGGCTGCACTCGTGGATTTTACAGGAGAAGCCGGGGAGGTTGTTGAAGAGAAAATAGACCGGAAAAATGATACGGCTTCCTACATCGAATCACTTGTAAGAGTAATTAAAAGGATATTGGAAACTGAAAATGAAAAATCTTTTAAACGGAAAATACTCGGAATCGGCATAGGGGTAAGCGGGCTTGTCGATTCCGAAGAGGGTGTTCTTTTACAGTCGTCCATACTTAACTGGAATGGTGTTCCTATCAGGGAGATACTGCAGAAGGAATTTTCCATACCTGTCTATCTAGAGAATGATGTAAATACATTTGCAATCGGTGAAAAAATACTCGGCTCCGGGAAAAGTTATGACAATTTTATCTGTGTAACAATCGGACGCGGTGTCGGGATGGGTTCTATGATAAACGGCAAAATCTACAGGGGCAGTCATAACGGATCCGGTGAGTTCGGCCATATGAAAGTTTGTGCGGACAGCGATGCTCCTCTTTGTTCCTGCGGGAAAAGAGGATGTGTAGAGGCTTATGCATCCGATCCTGCCATATGCGGTTTTGTAAGCAGCGAAATAGCCAAAGGGAAAGAATCCATACTTGCTGATAAACGGGTAGCAGGGATTGCGGATATTCTTGGTGCTGCCAGACAGGGTGATTCTCTCGCTGTCGAAGCATTCAGGATGGCCGGACATTTTTTGGGTTATGGAATAGCAAATCTGATAAACCTTTTTGATCCGGAAATGGTAATAATCGGCGGGGAAGGGACAACGGCCGGTGAATTTATTTTTCCGGAAATGAAGAAGGTGATAAAGGAGAATACTGTCTACGGATTAGCGGAAAAAGTGAAATTAATTCCGATCGTTTTCGAAAACAATTTATGGGTCAGAGGAGCGGCTACTCTGGTTATACGTGAAGTATTCAGTATCCCGTTTTGATAGGTTCGTAGTATAAAAGGAGGTGATAAGAAAGTAATGCGGGTTTAGAGAAACAATTAGCCGGTATCGGTACTTATCGGCTGATAGCAATTAAGTATTTTAATAGTAAGGAGATGTGTGTATGAAAAGAATAGTAAATCTGGCTGTAACAGCTATGGTAATGTTTATTTTTATTTCAACGGTAACTGCCGGAGGTAAACAGGAAGCGCCTGCCGGCGGGACAGAGAAGGTTGTAACTGTCGACTATACGAATTTCAGCGGTTCCGGCGGTAATGCGAAGTTTCTGGAACAGATGAAAGAAACTTTTGAAAAGCAGAACACCGGAATCAGGATCAAAATTAAGACAGTCGATTTTGGAAATTACTTTATCCAGTTGCAGACGAAGATTGCCTCCGGTTCTGCTCCCGATTCTTACGAACTGAATTATGAGAATTTCATAACCTACGCTAAAAAGAATGTCCTTATGGACCTTGGCCCTCTCTTTAAAAAATCCAACTTCGATACGTCAATGTTAAATAAAAATGCACTGAATGCCTTCAGAGCGGATGGAAAACAGTACGGGCTGCCGGAAAGCTACTCGACGGTTCTCCTGTTTTATAACAAGGATCTCTTTGACAAAGCAGGGGCTTCCTATCCTGCGGATGACTGGAAATGGGCGGATGAACAGAGAGCAGCTGAAAAGATACGGGCTCTTGGGAAAAATATTTTTGGAATCAGTCATCCAATCCAATTCTGGGAATTCTACAAGGTTGTACAGCAGAACGCCGGCAGCCTTTTGAGTAAAGACGGCACAAAGTTTACTGTCGATACACCTCAGAACGTAGAAACACTTCAGTTCATGGTGGACAGGGTCTTAAAATCAAATGTAATGCCTTCGGAGAAGCAAATGGCCGGCATGGGTGACTGGGATATGTTTAAATCCGGAAGACTGGGTATGATTGTAACCGGTATCTGGGCGTTCAATGATTTTACAAAGGATTGTAAATTTAACTGGGACATTGCCGTGGAACCAGGAAACCTCAACAAGGCAACTCACTTTTTTGCTAATGGTCTTGTAATCAATAAGGACAGCAAGGTAGCCGGGGCCGCTTTTGAATGGGTCAAGTTCATGTCGGCAAGCAAAGAAGCAGCAAGAATAAGGGTGGATGCTGGATGGGAACTGCCTGCAAGCACCTACCCGGAAGTTATGGCAGACTACAACAGTAAAACCCCTCCCGCAAACAGAAAAGCCGTGTTTGAGTCCCTCAACTATCTTGTGACTCCTCCTGTAGTCGAGCAGATGAGTGAGATGACGGACATTCTTAATCTGCAGCTGCAGGCGGCAAGAGACGGAGATAAGACCCCCGCCCAGGCTCTGGCAGATGCACAGAAGGAACTCGAAAAGAAGATCAAGCTTAAGTGACACTGGGTATTCGCGGATAAGTCGAGCGGGATATAATTATAAGCGGCTGTTTTTGGCAGCCGCTTATTCTCTCTATCGTAAAACAATATGGAGGCAGATCGTGCAATCTGAGTTACAAAGAGACAAATTAAAGACGATAATGTTTTTCCTATTTCCCAGCATCCTCGGGCTGCTTCTGTTCAGCATTATCCCTATAATAGCCTCGTTCCTCTTGAGTCTTTCGAAATGGGATGGTCTTACCAGGTGGAACTTTAAGGCGGGAGTTCCGAATATTGTCGGTTTCGGCAACTTTAAAGAAATTCTTACCGATGCGGAATTCTGGAAGGTTTTGGGCCATACCTTATATTTTATCGTGTTGTATATTCCGTTGATACTATTTTCATCTCTCTTGGTTGCAAATCTGCTCAATAATGATTTCAAAGGAATCGTTGCTTACCGTGTTTTTTACTTTCTCCCTGTGCTCACTTCCTGGGTCGCCGGCGCTCTGGTCTGGAAGTGGGTGTTAAGCCCATTATACGGACCTCTTAATGAGATGCTGCGGTTTATCGGCATAAAAGGCCCGGGCTGGCTGCAGGATGCGGCATGGGCCATGCCGGGCATAGTCCTTGCAAGTATCTGGAAGGACATGGGTTTTTTCGGATTGATATTTTTAGGTGCACTGCAAGGAATAAATATCGAATATATCGAAGCCGCAAAGATCGACGGTGCAACCTGGTGGCAACGGTTGATGAAAATTACTCTGCCCATAATCTCCCCTGCTATATTCTTCGTAGTGGTTATCTGTATAATCAACTCCTTCCAGCTCTTTCCTCAAATCATGATAATGACAGAGGGTGGAAGTGCAGGTCCCCATGGAGCTACACAGGTTATGGTGGAGCGGATTTATAAGTACGCCTTCAAGTATTTTAAGATGGGATACGCTGCTGCCTACTCCTGGCTTCTGTTTGTGATAATTTTCGGTTTTACCACACTGCAGATGAAGCTTCAAAAAAAGTGGGTACATTATGATGAATAAAACCATAGTAAAGCCGATCCTCTTTTACCTGTTTGCCTCGGTTTTAGCCTTCTTTATACTGATACCCTTTTTCTGGATGATAAGCACTTCGCTTAAAGGTTATGGTGCTCTCATGTCGATTCCCATTCAGTGGATCCCGGAAACCATCAGCTTTAAGTCCTTTGCCCAAATATTTGCAATATTCCCCTTTGCCAGAGCCATATTCAATAGTGCCTTTGTTTCGATACTCTCCACCACGATAACGATTCTCTCGGCAAGCATGGCCGCATACGTGTTTGCAAAGATCAAGTTCAGGGCCAGAGAGAAACTCTTCCTGGTGGTACTGGCAACAATGATGATTCCCGGCCAGGTAACTGTAATACCGATATTTCTTGTTTTAAAGAAGCTTGGATTGATCAACACCTTTACCGGTTTGATAGCGCCCACCATATTCAATGCTTTTGCGATTTTCATGCTCCGGCAGTATATAAAGGACATTCCCGATGATTTTATAAATGCAGCGGTTATGGACGGGGCCTCGTACTTCAGAATATTCAGGAGTGTTATTATGCCCTTGAGCGTACCCATTATTATGACTTTAGGTGTCATAACTTTTATGGGTGCATGGAACGATTATTTCTGGCCCCTGATTATTTTATCCGACAAGACCAAGATGACCCTTAGCCTTGCCTTGAGCCAGCTAAACGGACAGTACGTGAGTAAGTACAATATTCTGATGGCTGGAAGCCTTCTGTCCATGATTCCGATTATCGTTATATATATCTTTGCTCAAAAGTACTTTACGTCAGGGCTTCAGCTCGGAGGCATTAAAGGCTAGGTTACATCAGCCGATGCCGGTATATTTTCTACACATCAGGAGGCATAAATGCTGAAACTTGTACATATTCCTCACGGGAAAGAGCATCCTTATCTTCAGGAACCCTTCGAACGTTTTCCCCGCAATCCTGAGGAAGGGGAGAAAACGGGAATCGGGATCTGTGTATCTTCCGCCACACCTCCGGAGAGAGTATGGGTTACCTGGAAAAAAAACAATGAACCCGAAAGCAGCACTGACTGCAGCCTGACCCGGAAGGATAGCGAAAAAGTCTGCTACCGGGCCGAACTTCCGCC
>JAADHF010000056.1 GCA_013151965.1 Spirochaetota bacterium
CTTTAAAGAGCCGGGTAAAATCGGGAATACCCACAACAATCCCCGTAGGTTCACCCTTTACAAAAGCAGGCAGAACAAGTCTCGGTTCTACAAATGATTAGAGCGGTTCTGCTAAAAACCGTATCCTTTCTTCATCTGGCGGCAGAAAATCTCCCCAGTCCTCTGCAAACCAAGGTGTAAATGGTACTACAATTGTAAATACTTACGAGCTGGATATTATCAATCCCGGAGATTTAAACTATACAACTTACTTTACAAGGGAAGATATTTTTATTTCGAATACCGGGTATACCGGAACCAATAGATTTTTATGCAGATGTTAAAGAGCATATTGCTCGCCGGAAATACAAATAAAATAACGAACCCGGATTAAGGATCAACAGAAGAATCATATACAAAAAACTCATTGAATAATATTGTTATTCCAGAGCATCTCCAGAAAATGTGTGACCGGAAGAATCTCTATATTATCAAATTTTGCGGTACGCTGCCCCCGGTAGATTCCGTAACACATAACCCTGGCGGGTGATAATTCTGTCTGTATTCTATTTAAGCCGCGGCTGAATCGTTTTTGCCATTCATATGAAGCTTTCATTTCGATAGCCACAAAGCCATTTTTAGTTTCGCAAAGAAGGTCCACTTCCGTGCCGTCATAATTACGCCAGAAGTATACCCGGTAATGCAGTTTATTATAGGATAAATAAGCTTTTATTTCATTAAATATCATATTTTCAAAGAGATGCCCAAGTTCTTCCTGTGTCGGCGGATATGGTAACCGCCCGGTTAAAGCTCTGGCAATACCTGTATCAAATAGATAGAACTTGGGATGAGAGATTTGTTTTGTCGCTCGTTTTAATTTCCATGCAGGTACCCAGTATCCTATAAGTGTATCCACTAGAATTTCGAAATAGTTATGTAATGTTGTTCTGCTGACCAAAGCTTCTCTGGCAATATTGGTTATATTGGTTACCTGACTGTTTTGGCGTGCGGCTATCTCCAGAAATCTGGAAAATGAACCGACATTTCTCGTAAGAGCTTCAGCTCGAATTTCCTCATTAAGGTATGTTTCTGTGTAGGTTGTCAGGAAACCTTCAGGATCCTCACCGGTAATGGCAATTGGTAATGTACCATATACAAGGGCACGGTTTACATCAAAATCTTCTTTAAGTTCAGCCGAAGTCAGGGGAAACATGTGAGTGACGATTGCACGTCCTGCTAAAAGATTTACACCTGTTCGTTTTAGCTTGTGCGCACTTGAACCGCAAAGCACAAACCGCAAACCCCTGGATTCGATTAGTCTGTGTACCTCATCCAGAAGGGCTGGAACCTTCTGGACTTCATCGAGGACCACCCATGTTTCGGGATTCAGGGATTCAAGTTCATTGAACAAAATATGCGGCCTGCGTTCCAGTCTCAATGATTCCCTTGTATCCAGTAAGTTATAAATGACTGCATCATCAAAATGACGGCGAATCCAGGTGGACTTTCCTGTTCCCCGTGCTCCGAACAAAAGTATGGAGTTTTTGGGTTTTTGCAGCATTCTTGTATACATACCTGTCATAATTACCGCAAATATGACAACTGTCAAGCAAAAATTCATCTGATTAAATCATCATTACTTTTAATAAAAGGCCGGAAAGCATTAAGGCTATCGAAAACAGAGTGAAAATATTCTACTAATGGTTATGTAATCACGATAAAAGTCAAAAGAAGTTCTGTTTTCTCTCTACTGTTTCCTTTGCACCTACGAATTGAAATTTGCTATTTCCCTTATCCGGTATTAAGATTGTATTAAATCTGATACGGGAATAAAATAATAGAGACACTGAAAAACCTATAAACTAATTGAAGGTATTTTATTTATGTATGGAAATAAATTAAAACATTGTCGATCGGCATATCTGATGTTAAGACAATAATTGAGGAAGACAAGCTATATGTAGATAAAACCGGGTATATTCATAAATTGCTTAAATATGATTATTATTTTCTATCCCGGCCAGGGAGTTTTGGAAAGTCTCTTTTAATTTCGACCCTGTATTATCTTTTCAAGGGAGAAAGGGAGTTATTCTAAGGATTATGGATAGAGCAAAATACAGACTTTCCTTTTAAGAAACATCCTGTTATAAGGTTTGGCTTTTCATCGATCGAGACAAGATCGACAGAACTTTTAGAAAAATCTTTAAAAAGGAATATAAAGATATACTGCAGCCAGTTAACAGGTCCTTATCCGGGATATCCGAAAATTACAATGGGTACAGGTTTACCAGGAAAAATACCAGGGTATATAATCCGTTTTCGATATTGAACTGTTTTGACAGGCTGGGTTTTTAACTATTAACGATTATGATATTTATGCTGATAATTATAAACTTGGTTTCCCTGACAAAGAGATTAAAGAGGGGCTTGAGATATTTAAGACCCTCTATTCATCCCATACTTTATGTCATATTAAAGGATATAAAAGAACCCGAAGCATTCTATATAGAGTTCAAGTGTAATTAATCCCCTTAACACCAGTGGTAAACATCCCGCCTGGCAATTAAGACTCCTGTGCAACGAAGACAAACGAGACAGGCAGCACTTAATTTCTGGAATGGTTTCTCATCTTTACGCACGTACTCGGATAAAACCCGTATTTTGTTTTAAACATTACGGTAAAATGGCTTAAGCTTTTATATCCTACTGCAGAGGATGCTTCCGACACATTTAAACCCCCGTGTTTCAGCAGGTATCTTGCCTGTTCCATTCTAATGTTAAGGATGTATTTCCCCACCGAAACTCCGAACAGGGTTTTAAAACCATTTTTAAGTTTGGTAATGTTTATACCAACCAGATTGGACAGTTCAATAAGTGAAGGCGGAGTAGATATTCGTGTCTTTAAAATTGATTCAATGTAGTGCAGCTTCTCTATGTCGGTAGCCGTGAGAGGAACAGAATGGTAACCTTCTCCTGTTTCATTTAAAAGCAGGCCAAAGCGTAGAGCAATCAGTTCTATTGCTTTCCCTTCAAGGTATATACGCTTCAGGCTGCCGCTGAATGCACAGTTCAGGATCTGTTCCAGAACCAGCTGAACGCGTGGAGTATACCTGCTTTCATGAAAATAATACCCATTGTCCGGTTCGTCTACCACACGGTTAAAGGCTTTGGGAAGTCTTTCTTTTAGACTTTCAATTGTCTGTTTTAACAATGCAGGACCAATCACTACACTTAGCCACATCTGATGATTATATCGGGGAATAGAAATATCTAAAACTATATTAGGTGAAAGGATGTAGGCATTAGATGGAGCCGCAATATATTCTATATTATTCCTCTCTATTCCTATGATAACTGGTTTGGGTGAGAAGTTAAAGGTGAACTTAAAACTTCTGGTTAGTGCATCTGTCCTGGCAGTTACAGGCGAGTCTCCGCTCCAGTGATTTGTAATAATTATTCCCAGATTGTCCCGTAGACGTATAATTCTAAATCCCCCTACGCCGTTTTGGGGAGGTACAGGTACAAATTGCTCAAAATCATCGTCGTTAAAAAACAGGAGTTTTCTGTACTCTTTCCGGGAGCCTTCCAATTTCTTTTTATTATCATGATAAATAATATCAGTAATTAAAGGGTCCCTTTTCATTAAAACTATCCATCGTCCTATAAAGTAAAAAACCGATTATAGTATACCATTATATCATTATTCTTTCAATAAATATTTATACACCAAAAAAAATTCCTTTAACAGCATAGCTCGAAGCAAAGTACAACAATAAGATTCATTCCGGTACAGGGGGAGACTCTTGCCTTTATGTAATGCTTTACATAATGGTAAGAGCCAATAGAGAAAGATTTTCAAATAGAAGATTATAGGGCTTTAGCCCGGGAGGCGTGGACAACCTACCGGCTTTAGTGGATAGTAGTCGGGTTTTTTGCCAGAAACCATAACACGAAAAGCGTAACAGGGATCAGAAAATCCGGTATCGTTGTTATTGCATTCCCGGGATTGAAATTTCCTTTCTGAATCATTTCTTTGATGTGAACCATTGCTGCACCTACAAGAAAAACGGTGGTAAAGACAATCGTAGCAAGCCGAAAGTTATCTCTATACCAGAAAGACATTACTCCGAGCAGGCCCATACCCAAACAGCAGTATCCCAGTTCGATCTGAAATAGAGTCCCTTCATGCCATCCAATACTTCGCGCGACACGATCACTCATGAACAAGTGTCCATACCAGCCTAAGATTCCTGTTAACCCGACCGTAACGGTGAGTTGGTATAGCAGAAGTATGTGTGCCGCACTCGAAACATCTTTCGTTGAGCCTGTTACGAACATTGCAACCAGCCCGGCTATCCAACCGATAACGTAGTAAATAAGAAAGATCATTCCTTTTTCTCCTTTCAAAAACTCAAATTAATTGATTATTTATTCAGTATATTTGTTTATTGCAGAATGTGAACGTTAAAACCCATTAACCTATGCCATCGTAGTCTGGAATTTTTTCCTGTCTTGTTTGTACAGCGCTTTCACAAGCCTGCGGCCAGACATGACACTATTCAGAAGGCCGCCGCACGGCTTGTCTGATAGGAATTTGAAAATACATAATCAATTGCTATACAAGATGAAAAGATACTATGATTGATAAAACTTATTGCAAAGGATGATCGAAATGTCAAGGAAATTGGAGAAATGTCAGTAATTCTTCTATAACTTTTTCTCTATATATACCCATCCTCAGACCTCATTTAAGGAATTGCTGAGTAAAAAGTAAATATATCCTAAATTGAAGCGGAGGGCTAACGCTTCTTAGGTAACCGGCTGTAATAGAGCGTAGCGGAATTGACATTCCGTGTTTATCCGCTTGTTCGCTAAACCATTCAGCTTAATCTATCTATTTCGTTAATAATTTGTTCGATCACTTCTGTATTATAGATATTTTTCTTTTTCCCTGAGCCTTTGACGGAATAAACGAAAAACACACTTTCTTTTTTTGTTTAGCATTATTAAAATAAAATTCTTCCCATTCTCTGTTCATGATTTCCCCAAATTTAAAAATTTGCTTTTGTATTTATATTCACCTTGTTCATCAACCAGGGCAAGATCTCTTTTTATCAGATGAGCATTTAAAAAGGTTTTGTTTTTTAGATATAAATAACAAAGTAAATTTTTATTATGGTCATATTTAATTTTATCAAATCTCATATATACCTTTTGATTCTTTGTTTTTATTTTTAAGAATTCAACAGCCTGTCCATTTACAGACACATCTTCCTTTATACCAATTAAGCGAACTGTTAAGCCGTTATTAAGTTTGATAAGTTCAGGGCTGATAATTTCCTTAACAGAATAATACTCCTCTCTTTTAGTACCGTTTTTATCTATTTTGGAGCCGAATTGCAATTTCTTAAGGTCGATCTTTTTATCAAAGGCGTGAAAATCTTTAAAAACATAGGGAAGTTTGTCTATTTCATATTTAAAATCAATGTTGATTTCACTTTGTTCGATAAATTCATATTCGGCACCAAACAGCCCCGGCTGGTTGACTTGTAACTTTTGTTTTATATAATCGATAAAATCATGGTTAATCTCATAACCAACAGAATTTCTATCAAGATTCTTAGCACTCAGGGTGGTGGTACCG
The DNA here is from genome assembly GCA_013151965.1 of Spirochaetota bacterium. Taxonomy (GTDB): domain Bacteria; phylum Spirochaetota; class Spirochaetia; order SZUA-6; family SZUA-6; genus SZUA-6. Next base: position 5,624 of record JAADHF010000056.1, read on the forward strand.
CTGCCGAGAAAAGGGTCCAGGATTGTATCTCCGACAAATGAAAACATTTTAATTAATCTTTTTGGAAGTTCTTCCGGAAACATTGCGATGTGGCCATCTTGTTTTGCACCACCAAAATTCCAATGAGCTGAGAAATATCCCTTCCATTCTTCTTTTGTCATCCCTGACAGTTCTTTAACTTTCTCATCGGGCTTTTTCGGAGATCCAAGTTTTTTAAACAGTAATATAAATTCATAATCAATCGAGAGAATACCATTGCGGGGAAAGGGGAAGCTCCCCATGATACTGGCTCCGCCAGTGGTATTTGTCGTTGTTTTTTTCTGCCAGATGATGGCACCCATATAATCAAAGCCAATGCTTTCACAAAATTTGATAATTTCCGTTCTTATCGGGATAACTTTATACCTTCCATAATAAACAGAACGAGCAAATTGATCTCCAATATTTACACAGAGCCTGCAACCATTATCGAGAACACGATAACATTCTTTCCAAACGAGGTTCAGATTATTAATATAACTTTCATAGCTGTCATTAAATCCAATTTGATCATCCGTGCCATAATCCTTCAATTGCCAGTATGGAGGAGAAGTGATTATAAGGTGAACCGATTTGTCTTGCAGCTCTCTCATACACCGGCTATCACCCCTGATAATCTTGTGGCGTGTTTGAATGCTCATTTTAAACAACCTCTTTTGGCTTTTTTATCCGGTGAACACCCGAATAACTTGCCGAATCATTCCCGGAGCAAAACAGAAGAATTACCACAATCTTTGCTTATCGGCAGGGTAGAAGCAGGATTCCCCCTGCCCCTCTCATACGGCTTTCGTATAGACTTCTTCTCAGGCATTCACAGGTACTTTTATCTTAGACCAATTGATTATCTTTTCCAATCCATAATTTTCACAAGAATCTTATATACCTAAAGGTTAAAGAGCCAACTCTTCTGTTGGTTCTCTCCTCCTTTTTCGGAAACACTATCTGCTCTGACGCCACTTCGCTCCCGACTGTTAAGTAACCAAGCCAGTAAAATATTACAATCAATATAAATTCTCTTCATTTTAAATGTTTTTCCATAAACGCAGAGTTAGTTTTATGTCCATATCCTATAGCGCTCAGATAAATTGAGCCACATTAATAAATAGATTACCGAACATAAATATATTTGTACTTTTAATGGAAATGAATGAATGGCAAGACCTTTTTCTCCGGGTTTTTGTTCTCTTTGTTTAATTTCAATTTGTTCAAAAAATATATTTTCGGACATTAAAATTCTCCCTTTTTCCCCAAACAATTGTAATTTTAAAAATATGTCTCCTTAAACTTTAAACTCTTTTATACTTTTTGCTATGTTACCGTCCGGAAGACAAATCGGTTCTACGATAGCTTCGCTCCGCAATGCCCAGGGTGTTATAATAGCAGAATGTCCCCCTCTTCCTCCTGCAACTACTATTTCAATATCGTCAGGTTTGCGTGTTACAGGAATTGTGTCGAGCTCGTTAAAGCCGGGAGGACGTACCGGCATAATACCCCGTCCTTCGACTTTAGACTTTTCTTGCCGAATTTTCTCATAAAAATAAAGCCTGAGCTTTTGTTTATTCCAGTCTTCTTTATCTAAGATTTTAGAATGATCTGGTGTAAGAACTAAAATTAAATTTCCTGGAATGTAAGCATTATTACTACCCAGATTAGTACTACTATCGATGAAAGTATCAAGTAAATCCCTTGCGGATTGACTTAAAAAGTCAATAACATCTATAGGAGGCGACGCTTTTAATACATACACCACACTGGTTTCTTTATCAAATCGTTCTTCATGAATTAGCGGCCAGGGACTCAGTGAAGGGTCTTCTGAAAAACAATACGTGTATTCAGATGGAGAAGCCAGGCAATCTAAATCTGAAATCCCCGGTACAGATCGTGTAACATTAATAATAACTAAATTAACAGCTCGCCCAATTGTTGCGTTTGCACGAAAACCCGGGCCTAAACAGCCTTGACCACCATGAATCCCAACTTCCTGAGCTATAGGACCACTCACGAGAACAAGATTACCGCCAGGATGCGAAGTCGTTACAGATTGAAGAAAATTATATTTCGGATTAGATAAAGCTCGGAATACAGTAATAAGAATTGGAAGATATTCAGGCTTGCAACCGGCCATTACGGCATTAACAACTATATCCTTAATTGTAATATTTTTTCCTGAAGGACCTACTTCGTTAACTAATACTTCCTCCGGATTAAATGGACAGTAAGACATCATTGCTGAAACTCGATTTTTTGTCGGCGGTATCAAGGGAAGCCCATCTCCTATATGTTCAGCGTCAAATTTATCCATTACTTCCTCAATGAGCAAACCTGGTTCTACATTATTGTCTTCTAATAAAACCGATTTATAAAGAAATATTTCATCTGAAGGTGAGACGGAATCTATATTGAGTTTAATGGAATGTCTTTTTGTAAGTTCATCCGGAGGTAATGTTAAGGAATCTATTATACAATCAATTTGTTTTTCTACTTCACTCACTACATCGTTTTTAGAGCTGGCCTGATAAATATCTATGGGACAAAGACATAATGGTCCTGCCCGATAAAAAGTAACTACTTCTGCTAATTTATTGCCGGGAGGTGCAGTAATCAGAACACTTGGAATACCGGCTCGTTCCAATTCGATGGTTAAAATAACGGTAGCGGGAGTAGTCCCCATATCCGCCAGTGCAACAATTGCAGCTTTAAATCTCTTATCGACCAGTGCTTTTGCTGTATTGCGAAAATCTTCTGTCGTTTTACCACGAACTGTCTTACGAATATCGATAAAGTTTGCTATACCTTTACTTTTTAAGTACTTTTTTATAGTTGGAAATATTTCTGTATAATTACAGAATTCGAGTTTAGTGTTATTGTAAAAAAGAATTGGACCTTTTTTTAACTCACTTAAATTTTGTCTATGTGCTAGTGAAATCCTACCTCTTGATTGGATACCACGAGGATCAACCATTGGATTTAATTTTAGTGCGCACATTACGTTTCTCCTTTTCCTTCTTCTGATTGTTTATTTAAAACAAATCTGAGAGCCGCTAATAATCAGCCCCTGAGTATTTGTAATCATTCACCTTTTTTTACTATATTCTTATAAACGTGCATAAATGTCTCATAATCTTTATCAAGAATTCTTTTAAATTCAGCGGCATCAGCATATTTTAGGATAACTCCCCACGTTTTTCCAAAATTGATAAAATTATCATCTTATAAACAACAGTATCCATAGGACCGCCTGCAACTAAAAAACGCATATCACCCTTGCGCACGTAATCCAATCCCATAGGAGAATGTATGACACCAGCATCTACCTGGTTTCCTACAAGTTTAGACATAAGGTCTGCGCCACCGGAAAAAGGTACAATGTTTAGGTAAAGATTTAAAGCTGATTCAAAAGCTCTAGCCATTAAAAACTGACTGCTTGTGGGACCTGCAACTCCTACACTAATTTTTCCGGGATTTTCCCCTGCTGCATTAATGAGATCGTTAATAGATTTATGAGGACGAGCGGAATTACTTAGGAACCAGGTTGGACTTCGCATAGCCATTGCTATCGGTATAAAATCTTTATAGGAGAAAGGAAGTTTTTGGAATATAGATAATGTTGTCAGTGAA
>JAADHF010000104.1 GCA_013151965.1 Spirochaetota bacterium
CACCACTTATCCCGGCTATAAAGATAATGAAGATTTTGAGGTTTTAAGATACTTCTCCGTACCAATATTTTTTAGACCTCCTTACCGTTACGGATTCCCCAAACTGGACAAAAGATTTAAAAAAAGAATAAGTGAGGTCAAATTTGATCTTGTTCATGCACATTCACCATTTGTGGCAGGCAGTCTGGCACTCGAAATTGCAAGGGAAAGGAACGTCCCCTTTGTAGCCTCTTTTCATACAAAATATCATGATGCTTTTAAGCATATTTTTAGCAGCAAAAGGTTAATCAGACACTTTATAAAAAGGATTGTCGAATTTTATGAATCCGCAGACGATGTATGGGTTCCGAACAGCGGTACGATAATTACTTTACGCGAGTACGGCTATAAAGGAAATGTTTTTGTAATGCCCAATGGCACTGATCTACAGAGCATAAAGGGTAAAAAACCATGCATAAAAACAGTGGATACTATCTTAAAAGTTGATGATGCGGCACCGGTATTTTTATTTGTCGGGCAGCTTACATGGGAGAAAAATCATAAATTTCTTCTGAAGTCTTTAAAATTATTAAGAGAAAAAGGTTTTACGAACTTTTTGATGGTTTTTATAGGTGCCGGTTATGCGGAACAGGAGATGAAAAATATAGTAAAAGATTATAACATAGAAAAAAATGTTACTTTTTTAGGCGTTATAAAAGACCGTGAAAAACTTAAAACCTTTTTTTTAAGGGCAGATCTTATGCTGTTCCCGTCACTCTACGACACTTCTCCTTTAACCTTAAAAGAAGCTGCCGCACTTAAATTACCCGTCCTTCTTATAGAGAATTCGACCGCTTCCGAGGGTATTACGGATAATTATAACGGATTCCTGTCCCCGGATGATCCGGAAAAGTATGCCCGGAAAATACTATCCGTAATAAAAAATAAAAAGCTTATCGATACCGCAGGGGAAAATGCACAGAGGACCCTCTATCACAGCTGGGAAGAAGTAATAGAAAAAGTTTATGAAAAATACTCAGAGATCATAAAAAAGCACAAGTTCTTATCAAACACAAAATAACACCGGCATTTGGATGAAATGCAGTTTTTGCAGAATACCTACCAGCGGTAATGCACATGTTTTTTAATATACTTTTCATATATTAAAGCCGTCTGCTGCATAGTTTCGCTGCCTAAAGGCGGAGCATCGGAAGCGGCAGTATTATCTTTAACCTGGTAAGGCTTCTTTGAACCGGGAATAACACACGAAACAGCATCATTCATCAGTATCCATTTCAGTGCAAACTGCGCCATCGTTAATCCTTCGGGTTTTATCTTCTTTAATTCTTCTACCGCATCGATCCCGGCTTCGAAAGGAACACCTGCGAAGGTTTCTCCGACATCAAAAGCTTCACCGTGAAGATTAAAGTTCCTGTGATCATCCTTCGAAAAACGAGTATTCCTATCCATTTTTCCCGTAAGAAGACCGCTTGCAAGCGGAACTCTGACTATAATTCCAATATTCTTCTTTTTCGCCTCTTTAAAAAACAATTCCGCAGGCCGCTGCCGGAACATATTAAAGACTATCTGCACTGTTTTAACACCCGGATATTCAATGACCTTTAAAGCCTCTTCGACTCTCTCCACACTTACACCGTAATTCCGAATAAGACCTTCCTTCTGTATTTTATCCAATGCTTCGAATATTTCAGGCCGGTAGTACACATCAGCAGGAGGACAGTGGAGCTGCAAAAGATCAAGCTCTTCGAGTTTCATATTGTTAAGACTTTCTTCGATAAACAATCTTATAGCTTCCGGAGTATATTTATCTGCCGTATGGGGTTTTAACCGCCGCCCCACTTTCGTTGCAATATAAATATCACTGTTAATCTCTCTTTTAAGCCGGCTTACAAGCTTCTCGCTTCTGCCCATTCCATAGGCATCCGCCGTGTCGAAAAAATTCACCCCGGCTTCTGCGGCCGTATGTAAAGCGGCCAAAGAATCTTCATCCTTTGTACTGCCCCAGCCTCCTCCGATTGCCCATGCACCGAAACTTACCTCGGATACGGAAAAACCCGTTCTGCCAAGCGGATTATATTTCATTATTAATCTCCTGTTTTTCATTTTTTAAAGCACCGGCTATGTTAACCGGGTTATTTTTCCGATGCCAGTGCAAAGCCTTTCATAAAGCTTTCCTGCATTATAAAGAAAACAAGAAGGGGAGGAAGCATTGTAATAACAACACCTGCCATAATTACACCCCAGTTGTTCATAGCCTCTGCATTTATCAGCATCTTTACACCGATCTGGACGACTCTCATTTCTTTTGAGTTTGTTGCCATCAGCGGCCATAAGTATTGATTCCATATATATATAAACTGGATTACGATTAAAGCTCCTATGGTGTTTTTAGACAGCGGAAGAAGAATCTGGAAGAGGTAACGCATCGGAGAACAGCCGTCCACCTTTGCTGCATCCAGAAGCTCACTCGGCACCATTTTAAACCGCTGAATTAATAAAAAAGTTGCCGTTGCACTTGCGAGGAACGGAACTATCAGACCCCAGAAGGTGTCTATCCAGTGGAAAGAACTTGTAATTGCAAAAAGAGCTACAATCCTTACAGGTATCGGAAGAAGAAGAGTAACAAGCACGACAAAAAACAGAAAATTCTTACCCCTAAACTCAAAATGAGTAAAGGCAAATGCGGCCAACAAACCCATAATAATCTTACCGGCAGTAACGGCAGCAGCAACTATTGTTGAGTTAATCATCATCCTCCCCAGAGCAACACTCTTCCATGCCGCCGGATAGTTGGCAAAATGATTGGACGGAGTTAATCTCGGAGGAGACGAATAGACCTGTACGGGTGTCTGTGTGCTTATAATAATGGAGAGAATTACAGGCATACTTACCACTAAAATGGAAAATAGAATTAAAATAGTATATATGATTTCTTTTCTCTTTTTTGCCGCCATAAATATCTCCTCTATTGGTAGTATACCTTCTTGCCGGTTGTTTTAAACTGCAGAATAGTTATTCCCACTACCAGTACAAATAGAATAAAACTCTCGGCTGCGGCATAACCTACTCTCGAATTAACGAAAAAGTCACGATACAGTCTGTAAATAAGTATGTTTGTTGCATTCGCAGGTCCTCCTTCAGTCAACACATCGATCAATCCGAAAGAGGCAAAATATGAGTAGATGATATTCATAACCAGAAGGAAAAAGGTCGTCGGCGATAAAAGAGGAAAAGTAATCGCCCGGAAACGTCTTACAGCACCAGCTCCGTCGATAGCGGCAGATTCCAGAGCCTCCTTCTGCACATTCTGCAGCCCTGCCAGATAAAAAATAATGTTATAACCAAGATTTTTCCATGTGGCGGCAACTATCACAACTACAAATGCAAGGTTCCCATTGGTCAGCCATTTAGGTTCGATATTAAAGAGCACCTTTGTAAAATAGCCCATATAACCATTGGCAGGGTTAAAAAGAAACCTGAATATTGCTCCTGAAACGGCAGGCGAAAGAGCATATGGCCATATTAGAAGGGATCTGTATACTCTTGCACCTTTAATCTTCTGATTTAATAAAAGTGCAATTAGCAGAGAAACGGTAAGACCGGCCAGGACAACTGTAACGGAAAATATTAAGGACAGAGTAAAACTATAAATATAATCCTTATCCGAAAACATCTGCTTAAAGTTAAAAAGGCCTGCAAATATCTTTCTATTACCATACGGTGCAACCTTGTAAAAACTGAGGAGAAATGTTTCAAAAGCGGGATAAAACAGGAAAAATGCCAGAATTATCAATGTGGGAGAAAGCAACAAATAAGGCAGCCATTTACTCTTAAAATAGGATTCCATATCTTACCTCATTCCAAACTTAAAACCGCACTAAATGCAGTCTTAAGAATAACAAATTATATAATATTGTTAAATACTTTATACATAGAATTTATTCCACTCTTTAATTGCCTTATCAGTTTTTGCCGCATAACAAAAAGCATTTCTACTTATCCGTCTGCATTGCTATGCCCTGGGAAAAACTCTTCCTGAAAATTATCAGCACTAATAGAGGAAAAAGCATCGCAATAATAGTCCCTGCCATTATTATATTCCATTCCGGCGCAATCTGTTCACTCGCCAAAAGCATCTTAAGTCCGATTTGAATAACCCGCATATTAGCGGAATTAATAACAACTAACGGCCATAAATACTGGCTCCACATGAAGATAAATTCAATTACAAAGAGTGCGGATATATTTGTCCTGGATATAGGCACAATAACTTGAAAGAAATAGCGCATCGGTTTTACGCCGTCCACCCGTGCAGCATCGGATAGATCTCTTGGAATTGTCAGAAAGAATTGACGAAACAGCAGGATTCCTGTTGTACTTGCAAAAAACGGTACTGTTAATGCATAGTAAGTATTTATCCAGTGAAACAGATTCATCAACTCAAAAGTAGGGATAATTCTTACCGGCAGAGGAAGCATCTGCGTAATCATGCTCATGGGAAAGAGTAAATTCCTTCCCACAAACTTAAAATGCGTAAATGCAAAAGCCGCCATTAATGAAAGAGTGATTTTTACAACGGCTACCACAATAGATATAAAGAGACTGTTTAAGAATAGTCTCCCCATATTTACCCTATTCCACGCTTCCACTGCATTAGAAATAAAATGCCCCCCCGGAATCATTATAGGCGGGAAAACAAAGGCATCTTTAAAGCTGAGTGTACTCGTTATTAGTGCAAACAAAACCGGAAATGCAGTTATCAATACTATAACGATAAGTAATATATGGGTTATTAATTTATGACCACGCCGTTTTACCATCTTCTAATATCACCTTTCATAGACTGCCCGCTTTGTTGCAATACGCAGCTGAAAAAGAGCAAGTATAGCAATTGCAACAAATATTACAAGAGACTGGGCGGAAGCGAAACCTGTCTTAAGATTAACAAACCCATCCTGATAAAGTTTATATACAAGAATCTGCGTTCCGTTTCCGGGCCCGCCCTTTGTCATAATATCAATAAGCCCGAATACCTGGAAAAATGCATAGAGCATATTAACAAAAAGTAAAAATGTTACTGTCGGAGAGAGCATGGGGAATTTTATCCTGAAAAAAGAGCTCCAGGGCCCTGCTCCGTCGACAGATGCGGATTCGAGAAGTTCCTGAGGTATATTCTGAAGGCCGGCTATAAAAAATACAATATTATACCCCAGCATTTTCCAGGTTGCAGCAGCCGATACAATAAAAAGTGCAGCACTGCTGTTTGTCATCCAATTAAGTGCATAGCCATTCGTTAATTTGGAAATAATATACGGCATTATCCCCGTTGCAGGGGCAAACATCATAGCCCAGATAGTTCCAGCCACCGCCGGGGAAAGTGCATATGTCCATATAAGCGCTATCTGATAAAAACCTATGCCTTTTATTTTCTGATTGGCAAGCATTGCGATAAGTATGGAAATTGTCAACCCGACAAAAATAACAAAAGCGGAAAATATAAGAGTAATTATAACACTGTGAAGGTAATCCATATCTTCGAAAAGCTGGATATAATTTGCAATACCTACAAAAACTTTGTGCGTACCGAACGGTGTTGCCTGAAAGAAAGATTCGAAAATAGTCTGAGCAAACGGAATAACCAGGAAAATAATTATTACCAGTGCGGAAGGAAGTATTAATAAGTATGGAAGTAGTTTATGCCCCGGAAATCTTTCTTCTTGCATTTTAGTTTCCTGCTTCGGTTATGTTCATTATTTGTTGGAATAAAATCAACTAAACAATAAGTTCCCCGGATATCCTTAATCTTACTTTAAAAATATAAAATAGAATACCCGGGGTTATAAACGCTGTTTTATCTAAAGAGCCTGTTATAAGAAGTCAGCTGGCTATTAGCCTGCCTCTCCAATGTGTCCATGGCTCTCCGCGGAGAAGAAACTCCGGATACAGCTTTTTCGATCGCAGCACGCTCAAGTTCCCGATACTTTACAAAGGGTCCTATACGTACTCCGGTGGCTGCTGCAGTATCTCTTCTTCCGGAAAGAATCTGCATGAAAGCAGTAAGAAAATTCTGGTCTTTGCTGAACCATTCCTGATCCATAAGGACTTTCATAGCACTCGTCGTTGTGGGGAAATAACCTGTTCCTTTGTGCCATTCAATAGCTGTTTTCGTTTTGCCCAGGAATTTTAAATATTCCCAGACTCCGCGGAGTTCTTTTGTGTTCTGGCCTTTCGGTACCCATAAACTTCCTCCGCCTATAACGGAATTCCCTGAAGGATAACCGGCAAAATGAGGCAGGAAGGTTGTTCCGACCTTAAATCTTGAAGCTTTCTCGATACCTGCCAAGGATGATGTTGACTGCATTAACATTGAAATCCGACCGGAGATAAAGGCCTGGTTCGCTGAGTATTCCGGTCCGCCATACAGAAAAATCTTTTCTCTTGCAAGCCTTGCCCATGTATCTATTACCTTAACTCCGAAATTTCCATTAACGTACATACTTGTTGCTCTTCCCGAACGGCCGTTATCTTTGTCTGCCAGCAACTGATTATGAGTCGCAAACATCTGCTCAAAAATCCAGCCGGGCCAGCCGAAGGAGAGAACACTTCGGACAGAACCTCTCTGTATAAGTTTGGAACCCATAGATTCCAAATCTCCCCATGTAGAAGGAGGAGCATTAGGATCCAGACCTGCTCTTCTTAGAATATCTTTGTTATAGTACAGCATTGCAGTGGAAGAATTAAAAGGCATAGAATAGAGTTTCCCATTTACAGAGTAATAGTTAAGAATCGGAATTATATATTTTGCCCAATCCCACTTCTCACCGAGCATTTCAGGCAATTTATAAACAGGAACAATTGCTCCGCTGTCCAGCATTGTCTGCGTACCTACTTCATAGACCTGCACCAGGTTAGGTGCATTTCCTGTTCTGTATGCAGATATAAATTTGGTAAGCGTTTCCGCATAAGAACCTGTAAAAAGCGCTTTTAGATTTATATCCGGGTGATCTGCATTAAACTCATTTACAATACTCTTAACCACTTTTAAACGGGATCCGCTCATGGCATGCCACCATACCACCTGCACTTTTTCTGCAAATACACTTGTTACTGCTAAAAGCGCAAACACAGAGAAAACCATAGCAATAAAAATCCTTTTTGCTTTCATCGACATCCTCCTTAAATACATTTTTTACTTTAAATATTTTATGTTAAATCCTCTATTTGTAGAATTCATTCCACTCTTTCATTGCCTTATCGGTTTTTGCCGCAGCTTCATCTAAAGCCTGCTTAACAGGTGTACCTGCATAGGTTTTCTGTATTGCATCCTGAATAAACTTTCTCGCCTCGGGGAATGGTCCCATTAATGCGCCTGCGGTATTATTGTTAGAGGGACTTGCAAGCAGCTGATTAAAGGCCGTAAGGAAATTCGGATGTTCCTTGAACCACCCCTCTGCTTTTAACTTATTCATAGCGGTTTTCCTTACAGGGAAATAACCCGTGCCTTTGTGCCATTTCATCTGAGGTCCGTCGCTTGAAATAAACTTGACAAGTTTTAATGCCGCAAGGAGTTCCTGATCCGGATGATTATTGGTTATCCAGAGAGAACCGCCGCCGATTGCTACACCGCCGGTTGCACCTTCCGGTTTAGGCATATATCCGGTTCCCATCTCCCAGCCTTTCTTATTAAGAAGACCCGTAAGCTGATTGACATCAGAAGTGGAAGACATAACCATTGCCACATCCCCCGAACCAAAAGCCGCTCTGTGATTTGCCCAGCCAGGACCGACATCCAGGAATAACCCGTCTTTCTCCATTCCCGACCACCAGGAAAGAATTTTCTGTCCGGGCTCAAGGTTAAAGAGAGCCTTGTTAGGAAGTTTACCGCCTCTTCCGTTATTCTCATTTACAAACGGAGCGTTCATTAAGCAATGGAACTGCTCAAAGTACCATGAATGCAGGTTCCATGTAATCGGAGCCTTTAGTTTTAGACTCGATGCTTTAAGCTTCCTGCTGAGTTCAATTACCGAATTAAATGTTGCCGGCGGCTTCGTCGGATCTAATCCCGCCTGTTTAAAGAAGGTTTTGTTGTAGTAAAGAAGGGGTGTCGAAGAATTAAACGGCAGAGAATAGTGTTTCCCGGAAATCGTGTAGTAATTTCTGACAGGTGTAAAAAAATCATCCCATTTAATCGGATCCCACTTTGTAAGATCGCCTATCGGTGTAATAATACCGCTGTGCGCAAGTCCTAACGTTGCAATGTCGTAACTCTGAAAAATCTGAGGTGCATTCCCCGCCTTTGATGCGGCTTTTACTTTATTTAAGGTATCATTGTACGTACCGGTATATTGAACCTTTACTTTTATGTTAGGGTTCGCCTGCATAAAATCATTCACAATACCCTGAATAAGATCGATTCTTGACCCGCCCATTGCATGCCAGAATTTTATTGTAACCGGACCTGTTATTTTAACTTTTCCCGTCTTCTTCTCCTGTGTACCGCCTGCAAATACAAATGCCGCAGCAAGGAAAAGAACTAAAAAAACCAGTGCTGATTTTTTCATATATTAACCTCCTGATATTGTTATTAACCGTATTAAATCATACATCTTTTTGGTTGTCAATTAATTTATTTGAATATTTTTGATTGTTTTTAGTTATTTTAGTTATTTATTCGTTACTTATAAGCAGCTTTTTAATAATGATAAGCCTTTATAATTGTTAACTAATGCATTTTACATTTCTTTTACAATCAGGAGGTCGATTTCCCTGTATTATTTAATGTAAATAAAGCAGCATAGGCTTTAGTACTAAGTTATAAGGAGAGTTGTACAATGTATGATGACCAGAGAGCATCTTTAGAAACACCGGGAAAGGAGAACAATATGACAACTGTAAACGAAATGATGCATGACCGGGCAGGACATGCGGACAGAATGCCGGAATTAAGAATCGGAGATATAACAGCAAGAGTGCCTGTCATTCAGGGCGGCATGGGAGTCGGGATTTCATTATCCGGTCTTGCCTCCGCAGTTGCAAATGAGGGAGGCATCGGAGTAATAGCATCCGTTGGAATTGCCATGCTTAGCGCGGAAATGCGAAACGTCAGAAAACAGAATATAGAAAAGTTAAAATCGGAAATACGTAAAGCCAAAACTATGACGGACGGCATTATCGGTGTAAATATAATGGTTGCTCTTACCGATTTTGCAAAGCTGGTAATGGTATCATTCGAAGCGGAAGCGGATATAGTGTTTTTAGGGGCGGGGCTGCCTTTAAGAATTCCTCAGATTGTAACACCGGAGCGTCTCCGGGAAGGAAAAACAAAAACCGCAGTGATTGTTTCATCCGACCGTGCCGCAGCAATCGTACTCAGATCATGGGCGAAATACGACTGTGTTCCGGATGCATTAGTAGTGGAAGGTCCGATGGCCGGCGGGCATCTCGGATTTAAGAAAGCACAGATCGATGATAGTCAGTATAGCCTGGAGGCAATACTGCCCGGAGTCATAGCAGCTGTTAAGCCCTTCGAAGATCGGTTCGGTAAAGAAATACCTGTTATCGCTGCAGGCGGCATCTATACAGGCGCTGACATCCGCAAATATCTGGACCTAGGTGCCGGGGGAGTACAGATGGCAACACGTTTTGTAACCACTCATGAATGCGATGCGGATATAAAATTCAAAGAAGCCTTTTTAGCCGCACGAAAAGAAGATATTACCATAATCCAGAGTCCTGTGGGACTTCCGGGAAGAGCCATAAACAACGCTTTTCTGAAAGACGTAAAAGCAGGCCAGAAAAAGCCGTTTCATTGTCCATGGAAATGCCTTGCAACCTGTGATTTCAGAACAGCCCCGTACTGTATTGCTCAGGCTTTAGTGAATGCACAGCAGGGAAACCTGGATGACGGTTTCGTTTTTGCCGGTGCAAATGCCTACAGAGCTACTGAAATTACCTCGGTACATGAAATATTTAAATCTCTTACCGAAGAATATGCAGCTTCCATACTGCAGCTTCAGGCTAATTGAGTCTTAAGTACTCAATTCTGCTGTTTTTTAAGCAATAATTTTTCTCTTATTTCACCGATGTAACCGGAAAGCATTATAGCGGCAATTAATAAAAAGCCGATCACAATATTCATTCTGTAATTGCAATACCTCCGAGTACAACAGTTGTTATTATTTCCAGTTCCCATCCATTGGCAATGTCAGGGTTCGATGAAGAATAAATCCGAAAAGAACGGCTGCCAAAATAAACTAAAATGGAAGCTGAATTTATTCATCCAAATACGATCAAAATAACGCTGTATTATTGATTTTTATTCTATATTAAAATAATATAAAAAGAAATGAAAGCAATTAAAATCTATTACAGGCTGATCGGGTAGAAAAGAGAGGCTGATTTCATGGAATTAAATGATCTTGTAAAAATATCACGGTACTACGGCTCCAATCCGGATTATGTTTTAGAAGGCGGAGGCAATACTTCCTGCAAGGATAAACAAGACCTCTTTATTAAAGCTTCCGGAATCAGACTTGCCGAAATAGATGAAAACGGATTTATTAAACTGAATAGAGACATGCTTGGATCAATATGGGAGAAGGACTATCCGGCGGGTTATAAAGAACGCGAAGCCTTATTCTTAAAAGACTTAAGAGCTTCTGTTTCCGAAGAATCGGGGCACTGCGGAAACAGGCCGAGCGTGGAAACCCTCCTTCATAATCTTTTTCCATACAGATACGTTGTGCATACACATCCGGCAATTGTAAACGGCATAACCTGCAGTATCGATGGCGAAAAAGAGACAGCGGAAATATTCGGAACAGAGGTTCTATGGATTCCAACGGTTAATCCCGGATACATACTGGCACTGACTGTAAAGAACAGTATCGACAGCTATATTGGTGCAGGGAAAAACTATCCGCATATACTTTTTCTGCAGAATCACGGGCTTCTTGTAGCTGCAGATACAGTAGAGAAAATAAAGAAACTGACGGAATCCGTAATTTCCCGGATAGAATCAAAAATTATCAAAAAACCGGATTTTTCACCGGTTAAATTCGACAGGGAAAAGGCATCACAAATTGCGCCTGTTCTCCGCATGCTTTTAATGGCTTCCGGCACAGGCGAAACCGGATCGATCTGTACCTTTTACACGGACAGGGAAGTTTCGAAATTACTTTACTCCGGAGAGACATTTAACAGGTTTTCACTTTCGCTTACCCCGGACCACATCGTATATTCAGGCTATAAACCCCTCTTTATAGAAGAAAAAAAGAGTCCGGAAGATCAGTACGGAGAGATTAAAACACAAATATTAAGATTTCTCGAAAAAGAAAAAACAAAACCGAAAATTATCGCTGTCCGGAATCTCGGAATATTTGCATGGGGAGTAAGCACAAGAGATTCCCGGGCCGCACTTAAATTATTTACCGATGCAGTAAAAGTATTTATATATTCCGAAAGTTTCGGAGGCATTAACCCTCTGCCGGAAGACCAGACTGAGTTTATCAGGAAATGGGAAGTGGAATCCTACCGGAGAAAGGTTATGTTAAAAAGTGAAGATAAGGGAATTTTAAAAGAAAGAATCGCCGTAGTTACCGGCGGTGCTCAGGGCATCGGAGAGGGTATTGCAAAGGGCCTTTTAAACGAAGGCTGTAATGTTGTTATTGCAGATATAAACGCGGAAACTTTCGATGATAATGCAGTAAAGGGATACTTTAAAACCATAGCAGCCGATGTAACGGACGAAGAATCGGTAAAGAGTATGATCGTCGATACCGTCCTGGAATATGGAGGAATTGATCTTCTCGTAAGCAATGCAGGAGTCTTAAAAGCAGGAAGCCTCGATGCAATGGACTATAAAACATTTAATTTTGTTACCGGAGTAAACTATAACGGTTATTTTCTCTGCACAAAATATGCATCCTCCGTTATGAAGATACAGAACCGCTTTAATCCGCGGCACCTGATGGACATTATTCAGATAAATTCAAAATCGGGGCTTTCCGGAAGCAAACGTAATTCCGCCTATGCCGGCAGTAAATTCGGCGGCATCGGTTTAACTCAGAGTTTTGCCCTTGAACTGGTAGAATACAATATAAAGGTAAATGCAATCTGCCCGGGAAACTTTTTTGACGGTCCCCTATGGTCCGACCCTGAAAGAGGGCTTTTTGCCCAGTACCTTAAAGCCGGCAAAGTTCCCGGAGCCGAAAGTATGGAAGATGTTCGAAAATTTTACGAATCCAGGGTACCCATGAAACGGGGCTGTCTTATAGAAGATATAAACAGAGCCCTGCGTTACCTTGTGGAACAGGAGTACGAAACCGGCCAGGCGGTACCCGTTACAGGCGGTCAGGTGATGCTTAAATAGTAATGAATAACGATACTAAAAGGTTAATAGATGCCTTAAACGCAGATGAATTAAAAACACGCCTTAAGAGCATTAAAAAACTTAAAGGTATGGTAAAAAAGGGACTGCTCCCGTCTGTTATAAAAAAAGGGCTCGTAAACAATCATATTCATACATGGTACTCCTTTTCTCCTTATTCTCCTGCAAAGGCAGTATGGCAGGCTTTTGCCGCAGGTCTTAATACAGCCGGCATAGTCGATCACGACACCGCCGAAGGTGCTTCGGAATTTATAGAAGCCGGTAAAACAGCGGGACTTCCCACAACAACCGGCATGGAATGCAGGACTGATTTTTCCGGAACACCGCTTAAGGGTAAGAGGATTAATCATCCGGACCAGAATTCCACAGCTTATGTGGTAATCCACGGCATCCCCCGCCGGAACTTAAAAAGAGTAAATCAATTTTTTAAGCCATGCATCGATGAGAGAATAAAAAGAACTGAAAAAATGACGGAAAGGATAAATGACTTTTTTAAAAAATGGGATATAGCACTCGATTTTTATGAGGATGTTCTTTCCGCTTCAAAGTTTAAAGAAGGCGGTACGGTTACGGAAAGGCACATGCTCTTTGCACTTGCGGAAAAACTTATAATCCGCTTCGGTAAAGGAAACAAACTCGTAGATTTTCTTAAGGGCAGTCTTAGGATTAAACCCGAAGGAAAACTCTTTAACTTTCTCATAGATGCCGGTAATCCTTACTATACCTACGACCTTATGGGAATCCTTAAAAGCGGACTGCTTAAGAAGTTCTACATTCGTGCTGAAGCCGAATGTCCCGAAGTGAGCCGGGTTGTCGATTTTGCAAATGAAATAAATGCAATTCCCGCATATGCTTATCTGGGAGATATAGAGGAATCCATAACAGGCGACAAGAAAGCGCAGGAATTCGAGGATTCGTACCTTGAAGACCTCTTTGCGGTTCTAAAGGAATCAGGCTTTAAGGCAGTAACATATATGCCCACAAGAAACAGCTCGGAGCAGATTGCAAGGGTAAGAGATTTATGCGTCAGGTATAACTTTCTCCGGATAAGCGGTGAAGACATCAATTCGCCCAGGCAGTCCTTTACAGGAAAGGCCGTTGCACAGGGAAGCTTCGGAAACCTTGTGGAAACAACATGGGCATTAATCGGCCATGAAACGGAAGCAGGCGAAGATCCTGAAAAAAGTTTTTTCTCACCTAAAACCGTTAACAAGTATCCGGACCTTGAGGAAAGAATAAAGGTTTATGCGGATATCGGCAGAAAACAGCAGAAACCGGAGGAGGTTTAAGATGTATCCGGTATTATTAAAAGAACAAATAGAAGAAAATTATCTTCGTGCGTGCAAAACTTACGCAGCATACGGAATAGATACGGATAAAGTTATCGGTATAATGAAATCCATCCCCGTATCCATCCATTGCTGGCAGGGCGATGATGTTGCCGGTTTTGAGCCGGGGAAGAAAGGCCTTTCCGGAGGAGGCATACTTGCAACGGGGAATTACCCGGGAAAAGCGGGAAATGCAGACGAACTCCGCATGGACCTTGAAAAAGCCATGAGCCTTGTGCCTGGCAGACACAGGGTAAATCTCCATGCCTTTTATGCGGAAACGGGCGGGAAACCGGTAGAGCGCGATCAGCTTAAACCAGAGCATTTTAAAAACTGGATCGAATGGGCAAAAAAGAATAAAACAGGACTCGACTTTAATCCCACTATCTTTTCTCATCCCCTTGCGGATTCCGGTTACACACTATCGAGCAGGGATAAATCCGTACGTTCCTTCTGGATACGGCACGTAAAGGCATCCCGTGAAATTGCCTGCCAGATAGGCAGGGAGTTAAAAAACCCCTGCATAAACAACCTCTGGATACCCGACGGTTCAAAGGATACACCTGCAGACAGGCTGACGCCGAGAATAATTCTTAAAGATTCTCTTGATGAAATATACGAAAAACACTACGGGAGCGATTTTCTTTTAGATTCACTGGAGAGTAAACTTTTCGGGATCGGTTCCGAATCCTACGTTGCAGGATCGCACGAATTTTACTTAAGCTATGCACTGAAAAACGGATTAATGATCTGCCTCGATTCCGGCCATTTTCACCCGACGGAAAATATCGCGGATAAGATTTCATCAATCTTAACCTTTTCCAGAGAACTGCTGCTGCACTTAAGCCGCGGAGTCAGGTGGGACAGCGACCATGTTGTTACTTTAAACGATCAGATTCTATCGATCGCACAGGAGGTAAAGCATTGCAGAGCCTTCGGCAGAGTACATTTTGCCCTGGATTATTTTGATGCAAGCATAAACAGAATAACCGCCTGGGTAACGGGAACAAGGGCGGCATTAAAAGCGATTCTTATTGCTCTCCTCGAACCTACGGATATGCTTTTGCAGGCGGAAAACAGCGGAAACTTAGGAGAACGTCTTGCCCTGACAGAAGAGTTTAAAACACTGCCCTTCGGGAATGTATGGAATAAGTACTGCATCGATGAGAGCGTGCCGGCAGGCAGCGGATGGCTTAACACTATTAATGAATACACGGAAAGGATACTTAAAAAAAGGGATTAACAGAAATGGATTATGTAATCGCAGCTTTTGATATCGGGAAAACAAACAAGAAAATAATCCTCTTCGATGAAAACTTAAAAGTGCTGACCTCTTCCTATTCATCCTTCCCCACCCTTAAACGCGGCAATCTGGAGGTGGAAGATATAGAAGGAATCGAACAATGGATTATCAACAGCTTATCCGCTTATTCCGGTGAATATCCAATAAAGGTAATTTCGATCAGTACACACGGTGCTGCCTTTGTGGGAACCGGAGAAAACGGCAGACCTTCCCTGCCTGTTGTTTCCTACACAAATGAACCCGGGAATTCCTTCCACGATGAGTTTTATAAACTGGCCGGCAAACCGGAAGAATTACAGATCATAACTGCAACACCCGGATTCGGTGCTCTTTTAAATATTGCCAAAGGCATCTATTTTCTAAAAAAGACCTTGCCCTGTTCTTTTGCAAAAACCCGCAGTCTTCTTTTTTACCCCCAGTACTTCGGTTATTTTTTAACCGGTGAAATTGCAGCGGATTATACCTATGCCGGCTGTCACAGCTATCTGTGGGATTTTCATAAAAGGCAGTGGTCAGAGGTTGCGGAAAAACTCGAAATACTAAAAAAACTGCCCACTATGGTAGTAAAACCCTCTGCGGTTCTGGGGAGATTAAGACCGGGGATTGTTTCCGAAACAGGGCTTTCGAAGGATACTATCGTTACGGCAGGAATTCACGATTCCAATGCCTCGCTTCTTCCCTATATAATAAAGCAGAAACAAAGGGGAGACTTTGTACTGAACTCCACGGGAACGTGGTGTGTGGTAATGCACCCCATGGATGAGGTTTATTTTTCGGAGGAAGAGCTGGGTAAAGTGGTATTCTATAACCTCTCCGCTTTGGGACAGCCGGTTAAAACTGCTATTTTTACCGGAGGCCTCGAACATGATGCATACATGAAAATCGTACAGGATATTAATAATACTAAAAACCTGCCGCCTTACGATAAGGAGGCCTATCAGAAGGTGATGGAGGAAAAAAGACTTTTTATACTTCCCGGCATACTAAAGGGGAGCGGACAGTTTCCGGATTCGAAACCCAGGGTCTATGAGAATAAAAGATGCATACCCTACCCGGATATAGAAAGCGGCAGAACACTTCCCGAATTCTTTAAAGACCCGGTAACGGCACGTGCCGTTCTTAATATCTCTCTTGCGGTTCAGACAGAAATTGCATTTAAGCGTGCAGGGATCCAAAAAGATACAGCAGTTTATACAGAGGGCGGCTTTAGAAAAAACAGCGGGTATAATCTTTTAGTTTCTTCTGCTTTTCCCGGCTCCTGCATGTTTTTATCCGATATAAAGGAGGCTGCAGCGTTCGGTGCAGCACTTACAGGAAAGGCTGCCTATGAAAAAAAGGAGCTGGAAGAAACGGAAAACAGTTTCGAAATAGAAACTCAGCCCGTAGAAAAGGCGCACTTTCCGGGCATGGATTCGTACAGGGATGCATTCCTGGAACTTACTGCCCGCGAAAGTTAGTGTAAAATATCACCCCACTGACAGCGCTTTTATTACTTTAATTAAAGATCCGGGATCAAATGGTTTTACGACCCAGCCGCTTACTCCAAGCTCCTTTCCTGTTAGTTTCTTCCGGTCCGAACTCTCCGAAGTCAGCATAAGTATCGGGACAGTGTTATATTTTTCATCTGTCCTCAGCTCTTTTACAAATTCAAAACCATCCATAACAGGCATGTTTACATCCACAAGAAATAAAGATACACTCAGGCCTCCGCTGCTTTCCAAATCATTAAGCTTTCCAAGTGCATCCCTTCCGTTCTCCGCTTCTATTAAATTAAAGTTTTTCTCTAATGTCTTTTTTATTATAAGTCTCATACTCTTTGAATCATCCACACACATTACCAAGTTTCCCATAATGCCTCCTGCCTTTTAAAATAGTGTAATATCTCCTTTTAGTTCCTCTTTAACAATTTGTTTCTTTCTGTCTGCAATATTGCTGTCTTCATTGATATTTTTATCTATGGCTTTATATTCATCTCTGACTGTAAATCTAACTTCTGCCAGCTCTTTTACCTTTTTTTCCAGTTCTTCGTAGTTTATTTGTGTATCGTAGTCTGCCGTTTTAAGTACTTCGTTAAAATTAGTCATCATTCCATCCAGTATCTTTATAATATTTTCTATCTGCTGCCGTGTTATATCCTGGTACTGCAGGGAATATGCGATGCTGTTAATATCCTTTTTAACAGCATCCGAGAGCTCTTTGGATTCTTTTCCGGACATTTCGACTATCCTTGCCTGTGTGTTTATAAGATTCGAAACATCAGAAAGTTCATTATCCAACTCATTGGACATATCTGCATAATCTTTAAGATTCTCAACATGTTCGGAAAAATAGCTGTGAGTATTAACTTTTAACTCCTTAACCATTTCTATAATATTAACAGCAATATTTTTAGATTCGGAGGAGAGAGAATGTACTTCCCTTGCTATTACCTTGAATCCCTTTCCATGGATCCCCGCTCTTGCAGCTTCTATGGAAGCATTAATTGCCAGAACAGATGTCTGTTCTGCAATATCAGTAATATTTTCCGTAAAGTTATAGATTTTAGAAATTGTTTCTTCTATGCGATTAGTTTCTCTACCCGTTTCCACCATCTCTTTTTCGTAATTTTTGGAAAGTTCTGTTACTTTTTGTGAAATGGAAGCAAGCTTATCCGAATCCGCTATAAGGCCGGATTTTCCTGTCGTTATACTTTCCAGCAGATTACATATCTGTTTGGACGCTTTTTCGCTTTCCCTGGTAATTTTATATATATTCTCCGTAAGTTCTATATTTACGCGTTCTGTTGTCTCTGTAATTGAATGTCCGAGTTTTTCTATAATAGGCAGTGACACTTTAAAAAATTCAACCTGATAAATTAAATTTGATATTAAATTTCTCTGCTCACTTAACTCTCTCGAGAGTGATTCTATTTTAGACTCTAAGGTATTCACCCGGTCTTTATCGCCAATTTCTTCCGCAGGGACAACCTGTACAGGAGACGGACGCCCGTCTTTTATTATACTGCTCTTTCCTGCGGCAGAGGGGGATGAAAATATTTTTCTAAACTTCACTTTGTTTAATATCCTAAAACCATATCTAATCTCCTTCCTGCTCCCGTAATCTTAAAGGCAGGACAAATGCTCATAGATTCGTACTCCCGAATTTTATGCTTCATAATAAACAGAGGAGTGTCAAGTCTTTTATGTAAATTATTAAAGATCATATACTTTTGTTAACCGGCATCAAATTAAAATCTCCGGGGTAAGAAGTTCTGAAGGTACCGGGTCTGACGTGCTTTATCCGTGATCGAATTATACACTACCCGCTTCGCATGAAGTTTTGTTCCAATTTTGAAAATTATATGTTTCATAATTGAGACAAACCGGTTTAATTATACCTCTTACTCAAAAGAAGTATTGCTGCAGGATCTCATCTGTGCCCATTTAAATACATTGATTAAGCTTTTATTTTACAACTTATAGATCTTACACAGGTATGGCATGAATATTGCAGATGCAGATTAAGGTATGGCTAGAATAATTGCGATTAGTAATCGAAAAGGCGGAACCGGCAAGACAACCACTTCGGTGAATCTTTCAGCTGCGCTTGCTCATAACGGAGCCAGGGTTTTGCTAATAGATGCAGACCCCCAGGGCCATTCGACCATTTCCCTTGGTATAGCGGCTAATAAGAACCGTCCGGATCTTACCTCTTTGCTGGTGGAAAAAAAGAAGCCGGAGGAAATCATGATTAAAACTTATCTGGATAATTTAAAAATAATTCCTGCCGGCGGGCGGCTGCTGAACTACGAGAGAAACTATGCACATGAAAAGAAAACCTGGACTCTTCTTGCGGAACAACTCCGAAGTCTTAATGGTAATTTCGAATACATTATTCTTGATACACCGCCGACTTTAAGCCTGATGATGGTTTCTTCACTCATCGCTTCCACCGAAGTTATTATTCCCATGCAGACACATTTTTTAAGCCTGGAAGCTCTTGCCGAGATGGTCTCTTTAGTTTCCAAAATTAAAAGGCTCTACAACCCGCAGCTTAAAATAAAGGGTATTGTCCCTACATTCTACAAGGAGAGGGCTCGATTGAGCCGGTCCGTTATTGAACAAATTTCTAAAAACCTGGGGCCGCATATTATACTCCATCCTGTAAGAGTTAACATTTCTCTGGCTGAGGCACCGAGTTTCGGGAAAACAATTTTTCAATACAACATGAAAAGTAACGGTGCGTACGACTACCTGGCGATTGCCAGAGAGATAGAAGGGTAAATATGAAGAAAAAGAAAGTTCTCCTGGGGGAGACATTTAAAAACCTTCTGCAGGAGAAAAGCGGGGAAAACTTTGATATCCCGGACATGAAAAACAAGCTGCGGGATGAAGGACTTCTCATAGACGAACTAGAGTCCCTGGATGCGGCAGCTCCCGGGACTCTGACAGTTTCGGGGATCGATGAGAAATCGGTGGCAGCTCCCGGGAAGAACACAAGAGAACCGGCCGAAGCAATACCGGAAACATACACTGAAAAAGTAGTAATCGATGATATCGAAATTGTCCAATCATTTATCGAGGAATCCATTGATCATCTGCAGAACATAGAAGAAAAGATTCTATCCCTTGAAACGGATTTTAATATTGATACGGTAAACGATATTTTTCGTTCCATGCATACGATGAAGGGAACATCCTCCTACTGCGGATTTAATAAAATCAGGGAGTTGAGTCATTCTCTGGAATCTGTTCTGGATGAATTGCGGGAAGACAGTATCGGTATGGGCCAGGAATTGATTGATGTTCTTCTGGAGGGATCGGATATGCTTCTCGAAATGATAACAAATCTGAACATAGCTGTCTCGGAATCTCCGGCCTCCGAAGAAAGTTTCGAGATCGACGGTTTCGAAGTTAACATAGATGACATTCTGTCTAAGGTTCTCAGTCTGCGGAAAGGGGATAATCAGGGTTCAGAAGAAAAATCCCTGATAACCGATGAAATAACGGAAAAGTTCGTCTCAGAGGCGCAGGATCTCCTTAACAGTATAGAAAAGAATATCCTGGACATGGAGAGCAACCCGCGGGACAAAGGACTTTTAGAAGATGCATTCAGAGCCGTTCATACCATCAAGGGAAACGCAGGATTCCTTGGATACGGTGATTTAGAAAAGATATGCATGGATATGGAAAGTATCCTCGATACTATCCGGAAAAAGGAAACGGAAACAGATCCAAAAAACACAACTCACTTATTGGATATGCTGGATTCTATGAACCGGTCACTTAATTCCATGCAGTCCATGGGGCATAGTTCCGGCACAGTAAAGACCGAAGAAGAAGATCAGTACAGGCCCGTAGGAGAGATCCTTGTGGACATGGGTGAGGCCACCCCGGAAGCTGTAGAGCAGGCTCTGACCATACAGGAACGAAAGGTCGGAGAAATCCTGGTCTCCCGGGGAAATGTCAGCGAACAGGCTCTGCAAAAAGCACTCCATGCCCAGGAAAAAGCGAGTCTCCATGGTCAGACCGGGACAACCCGTTCCGTAGTGGAACGAAAGGATATCCGGGTTGATATAAGAAAACTGGACAAGCTCTTCGACCTTATGGGTGAGCTTATAACAGCAGAAGCGATGGTTATCCATAACCCGGAACTTAAATCAATTCAAAAGGAAAGTTTCTCTAAAGCGGCAGGCTATTTGTCAAAGGTCACACGGGAGATGCAGGAAATCACCATGACAGTGAGGATGATTCCACTGGAAGGTCTTTTTAATAAGATGCGCCGTCTGGTGAGAGACCTATCTAAGAAATTCGATAAGCCGGTCGACTTTAATATCAGCGGACAGGACACGGAAATGGACCGCAATGTGATCGAAGAGATATCGGATCCGCTGGTACATATTATCAGAAATTCGATCGATCACGGTATAGAAAATGTTAAAGACAGGCAAAACCAGGGAAAGGACCCTGTCGGGCACGTGTCATTGGACGCCAAATATGAAGGCAAAGAAATATGGATCACAATTAAAGACGACGGGGCGGGGCTGAACAAGAAGAAGATCCTGGCAAAAGCAGAGGAAAGAGGGCTGTTAAAAGTAAATGCGGATGCTTTGAAGGATGAGGATATCTGGAAGCTGATCTTTGAGCCCGGGTTTTCCACCGCCGAGAAGGTCTCGGAGGTCTCGGGCAGGGGTGTGGGCATGGACGTTGTAAAGCGTAATATTGAGAAGCTTCGGGGAAAGATCGACATCCTCTCAAATAAGGGTGAGAGAACCGAAATCATACTAAAGATTCCGCTCACCCTGGCTATTATAGACGGCATTACAGCTACTGTCGGCAGTATCCTTCTTGCCTTTCCCTTAAGCGATATCCGGGAGTTTCATAAGGCGGATATCAGCCAGATAACGAATACAGACTCAACCCGTGAAGTCTTAAGGCTGCGGGAGGAAATAATCCCTGTCATCAAACTGCATGAGTTTTTTGGAACTAAAACCGAAAAAGCAGGAACTGCCGAGGGTATCCTTGTTATTATCCATGCGAACGGTAAAAAAGCCGGGGTACTGGTCGACGATATTGTGGGGTATCAACAGATAGTGGTCAAGGGATTGCCTGGTTATATGAACGGGATGAGGGCCGTATCCGGCTGCAGCATCATAGGCAACGGAGAAGTGGGCCTGATCATAGATACCGGCGCATTGTTAAAGCAGGAACTTAACTGGTAAGACATTTATATTAGGAGGAGAAAGGAATATGCAGGAATTGACAAAAGAGAAAGCAGCGGAGGAAACAATCTTCATCGAAGCCGATGAGGAGGAGGACTCTCTGGCGAATAAGTATCTTTTATTTAATCTTGGGAAAGAGGTGTATGGAATCGCAATCGCGAATGTAACCGAGATCATCGAGATGCAGAAGATCACCGAAATGCCGGACATGCCCGGTTACGTGAAGGGGGTGATTAACCTGCGCGGCCGGGTTATTCCGGCCATGGACCTGCGGCTCCGCTTCGGTATGGAGCAGAGAGCCTGTGATGACCGGACCTGCATGATAATTGTCAGCATGGGGGGTATTTCACTGGGTCTTATTGTAGACACTGTGGCCGAAGTACATGATATCCGGGATCAGGATATCGATTCTCCGCCTCAGTTTAAAAACCATGCGGAGAGAAACCGGTACATTTCCGGTCTGGGAAAGGTTGGGGAAGAAGTAAAAATTCTGATCGATGCGGACAAGATCCTGCATGAGAAAGATTGGGAGACTATCAAAGAAAAAACAAGGAACAGGGAGGAGAACCATGTTTAAGAACATGAAACTGTCGATGAAGATAGGCGGCGGATTTGCAATTGTGCTGATCCTGACCGGTGTGGTAGGCATTATCGCCTGGACAGGCATGAGAAATATCCAGGGCAGTGTGGCGAAAGGCAACGATGCGAACCGTATTGTCGAGGAAGTGCAGGAAGTCCGCATACTGGAAAAGAATTTTATAATTAAGGGCGGCTCAGAGTACTCAAAGAAGATTGCAAAGCTCATGAATACCATAAAGAGCCAGGCAGCCGCAACAAAGACCGGGATCAAAAACTCAGCCGATCGAAAACAGATGGATGCAGTTATCCAGGCGGTCGACGCCTACGAAGCGAGTTTCGGTAACTATGTGGCACTCCGCAGTAAACAATCCGCGATTCAGGCAAGTATGGAAAAGGCGGCACAGGCTGCTATCGCCTCGGCTAATGAAGAAAGGCAGGAGCAGAAAGCCGAGTACACTAAACTGAGGGCGGATGGTGCGGATCGTGCGGTATTGGATGACAAATTAACAAAGGCAGACGACGCCGATAAAATCATCAAGTGGATCCTCGATGCCCGAAGGCAGGAGAATAACTACCTGCTCCGTAATGACCCGGCCTTTAAGGACAAAGTAAATACGATTACAGGAAATATCGTTGCTCTTGCAAAAGATCTAAAATCGCGGTTTAATCAGGCCCGCAATAAACAGCAGGCTGATGCGATCATAACCGGAATCCAGGCATACAGCTCAGCATTCGGCGAGTTAGTTGCCAACAATGAAAAAATGGTAGAGGCCGACACGGCATTGGCAGAGGATTCGCACAAAGCAATGACTGCCGCAACAGAAACGCGGGCCGATCAGAAAGCCAAAATGGAGGCCGAGATGTCCATGGCTACCGACCTGATGCTCGCGGCCGCTGTTCTGGCCATAGTTTTCGGCATCATCATGGCATTCGTCATTACTCTCTCCATCACCAGGGCTATGCGCAAGGGAGTCGATTTTGCCCGGTCGGTGGCCCGGGGTGAGCTGGATGCAAATCTTGATGTAAACCAGAAGGATGAGATTGGCAAACTGATGGATGCCCTGCGGGAAATGCTGGAATCCTTCCGGTACAAAGCAAAAGTAGTTGCGACCATAGCGGACGGGGATCTTACCAGCGAGATCGAAAAAGCCTCTGATAAGGACGGATTGGGACAGTCTCTGTTAGACATGAACGCATCGTTAAACGATCTGCTAAGTCAAATAACCGAAGCGGTAGCGCAGATTGCCGCCGGTTCGGATCAGGTCTCCCAGGCCAGCCAGGCGCTGTCTCAAGGTGCCACCGAGCAGGCCAGTTCGCTGGAGGAAATTTCTTCCTCTCTTAATGAGATTAACAGCCAGTCCAAACAAAATGCGGAGAACGCCACTGAGGCTAACGCTCTGGCCAGGAGCTCGGCGGAAAATGCGGACAAGGGCAACCGGCAAATGCAGGAACTGGTGGATGCGATGGCAAAGATCAACGCATCTTCCGATGAGACCAAGAAAGTGGTAAAGGTGATCGATGATATTGCTTTCCAGACCAATCTTCTTGCTTTAAACGCCAACGTGGAAGCGGCCCGGGCAGGGAAATACGGCAAAGGGTTTGCCGTAGTGGCTGAAGAGGTACGCAACCTGGCTGCACGCAGCGCTGAAGCGGTCAAGGAAACTACAGCAATGGTGGAGGAGTCGATAAAGAATATCGGGGAAGGAACAAAATCGGCGGAAGCAACAGCCAGGCAGCTGGAAGAGATCGTTCAGGGTTCGGCGAAGGTGGCTGATTTTCTGGGCGAGATCGCCCTTGCCAGCAAAGAACAGGCCCAGGGAGTGGAACAGATTAATGCCGGACTGGAGCAGATCGACCAGGTGACCCAGGCGAACACGGCAAGCTCCGAGGAGAGCGCTTCGGCGTCCGAAGAACTGGCTGCACAGGGCCAGCAGCTTAAAGGATTAGTGGCCAGGTTTAAGCTTAAAAATAATGGGTCGGGCAATGGGGACCGGGCGGAAGCCGGTTTTCAGTACTCCCATAACAATAAACATTTAGAGCACCTCATGCAGGTAAAGAATTCCATGCAGAGCTCCGGGGGAAATGGAGGGAAGCCTGCAAAGACAGGGGCGGCTGTTGCTGTGAAAGATAAAGCAAAAGAGCCGGTTAACCCCAAAGAGATAATTAAACTTGACGACGATGACTTCGGCAAATTTTAACGCAGAAGGAATTATCCGTCTTTCGGACAAAGAGTTCAGGATGATCTCGGAGCTTGTTTATGATCGCTTCGGGATCAACCTGACAGACAAGAAAAAAGCGTTGGTGCGGGGAAGGTTGAACTCGCTGGTCAAATCACAGGGATTTACCAACTTTAAAAGTTACTACCAATCTGTGATCGAGGACCCGACGGAAGGCAGCCTGCTTTCCCTGATCGACCGGATATCGACCAACCATTCCTTTTTCTTTCGTGAGGCCGAACACTTCGATGTGCTGACTAAGAGAGTGCTGCCGAAGCTCTGCAGGGTACTGGAGAAACAAAGCACAGCGGGACAGCCGGCCTCTTTAAGGATATGGTGTGCAGGAAGTGCGGCCGGGGAGGAGCCATACACCCTGGCGATGGTTCTTGCGGAATATTTCGGACTAAAAATAGAAAGGTGGGATATCGGCCTTCTGGCCACAGACATCTCGGTGAGTGCATTGGGACAGGCAGTGGATGGATCCTACACAGAGCAAAGGGTGGCAGGAGTGCCGGCAAGCTACCGGAAGTATTTTAGTAAAACCGGGCCGGATCGTTATGATGTGGCGGATAAGATTAAGCGGATGGTTCTGTATAAGCGGCTTAACCTGATGAGGGAGCAATATCCCTTTAAGGGGAAATTTCACGTGATATTCTGCCGGAACGTGATGATCTACTTTGATCCGGAGACCAAGAAAAAGCTGGTGGGCAAGTTTCACCGGTATCTGCATGAGAGCGGATACCTGTTCATCGGACATTCGGAAACCCTGGGCAAGGACCCCGGGATCTACCGGTATGTGCAGCCGACGGTGTACCAGAAAGTATAAGAAAAAACAATGATAAAAAAACTAAAAAAAATCAAAGTGCTGATCGTCGATGACTCGGCACTGGTAAGGGAAATTCTAAAAAAAGGGTTAAACGAGGACCCGCAGTTTGATGTTGTGGGTACAGCGCCGGATGTGTATGTTGCGCGGGACAAAATTGTGTTTTTAAAACCGGATGTGCTGAGCCTGGACATAGAGATGCCCAAAATGGATGGGATTGATTTTCTAAAACGTCTAATGCCGCAGTACCCTCTGCCGGTTGTAATAGTATCGGCAATGGCTGCTCCCGGAGCGCGGGCTACTCTGGAAGCGCTGGAAAGCGGAGCGGTGGATTTCGTTCTGAAACCCTCGGTTCGGCTTGGAAGCGGGCTTTCGGAGATGATGAAGGAATTTAAAAGCAAACTGCGGATGGCCTCGGAGGTGGATGTTTCGAAGTGGAAGAGGCAGGCAAAGGCACAGCGGTATGCCGGGCCGAAGGTTTTACGCGGACAAGGGAGGAACACAGGCGGCTCGCAGGCACTTGCAGGCACTACGGACAAGGTGATTGCAATCGGTGCCTCTACAGGAGGAACGGTAGCCCTGCGGAAAATGATTAATGGGTTTCCGGCGAACATGCCCGGCACTGTGGTGGTGCAGCACATGCCTCCGGTGTTTACCCGGATGTTTGCCGATGGATTAAGCGGGACCTCTGCAGTGGAGGTAAAGGAAGCAGAGAGCGGAGACCGGGTGCTTACGGGGCGGGTGCTGATCGCCCCCGGGGACCGGCACATGGAGGTAGTGCGGTCGGGAGGCCGTTACCTGGTTGAATGCCGTCAGGGGAAGAAAGTCAACGGACACTGTCCCTCGGTGGAAGTGCTGTTTGCTTCGATGGCTGAACAGGTAGGGTCCAATGCTGTGGGGGTTATGCTGACAGGGATGGGACGGGACGGAGCCGATGGGATGCTGGCCATGAGACAGGCGGGAGCCAGAACTTTTGCCCAGGATGAAGCCTCGTCGGTAGTGTTCGGAATGCCCAGGGCAGCCTACGAAACAGGCGGAGCCGAGCGGCTGGTTAATATAGAGGATATAGACCGGGTGCTGATCCGTACTCTCGAGGAGATAAAATGAAAGGCGTGCACGTTGGCATCGGTGAATACTGTGTCTCGGGCCATACCGATGAGGTGATTAAGACCTTTGCACTTGGAAGCTGTGTGGCGGTGCTTGTGTACGACAGGGCAAAGAGAGTGGTAGGGATGATGCATATCGCCCTGCCGGATTCCTCGGTAAATCCGGAGCGGGCAGAGCGGAGTCCCGGATACTTTGCCGACACAGGCCTTCCGCTGCTGCTTATGGAAATGAAAAAGAGACAGGCAGCCAGGCAGAGCAGCTGGATTAAGATTGTGGGAGGGTCCAACATCATGGATAACAATCACCACTTTAATATCGGCAAGAGAAACGTACTGGCGATTAAGAAATATCTGTGGAAGAACCAGTTAGGGATCATCGCAGAGGAAGTGGGAGGAGAGATCAGCCGGACGGTAAGTGTGGAGGTGGTCACGGGAAAGGTACTGATATCGTCCGGGGGCAAGAGCTGGGAACTGTCATGAGAAAGGGCGAAGGAGAATTTCAGGATGAATTATAAGCGGATACTGATTGTAGATGATTCGGCTACATCGCGGATGATAATAAGAAAGTGTTTTCAGATCGCCGGATTTTATGAATCTACATACTATGAGGCGGAAGACGGCTTAAAAGCCTTAAGTTTTCTCACGGATAAACAGGTGGACCTGGTACTGAGCGACCTGAAAATGCCGAAAATGGACGGCAGAACCTTTATCCGGAAGTTAAAAAGAAAAGAAACCACCAGAACTATTCCGGTAGTGGTTATCTCCAGCATGGGAGGAGACATAACCGAGGCTCAGCTTTTAAAGGAAGGGGTAAAGGCCGTAATCGGTAAGCCTATATCTCCGGGGAAGGTACTGGAAGCACTGGGAGCGGAGAGATGAAAAAAAAGGAAATGAAGAAGGCGGGTAAATCACTTGCAAGAGCCGCGGCCAAGACATTTTCGGAAATGGCCTTTATAGACGTAACCGAAGCACTGAAAGTTCCGGAGACTCTTGAGTACAGCCAGATCATACATATTTCGCTGTTCGAGCCGGTGGAGGGGGAGATATCCCTTTTCCTGCCTGCGGACTGCAAACAAATGATCGTGGAAAATATCTATGGAAGCGACTGGTCCGGTCTGCAATCGGCTGAGATCGATGACTGCCTGCTGGAGTTACTTAATGTACTGGCGGGAAATTTCCTGATCGAGTACTGCGGAACAGGAGTAAAGCATGACATATCACTGCCCGAGCTTCTATTCGATGAGAGTAAGTTAAAGGACAATTATCAATACTTCTATTTCGATGCCGAGGGCGTAAACTTAAAAATATCGATGAAGATATCCTCCCTTTAACCAGGCAGTATAAACCAGAAGGAAATTCCCGCACCCGGGATACTCTCCACACCTATCTGTCCGCCGTGAGCCTCTACGACTATTTTGCAAAATGTAAGACTTAATCCTATGGAACGCCTTTCTTTTAACTGTGATATTTCTACCTGGCCGAATTTTTCGAATATTTTCTCCTGATACTCAAAAGGAATACTCATGCCATTGTCCGATATGGTAACCTTTATTCCTGATTTTATGCGTGTAATAATGACATTTATTTCTCCATTCTGTTTGGTAAATTTTGCAGCATTGCCAACCAGATTTACAAGGACACGTTCGATTAAAGCCGGGTCGAAGACGGCGATGGAAGAGCCCGAAGAAACGTGAATAGAATACTTTTGTTTGCCCAGTATCGGCTTAAGCTTCTTAAAAGCGGTGTTTACCAGGGTTTTAATATCGAAGGTCCGGGTTTGCAGCGGAATTTTCCGCTCTCTAAACCGGTAAACATCGAGCAGATTATTGAACATGTCAATACTGGAATTTGTAGCAGCGGAGATCAGATCTATAAATTCTTTTTGCTTTTGTTCTATATCATCCCCTAATTCCATTATAAGCAGTTCCAGATACCCCGAGATTGCTGTCAGGGGCTGCTTTAGATCGTGAATAATCATATAAGTAAGATTGTCCTGCATATGTTCCAGTTCCTGAAATTTCTTATAATCATTACGCACCTGATCCGAAAGGTGTTTGGTATAAAGGGCGTTTCTTACCCGGAGAATTACATCCTGGACATCTATGGGTGTGGTTATAAAATCATTAACGCCTGCTTCTATTCCAGCCAGGCGAACTTTTCGATCGGAAAATGCAGCGATCATAAGTACCGGAATATGTGCGGTCTGCGGATTGTTTTTAAGTTTTCGGCATACTGCAAATCCATCGATTCCGGACATCATAATATCCAGAATAACAACGTCCGGCGGTTCCTGATTAATCACATCCGCAGCCTGTTCCCCGTTTTCAGTTCCGACAATACGGCAGCCTTTAGATTCGAGTATTTCATGTACAGCCATGCAGTTAATAGACTCGTCACCTACTATCATGATAATACCGGATTGGTCTATGGCCTGATCGGGCAAAGGAATAGTTTTAAATTGTTCCATAGCGGTCATAAGAGATTCTCCCCGGTTTCTTGATACCATACTTGCCCATTTTTCTCCAGAGTGAACTTCTGCCAATCCTCAGAGCTTTAGAGGTTTGCTCCTGGTTCCATCCGTTTTTCTGCAGAGCTCTTAGCAGGTACCTCTTCTCAAATTCCTCTAATGCTGCTTCGAGGTTCAGGTTATCGGAACCGGTGTCCATACCATCGGTGTGTTTCTGCTCCGGATTTAAGATTGCCTCAACTTCGTGTGATTTTATCAAATCGAATGAGCTTAAGGCGATTGCCCCCTCCACGAGATTTTCCAGTTCACGAATGTTTCCGGGCCAGTCATGATTCAGCAGGATTGCAAGGGCTTCGGGGGAAAAGCCTACGGGACCTTTCGATAATTCTTTGGTATGCTTTCTGAAAAAGTGATTCAGCAGGGGTATGATATCTTCCTTTCGATCTCTAAGAGGCGGAACGGTAATCGGCACAACTCTGAGACGATAAAAAAGATCCTCCCTGAACTTGCCTTCTTTAATCATGACCGATAACTTCCTGTTCGTTGAAGCTATAATACGCACTTTAACCTTTTCGCAGGTATTGCTGCCAACCCTTCTCACCTCTCCATCCTGCAGAACCCTCAGCAGCTTAACCTGGATTGCAGGGGACATTTCCCCAATCTCATCGAGGAGCAGGGTTCCTTCATCAGCTTCCTGGAAAAGCCCTTTCTTGTCGCGCACTGCCCCTGTAAAGGCTCCCTTTACATGTCCGAAAAGTTCACTCTCCAGGAGCGCTTCCGGCAAAGCACCGCAGTTTACTGCAATAAACGGCTTCTTAGCACCCGGACCCCCAAAATGTATGGCCCGGGCGATCAGCTCCTTCCCCGTGCCGCTCTCTCCCTCTATCAGCACACTAACATCCGAACCCGCTACTATATCCACCAGATGCATTACCCCCTTCATCTTATTGCTCGCTGCAATGATATACTGCCTGCTGTACTTTCCCGTTACCTGCCTTCGAAGCATTTCTATCTCATTCTTCAGCATCCTTCTCTCTAAAGCCTGATTAACAGTTAACAATACTCTCTTGGCATTCAGCGGTTTTACAAAGTAATCGAAAGCATTCAGCTTAAGTGCTTCAATTGCGGATTCAACAGTCCCATAGGCAGTTACCAGCAGAACTTCCGGATTGTACTGCTGAGCCTTGGCAACTTTTAAGACAGAAATTCCATCCTGCCCCGGCATCATTAAATCTGTAATTACCAGGTCAAAATTCCTGTTGCCCAATTTCTCAATAGCATCGGTCCCGTCTACGGCTTCCTCTACCCTATACCCTTCCCGTGTCAGGAGTTCCCTCAAGAATTCCCTGCTCCAATTATCATCGTCGGCAACCAGTATAATTGACTTTTTAGCCATTCCTAACTCCCTGATTAAAGCATATTGAATTGGAAGTGAAAGTCAAGAAAATAGGGTATATGTAATATCATTATGCAGGGAATTATACTTCTAATATTCATTTACCGGGCAAAGTACATATAAGTGTAATTTCAAGTGCACCTTAAGAAATGAAAGGTCGTTATGGCCAGAGTCGAGTTACATCCGGACTTCCGTTACATAACAGTAAGCGTGTTCGCTATAAAATCATTCATTTTCCTCTACTTTAAGAATTACTGCTATTATACATTTTACCTTGGCAAACTTTTGTTTCATCGTTTCCAGTATTGTTTTCTTATTCGCTTTTTCATTCCCTATGTTTCTTGTCGCTGCTGTGCTGTATGGAATTGGCCGTGCCCTCTCATCAGGGGCATTGGACGCCTGGCGGATAATCGTTATGGCTTGGTTTGCGCCATTTTTCAAGGTGTACGGGGATCGATGTTGATTTTGTTAGCTTTACAAACTACACTCCCCTTAGCCGTTGTCTTCTTTTGGTTAGTTTACTTCAATATGGGTATCATCAACTCACCTCATATGACCCTGATGAACCGTGAAATTCCGTCAAAACATCGGTCGGCGATGCTATCCATCGGATCATTCGTAAATTATTCCGGGAGTTAAATGTATTTTTTCTTTATCACTAAGAGCCCTTTTTATCTGAAAATGATAATTCCTTTTTCACCATTTTTGAAGAATTTCAACGATACCCGTATTACCATTTACAGTTACAATTTGACCATTTTTCAGATCTGCTGTTGCGCTTCGAGTGCCAACAATACATGGTATTTTTA
The DNA here is from genome assembly GCA_013151965.1 of Spirochaetota bacterium. Classification (GTDB taxonomy): domain Bacteria; phylum Spirochaetota; class Spirochaetia; order SZUA-6; family SZUA-6; genus SZUA-6. The sequence goes on from JAADHF010000104.1 coordinate 31,116, forward strand.
ATTCTCTTGCTATTATTGCAGCATGGCATAGGCGTCCGCCCTCATCCGTTATAATAGCAGCAATATTATCTATCCCCAGTATAAATTCCGGCCGCGTCATTTTTGCTACAACAACGGTATCTTTTGGCAGACGTTTGTATTCAGCTGTTTTTTGGACTATTTTTACTTTCCCTGTAAATATGCCACTCGAGGCCGGTATTCCGGTAATATTACCATCCTCCTCATCTGATTGGCATTGTTCGTCGAATTCATCATTTCTTGTCGATGCTAATGCGTTTCTTAGCTCTTGACTCTCTTGATGTGAATAACTTCTTGAGACAGAAAACTCTATATGCATTGCTCCGACCGCAATGTCCAATGCAATAATTCGATCAGAGATACTTAGCGAGCAGTTACCGATTGCGTCAAAATAAGACTGTTTCGTAGATTGAACATAAGACTTAAAAACCTGTAATGCCCCGTGCATGAAATCCAGTTCTTTGAGCAATGTTTTTCCGTTTCTATCAATTCTATTTTTCTGGTATTTCCCAATCATTCGGTAACAATCATGCAACTTCGGTATAATATCTTTTACTTGTTCTTTTAAATAATGTCGAATTTTGTTTGACATGTATTTCCGATACCCCTATTCGATGATTGTCATCGTTCAATATAAATGCCGAATCATGGCAAATATATTTCCCTGCTGATTTGATAGTCAGTTCTTTCTATTTTAATCTTTTTAGCTTTCTTTTTCAATGCGATATATTTATCTCTGGACAGTTTACTTTCTCTCAAAGCATTCCTTACTATCGAATGTTCTTTGTACTCAGTATTATCGATATTAAAGCAATGCAAATGAAACATAGTTATGGTTTCTGATCCTTTCTAATTCAGGGTATGTTTTTCTCAAATTCATGCTTGGACAGGAAGCCTATTAGGATGTCAATTATTGGCTTGGAACATAGGTCGTACACAGATGTACTTTCAATGTGTTCTATGCTTGCGATTCCTTGAGCTCTTCCTCTTATTTCTATTTCTTCATATTCCTATATTCGCTTCCATTCCGGATTATAATTACGGAACCTCAGAGTCCTTTTTTGCAGTCCTCAATCATCTTCTGTTATGAATAGTTCCGGGAAATTATATGAGTTCACAAATTGCGCTAACTCTGAATCGATTTTATCCAATTGATTCAGTGTAAGCCATTTATAGTGAAATGTGAGGTTATTGTCTTTGCCGTCACTTTGTACGATAAAATCAAACTTACATGGCAGAGTCCCGTTATGTAAGAGTACAAAATCATGTCGATCAACCTTTTTATGGATGATCGGTTTGTAGTATCGTAATGAACCTAGTTTCTTCAAGGTATACAAGTTCATTCTTTTTGACAGCACAATCCTATTTCATTACACCTGCTTAGAACTATCCCGGGTATCGGCCAGGTACTTGCCCTTGTGATTCTCTATGAGGTTCATGATATACATAGATTCCCTAAAGTTGGAAACTTTATTTCTTACTGCAGAAATGTACATCTTAAATGGGAATTTTCTTAAAAAGATAATGAACCTGCTAAAAAATATTATGAAAGGTTAGTATCGAAATACGGCAAAGCAAAGGCTCTTTCTATTATTGCTTAGGCAGATTGGTAGAAGTGTTTATTCCATGCTTAAAAGGAAAGAGCCGTTTGATATTAATAAGTTCTTACCTGGCTATCTTAAGAAATTAGATGCACGGTCTTATCCTGAGCCTATCCCTGTAAAAACTTAAGGCTAAATGACCTACATTTTTGATCGGGAAGGCAATGCGGGCACTGATAATGTTCCAGGGCGTTTGTCGACCCTCTATATGTGTTGGGAGTATTCCTTTACTTTGTTCTCACGTGGTGCATAACGCCAGCAGTTTATCCACATGGGCAGTTGCAAGACATTCGACCGTATCTGCCGCCCCGTAGTAAATCTTAACTTCGCCGTTTTTTTCCAGTATCATGCCTCCAGGGAAAAGCACGTTCCCGCGATAGCCCTTTAGTTCATATTGTGTTTCAGGAACCATTAACGGTTTTTGACATACCCCCTTAATCAACCATGGCTTTTCAATGTCAAGAAGCATTAATCCCATAGTGTATGTCTTAAACCAATCTCTGTGCCAAGCGGGCAGTTCCCTTGTTCTGTCGATTGTGACAACGTGAAACAGGGTCAGCCATCCCTTTTGCGTCTTGATAGGGGGTGCACCTGGGCCGATCTTCGAATTGCACCAGGAGATTTTCTCCGAACCAAGCACGAGCTGGGTATTGCCCCAGTGCACGCAGTCAGGCGATTCGGAAAACCAAATATCGAAGTTTTCTGGCTCACCTCTGCCGTAGATAGAAAACGGCCGTTCAAGACGCATGAATTTGCCGTTTATCTTTTCGGGAAACAGGACCATGTTCCTATTATCTGGGGCTGAGAGGCTCAGGACCTCCCATTTGTCTAAGTCATCAGTTACGGCAATCCCTCCCCTGATGCCATGGCGGGTATCGACGGCAAAGCAAAGATAGCAACGCCCGTCAATAGCTGTGATACGAGGATCATATGTGCGGTCAATCTCGTCTGTCTTCCATTCGATCCATGGCTTAGATTTGGATTTCCAGTGCAGACCATCATCCGAAAATGCGACGCCTATGTTGGTGCCTTTGAATCGACGAGTACCAGGCTTTCCACCGTAGTCGTTCCGGAATACCATCACATAACGGCCCTGAAATTTTGTTACACCGGCATTGAAAATAAGAGTCGCAGAATATGGAATATCTTCTGCAGATAGAATGGGATTATTCGGATATCTTCTCACTTCCGCCACTGATTTGAATTTCAATATCTGTTTCATATATTTGCTCTCAACATACAGGATCACTT
>JAADHF010000054.1 GCA_013151965.1 Spirochaetota bacterium
GCAGCTTCCAGCGCCATGTGTACGGGCCTGGAAAAACAGACGACAGTCGCATCTTTACCCTCTCTTTTGATATCAGCCTCTCCGAGCGGGATCAGGTACTCATCATCAGGCACACTGCCCTTTAAACTGTACATAAGCTCGGATTCCAGAAAAATAACAGGATTATTATCCCTGACTGCGGATTTTAAAAGCCCTTTGGCATCATAGGGTGTGGAAGGTGCGACAACCTTTAAACCCGGAATATGTGCGTAGAGGGACTGAAGAGCCTGTGAATGCTGGGCTGCAAGATATTCTGCAGGCCCGTTCGGACCTCTGAAAACAACAGGAATTCCAATCTGCCCTCCGGACATATACCTCATTTTCGCCGCATTATTTATAACCTGGTCTATCGCCATCAGGGAAAAGTTAAATGTCATCCATTCCACAATCGGCCGTAAGCCGGCCATAGCAGCACCTATGCCGATCCCTGTAAAACCTTCCTCCGAAATCGGGGTATCTATTATTCTCTCTTCCCCGTACTTCTCCAGCAGCCCCTGGCTTACCTTGTATGCGCCTTTGTACCTGGCAACCTCTTCCCCCATAAGAATGACATCTTTATCCCTCTCCATCTCTTCATCCATTGCCTGGCGTAAAGCCTCTCTGAATGTAATCACAGGCATACTTTTCCTCTCCTCTTAAAGCAATAACCTTCCGCCAATATCCATTCTATGAAAAAACATCTTCATACAGAGCCGCAGGTTCCGGTTCGGGACTCGAATCTGCGAATTCCACCGCTTCGCTGATCCTTTTACTTATCCGCCTTTCCAGATTCTCATAGTCATCGTCATTCATTACTCCGGCTTTTTTTATTATTCCTCTTAATAACAACACCGGGTCCTGTTCCTTGTAAGCGGCAAGTTCATCCTTTGTGCGGTACTTAGCAGGATCGCTCATCGAGTGTCCTTTATACCTGTACGTTTTGATTTCATAAAACCTGGGGGAAGCTTTTTTTCGAATCTCCTTAACAGCATGCAGAATTTCATCATATACCTCTAAAACATCCATGCCGTTAAGCTGTTTCCCTGGAATGCCGTAGGATGCGCCCATTATCGAAAAATCCTCCACAGCGGAAACTCTCCGAAAATCCGTTCCCATTCCGTACTGATTGTTCTCGCATATATAGATAATAGGAAGGTTCCATATCTTTGCCAGATTCAGACTTTCATGAAATGCACCCTGATGGATTGCTCCGTCACCAAAGTAACAGAGTACAACTCCGCTCTCCTTTTTATATTTGATGGAAAGGGCAACACCCGTTGCAACCGGAATCTGACTCCCGACAATTCCATTGCCTCCTAACATGTGTTTCTCAGTATTAAAAAAATGCATGGATCCGCCCTTGCCTCCGGAACAGCCTGTGGCTTTGCCGTACAGTTCTGCCATTGCAGCCGACGGTTCCACACCGCATGCAAGAGCATGACCGTGATCCCTGTAGCCTGTAATTACATAATCGGTGGTAAGATCGAGAGCGGAAACCGTACCGGCAGCAACCGCCTCCTGGCCTATGTACAGGTGCAGGAAACCTCCAATTTTACGCAGTCCGTACATCTGGGCCGCTTTTTCCTCAAATCTGCGTATTAAGAGCATCTTTTCCAGAAGCTCAGTCAGTATTTTCTTATTATACTTTATTTTCGATCTCTCTCTGTCCGCCCCGTTTTTATCCGCTTTTTTCATAGTATGATCTCCCGCACAACTTAAGAATAATACATTCTATCCGCTTTTAAACAGAACGGTTTCCCTGTACCCTTTAAGCGGCACAAAGTAGTGCCCCTCGGTAATGACTGTTTCAAGAACAATAAGATCACGTTCATCCCTGTTATACTTCCAGAAAGCAGTAAGCCGTGCACCGATAACCTCGAGTACCTCGGACCGAATCGACAAATTCTCTAAGATATTTACTCTGCCGTTAACAGTGATAATCTTTGAAAGCAGTCGATCCTGGAAAATCCATTGCACTTTTTCATTGGATTTAAGCTGATTCATCTTACCGAACTTCGGGCAGGTAACGGCAAAGATTACCCTGCTTTTACCCTTTAAAAGCGCAGGCGTCATCCACCTCATATGCGGATATCCGTCAGAATCCACCGTTGCCAGAATCCCGGTTTTTGTTTCGTCCAGTATCATCTCGATCTCTATCATTAATTCATTAGATGTCATATGTTCAGATGGGTTCATCGGAGGCGCCTCCTTATATATTGCTGTAACAGCAGAAGAACAATACCTTACCAATATAATAAGCCTTTACCATGGGAAAGCAAAACAATTAAATTTATTAAAAAAAGTGAAGGTTTTTTTATTTATTCGGCAATGTGTCGGAGACTGCCTGTGCAGGTACATATAATCTCTTTTCGGACAAATCACAGGGGTTCGTTTTACGCCGAATGTTACCGCTGCAAACATTCGGATAGCCCTTAGGCTCTGACTACTCCGAAGCACAGGGACCAGAGACATTTACCTGAGAAAGAAGAAGCCTGCGATCTTCCGGAGAGAGAAAAGTATTATTCGACGCGGATCCGTATCTCTATACTCATCTACTCCTTGATTTCTGTTTGCATTTCACAGGTCTGCCGCAAAAACATCTAAATGTCAGACGGCCTCTTAGTACAGCATTATGAGGAATTGCAATAGTATGAAACGGTCTCATCATTTTATTTCTGTTTTAAATATCAAGCAGCATATTTTAAAATTTCTACTTCCGCACCCTTAGCCGCTGCTTCTTCGGCACGTTTTAATAATTCTTCCGTAACATCTTCTGATAAATAGTACTCACCACAGTTTTCGCAAACTTCTGCAGGTACTTCTTTAAAAATAATAGTTGTATTACTTCTCTGCAGCGTTACGGTAACAAAACCAGGTTTACTATTCCCGGCTTTACAAAAAATACATTTCATACCTTTCTCCTCGTTTAGCTGCAATTATCACAGATTTTTTCGTTATTTTACGTTTAAACATTCCTTGTATAGCATGGCTGCTGAATTTTTATTCCTTACAATCCAAACTTCTAATCAATAAACTCTCCTTATATCGCTGACAACGGATTATGCAGCATTTAGCCCGGTATATTTAACCCGGTATGCCGAATTTATCCGAAATCTCTTTCGGTTCCGTTATGCCCGGATTAAAAAGAAATGTTTTTAACCCGGTTTTTCGAGCTCCCTCTATATTCCGTTTATCATCATCAATAAATAATCCTTCATCAGAATCTATTGCAAGACCATTAATACAGTATTCATAGATCTCTAATTTCGGTTTCGCAAAACCCACTTCGGAAGAAAATACTATGCGGTCGAATATCTCCGTCCAGCTATAGGTATCATATATGTACTTACATAACTCCGCAGGCATATTGGACAGAATCGCAGTTTTTATGCCTTCTTCTTTTAATTTTTTCACCCATGAGAGCATAGTTTTATTTATCCTAAGCCAGCCCATTATATCCTCATTAACCAGCCTTCCGGCAAGCATATCAGAAATGGAGTTTTCTCCCGTACCTCCGGAAATCACTTTTCCCCAGTATTCTCTGCCGTTAATTAACCCCTCATCATATTCAGCTCTATATCCTCTGTACCTCATATGAAACTCATCTTCTTTAAGTCCTGTCATTTTTCGCATATTACTAACACATGTCTTATCCTGCACCATGCCGAGCACCTGTCCGAAGTCAAAAATTACAGCAGTTATCCTGTCCACCTGAATATCCTTAAATTAATAGTATGATTATTTTAAAAAGCATCTTTGCTGCCTGTCATTATTATTACGGAATCTATCCAGGATTTCCCTTCCTGCTTAGTAACGACCTCTTTTTCGAATCTGTAATCCTGTTTCCGGATAAACTCTCTTAACACCTCTTGTATACTCTGCAGTTTCAGCTTTTCATACTTTATAAGATATTCCCGAATTTCCGGAGTATCCGCACGCTCTAAGATTTCCAGAAAATGAGGAACACATATTCCATGAGAAGATTCAAATGCATTCCTCATCCTGGAATCTTCTCTCTCTTTAAGGCTGTCCACAAAGATTGTAAAAAACCTGCCCAAAGTTTCCTGTTCTACTCTGCACACAGGGCACATATCTTCACGGCCCCATTGGCTTTCTACCATGCCGGTATTTCCCTGTATTTTCCTTTTTCCATGGTGAGTTTTCGATACTTTTGATTTTTTCGAATCTATAAATTTCAGAAAATAGGAGAGCTGATCATTATATATAATTCCGATTCCCAGGGCCCCTCCCAGGGATACAAGCTGATGAGCATGCCGGTGGCAGTATCCATTGGATTTTGCCAGTTCTTTTCTTATACCGGGATCATTGACTTTCTCATAGAGCAGTGCATCTAGATATTTAAAGGATACCTTTTTCTTTAAATCACAGAATGCACAACCTTTACTTTTCTGAAGCATTTCAAGTACGGTAAAGTATGTAAAGTGCTTATCTACGGTTTCCCTCTTTTCTCTTTTCAATGCCTCGACACCTCTCCTCGTAATAAATAACCTTGCAGCTTAAATATATCAGAATAAAACGGTTATGTTAATCGGCTTTGCATATCTGCAATTTAAGTATAAAGCTCCCCCGGGGTTACAGGGCAGCGCATACTGTTGTCTGGTATTTATAATGTTCATCATCTACTACAGGGTGCCTCATGCTATCGTATGTTGTATATAATGTCAGCCAGATACAGGGTGCCTAATACTGTTGCCTAAATCTAAATATTCTGCCTATACTAAAGGGAACATGCTGGAAATTGATAAAACCATGCGGCAAAAACTTATAAATCTTGCCAGGGCCCTAATCGACCAGGAAATGGCAAAAATACTTATACCGGCCTTAAAACCCGAGAGCGGATACTGGTTCGGGGGCGGTAATATGGTAAAGGATTCCAAAGGATATTTCTATATTTCCGGCCGTTACCGGAATGCAGGTGATTCCCGTACAGGAACAGGCAGAGGCCCTCGCGGGTTTGAACTTACAATATTTAAATCGAACAGTCCGCCCGCAGGCAGGATAGACGAATCTCATCCGGATAAATCCGGAACCGGCATCTTTTATCCGGTAAAAAGATTTACAAAAAAAGATCTTTCCTGCGGAGATCATGAGGTAGTTTCTATCGAGGGGAGCGCCCTGGAATACACTCAGGATGGCGTGGAACTCTATATTTCCATGGAAAAAGCAGGAATTCCGTATCCGGAAGAATTACAGGGATTTCAGAAACCGGGAACAGGCGTATGGACAATCGATGTGATCCGTGCGGATACCATTGAGAATCTCGATGCATCTAATATACAGCCCCTGATACAGTCGGATGATCCACGATTCTTACACGTAAAAGACCCTCTTACATATAAAAACGGCAATGGCGATACAATACTTATTTTCTGCACACATCCCTTTAACTGGACAAGCTCCAACAGTGCTTATGCGGTAAGAAAGCGGGGAAGTGAGAATTTCGGCTCTCCGCAGTATAAATTCTTTTCAAGAGGCTATACCTGGGATGTTGCTATGAGCAGGATCACGGACGTCCTGGCTGTACCGGGACCTGCTGTTAAACCGGACAACCCGCAGCTGTATCTCTATTTTTACGACGGAGGGGAATCCGTACGCAATTATACCGAACATGAAAGGGCTGTTAAACGGCCGAGAGGATACTCATGCGAGGAAATCGGCGGCCTTGCATTTTCGACGGAAACCGGTTTTCCCGAAATAGAACGGCTCTCCGTTAATCTTCCCCTTTTTGTATCTCCCCATGGAACCGGAAGCAGCAGATATGTTAAAACCTTAAATACGGAAGAAGGAATTTATGCCCTCTGGCAGCAGTCGCAGAACGATTTTTCGCAGCCCCTTGTTTTTAACTTTTTATCAAATTCAGAGATAGAGAAAATACTAAAATAAAATACTGCATTAAAAAGATGAAAAATATTACCGTCAGCATTATCGGAGGAATAAACATTGATATAACCGGTAAATCGAAAGGACCGGTACTTAAGGATAATTCCAATCCCGGAACTGTAACTATTGCTCCCGGAGGAGTTGCATGCAACATAGCCCGGATGCTGGCTTGTCTCTCCGAAAAGGCGGAAAAAAATACCAATACAGGGGGGACCGGCAGCCGGTTTAATCTTACCGTGAAACTCTACAGTGCCGTCGGCAATGATTTTTTTTCAGCAGGAGTTCTTAAAGAGATAAACAACAGGGGAATCGATACATCCGGTATAATAAGAACAGGCAAAAACAAAACAGGGACCTATCTGTCTATTCTCGATCAGAACTCCGAAATGATAACTGCTGTCTCCGATATGGAAATAATGGATGCAGTCTCCTGTGAAGTAATAGAAAAATGGAAACCGGGTATACGCGGCAGTGATTTTATTGTTGCAGATACAAACCTCAATATCGACAGTCTTAATTCCATCTGTAAAATTTCCGCAGATTATGGAATCCCGGTTTTAGTGGAACCTGTTTCCATTCAGAAGTCTTTAAAAATATTAAGGGTAAAGCACAGCATAACCTACTGTACCCCCAATACGGAAGAGTACCTTGCACTCGCATCGGAAAGCCGGGAGAATTTAGAGATTGGTATTTTAAAGGGAATTGCTCATGTCAAGAAAATCATCATTACCAGGGGAAGAAAAGGTGTGATATACTTTAATGCGGAAGATAAAAAACAAAAACATTTCCCGGTCGAAGCCGTACATGCGGTAAATCCGAACGGAGCCGGTGACGCATTTGCCGCGGGATTTGTATATTCACTTTTAGGAGGCGCAGAGGAAGCTGATGCTGTAAAAAGAGGAATTATTTCCGCTGCAGATGCTCTTAAGTCTCCGGGTGCAGTACCGGAGGTGCAATAAACCATACATATAAAGCAAGGGAGATCACGCCGTTTCTGCGAAGTAAGACTATCCTTTCCTTACCGGGATAGCCGGTCGGCAGTTCTTTGACCTTAACTGCCGCCGGCAGAGTTGCGAATCAGGATAAACTCAACCCGCCGGTCCTTCCAGCGGTTTTCCATGTCGCTGAACGGTACAATCGGGTCGGCGCCGCCGAGCCCAACCGTTGTTATGTGATCTGCGTCGAGACCCAGCTTAACCAGTGCGGCTTTGATCGCTTCGGCACGTGCTTTGGAGAGCGGTATAAGAACCTGCTTCTGTTCAAGTTTACCCTTCCGGGGATCGTTCCAATAAACCATGACGGCGTAGCCTTCGATCCGGATGTCATACTGACTGTATTTCCTGAAGATCTCCGCAAGGCGTTTCAGCGTCTTCATGTTCCGCGCAGCACGGCCGGGCGGAACATCGATGTAGTCCGCAGTGTTCGGAGCGAAAGTGATACTGGATACGCGCACTTTTAGCTTATTTCCTTCACGAATCACGAGGACATCGATAGGTATTAATTTTGTGATTCTGGCAATATTGCCCAACTCATCTTGTACCGTTATGGTGAGAGGATAGTCTTCGGCAGCCTGCACCAGCTCCCCGTCAGCCGATAAACCGTTCCACTTTATGATCTTCGGCGGCGCCCCTTTTCCGGAGAAGCTCTCGAAGAAATGTTCCCTCGGGTCGAGAATCGTAGCATCCCAGCTCACGATCGGGCTGGGATCGCTTGCGGTCAGAGAGATAGTAAGAATATCGTTTATACCGTCGCCGTCGGGTGAGAAAGGAAGTGGTGCAAGACCGATGGTCACCTTCGGCGGCGTGACGGAGAGGAGGAACGGACCGGAGCTGGCTTGCGGCTGATTACCCTTGAGGTAGTCGACGGTCATGCGGGCGCGGTAAACGCCCTGGACAGCCATTGTACCTTTACCGGTCTTACCGTCCCAGTACAGGGTCCCGGGCACTGCACCCGTGTCTGAGAATACCTTCTGCACACCGGCGTTCGCGCTGATCATTTCGACCCGCCACGAACGGATACCGCTCTTCAGTCCGACCGACAGGCTGAATCCGATGCTGTCGCGAACACCATCGCCGTTCGGCGACAGACCCTCAGAGGAGGCTCCGATCGATATTGGTGTCGGGCGTGTATCAACTACAATTCCTCCGATTCGTTTCATAGTTTGATTTCCGGCTCTATCGGTGGCTTTAACAATGTAGCTGTAACTACCGTCGGGGACGACGTTCCCGTTATTGTCCCTGCCGTCCCACGAGAAGTCGGGAGCCTTCTCTTTCCAGAAATACCCGCGAACTATCTGCCCGTCACTGGATAGGAAATCTCCTTCCCAGAGGTCCTCTTTGCTCGATGTTTGCATGATAGTAATTGTGTCGAGCCTTCCGTCACCATCGGGTGAGAACAAGAGACCGGACACCGAAACCGTAATATTCGGATATGCGGTATCTACAAAGAATGGATTAGAACGGGCGGTTGGATTGTTCCCGTTTCGATACAGGACGTTCAACCCGGCGCTGTACCTGCCGTCGGGCACAGATATACCTTGCTGATCTTTGCCGTCCCATACAATATCCTTTGGAACGGGTCCGCTGCCTCGATAGCCGCGGATGATTATACCAGCCTTGTCGAGGATACTGATCCGGTAAGAGGCGACTCCTGCGGCGACTTTAAGCGTCGGCAGAAGATGCAGTGTGTCCTTGACCCCATCGCCGTTGGGTGAGAAGTAGGTCAAATCGGTGGAAATGAGGACAGGAGTCTCCGCAGTGTTGATCTCGAAGGAAACGGATGCGGATTTGCCGTAGTTGCCGGCTTTGTCGGTTGCCTCCAGGAAGTAGGTATACTTGCCGTCCGGCAGCAACCGGCCTTCGCCGCCGTGCCCGTCCCAAACGAACTGAGTATCGGCTTTCCCTCTCCATGTAACGGTTCTGACGGGCTTTCCGCCAGAATCCATGACAACACCCTTCCATGTCTGTTCTTCGGAGGTTGTTTGCGTGAAGGTGATAAAATCTTTGTTGCCGTCACCGTTCGGAGAAAAGACGGTGTAATTGGCTGTGACTGTTGCCGACGGAGGGGTAAGATCGATGGTGAAGGGCGGCGAA
>JAADHF010000092.1 GCA_013151965.1 Spirochaetota bacterium
GGATGTTTCTCTTACGGCCTATAATAGAATGAAAATGGGTCTTGATGCAATTTTAGGTCCGGGCTATAAATTTAATAATGGGAAGTTATCAATTCTTTCAGGAGGCGGAATCCATTTCAGCGGGATTGCTTTTATAGCGGATAGTTATTTAATAGAACCATTTCTTTCATATACATTAGGGGCAGGTATCTCAGGTTCAGCTTTGTATAATTTTAGTAAAAGTTTTAATATTAATCTATCAGTAATGGCAGGTTACGATTTTATTGAGGTACTAAGAATGCCTGACCTTCCAACTGGATTTGTATTTTCAAAAGCTTTAACAATGGGTGTTTCGGCAGGTTTTGGTTTTTCATACTGAATTTAAAATTTATATAAATCTGATAAGAAGTAGCCTCATTAAAGACTACCCCCTCTTCTTACAAACCTAAGATCAGCTTTTCGAGATATTCATCCGGACTCTGATTATCTATTTAGCATGAAAATTATTGAATATAAGGATCGTGATAAATTAAATAATTCAGATGGAAACAGCTATGTAAACATTCCTTTTGTTCTAAAGGATTCGGGTATTCGTGATCCAAAACGAACACCCAACAATTCAAAGGAAATAGTGGATAATCTTGTTTTCGATATAACAAATCCTGAGTATGCAGCCCTTAAAGATTCAATCTTTTATGAATCATTTTTATCAAAATGTGTAGTATATTGCGTACAAATTGGCATATTTATTGACAATATGTACAAACATGATATACTGTTAGTATGATTAATAGACAACTTGAAAGTGAAATAGAAATACTGCGAAATGAATTTCCGGTAATAGCTATACTGGGTCCAAGACAATCAGGAAAAACTACCCTTTCAAAAAAGATATTTACCGAATATGAATATGTATCTTTTGAAGATTATGATGTAAGAATATTTGCAGAAAATGATCCGAGAGGTTTCCTCTTCCGATATAGTAAAAATGTTATCTTTGATGAAATACAAAGAATTCCTTTAATTCTAAGTTATCTGCAGACACATGTTGATAACCTAAAAGGGAACGGACAGATTATAATAACCGGATCGCACAATTTCCTTTTAATGGAACAAATAAGTCAATCATTAGCCGGAAGGGTAGGGATAACAAAGCTTTTACCATTTTCAATATCAGAACTATCAAATAAGAGATTTAAAGTTGACGAATTAATTTTTAAGGGATTCTATCCCAGGATTTATGATCAAGATATCCGTCCTGAAGTATTTTATAAGAACTATATATCTACTTATATAGAAAAAGATATAAGACAGATTAAGAAAATAACAAAGCTCGATGTATTTACAAAATTTATGAAACTACTTGCAGGCAGAACAGGACAGGAACTTAATCTTGTATCATTAGGAGAAGAGTGCGGAGTATCACATAATACAATTTTAGAATGGATATCAGTTTTAGAAGCCAGCTTCATAGTATACAGATTAAAGCCTTTCTATAAAAATTATAATAAAAGATTGGTTAAAAGATCAAAACTATATTTTACAGATACAGGATTGGTTTGTAGTCTATTGGGTATAAAGAAGCAGAAGGAATTGGATTATCATTTTCTGAAAGGCGGAATATTCGAAACATTTATAATTGATGAGTTTTTGAAGCTAAATTATAATTTCGGAGAAAAATATGATATGTATTTTTGGAGAGATAATCATCGGAAAGAATTGGATTTGATATTGGATTTAGGAATAAACCAATTCGGGATAGAGATTAAAGCAGGAATGACTATAAATGAAAAGTTTTTCGATGGGTTAAAGTATTGGAAGAATCTGACAAATACTCCAAATGAACAATTATTCTTAATATATGGCGGAGAAGAGAATTATATAAGAAATCAGATTAATGTAGTCTCCTGGAAGAATATCTTTGACGGAATAGTGAAAAGAACAATATAGTAAAGCTATTTGATGGAAAATGGGTATTAATGACAAACACCGGCCTCGGGTACGTTATTCAAATTAGTTTCTATAGGAATAGAGAAATGTAGTGCCAGAACGGGTTCGTTAAATTCTTATTTTGGAGTCTGCTTTAATCCTGTTTAATAAATATCAATACCGATAAGTAAAAAATATAGAATATGTAGCTGTGATAATAGATATGTTGGTCGAAAACATTAATACTTTATAATCATTTGGAGTAATTTTAAGGACGTTTTTTTCTAACCTTCTGTTTTAATTCTGTTTTGATAAAAACACTGTCTTCCTTGCTATAAATCTCTTCTGAATTCGTTATCTTTTATTTATTTCGGGTAGATTTTTAATGATTTAATTCGGTATATTGACATTAAAAGAACGATATGTTATAATAATCTGGTTTTTTTCGTTATTAAAGTAAGTAATTTGTTAATCGGTTCTGCATCTCCCGGATACCGTAGAGGTTCCTGATGAAAAATGTAAAAGTAATAATAGTTGTTTTTTTTATCGCCATATTAATGACATTAACCCAGGCAGTTTATGCTTCCTACCACAACAGTCCGGGCAGTCTTATATGTTCGGATTGTCATACCATGCACAACAGCCAGGAAAACACAACACCGGAAGGCGGCGAGGCCGGCGGCCCATGGGAAAATATGCTCATAAGTTCCAATCCCCTTATGCTGTGTCTTTCCTGCCATGATGATAATTCGCGGGGCTTACAGGCACCGGATGTTGTCGGAAACGATTCACGGGGGCTTACTGAACGAGCGGGAGGAAAGTTTGCCGATCCTGAAGTAAAGAATCCCAATGGACACAATATAAGTGCGTTTGCGCCAGGGCTTAACGATTCGTCTGCGCTCTGCCTGCAGTGTCATTTCGGAGGTTCCTTTACCGATGCCGTTGTTACATGCATCTACTGTCATGATCCTCATGGGAATAACAACTACAGAAATCTCAGATGGGCGACAAATCCCGATGATAGTACGGTAATAACGGCACTTGTAAATCCGTCAGCAGAAGGACTGGCTGTGTATGAGAGGGCAAATGTTCGTTACAATGCACCCTCATCACAGAACAGCAGCTGGCGTGAGGTTACAAATATATGTGTCGACTGCCATCATGTTTTTTCCGGAAAGGACTATACCGATCCGAATGGCGACGGTATTTATACAAAACACCCGGTTCTGGACAGCGGGAGGGATGCATTTCCTACAATAGGAACAGGAGCCGATACGGATGTTAATCACTGGATAGAGGGCAGCGGGGAAGGATTTTCCATCGGGCGTCTTCCCTTTATCGTCAGGGGAGCAACTACATATGCAGAAGCGGGAGTTGTCTCCGGAGACGATTCTCCGTTCTGTCTTACCTGTCATAAGGCCCACGGTTCCGATAACAGATACGGCCTTCGGTGGGCATATACCGGCGGAACCGGCGAAGGCTGCCAGCAATGTCATAACGAATAGGCAGTATGATATCAGGTCTGCACGCATTACGGAAACGCTCCTGCCGGCTGATAAGGGAAACATGATATGCCGGTCTTCATAAACAGAATACTTAATCTGAAAAGAATTAAAGTTATCGGATTCGACATGGACTATACCCTGGTGGGTTATCATACAAAGGAACTCGAGAAACTTACTTATACATTAGTGATAGATACACTTATAAAAGACAGAGGCTACCCGGAAGAAATCAGAAAATTAAAATTTAATTTTAACAGATCCATAGTCGGCATAGTAATAGACAAGAGAAAGGGGAATCTCCTTAAGCTCAGCAGGTACAACAAGGTAAAACTGTCCTACCACGGCCTTAGAGAGATAGGGTACCAGGAACAGAACAAACTGTATCAGGAGATGGCAATCGATATTAAAACTTCTGATTTTCAGAGTCTTGATACCTCATTCTCTATTTCCAATGGAGTTCTATATTCTCAGCTTGTTCAATTAAAGGACAGTGCCGTCGATCTGCCCGGCTTTTACCAGCTCGCAGAAGATTTAAAAGCCGCTATAGATACTGTACATCAGAATGGTTCGTTAAAATCAATTATCAAAGGGGATTTTAAGAAATATGTTGATGTTGATCCGGAAGTTACTCTCTTATTGGAAAGGTATCTTGCATACGGTAAAAAGTTAATAATTATCACCAATTCGGATTATACGTACAGTAATGATCTTTTAAATTTTGCCATTAACCCGTTCTTAAAGAATCATAAAAAATGGCAGGAGCTTTTTGAAATTGTCATAACCCTTGCCGATAAGCCGCGGTTCTTTACAGACAGAAATGGATTCTTAAAGGTGGATGAAGAAACGGGTTTAATGAAAAATCATTTCGGGCACCTTTCCCGAGGCATTTATCAGGGAGGCTGGTTTAAAAAAGTTCAAAGGGATCTTTGTGTGCAGGGCAGCGAAATTCTCTATCTCGGAGACCACATTTACGGTGATGTGGTATCAATTAAAAAATCCTGTAACTGGAGAACAGCTCTTGTTCTGGGAGACCTGGAGGATGAGATTTCCAACATTAAAGCATCGAAAAATGTTCAGAAGGAAATAACGGATTTGATGATGAAAAAATCGAAACTGGAAGCAAAAATCAATCTGTACGATATCTCCGGAAGTAAAGATAAGC
The DNA here is from genome assembly GCA_013151965.1 of Spirochaetota bacterium. Lineage (GTDB taxonomy): Bacteria > Spirochaetota > Spirochaetia > SZUA-6 > SZUA-6 > SZUA-6. The sequence goes on from JAADHF010000092.1 coordinate 4,576, forward strand.
GGAAAAAACGTGAAACCATTGCAAAACTTTTCGAAGAAATCGACGCAGTAAACGGACGGATTTCAGAAAAGCTTGCCGAATTAAAGAAATATTTTAACCCTTACTGGGGAGAGGTTTTAAGGTCAGGGTTAGAGGAGAGCCGTTTTGCCGATCAGGTAGAGCGGTACGCATGTATATACATGACAAAGGTTTCGGATCTTTACAGCTATTCCCCCAGGACATACTTCCGGCCGTTAAAGAGACTGCTCCCCCACGAAATTACAGCTTTAAAGTAGATACTTACCATACGGCGCAGCTTTTGTGCGGCTGCGTTAAAAAGACTCTTACCGGAAGAGCAGAAGAACGGAAGACCGATTTCGAATAAAAGGACTGCTATTCCTGGACTTAGAGTAAGCCTTTTAAGCAAAGGACGATGAAGACAGCAATTATTAGGGCTTCAGGATGTTCCCGGAAAGCTACGCTGGATGTTCTATTTAAAATCTTAAACCGGTTAAGAAATAGGTTTTAAAAAAGATGTATTATGGAGAAGCAGCAAGGAGAACTAATGAGCAATTCCAGATCCTTACCCGGACTATTTATTCCGCTTAATTCACCCGGTGTCAGTCTGGCGGAGGTAGGAGGTAAAGCGTTAAACTTATCAAGACTTGCCGGAGCTGGATTTCCTGTTCCCAATGCATTTTTTGTCCCAACCGCGGTTTATCGGGAATTTCTCAATTACAATAATCTATCGGCACAAATTAAAAAGATTCTCAGTGGAATTGATGCTTTTTCCCCGAAGGATCTGGATAGGGCTTCTTTGAAAATTCGTACTCAGTTTATGGAAGGCACTATTCATTCCAGTTTAAGCTCTGCCCTGGAAAACGCCTGGCAGTGGCTGGGTGCTGATCCTGTGGCTGTACGTTCATCTGCCACAGCCGAAGACCTGCCCGAAATGTCTTTTGCCGGCCAGCAGGATACATTTTTAAATGTTATCGGAGGTAAGGCGCTTCTTGAAGCTGTAGTTAAGTGCTGGTCTTCGCTGTGGACTGCACGGGCAATCGGTTATCGTGCCCGAAATGAGATTTCACATAAAGAAGTCTCCTTGTCGGTTGTGGTACAGAACATGGTAAAGAGCGAGGCCTCGGGGGTGTTATTTACCGCCAATCCGCTTACCGGAAAACGAACCGAAACTGCCATCGATGCTGCTTTCGGGCTGGGAGAGGCTTTAGTCAGCGGATATTTGGAACCGGATCATTATGTAATAGACAGCTTGAAAGATAAGATTACATATAAATTCATTGGGAGTAAGTCGGTCATGATTATGGGAAAATCTGAAGGCGGTGTGTTTACGAAAAAAGCTGATTCATTCCAAAAACAGGCAATTCCCGATAATGTCATACTTAAATTAGCAAAAATGGGTAAGGAAATAGAAAAGTTCTATAAATTCCCTCAGGATATCGAATGGGCATGGGTTTCTTCCTCTCACCATTTATCCGGCTTTCCCAATAAAGGAATGAATATGGATGAGGATTATATCTATATCCTGCAATCCCGGCCTATTACTGCACTTTTTCCTCTGCCGGAAAAACTACCGTTTAAGCCGCTTAAATTTTTAATAGGTTTACATGTTGTCCAGGGTTTTCTGGAACCCTTTACGCCGCTGGGCCAGGATATAATCATGCTTGTGCTTATAGGCGGCGGGCGTGTGTTCGGTATGGATTACACTCTTGAGTCTCAGACGGCTTTTTATATTGCAGCTGAACGTGTATGGATTAATACGACTCCTATTATCCGCACCGGACTTGGCCACAAGTTTTACTCGAAAGTTATTAAAGCCATCGATCCTGGAGTAGCCCTGGCAGTAGCCAGGATTATCCGGGACCCGCAGCTTTCTCCTGTTAAATTGCAGATTCGATTAAGCACGGTCCGCCGGATTGCAGGTTTCGCTCTGCCTTTTATCAGACGTATCATCCGAATTCTACTGAATCCCGAACGCGGGCGGGACCAAATCTTAAAGTCTTTTAACGAACAAGTAGACAGAGTACGGGCCCGGCAACATTCTAAGAAGGATATGTGGGCTGATTTTGCATTAAGGGTAAAGCATCTTTATCGAGCCAAAGATATCTTTTCCAGATTCGTTATTCCCTATGGCATTCCCCCCGTCGTAGCCGGTATGGCGTCTTTCTTTGGTATTCTGGAGCGTTTTGCACGTAAAGCAGCCGAAGCTACCGGTAATTCCCGCTATAAAACCATCTATCTGGAAATTGCCCGCGGCCTGCTCCATAATGTTACTACCGAAATGGATCTTGTATTATGGGAGACTGCTAAAAGCCTGCAGGAGGATCCTGCCTCTTTGAGATATTTTAAGGAATCATCCGCATCGGTATTGGCAGCGAAATTTTCAGAAGGTACTCTGCCTTTAAAAAGTCAGAATGCTTTAGCTTTATTTATAGAAAAATACGGAATGCGCGGTATAGGTGAAATTGACATCGGCCGGATTCGTTGGCAGGAAGACCCCGCCCAGATTATCAAGGTGCTGCAAAGCTATATCCGGATAGATGATCCGGAAATGGCTCCTGATGTTGTTTTTAAGCGCGGTGTGAAAGCTGCAGAAATCGCCGGCAAAGAACTGGAACAGGCTGTTAGAAAATTTAAAGGCGGCTTTCTAAAATCCCGGTTAGTCCGCTTTGCAATTAGCCGTTACCGGGCATTGGGCGGTTTGCGGGAAGCTCCCAAATTCTTTGCCATCCGTATAATGGGAATAATACGGGAGGGACTACTCGACAGCGGACAAGATTTAGCAGCAGCCGGTCTAATTGAGAAAAGAGATGATTTGTTTTATTTAAGGTTGAAAGAGTTAGATAAATTAAGACAGTTAGTTGAGAAGGGTATAAGTAAAACATCGGATGAGTGGAAAAGAGCATGGATGATCATTCGGCAGAAGATAGCAAGGCGGAGAGAGGTGTATAAGCTGGAACTAAGGCGGAAGCAAATTCCCCGGGTTATTATGAGTGACGGGACTGCTTATTTTGGCGGAGTTAACTCTAACAAAAGTGATTCGCCGGTTAACAGCAGCGTATCTATTATTGGTGATCCGGTGTCGCCCGGCGCGGTTAATGGATTAGTCCGGGTGGTTCTCCAGCCGCAAGATGCTAAACTTAAACCCGGAGAAATTCTCGTCTGCAAAGGCACCGATCCTGCATGGACACCGCTCTTTTTAATTGCCGGGGGCCTTGTGATGGAAATAGGCGGAATAATGACTCACGGGTCGATTGTAGCCCGCGAGTATGGGATCCCTGCGGTGGTGGGGGTAGATCAAGCTACAACCCGGCTGAAAACCGGAGATAGAGTTAACGTGAATGGCAGTACGGGAGTTGTCGAAGTAATTAACGATCAGTAATCGGCTTTAGTTATGCTTATCAATTTCCGCTGTGCGGCACATGAACAGGGTAGGATTTACACGACAGAATCCTCATAATAGTGAAAAGATCCGGGGATTATATTTACCGTTCAGGGGATGTCCGTAAAAAGAATGAATCACCGGATTAAGACAACTGAGAAAAAACTTTATAGTGGTTTGTGCTTTTCCTATTAACTATTTGGTATAAAAAATATCATCCATTTAAACTATTAATTATTAAAAGCTTACATATGCGAAAAAATCTAGTCAGTAAGTAAACAAAAAAGATATCTATAAAGTTAATAATTTGTGTTTTTACTTATCTCTTATAATAGCTTCCGCGGGGAAATTTAAACTACTATTTTTATGTACCTGCTAAACGGAGATAATCGACAACTTTTTGAATGCCCGAAGTGAGATGCGGAATTCATGGGACCGGTTTTGTCCGCAGTTAAAGTATTGATATTCGCGTATTTCTCCATAGGGAAACGGACTATTCTTAACCGGCCTTTTTTTAAAGATAGGCAAAGGAGGGTCTGTTAGCGATTAATTAAAGCATTTATTTTAGTTCTATTGGAGATCAGGATCCTTTACGAATATAAAATGACTCCCGGACAATGGCAGGTAATAGCCACATTGCGGACAACAGGTCATCCTTTAAGCCAAAACGAGATTGTTCGTTCGACTTTTAAGGATATGCCTACAATTTCACGAATGATTAAAAGATTGGAAAAAAACGGCTGGATAGAAAGAAAATCGAATAATCAGAACAGGCGTGTAATAATAATTCTTATCAATACACTGAAAAAATTACATCATATTTTAAGAGATTAATAACAGGTAAATCAGTATCATGATCCATAGCGCGGTATCCCTTTTTTATCGCAGAGCTCTATAGTTCTTAACACATTATTTTAAACTCTTAAGGCTTAAGTAATTCGCCTCTATGGTTTTTTCTATATCCTTATCGTCATGGGCAACGGAAAC
>JAADHF010000087.1 GCA_013151965.1 Spirochaetota bacterium
AAATTTAAACGTGTATACAACCTCGGAGGAGGAATAATCTCCTGGCAGAGCGCCCGCCTTCCCCTTGTAAAATAGATTTAAACCTGAACAAACAGATAAGACTCTTTTATACCCTGCCGCCGGATGGTGTAGAATTTGCAGTATCCCACGGGGGGAACTGTTACAAACGGGTAAATAAATTTGCATTTATAACGTATTTATAAGATGTATTGACAAAGAATTAGTTTAGTTTATAATGTTTATAAGATAGCATAACCGGGGTTTGCCTGAGATTATTTTTGAACCCTGATCGTCTGATTAAAAGGGGTGTGTATTATGAAAAGAAAGTATTTATTTGCATTAATGTTAATTCCTCTAATAGTTTTAACAGGATGTCCTGCGCTTAATCAGCTTTTATCCGGAGAAAAACCGGGTTCCGGGCAGGAAAATCAAGTAGAAAAGCCTGAATTCAGCCCGGCTGCCGGCACCTATAGTACGGCTCAGACGGTTTCCATTACAAGCCAGACCGCAGATGCATCCATAAGATATACGACGGACGGAACGGATCCTTCAGAAACAAAGGGAACACCTTATTCATCCCCGGTTTTAATTAGTGCAACAACAACGATTAAAGCTATTGCTTATAAGGAAGGTATGACTGCCTCGGAAATAGCATCGGGGAGCTACACAATTAATATTCCAACGGGCACAACCTTTTCCGGCAAAGTAATAGACTCGGTAACAGGTACCGGTATAGCAGGTGTACAGGTTGAGTTCGGCAGTTCCAAGACTTCGACGGATTCCAGCGGAAAATTCTCCATGACGGTTTCCCAACAGACAGAAACATTGGGCATATACAAAGTCGAGCAGCCTATTAAATATATATCCAAATTATTCGGTAATGTTACAATTAATCCCGGAGACAGCCAGAATAAGACCATTATTTTAGATCCGAATGATACAGGTTCATATGAGACACATAATCTTTCCGGAAACATATATTTATCTGGTGGAACGGAAATCTCAGATGGTTCGTTTGTTGATCTTTATATTTATAACAGTAATAAGGGCATAAGTTATTTATCTGCTACATATTCCAGTGAGTCTGGTGGTTATTCCGTAGATTCGGCTACTTTCGGACCTGATTGTTTAATTGCCGTATTTGTTTACGATCCAAGTCATAGTCTATTGTTTAGCTATTACGTAAAGGGAATAGATTTCTCTACCGATATAACAGAAAATTTTACCCAGCCTTTAACAGGCTATACAGATGTTTCGGTAACTAACGGACAGGATAATGATACATATTCATGCTATCTCGATACGCCAACATACGGTTATGTCCGGACAAGTGATTCCATTACTTATTCAGGCAGCTCTAATGTTGTAAGCATATATAACCCGGACAGCTACAATTTTTTCTGGCAAAACCAAAGACTCGATTCCGCATGGACAGGAGGAGAAGAAACAGGTCAATTACAATACTTTTATTCAACCGGCTCTGAAAGTTTCGCAAGTAGTGTAGCACTTCCTTCCTTGCCTGCTTCCTATACTATTGCCGATACTGCTTTTGATAATACTCTGGGTTATTCACAAACAAGTAACATACTTTCCATACAGGCACCGCTTTCAGGTGCAGCGGGATACTATCTTGTATTAAACGACTCTTCTTCCGGAAATCAGGATGGTGTGTTCTTTATTAGTGGCACTTCCATAACAATTCCGGATGGTTTAGCCAGTTATCTCGAAGAGAAAAGTTATAATATTACAATCTACCCGATGAATGCGGATATTAATCTTAATAAGGCATGTATCTTTCCAACATCGGGTGCTGCACCATACTATGAGAATATGCAGATTGAAATTGCCTTATATTCTAATAGTACAAATAGCGGGTTCACCTTTTAAATAAAGCAGGTTATGTGCGCCTGGTGTTTTACCGTATTTTAAAACATTTTAAGGCGCATATATTATTCCTTACTTTAAATGCAGATACTTTCTCATCCGCGCTGAAGGGCAACGGAGCCAGCCTCCGTAACCGGGATGGCAGTTTTCTTAGACCCATGCCCGAATACCGGTCATTTCCACAGGTTTTATAAATGATTGGGCAGATAGTCATGGAATACGTTCCACCGTAACGGCCCCCCGCCAGGTCACCGGTCATCATGACACAGTTTTTAATGCACCGGGTGCGAATGATAATGCCAGTGCCTGTGCAATTATTATAGAAACTGCACGAATAATTGTGGGAATTATCGTTTTGTAACTTTTAATCTTAAAGAGGGTAATCCGGTAATGGAAAAAAATAGCTCAAACATCTCTATTAACACTAATTGCCATGGCAGAATAAAACATTATAAGATGAATAAAAAGTAACTCTGTGCCATGGAAGATTAATAATGTATCATTCTTTAGCCTGTAATCATTTAATTTTTATACTTATTTAATCAAGGGAAATAAGCTGCTTCAGCTCGCTGTCGGAGAGCTCGGTTATCCATTTTTCACCGGTATTTACACTTAAATCGGCAAGCTTTTTTTTACTTTCCAGCATAACTTGAATCTTTTCTTCGAATGTAGATTTTGTAATGAACCTGTAAACTTTTACATTCTTTTTCTGGCCGATTCTATATGCACGGTCTGTAGCCTGATTTTCTACAGCAGGGTTCCACCAGAGGTCATAATGAATCACATTGCGTGCAGCGGTAAGGTTTAAGCCCGTCCCTCCGGCTTTAAGCGATAGGACCATAATACGTGATTCCCGGTTTTCCTGAAAAGAATCGATAAGGATATCTCTCTTTTTCCGCGGTATCCCTCCGTGAAGAAAGAGTGAATCCATATCATAAGTATTTTTTATCATTGCCTGTAATAGATATCCCATTTCCCTGTACTGACTAAAGATAATGGCCTTTTCATTGGCATCCAGAATCTTTTTGATCAGTTCCATGAGCAGGATACTTTTACCGGAAAGTGATATTTCGGGATTGCCTTTTTTAAGAAAAAGTACAGGGTGATCGCAGATCTGTTTTAATCCGGAAATCAGTTTAAATATAATTCCTTTTCTCGATATCCCGTCTGCTTCGGTTACTATTTCATAGATATTATCTGTAAATTCTTTATAAAGAGCAGCCTGTTCGTGCGTAAGAGTTGTATATTCATCAATCTCGATTTTATCGGGAAGATCATTTATAATCGACCTGTCTGTTTTCTCCCTTCTTATAATAAACGGAGAGGTAACAGCTTTTAAGGATGCAAGCTCTTCTCTGCTCTGGAAACGTTCAATTGGAACGGCATACTTCTCTATGAAAGATTTATGATTCCCGAGGAGTCCCTTCATGGTGAAGTCAAAGATGCTCCAGTAATCGGTAAGCCTGTTTTCTAAAGGTGTACCTGTCATGGCAATTTTGATATTTGATTTTATTGCTTTCACTGCCTTGCTCTGGCTGCTTAAGGGATTCTTGATATTCTGTGCTTCATCTATAATAACACAGAGCCATTTATTGGCTTTAAAAGTATCGAGCTCACTTCGCACAAGACTGTATGTTGTTAAAATAATATCCGCATCATTGCTAAAAATTCTTCCCTGTCCGTGATATATAGAAGCACTAAGGGATGGTGCAAATCTCTCCATTTCCCTTTTCCAGTTTGTTAACAGTGTTGCGGGAACGACAATAAGAGCTTTTTTCCGTCCTTTTTTATTAACGGTCCTGCCGCCGGTTTTGGTGCCGATCCTATCAATTGTTTTACCGTCGAAGAGAGATTCCTCTTTAAGTTTTAAAAGCATTGTGATTACCTGAATAGTTTTACCGAGTCCCATATCATCTGCTATCAGTGAACCCAATCCTGTTTTAAAGTTATTGTATAACCATCTATAACCTCTTAGCTGATACGGCCTTAATACTGCATTTAATCCAACCGGTATGGCTACAGAATGAACTTTAAACATTTCCTTGAATATCTGTTTTAGTTCATCATCTGTTTTGATTATTACATCTTTATACTTACCCTCCAGGTTGATTCTCAGTATATCGGTCGGGGTTAATTTCGGCTCTTTTTCCAGTTGTTTTAAAATCCTGCCGGCTTCTCTGTCATTAATATAAATATATATCTCTTTAAATTTGACAATACCTGAGTATTTATTAAGAAGTGCTTTAAACTCTGCCGGAGACAGATGGTCTTTTCCCACTGCAATACTCCAGTTAAAATCGAGAAGTTTAAAAAGTGAAAAACAGGAAACTATGGGTTTTTTGCCGGAAACGGGACTCTTTTTAAACGACAGGCTTAAGGAAGGAATAAAGACTTCTTTAAGTGATTTCGGAAGAAGACTATTAATACCAAGAACACGAAGCACAGGCAGAGCGGAAAACCATACCTTTACAAAGGAATCCGAAGACACTTCTACCGGTTTATCACTGTTTCGTGAAAGAAATATATCCACTTCGGGCAGATACGCAGATAAAAGTCCGATATCCTTTAATATAGTAAATTTATCTTTTTTATGTGTTAGAAGGTGTTCCTTTAACGGATACGGCTGTGGTGCCTCCTCTCTGTTTTCCACAAGAATACTAAACATCAATTTATCGGCTTTATTTCCTTCTTCTATTTTAATAACGGGAACATACTTTCTGTTTACAATTGATAATCTGCTTAACCAGAGATGGATTGTTTCCGGTATCGCCATCTCCTCGAATTTATCAGGTTTAAAAGGTGTACTATTAAAAAAAAGTGATAATAGCTTATTAGAGGCAGAGTCTTTTACAGGTTTAATCAGACTGATAAAAGAGCCGATAAAATACGAAACCAGAAATAAAACCTGATCTTTTATTTTAAGCTGCCGGTTATTATAGGTAATTAAATCACCATGCAGAGAATCCGTAAGGATATTTGTTATTTTATTTATCTCGCTGTTAAATCGTGCCGGAATCCATCTTATAATATATTTGTTTTCAGCAATCGAGATAATATCAGGAATATATGCACTCTTTTCCATCAGACTTAAAGAAAAGCTGTATACGATATCGAGAAAAGCGAACCCTTGCGGATATTCATCCAATCTATTAAGGGGATACCCTTTAAGAATATCCAATAGCTGCATTATATTTTCGCTGTTTGTTTTTAACCTTCCGAAATCCCCTTTCAGTTCTCCCTTTATTTTAAAACTGTCTTTTTTTATATCCATATTAACTGTAATATTTTTTTGATTCGAATCTGCATAATTTAAAAAATTATTTTCATTTAAGAATTGTTCTACCGCTTTTTTTGTTTTTTTATAGTGCAGCATAATTATTTTCTTAAAATCATTCTCCAGGCAGAACAAAGGTCTCTCAATAAAAAGTTTAGACAAAGAATCGAACATTTCCGGAATTTTCGAAAAATCTATAGATTTAAGCCGTTCTATTTCAGAACTGCTTTTTTGCATACTATCGGGCTGCTCCTTTATTTTGCCGCTTTTTTTACTTTTACTTCCGAGCCGCCCGTGATTTCCCCCGATTTCCGTTTTATTCTTTCCCAGCATATCTGCTAAATCCGGAATCGAAGTATTATATTTCTGCTGCTGCAAATCCGGTTTTATAGCTTTAAGTATATCGTAATCATGAAGGTTGAAAATAATAAAAGGATTTTTATCTATCTCATTTGAAATCAGATATATTACAGCAGCAATATGCTTGCATGGAACAGCCCAATCCGGACAGCTGCAGTGTGCCTGCATATCCTCCCATGAGGAAGGAAACAGCTTTATTTTCTGTTTTCTAAGTACATCCAGAAGTTCAGTGGGCAGTATCCCTGATTCGAGCTTGGAGAGATAGAGCGGTGATGATAGAATGGTATCTGTTATTTTATCAGTTTCTATTTTTTTAAATGCCGGCAGTGTTATGGAAACAGAGTACGGAGAAGGCCTTCTTCCCTTTACTTTCGCTTTAACTCTATTTCTGTTTATCCCTATAGACAAGACAGAACCATTTCGTGCATAGCGTTGTCCGCGGGGAAGACGATTGGAATAATCAATATTATTAAGTGAATTTAACCAGGCAGAACCCCACCATGTATAACCAAACTTAATATATGCCATCTTCCCAGACCTGGTTCCTCCTGGATTATACCCTATTTATTAGGCAACGGAACTACTTGATTTACAGTACCTTTATAATCTGCAACTTTAAAAGCCCTTCATAGATAAACTGAACGGCAAGTCCCGACAGAATTATACCCATTATTCTCTGAATTATGGATACACCTGTCTTCTTAAAAATACGAAGGAACAGCCCGCTTAAGAACATCGTCATCAAAGCTGCCAACAGGGTTGCAGTTACAGCGCCGAACAGTACCGCCTCCACAAAAAATACTTTTCTGCTTTCGCTTACAAACAGCAGTATCGTTGTGATTGTCCCCGGCCCCGCGAGCATCGGAATACCAAGGGGAAAAATCGAAACATCCTCTTTTTCCTCCACAGCTCCGGATATTTTTGTTCTCTGCCTGTGTCCGATTAAAAGGTCTAACGATGTTATAAAGAGAAGAATACCGCCCGCTACAAAGAAAGAACCCGGAAGAATTCCCAGGAAGGAAAGTATATCCCTTCCGAATAGTATAAAAAGCGAAAGCACAAAAAGGGCTGTAAGTACTGCCTTAAAAATAGTATTTCTGCGTTCTTTCCTGCTCTGCCCGACCGTAAGCGCAAGAAAGACAGGAATTAACCCGAGAGGATCAATAACTATGAATATAGTAAAAAAAATTGTAACTATTTCCCGTACCACGGTATACCCCCTTCCCCGGCAGCATTATATGCCTGCATTAACCTATTTGCAACAAGCAAGCCCCGGATAGATTTCTATGTGAGGCAACACGCCCCGTTTGTATTCTTCTGTAACAGACACATCCGGGGATATTGCAGGTTATCATTATACAGATCCTTTATCACTCCGCTTACCCTGGTCGAGCATCAATACAAAGGGGATACCCGGAAGAGATAATACAAGACACAGTTTATATGTGTTTTCCAGTCCTATTTTATCTCCCAAAATTCCTATAATCATTATAACTATGGAATTAAGAACAAAATTGAGTGTCATATATATTCCGTTTGCAGATGCAGGATACTCTTTTTCGCTATCCTGAACCAATGCCATAATCACAGGTGTAACGGAAAAAATAGAGAATCCGAGCAGAACAAGAGAAGGGAGAATAAGAAAACCGTGCGAGAACAGGAAAAGCAGCATAAAAACCGGAGACAGAACCATAATAAGCAGCAGCATTCTCTTTCTTCCGATCAGGTCGGAAAAAGAACCGGAGACAAAGGTTCCCGCAGCACCGGCTAACTCCAGTACGGACAGCGATACACCTGCAAGCCAGAGGCTCGAACCTCCGGATGTGAGATAAGTGGGCAGAAAAGCCGTAAATGCAGAGGCTATTATAGATTTGGTAAAGACGATTCCTGTAATAATAATAAACAGCTTCCTGTGACGTTTTAAAACGGAAACGAGACTCGAGAGGTATTTTTTCTCCTCCTCTATTTCCTTTTTATCAATAATCAAATGTGCAGGAATACTCTTTAATCTGAAATAGAGGAACAGAGAGGCTGCTATACCAAAAGGAATCAGCCTGAAAGTGCCTTTAATCCCCCACAGCGAAATTGCACCAAGGATAACCAGAGGACCGACACTCCGTGCAAGTTCCCCGCCGAACATGAAAAAACTCATTCCGGCTCCGATTCTCTTTCCGGATACATTTCTCATAAGAACAGGCGCAGGGACATGAAAAAACGAAGCACTTATTCCCATTGTTAATAGAAGGAGAGCAAGAAGAAGATAAGAACTTGAAACAGGTAATAAACTCATAGTAACCGCTGTTACCAGAGGAGTAATAATTATAAAATACGTTAGCGGCAGCCTATCCGCAACAATCCCTATAAACGGGTTCAAAAGAGACGGTATCTTCTGAAAAACGGAAAGAAGCGCCGCAAGAGAGAAGGAAAGACCTAAATTCTTTATAAGCAGGGGGAGAATCGGAGAGAGAAAGGAACTGAAGGTATCGTGGAAAAAATGTGCAAATGCAAGTGTTACAACATAACTCAGATGAAATTTATGCTCTTCTACCTTTTCCATTAAGAATACTCCCGGGATTAACAGAGATTAATAAAGGTTTTTATAATCGCCAGCGGAAGTATATTGAATTTAAAATTCAAGTGCAACACGCAGGCAGGTGCTTTTTATCTTTTTATAAATATTACTTGACATTACACACAATATTCTTAAATTATATATCTTTAAATAGTTTTGATTTAAGCAATCGAAATACCAGAAACAGTGGTGGTGGAGTCCACCCTAAAGCTTAATGCCGATGACTCCTACTTCATAAATAAAGAAGCAGGAGTTTTTTTATGCTTGTGGCTTTAAGCATTTTTCAGTTAAGTTATGTACTCTTACTCTCACCATTAATTTTCGGAATACTCGCAAAGTTAGAGGAGCGAATCGAATCTAAACAGGGTCCGGGTATATTCCAGCCATACTACGATATATTTAAACTCCTTCGAAAAGAGAGCGTTATACCATCGGTAGCATCTCCGCTTTTTAAGAGTGCACCATACATTTCATTCTCTTTCTATATGCTTTTAACACTTGTGCTGCCGATAATTACCGCTTTCCCGCTCTCCTTCGGACCGACCGTTGATTTTATAGGAGGCGGATTAACATTCGGGGCGGCAGCAACAATTAAGAAGTTATCCTCCCTCGACAGCAGAAGCAATTACTCTCATCTTGGAACATCGCGTGCCTCGAGTGTCGGAGCTCTTGCAGAGCCGATAATAGTGCTTATTTTTATAATGCTCGGCGTATTATCAAAAACAAACAATCC
>JAADHF010000030.1 GCA_013151965.1 Spirochaetota bacterium
TAGCCCGGACCTAAAATTGCATCAAGACCCATTTTCATTTTATTATAGGCCGTAAGAGAAACATCCAATTTTGTACCATTAACTTTGGCAGAAGTTCCAAAGGGAAATAAGAAAGTTGCACTATAAAAAAATCCAAACTTTTTCCCGTAAAAAATTATCGCATTTAATCCCGCTTCTGAAAAATTTTGGGCCGTTTTATCTGAACCGGAAGAATAGCTTCTGGAAGTATTTACGTAGGCTCCTTGAATAAACATTAACCGCTCACTATACAAAGAAAAAGAAAGAAAAACTAACATCCCTGTAAAAAGTACTTTTTTCATTTGGTCCCCTTACTCAATCTAATACATTAATATCAATATTATATAATTAATTCTTTTATGTCAAGTGATCAAGAGTTCATTTTTACTTATTTTTAATAAGCTTATCCGCCATACGGAAACGATGCTTATCGAAGTGAAGTATGGGTTCCCGTACATGGGTGCTTCCATCCCTGCGGATAGGATCTTTACCATTCATTTAATTAAATTGAGTTTTTTTGTTCACATTTCTGTTTACACTTGAAAATCCGGTATAAGGAGAATAAAAGACAGTCCTGTAAGCATTTGCCATGCAAGTAATTATATGCTGCGGAGAGGACTTGAACCTCCACGGACTAATCGTCCACTAGCCCCTCAAGCTAGCGTGTCTACCAATTCCACCACCGCAGCAGATATCGACCTGAATAATAATATAGTAAAAAAGCATATTTTTATGTTTTTGTCAATCTATAATTTTAAGAGTAACCATTTTACACAGCTTCAGGCAGAGTAGATCCCGGGACATGCTTATGGTAGTAAGCGTTAAAGAAACAGCACTTTGCCGGTGGAATTTAGGCAGAGTAGCAACGTTCTGCCGGCCAGTCTGTTAGCGCTATAGGGTGGGGGTCTGTTCCGGTTATAATGCTTTAAACACCGATTTTTGAAAGTTCGTATCAGGCCTGTTCCCACTGTTTTTTACGAAACCTTACTATCATGTGGATTTGAGCTTCGCTTTCCGATGTATTCGCAATTGTATGTTCCGTATCACAGCTGTAGATGATAAAATCCTCTTTTTTAAGTTCCGCTGTTTTTCCACCTGCGGAAACCTTTATCGAACCTTTTAGGATGGTCAAATACTCTTCTGTACCGGCTTCATGGGCATTTGAAGTTAAAACGGTATCGGGCTCGAAAGTTATCAAATATATTTCGAGGTCCTCTGCCATGGAAATGGGCGACAGTACACGGATGTGAGGCCCCTTCTCTGTCGTATCCAGTGTTGTTGTATTTTCCCTTCCGGTTATGATAAATTTTCTAACCTTCCCCGTATCTACCTTAAGAAGTGTGTCGAGTTCTACTTCCAGGCCGCGTGCAATTTTCCAGATCGTGGCAATAGTGGGGTTAACCTTCTGCGATTCTATCTGTGATAGCATTGCCTTTGATACCCCGCTTCTCTCTGCCAGTACACTTAAGGTGATCTGTTGCTGTTTCCGGATTTTTTGAATATTTTTGCCCACACATGGTGGTTTTTTGGGTTCCATATAACCTCCGTTATCTTATTATACTAAAAAGATTGACAATAATAAATAGTATAATATAATATATAATTGTTCAATATAATGAATTCAGCGGCAGCATTATAATAGTAGCGTTACGGGGAGGATGAATGAAACGAATCTTTATTACAGGCGCTTTGGGTCAGATCGGCTCCGAACTTGTCACAGCCCTTCGTAAACGGTACGGTACTGATAATGTTGTACTTTCCGATATAAAGGCCGATAAGAGTGAATTTTCTAATTCCGGTCCCTTTTATCAGGTGGACTGCAGGGATTCGAAGAAAATCGTAGAAATAATAAAAAAACACGGAATCGATACCGTATATCATCTTGCGGCATTGCTCTCCGCTTCCGGAGAAGCCAATCCTCAGGCAGCATGGGATATTAATGTAAACGGGTTGTATTCTGTACTGGAGGTTGCGAGAGAAACAGGGATTGCCGTGTTTACGCCCAGTTCCATAGGCGCTTTCGGCCCCAATACGCCCAGGGATTTTACTCCGCAGGATACGATTCAGCGCCCCACTTCCATGTATGGAATTACAAAGGTTACAGGCGAACTTCTCTGTGACTACTACTATCACAGATACGGAGTGGATACAAGGGGTGTACGATATCCGGGAATAATATCCAATGTCAAGGAACCTGTCGGCGGCACAACGGATTATGCTGTTTATATGTACTATGAAGCGGTGGAAAAGGGCAGATATACCTGTTTTCTTAAGGGAGATACCTATCTTGATATGATCTACATGCCGGATGCCATAAAGGCCGGGATCGATCTTATGGAAGCTAATCCTGAGAGGCTCAGGCACAGAAATGCCTTTAATGTTACGGCGATGAGTTTCTGCCCGGAAGATGAGGCAGCCTATATACGCCGTTATATACCCGGTTTCGAGATTGATTACAGCATCGACCCCGTTCGCCAGGCACTCGCCAACTCATGGCCCAATAGTCTCGAGGATTATGCGGCAAGGGTGGAGTGGGGATGGAGTCCTGAATACGATCTCGATTCCATGACGCAGGATATGCTTAAGGTCCTGCAGAAGAGAAAAGACAGGGGGAGGAAGTAAAAAGATGTTCGGAAAGATGAAAAATGATATTAAAGAGAAGCTTAAAGAGGTCAGAGAGCAGGGGCTCTACAAGGATGAGCGTGTTCTCTTAACCGCTCAGGGGGCGGAGATAACCGTTGCCGGAGTTGCCGGAAGAAAAAAAGTACTTAATTTCTGTTCTAATAACTATTTAGGGCTGTCCGGTCATCCGGAAATTGTAAAGGCGGCAAAAGATGCAATGGACAGATGGGGATACGGCCTTTCATCGGTGCGATTTATCTGCGGGACTCAGGACATTCATAAGGAGCTGGAAGCTGAGGTTTCCGGGTTTCTCGGCACGGAGGATACACTGCTGTATGCGGCATGTTTCGATGCCAATGGCGGATTATTCGAACCGTTTCTGGATGAGCATGATGCCGTTATTTCGGATGAGCTTAACCATGCATCGATTATAGACGGTGTCAGACTCTGCAGGGCATCGAGGTACAGGTACAAACATTCCAATATCAAGAATCTTGAGGATGTTTTAAGGGAAGCTTCGAAAGCCAGGTACAGACTTATCTGCACGGATGGTGTTTTTTCCATGGACGGGGATATTGCAGATCTAAAGGGTATCTGTGACCTTGCAGATAAGTATGATGCCCTTGTTATGGTGGATGACTCGCATGCAACGGGATATATCGGAAAAACGGGGAGGGGTACTCCCGAATACTGCGGTGTGCAGGGAAGGGTGGATTTAATAACGACAACATTCGGCAAGGCACTCGGGGGGGCTTCCGGCGGATGTACTTCGGGGAGAAGGGAATTAATAGAGTACCTGCGTCAGCGTTCACGTCCGTACCTTTTTTCCAATACGCTTCCTCCCGGAGTTGCAGGTGCAACCTTAAAGGCACTGAAAATGATAGAAGAATCATCCGAACCCGGGAAAAAGGTCAGTGAAAATGCTGATTATTTTAAGGAAAAGATGAAAGTTTCCGGTTTCGATATAGTACCGGGGAATACTGCTATAGTTCCGATTATGCTTTATAAAGAACAGCTTGCACTGACTATGGCGGAAAAGCTGCTGGATAAAGGGGTATATGTGACCGGATTTGCATATCCTGTTGTTCCGAAGGGCAGAGCAAGGATACGGGTACAACTCTCTGCCGCTCATACAAAGGAACAGATAGATAGGGCTGCGGATGCTTTTAAAAAAGCGGGAAAAGAGTTGGGTATTGTATAAACGGGCCGGATTTATAGTTTTTATGTTACTTGACATTGCCCTGTTTCATCTTTACGTTAAAAATGGAGTTGTAAAGAGATGAATCCGATAATTTCCGATTATTTTTCCGCCCGGGAACCCTCTGTAATCAGGCATGCACAGATAGAATTTTCAGGCAGAAAAGATTCCGTGGATGCCGTTAATGTTTCCATAGGAAATGTCTCACTGCCAATGCATCCTGCGATGACGGACCGGTTATCAAATTTAAAAGATAAAGGAAGTCCCTTCGAGAATGGTGTCGTTAAATATACACCAACGGTTGGATTCGGGGAAACAAGAAGAGCCTTTCTTAATATAATCGAATCGAGCGGTTTTGTGGTGGATAATCTCCGGGTGCAGGTAACGGACGGCGGTTCGCAGGCTATGGAGCTTGTTATCCTCGGTGTATGCGGAGGGCCCGGCTCTGATAGAACCGGCGAAAGACCGCTTCTTGTAATCGACCCGGCATATACAAATTACTCGGCCTTTGCCGGCAGAACCGGCAGAAAGGTTGTTTCTATAACACGGTCGCTGGAAGAATCCGGAACATTCAGATTGCCCGATACCGGGGAGATAGAAAAAAACATTATAGATTACAGGCCTGGCGGGATGCTTGTAATTCCATACGATAATCCGACGGGTCAGCTGTATTCGAAGGATATGCTTTTAAGCCTTGCGGAACTTGCAGTTAAGCACAATCTCTGGATGATAAGCGATGAGGCGTATAGAGAACTGTACTATCAGGATAACCCGGCCGTGAGTATCTGGGGGATTACGGACAGTGATGTTCCCGGCATAGAAGGCAGGAGAATAAGTATAGAAACGGCATCCAAGGTATGGAATGCATGCGGACTTAGAATAGGTGCGATTGTTACCGATAATGAAGAGTTTCACAGGAGGGCTGTTGCAGAGAATACTGCGAACCTGTGCCCGAATGCAATAGGCCAGTATATTTTCGGAGCTTTAGCTCTGGAAAAAAAAGAAGATTTAAGGCAATGGTATAATAAACAGCGGTCATATTACAACAGTCTGATGCAGGAGTTATACGCCGGTTTTAAGAGAGAACTGCCGGAGGTTATTTTTTCCGTTCCCGCAGCTTCCATATATTCGATTGCGGATGTGAGGAACTATGTAAAGCCCGGATTTTCCGCCCATGATTTTGTCATGTACTGCGCAAAGAGGGGTATTGTGGAAATGGAGGATACGAAGGGAGTACATCGATATACACTGCTCACTGCTCCCATGAACGGTTTTTACAGCAGGAATCCTGGGAATAAGGGAGAAAAAACCGGAATTTATGATAATCCCGGTGTCACCCAGATGAGAATAGCTTATGTGGAAACTCCGGATAGGATGGAGCTTGTTCCCTACCTGTTTAAATCACTGATAGAGCAGTACGAGCTCGAGCGGGAACCGTTTTAAGGATCTATACCGTTATCAGTTTAATGCCCAGGTCGAGGATATACTTTTTATAGCTGTCGGGAATGCCGTCGTCTGTAATTATTACATCAAAATCTTTTATATCCGCAAAATAACCCGGTTTAATCTTATCGAATTTGCTGGAATCGACTAAGAGTATGTTCTTAAGAGCAGAGTTGATGCATGCCTGTTTGGTTTCTGTCTCGTACCGGGTGGAACAGGTAACTCCTAATTTTGAGTTTACTCCGCTTGCCGAGATAAATGCTTTAGTCGCTCTGAATCGTTTTATAAGATTGATTCCTTCCTGGCTTTCGAACATGAGAGTGTCTCTGTGGAGTTCTCCCCCTGCAAAGGTAATTGTGCAGTTCTTCCGTTGATTTACTGCGGTCAGGATATTTAATGCGAAGCACAGGACGGATATCTTAAGGTCGTATGGAACCGATTGTGCAAGACAGTCCGTTGTAGAACCCGTATCGATTATAATTATATCATCCGGATTAATCAGGGAAGCGGCTTTCTCTCCGATTCTCATCTTTTTCTCTCTATTTATGATCTCCTGCTTGTCGATAGCATATCTGTCCGAATCCGCATCCGGCCTGTTCAGCGGGTTAAGAACGGCGGCGCCGTGCATGAGTCTGACTATATTTTCCTTTGCAAGGAAATTCAAATCTCTCCTTACAGTCATCTCGGACACTTTTAGAGTTCCGGAAAGTTCGCGCACATTAGCTGCGTTTTCAGATAGTAAGATATTGATGATTCTGCTGATCCGCTCTTTTTTCTTTTCCGTCATACTATATTTTTCCCGTTTAACAAGTATTGTATACAATAAAATGATGATTTTCAAGCAAAAATATTAATTAACTATAATAAATATAACATTTAACTTGACAAATGATAATTAATAAACAATAATAGAGATGATTATGATAATAATATAACAGGGGGCGGCAATAATGGAGCTAAGAACCTATATTTTTCTCGATTCTCTTCAGTATCAGATGGCATCATACATGGCTACTGTATCCAAAGGGTATTTCCCTGTAGCCGAACAGGCCTGTATGGTTGTGGAAATTTCTCCCGGTATCGAAATTAACAGGTTAACGGATATCGCACTTAAAGCTACGAATGTTACCCCCGGTATTCAGATTGTGGAACGGCTGTTCGGCCTCCTGGAGGTACACTCCGACAGCCAGGCGGATACACGGGATGCCGGTACTGCTGTACTCAAGGCCCTTAAATTAAAAGAGCAGGATAGAATGAAACCGAAGATACTGACAAGCCAGTTAATTAAGAATATAGATGATCATCATGCACAGCTTATTAATAAGGTGCGTTACGGGAATATGGTATTAAGAGGAGATACACTGTTTGTGCTGGAAATAGAGCCTGCAGGATATGCGTATTATGCAGCTAATGAGGCGGAAAAGGCATCGCATATAAATATTATTAATGTTACAGGCTACGGAAGGTACGGGCGTATATATATAGCCGGAGACGAAGCCGAGGTTCTGGTCAGTAAAGAAATTGTAGAATCGAGGCTGAAAGGCATAAAGGGCAGGGAACCGGAGGGAAAGGCTGAGTAGATTTGTATTTACATGGAAGGTCTGTATAAAGGCCGTAATTAAAGAATAACTTAACAATAGAAGGAGTGTAAAAGATGGCAGAGATGAATTCGGATGCATTGGGGATGATCGAAACACGCGGTTTTGCCGCTATGGTAGAGGCTGCGGATGCTATGGTAAAGGCTGCAAGGGTAGAACTTACAGGTTACGAAAGAACCGGAGGCGGTTATGTCACGGCCATTGTCCGCGGCGATGTAGCAGCGGTACGGGCAGCTCTGGATGCAGGCAATCATGCCGCAGAGCGCGTAGGTGAGGTAGTTTCGGTGCATATAATACCAAGACCGCATTCCAATGTGGATCAGGTGCTGCCGCTTGGAAGAGGCTCGAAAAAGAACAGTGCCGCGGCGCCGTTATAAGCCCGGGTATATAAGGATAATTGTTGTAATGGTTTTGGCAAAGGTTATAGGAAATGTTGTTTCCACAAATAAAGAACCGAAAATAGAGGGGATCAAATTCCTTCTTCTGGAAAAAATCGACCCTTCCACCATGAAGGGCAAAGGTGATTTTGTTGTTGCCATGGACAGCGTAGGAGCCGGTGCGGATGAAATAGTTTTTTATGTTTCAGGGAGCAGCTCCAGACTTACACGGACTACGGAGGGAAAACCCAGCGATGCAACGATAATTGCGATTGTCGATACGATAGACCTCTATGGGAAAACCGTGTATCGGAAGGACGGTAAAGTTTCATGATTTTTGGTCTTGTTGCAGGTACTGTTGTTGCAACTAACCGAAGTGATGAAATAAAGGGCGCAAAGTATCTTCTTGTAGAAACCTGCACTTCGGATGCAAAAGGGAAGGGAAATTATCTTGTTGCACTGGATAATATGGGAGCAGGTACAGGGGAAATGGTGCTTTTGTCGCAGGGAAGTTCGACAAGGCAGACATCCGTTAGTAAGAATAAGCCTGTAGATGCTCTTATAATCGGTA
Source organism: Spirochaetota bacterium (assembly GCA_013151965.1). GTDB lineage: Bacteria > Spirochaetota > Spirochaetia > SZUA-6 > SZUA-6 > SZUA-6. Next base: position 7,828 of record JAADHF010000030.1, read on the forward strand.
TTGTCGATCTTGTAGAGACAGGGGGAAGGTTTGTATTCAGGAAGTCTGTTTAACTATCTTCGCTCCATGGGCATAAAGCTTCCGGGAAAGTCCGGAGATACCGTACCGGATGCTTTGACAATTGCCGTAAGTGCTCATCGGAACACAATTTTGCCGTCCATCGACGAGTATATTCTATATTTTGAAACAGAAAAAATCATTACAGCATTAAAGACTGTTATGGAAAACTGCCGTTCGGAACAGGGGCTTTTTCTTGTATCCGGCAGCAGCAGAGAGCTTGCGGAAAATCTTAGACAGAGACTTCGGCCGGAAGATAAGCTTAAGCTTATGGTTGTGAAAGACCTATACACAGCAGCGGGATTTGATAACAGCGGGGAAAAGTATCTGCCGCGGATTCCCGGTTGTTTTGGGAAGGATGCTGCACAGGGAGTCGGTACGGTATATTCGGCCCGGGAGATGATTCGGATCTATGAAGCTGTTACGGAACAAAAGCCTGTTACCGATGTTTTTGTTTACTGTGCCGGTGAAGTCAACAGGCCTTCCGTTGTAAATGTACCGGTAGGAACATCATACAGTGATGTTGTCAGGGCCTGCGGAGGTCCGGTAACAGAGGATTATGTTATTGCGGGGGAGTCTTCCTTTAATAGTGTGGAGAAAGATACGGAAACGCCTGTTGATAAAGATACGGATACGATTATTGTGCTGGGCAGTGAAAATCCCCTTGTAAAAAGATTCGAAGTATCTTTCCCGGCAGAGTTGAAGCGCATTAAATCGGCCTGCAGCCATTGCAGATTCTGTACCGATATGTGCCCGGTTTATCTGGAGGGGAGAAATTTGTTTCCGCATCTTATCGTACAGGCTTTGGCGGACGGGAATGCCGCAGAGAGTCCATGGGTAGCAGGTGCGGAACTCTGTACGGAATGCGGAATATGTACGGCTGTATGTCCTTCCGGTCTGTCTCCTGTAAAG
>JAADHF010000086.1 GCA_013151965.1 Spirochaetota bacterium
TATCACTTTTCATCCCACACTTCCCTCTATTTCCAGATCGATAAGACGATTCATTTCAACAGCGAATTCCATTGGGAGTCTTTTTACAACAGGTTCTATAAATCCGCTTACAATCATTTTAGCTGCATCTATTTCCGATATCCCTCTGCTCATAAGATAAAAAAGCTTTTCTTCACCGATTTTTGTTACCGTTGCTTCATGGCCGACTTCCACTTCCGGGCTGCTAATATCGAGATAGGGATAAGTATCGGATCTCGAGGTATCATCCATAATAAGAGCATCGCATCGGACAGATGACTTTACACCGCTTAAACCGGAAACAATTTTAACAAGACCTCTAAACGACGATCTCCCCCCGTCTTTGCTTATCGACTTCGAAACGATACTGGAAGAGGTATCGGATGCCATATGAATTACCTTGCTTCCCACGTCCTGCTGCTGCCCTGCAGAAGCCATTGCCACGGAGAGAATCTCCGCCTTTGCACCGCGTTCCTTTAAGATTGCTCCGGGATATTTCATCGATACACCGGAACCCAGATTACCGTCCACCCATTCCATAATACCGTCCTTAAGAACAAGTGAACGCTTTGTTACAAGGTTATAAACATTCTTGGACCAGTTCTGAACCGTAGAGTATGTTACACGGGCACTCTCTTTTACAATTATTTCCACCACTGCAGAGTGCAGGGAATCCGTGGAATAAACAGGAGCGGTACAGCCTTCTATATAATGAACCCTGCTCCCCTTTTCCGCAATAATAAGTGTCCGCTCAAACTGTCCCATATTCTTTGCATTAATCCTGAAATATGCCTGCAGAGGTATTGAAACTTCGACACCTTCGGGAACATAGACAAAAGAACCTCCGCTCCACACGGCAGTATTTAAAGCCGAGAATTTATTGTCCGTGTACGGAACAATAGAACCGAAATATTCTTTTATGAGTTCGGGATACTCCCGCAGACCGCCGTCCATGTCGAGGAACACCACTCCCTGCTTTGTCCATTCTTCTTTAAGGGAATGATAGACAACCTCGGATTCGTACTGCGCACCTACACCTGCAAGGTACTTTTTCTCTGCCTCCGGTATGCCGAGTTTATTAAAGGTATTCCGTATATCTTCAGGAACATCCTTCCAGTTCCGTTCCTGTCTTTCACTCGGTTTTATATAGTAGTAAATCTGATCAAAGGGTATATTGCCCAGGAAAGGCCCCCATTCGGGAAGCTGTTTTTTCAGAAAGTAATCCAGTGCTTTATGCCGTACCTTCGCCATCCATTCCGGTTCTTTTTTCAGCCATGATATTTCAGAAACCACATCGTGGGACAGACCGGGCCTGGCCCTGTACACATAATTTTCCGGATCATGAAAACCGTACCTGTATTCCGTATCCGGCATTCTTACACCTCTGCCCCGGCAAACTCATAACCCACATTATCCAGATGCTCGGCAAGATCAGGTCCGCCCGACCGCACTATCCTGCCGTTCATCAATATATGAACAACATCAGGCTTTATATAGTTTAGTATCCGCTGGTAGTGCGTTATAAGAAGAACCCCGATATCAGGACCGCGCAAGGAGTTTACACCGCCGGCAACGATTCTGACCGCGTCGATATCGAGACCCGAATCAGGTTCATCCAGAATTGCAATCTCCGGTTTCAATAATGATAGCTGAAGGATCTCCATTCTCTTCTTTTCACCCCCCGAAAATCCTTCGTTGAGATATCTCGTTATAAAATCTTCTTTCATCTTTAAAAGTTCTGTTTTCGCTTTTACCTTTTTAAAAAAATCCATAGATGAAAAAGATCCCTCATCTATTCCGAAACGTGCAATATATGCATTCTTTAAAAAATGAAACACCTTTAATCCGGGTATCTCTTTAGGATACTGAAATGCAAGAAAAACACCTTCCCGGGCTCTTTTATCTATCGACAGGTCGAGGAGATTTTTTCCATGAAATAGAACCTTTCCTTCTGTTATCCTGTATTTGGGATGACCCATTAAAGCATATGCAAGTGTACTCTTGCCTGCACCGTTCGGGCCCATAAGTGCGTGGACTTCTCCTTTCGGAATTTCCACGTTTACTCCTTTTAGTATTTCCTTTCCCTCAACGGAAACATGAAGATCTTCAATGACCAGCGTATTTTGCTTTGATGCAGATGACATATACTTCTCCGGCAGATAATTGTTAAAATCTAAAAATTTAATTCGAATATAAGATAACCAAATAAGTCATAAAATACAATTTGTTCTTGAAAAATTATTAAAAAATAATTAAATTAAAGCATCAGGAGGGACAATGAGTATCAAGGAACAAGTAGCTATAGCAGCAGGGAAAGTCATGGACCCGGAACTTATGTTATCCATGGATGAGTTAGGTTTAATATACGGTGTAAAAGAGGAGGACGGCAGATTCATAATAGAGATGACGCTTACTACGCCTGCATGTCCGCTCGGACCCGTACTTGCCAACCAGGTAAAACAGGAAGCCCTTAAAGTCGATGGAGTAAAAGATGTGGAGGTTAAACTCGTTTTCTCACCCGCCTGGAACCCCCGTACAATGGCCTCTGAAAAAGCAAAATTGATGCTGGGGCTTCTTTAATATAGATTTCTGCCGATATAAATAAATAGATATGATTCTCACGATTAAAACCCGAAGGGTGTTACTATTTTTAACGGCAGTATCAATATTGGTAGTTTCTCTTATTCCCCAGGCACCTAAAGTTTTAAGCCGTGTTCCGCATATCGATAAACTGGAACATTTTATTGCATATTCAGCCCTGGCTTTCTTTCTTGCATTAAACCTTGCATTAAGATTAAAGAAGAAACTGCATTTTTGTCTCGCCGCAATTGCGTTCTGTATAGTATATGGTGCCGTAATCGAATTTCTCCAGCAATATACGGGACGGTCGCCGGAATTACTGGATCTTGCAGCGGACATGGCAGGTTCCGGCGCCGGAGCAGCCCTTGCAACTCTGGTGAATAAAGGATGAAATCCGGCATGCATTCTTTTTTTAATATTTCAAAAAATAAACTTCTCTCCGGCTTAAAAAAGAAGGAGATAGACACCATCAGCGGACTCTTGAAACATGAACACTTTCCAAAGGGAACTTACGTTATAAAAAAGGGAGAACAGAAAAGGAAAGTATACTGTATTGTAAAGGGTAATGTCGAGGTTCTAAGCCGTTTTGACTTTTATGATGAGATACGCCTGGGAATATTAACGGAAGGTGACTTCTTCGGTGAAATGTCTTTTTTTACACAGAATTATACAAGAACGGCACATATAAAGGCTTTAACGGATCTGGAACTTCTTTCTCTGGACAGCAAAGCTTTCGATATTATTATAAAAGAGTTTCCCTTGACGATGCAGAATATAACCAGAACCGCTGTTTTACGCCTGCAGGACTCCAACAAGCGTTTTGTTGACAAAGCTGCGGTAGAACAGGAAATACTGAGTCAGCGTATAAGACAGAGAAATGAAAAACTGAAGCTGGCAAACAGTATTCTTTCCAGGCAGAACAGAGAAACCAGGAAAGATCTTCTCCTCGCCCGGAATATACAGAAGAAATTCCTTCCGGAAAAGGAAATTAATTTCCCGGGCATAAAAATCAGCACTTACTACAGGCCATGCACCGAATTAGGCGGAGATATATGCGGAATAAAGAGAATCAATAATCATCAAATTGTAGTTTACGGAGGGGATGTTTCCGGGCACGGAACCTCTGCCGCATTAATCACAATATATTTAAAGCAGATCATAGAAACTTACACGTTAGAAAAGAGGGAAGACGGTTCGGAACAGCTTCGGGAACCGGGAGAAGTACTTACACTTCTTAACACCCGTTTTATCGATGATATAAACGAAGGAAATCCCGAACTGTACTTCACGGTTTTCTATAGCATTATCGATACGGAACTGTCGGAAATAGGATATTCATCCGCCGGTATCCATTGCCCTCCCCTGATAATATCCGGAAGCAGAGCAGAAGAATTATTTAAACAATCTGATTTCCCAATAGGTCATGTAGAGCGGCATGTATATGACTCATACAAAACCGGATTGACTACTCATAATAAACTTTTATTTATAAGCGACGGTGTTGTAGAAGTATACAATGGAAAAGAATACTTCGGAATGAACAGGCTTAAGAAGCTGCTGCACAGTGCACTTTCAGAAGAGGGAAAGATTAGCCTCGAGAAAATCCACAGGAAGGTTACAGCATTTACTAAAGAGAAGAAGCCCCTGGATGATATGTGTTATCTTTTGATCGACCTTCATGAGTAACATTTTTTTCAAGTTCTTTCTTAAGACGTAAAATAATATCATACCACTTTACAGGACTTTCACGGTTAAAGGGTATCCTGTACATTTTCCCCTTATACCTGAAATGGAACTTGTCACCGGGCTCCACAGAGAGAGAATCGATCTTCTGCAGTTCCGCATTTAAAGGCATCCTGATGCGTGTTTTAAAGAGCAGCCTCCTGTTTGTAAGGAAGGCCTTTCCGAATGCCAGAACCCGTAAATTGGGAAAGGATTCTTCTATGAATAAAAAATGCGGCCTGCTTTTTAAAAATACAAGTTCACCTTTCTCCACAGGGAGGTGCGTTTCCGTTCTTATGGGTATAAGGGGCATTTTTTTTATCAGATCACTATATTGAAACAGAGGAATCCGGGTACCTTCCGGCTGCCCGTTCTCATCGAGAGGTTCAAGCCTTGCATCCACAGTTACCTCCCATGCCGAAAAACAACTTATGCACTCCACCATATTCTTGCTTTCCGGTTTTACAATCTTTAAGCCCTCCATAGTACCGCAGATAGGACATCTGTATAGAACCTTTGTTATATCATTTGCAAGACCTTTATAACGGTACTTCTTAAGTTCTATATCCAGTTCATAATCCCTGTTTCTGATGCTCTCACTTATATCTCTGTAGATCCGGCCCTCATCTTCGGGTATATCATCGCCATCATAAAGTTTATTAAAAATCCCCTTTACCGGGATCCTCCTCCATTTTTTAGCCCAGCGCGGATATGCAAGGTATGCACCTTCCATTCTGCAGGTTATTACAGGTATTTTTAATCTTTTAATAAGTTTTGTTATTGTAGGAATTATAGGAGAATTCAGACCGTCCCAGCTTCTGACACCTTCGGGGAAAATACCGATAAGACCGCCCTTTTTAATGATATCAAGAATGCTCCTCACCGCACGATAATCATTGGAACCCTTTCGCTTCGGAAATCCGCCGACCCACTTAAGAAGCCGTCCCATGAACCTCTTTCTAAAAAGATCCTCCGTTGCAGCAAAATATATAGGTCTCTTAAGCATTACGTAAATCCAGAAGGGATCAAAAAAATTTACATGATTTATAAGAAGAAAAGCCGGCCCCTTTTCAGGGACAACATCAGTATTTACCGCTGTAAGCTTAAAGTAACCGACAAGGATCGGCCTTGCTATCGAAGTTATAATACGGTAGAACCACCGGTTTACCAGCTTAATATGCTTTTCATCGTTGACATCGTGCATCCGTTTAAAATATCAAAAATATGAATAATAAACAACCAATGTTATGAACAGCCTGTTGTAGAACCGCAGGTTTCGCACTTTAAACAGGTCCCGTTCCGTATAAGTGTAAAATTACCGCATACCGGGCACGGATCACCTTCATATCCCTTTAACCGGGCGAGAGCTACAGGATCATCATCTACTTCCTGAACAACGGCACCTTCATGCATATGTTTCCCGTTATTTAATGTATTTGTTGCAATAAGATCATCGGGTTTTACCTGGACAAGGTCGCTCCTTCCAAGGTAGGAAAAGGCTAAGTCTCTGAATATAAAATCCAGAACAGAGGTTGTCATTTTAATATTCTTATGGCCCAGCACGATCCCGTTCGGTTCGAATTTTGTAAAAACAAAGGCATCGACATACTCTTCCAGAGGCACACCGTACTGAAACCCGAGAGAAACGGCAATCGCAAAACTGTTAAGTAAAGACCTGAAAGCCGCTCCTTCTCTGTGCATATCAAGAAATATCTCTCCGAGGCTGCCGTCCGGATATTCACCTGTTCTGATAAACAAACTGTGCATTCCGATCTTCGCCTTCTGAGTATAACCATTACGCCGGGCCGGGAGTATATGCCTCTTCTTCTTTGACGCCCAGCCGTCATCGGACGAAACTGCACTGTCATTGATTTTAAGCGGTGATCCTTCCCTCTTCATCATGGAAAGAATCGTATCTGCGGCTGGGTCGGTACCCGGAGCAAGGGAACTTAAGGGCTGGCTCAACTTGGAACCGTCCCGGTAAATCGCTATCGCCTTTAACATATTCTTCCACGAATACATATATGCGCCCTTTATATCCTCGATCGTCGAGCTGTTGGGCATATTAACGGTTTTAGATATTGCACCGGAAACAAAGGGCTGGACAGCAGCCATTATATCGATATGAGCTTTCCACGGAATAAAACGCTTACCCGTTCTGCCTGCCTTACTAGCAGTGTCAAAAACAGGATAATGATCTTTTTTAAGATGCGGAGCACCCTCCATGGTCATCGTACCGCAGGCATAGACGTCGGCCTTTTCGATTTCCTCTTCGGAAAAGCCCAGATAGCGAAGCAGATTAAAACCCTTCTGTGTTAATTTTTTTTCCGGAATTTTAAGATCGTTAATCAGGAATTCTTTTTCCGTAAGCCCGGACAGAAAAGTAAAACGAATGGAGAAGGAATTACGAACGGAACTTTCGATTTTAGAAAGAACAGAATCGGAAAATCCTTTTTTCTTAAGCGCACTGTAAGATACTCCCGGCGCATCTTTTAAAGTACCGTGCCCCACACAGTAATGGATAATGTCATCGATCTCCGCCCTGCCGTACCCGAGTTTTTTTAAAGCGGGAGGAATGGAAGAATTAATTATCTTAAAGGAGCCTCCCCCTGCAAGTTTCTTGAACTTTACCAGTGCAAAATCAGGCTCGATACCCGTTGTATCACAATCCATCACAAGACCGATAGTTCCCGTAGGGGCAATCGCGCTTACCTGTGCATTTCTGTATCCGTACTTTTCGCCCAGATTTAAGGCATCGTCCCATACTTTACATGCTGCGTTTAAAAGATCGGGAGGGCAGTATTCCGGATTTATGCCGCGGGGGACTACCGATAAGCCTTCATATTCCGAACCGGGTGAATTGTATGCAGCTCTTCTATGATTTCTGACTACCCGAAGCATATGCTCCTTATTGTCATTGTAGCGCACAAATGTTCCAAGCTGCGATGCCATTAAAGCGGATGTCGCATAGGCTCTGCCTGTAAGTATTGCTGTAAGTGCGGCGGCAATATTCCTTCCCTCTTCACTGTCATAGGGAATACCCATGACCATAAGCAGGGTTCCGATATTTGCAAACCCGAGGCCTAAAGTTCTGTATTCATAGCTCTTCCGGGCTATCTCTTTACTGGGGAATTGAGCCATCAGTACACTTATCTCTAAAATAATTGTCCATATGTGAACGGCATATTCCAGATCGTCGATTAAAAAACAACCGGTTGCCTTATCATAAAATTTAAGGAAATTTATAGACGCAAGATTGCATGCCGTATCATCCAGAAACATATATTCGGAACAGGGATTGGAAGCCCGAATTTCCCCGTCGGCAGGACATGTATGCCATTCATTCACCGTAGAATGAAACTGCAGACCCGGATCTGCGCAGTTCCATGCGGAATAAGCTATCCTCTCCCAGATATCACGCGCACGCACGGTACGCTTAACAGCGCCGTCCGTTCTGTTTGTAAGCGCCCATTCCTTATCATCGATAACCGCCTTCATAAACTCCGTTGTAAGACGTATGGAATTGTTGGATGACTGACCGCTTACCGTATTATAGGCCTCCTTATCCCACTCCGTATTGAACTCCTCGAACCGGTAGCTCTTTACCCCCTGCTTTGCAAGCTGAATAAGCTGATGTATAAACGCAGCGGGAACCTCATCCTCCAGTGCATTTCTGATTGCACTGTAAAGTACGGAATTCTCCTGCGGATCGAACCGGTTGCCGTTTAATTTGTCGGAATTCGTCCAGCAGGCGTCAATTACCGAAATGCTGTGCTTTTTTAATATTCTGCTTCCCGTAGCCATAGCAGCGACTTTCTGCTCTTCCAGAACCTTCCAGTCTATAAAATTTTCTATATCCGGGTGGTCCGCATCGAGGGACACCATCCTTGCCGCCCTTCGTGTCGTACCGCCGCTCTTTATGGCGGAAGCCGACCTGTCCCCGACTTTTAGAAAAGATAAAAGCCCAGAAGAAACACCGCCCCCGCTTAACGGCTCATCCGAGCCCCTTAATTTCGAATAATTCGCACCGGAACCCGAACCATACTTAAAGAGCCTTGCCTCTTTCGTAATCAGATCCATGATTCCGCCCGGATTTACCAGATCATCCTCCACATCGAGGATAAAACATGCATGAGGCTGAGGACGTTCATAAGCACTCTTTGACTTTTTAAGCTCACCTGTTTCAGGGTCCACATAGAAGTGCCCCTGTGAAGGGCCTTCTATTCCGTAAACTGTGTAAAGCCCTGTGTTGAACCATTGAGGTGAATTAGGAGCTGCCATCTGACGGGCAAGCATATAACACGCCTCGTCGTAAAAAACTTTCGCGTCTTCTTCCGTATCGAAATATCCGAACCGCTTCCCCCAGTCCGCCCATGTATGGGCCAGCCGGTGGAATACCTGGCGGGCATCGGTTTCGCCGCCCTTCTTGTTTTTTCCGGAAGGCACACCGGTTTTCCGAAAGTACTTCTGCGCTATAATATCCGTTGCAATCTGAGACCAGAAGGAGGGAACCGTAACATTATCCTGATGAAAGATTACATTCCCCTGCCTGTCCCTGATTTCCGAGATTCTTTTTTCGAATTTTATTCCTCTATACGGCCCCGACTCCCCGGTCGTAAAATGTCTTTGAATTTGCATAGTTCCCTCCCAAACACTGCAAATAATTATGAAATGTTTTCAATACAAGCAGATAGGCTTTACAAGCAGCAGTACGCGGATAAAGAATGCAAGTCTTAACCTGTCTCGTTTTTCTCCGCTTTTTAAGCGGAAGATTGCAGGGAAAAAGTATAAAAAATTATGGATATAAAAGCAACAATATAAAAAAGATATTTTTAAGAAAAATCACTTAATTCCGAATAGTGCCTGACAATCGTGAAACAGAGTATCCTTTTTAAGTTCTCTGAAAAAGTTGGTTTCGTAGTATTCGGCATCCTCTTTTTTTAGACAGCTGTAGGGAAGAATTTTTTCATAAAGCTCCCTTTTCGTATCGGTAAATACTCCGAAACCAAGTTTTTCCGCAAGCAAATCGGCTACCGAAATGGTTATTACCAGGCTCTTATGAGGAGAAGTTATGTTAAGGCTTGCATGTTCCATAGCAGTATCGAAATACTGCCTTGGGAAATTCCACTTCTCGAGAATTGCAGCACCGACTTCCCTGTGATCGGATCCGAATTCATTCTTCTCCATTTTCTCCAGGAACCTGCCCGTTTCCTGCTCTATTTTAAGAATTTCCATGTACTTTTTACTGTCATAGTTAAAGAATACAGCCTGCCCGATATCATGCAGAAGGCCGCTTAAAAAGGCCTCTTCCGCCATATCATTTCTTCTGCAGCGTATCGCTATATTTTTCGCAAAAAAAGCGGTAATAAGGCTGTGCTTCCAGAAAGTATTATGAAATACCGATTTCTTCATTCTTAAAAAGAAATTGGATGCGGTAACGAGCAGTACAAGACTTTTTATATTTTTAAAACCCAGGAGAGTTATTGCCATCTGCAGATTCTTTATCTCCCGCTGCCTTGCATATAGTGCCGAATTTGCAATTTTTAATATCTTTGCCGTTAACCCGGGATCGACCTTTATTATATTTTCCAGTTCCTTAAACGAAATATCAAGACTATCCTCCGCTATACTTAAGATCTTAGATGCCACTTCCGGCATAACGGGAAGGTCTTTCATGTATTGGATATATTTAATTGGCAACTGATTATCCTCCTGAATTTTCTGCCTGTTTAAACTCTATATTAAAATCATCACCGCCTCTGACACCTGCATTTTCCCATAGATATCTCTGCAGCTTCTCATAGGTCTTTCTAAAATGATCGGGATACAGAGCTGAAAAACCATTTAATAGTTTATCCTTTTTATTGTCATAAAATTTAACCATCTTCGGAATAATGTAATCTCCGAAGTATCTTACCGCATCCCTTTCCCTCTGCTGAAAGAGATATGCCTGAAATTCATTTACAACAAGATACTTATTATTAATATCGTACTTTTTCCAGTCTAGAAATAGTTTCCAGAACTTTTTTTCCGTATCTGACAGCATATCCCATACTTTAAAGCACGATTTCCTGTATCCCGGCACGGAAAAAAATATACCATGAAAACTTTCATGAGTTAACAGCAGTTTACGCAGAATAGCAGATGAATTCTGTGATATTGATATAAGTCCTCCGGTACCTGCTACAATATTATCTCCTTTTACTTTTATTATTCCATTTTTTATCAGAATCTTCTTAAGCAGTTCTTCCGCCGGAATCAGTCCGATATTATCCTGACCGGCCTTATTAAAAAAACCGGCAAGATCTGCAGCCCTGTAATCATGGGCATTGTATCCGTGCAGGTTTGTAATTTTTTTTTCATCAGGAATTGTACCAGCAAATCCTTTCTTCTCCACAAAAAAAGCGATTCGTTTTAATAATCTGCTCTGAATACCATAATCGGCCGTATCCAGGACCAGAATATGCGGAAAAAGATTCCACGAGTAAAATTCAAATTCCTTTCTTCTCCATTTAGCCCTGTTGTATTTTAAAATACTTCCCAGATCAGCAGGCAGCGGTACCATGGAGTTTTTTTCACCTGATATAGCTGTTGTAATAAACAGACCTGTTAAACCTGTACCTGTACTTTCACCGGAAATATTCTTTTCTGCTGCATGAGGAATTCTCATTTTTGACAGGATAAGGCCGGGGAAAAATCCGATAGTACCCGGATACAGAAACACTCTCGATTTCCCGGGGGGTACATTAACTTTTAAGAGAACATGCTCCCCGGTACTGCCGCCCTTAATATTTATAATAAACGAAACAGGTTCTCCGAAATCGCCGCTTTTAAATGCAAGCCCGATCCGCCAGAAAGCCCCGGAATTTACAGCATTAAATTCCGGATTCGGTTTTAATATCCGCACGGAAAGTTCTTTAAAATACCCGTTTCCTAACTTTTCCGGTTTTAATATTTTTATCCCCGAACCAATAATAAGCGTACCATCTTTAAAATAGAAACCTCTTTCATCGCCGGTAATGCCCGCATCGAGAATACCTGCTGCAAAATCCTTAAGACCATCCGGCCTGCCTTCCGCAGCAGGTGTTTCCGCTGTTTTTGTGCCGCTTACTGCAAAACCCCACACTGGAAGGTCCGCAGGCAGAGAAATAAGATATTTAACAGGAACAGATCCGTTTTCCGGCACTATTCCGGAAGCCGAAACATTATTTCGAGATGAAAGCACAGAAATATTTAAAGGGGAATTATTCCGCATATACTTTAAAAAAAAAGCTTTTCCCTTACCCGAATCTTTAACCGCCGGTTTTAATTTGTACAAATACTTATTACGGTTATTACTCAGCACAAATACGCTGTGCCGTCTGTCCGCACTGTCTTTAAATTCGAGACCCTTTACCCGGTAAAAGCAGGAAGAGAGAAAAAGCAATAATGGCAGAATGGTAATTAATTTTCTTATCCGGCCGCCGGTGTCCGACAATATTTTACCTTAAGAAGAATGTATAAAAGACGTAGGTGTTATCGAGAAAAAATCTTTTACAATAAGCTCTGCAATTTCCCTTTTTTTCCCAAGATCCAGCATATCATCATAACGTAGAAAACTTTCAAATCTTCCGTAAAAACCATCGGGCAGATCCGTAAAACCGTTTATTTTCCCGGAAATCATTCTTCCCGAAGGTTCGAACTCTCTATGTAAAGCAAAAATCAGACTTGCCAGGTATTTTAAAAATGCAGCTGCGGATATTATAAAAAAATGATTATCATTTCTGTAGGCTGCCGCCCCAAGGTCGCTTAAGACCGATTCGAGCTGGCATTTAGAGGAATCGATTACCCCCCTCCAGAAGTTCTCCGGTATACTTTTAAGTTCTTTCCTTATATTTTCCAGCCGTGCGGTTCTGCTGTAGAGCGATATTCCGTTTTTAATCCTGTAAAACATATTTGTACCATTTTCCCTGTAAACCCACTGATTATCTTTTATCCTCTTAAGTATTATCTCGATCCTTGTCAGGCTTATGCAGTTAACCATTACGGGCAATTCATCGATTAAAAATCTATCCTCAGGGTAAACAGGTGAAGTTTCGAAAGCCTGCGGATTTCCGTATATATACTTCCTGTCATTCGCAGGCAATAACGGTCCGGAATAAATAATATCCAGATCGATACTAAAGTAAGGATCATATACTCCGATTTCCGCTGCCTCTCCAAGTATAACAGCTTCGGCTCCGGTCCATTTAACGATAGCTGAAGTTAATACTTCGGCAATTTTTATAACTTTATTTCTCATTTCCTTCTCCATTAACCTCTTATTATTGTATAATAGCATAAATTATTTTTAAAAAAAAGAGTCAGGAGGGAATATGGCGGGCAAATCCACCATACGGATAAAGAAAAAAAGTTTGCACAAACTCTGGATACCCCTTCTGCCGGTCTGGATCGCTTCACTAACTCTTGCCGGGATATCCATTGAGGTATTTTCCGGCGCTATCATGCCGGTATTTATTTTACTGCTTTTCTCCAGTATCTGCGGTTCTTTTACGCTCTACTTTTTTATTAAAGACTTCTTCGGTAATAAAAGCCTGGAAACCAGAGCAACTCAACTGGAGGCGGTTCATAAAATTATTCAGAAAGCCGGAAAGTCCCTTGAGCTTCGGGAAACGCTCGATACGATTACAGAGGTAACGGTAGAGGTCACAGGTGTACGCGGATGCTCGATTAAACTCTTCGATCCGGAAACAGGAACAATGAGAGTAAGGTCGATAGCCGGTTTAAGAAGAAAAGTATCCGATCTTTCCGTAGATGTAGCTGAAAACATCTATCACCGCGGGCTGGTAAACGGTCATCCCGTATTTGTCGAGGATGCCCTTAAAAAGGATTTCCCGGAATTAGACGATGAAATGGAATCACTTATCTGTGTTCCCTTAAGAATCGAAAACAAACCGTTAGGCGCCCTGTGCGTTTACGGAGAAAAAGGGGAACAACTGTCTTCGGATATGACCGACTTCCTTGCAAGTCTCGGGGAACTTGTAACACTCTCAATAGCAAATGCAACTGTTTTTGAAAGCCTTAAAAAACTGGATCAGGCTAAAACATGGTTTCTCTTAAAAGCCTCCCATGAGTTAAAATCGCCCTTAAGCGCCATACGTTCTATTGCAAGGACACTTGTCGACGAGTATATAGGAAAGCTCAATGAAAAACAAAAAGAGATGCTCCTGAGGATCGACCACAGGGCAAAAGCACTTTCCGAAATAGTTAACGATCTTATTACTCTCGTCAAGGACAGAGCAGAGATATCCTTTTCCGAAAGAGAAAAGGTTAATCTCTACGATATCGTGGCTGACAGTGTTGAATTTTACCATTCGCGGGCAGAGGAAAAGGGCATTGCCCTGGAAATAATATGTCCGGGTAAAGAATCGGTAATCTACGGAAGAAGAGAAGGACTGGAATCCATCATTACAAACCTCCTCTCAAATGCCATTAAATACACGGACAGAGGCGGTAAAATAACCCTTAGAATGATCGAAGAGGGAGATCAGGTAGTCATAGAGGTAAGCGATACAGGCATAGGAATACCGGAAAAAGAACAGCAGAAAATGTTCAGTGAATTTTTCCGTGCAAGCAATGCAAAACAGATTACCGAAGCAGGGACAGGGCTCGGCCTTGCAATTGTAAAGGCAAATGTCGACAGGAACGGCGGCAAAATAGAATTTACCAGCAAAGAAGGCAAAGGCACAACTTTCAGGGTTACCTTAAAAAGGATAGGTAAATAGCAATTATGGAAATTACATTTCTTGCAGTTTTTCCGCTGTCCAATCTTAAGGATCAGCTTAACAAGCTGAAAAAAAACATCTTTGCCGCAACCGGAGAGTACTGTACAATGGCCCTGCCTCCTTTTATACCTGTAAGTCTGCTGGAAATTCAAAGGAACAGGAACACAACCATTAATCTCATTAAATCACTGTCAAAAACCGGGAAGGATGTAAAACATTTAAAAACAGGCAGCCTTAAAATGGCCGGCAATCTGCTCTATCTCGAAATTCTAACAGGAGACTTCTGGTTAAGCCTTAACAAATTATTCGGCAGCACATCTTCTGCGCAGCCGGTTATTAAACCTTATAAGGGATTTTTCTTAGGCTGTCTTCATAAACCGCTTAAAAAACTCAAAGCACAGGAGTACGGAATAAGTATCCCGGAATCCTTTTCCAAATTCTCAACAGGTATAATACAGATTACCTTTCCGGAAGCAGGTACCTGGGAGAGAGTCTATTGGAATTTCGAGATCATAAAAAAAAATATCCGTGCATGGTAAAAAAGATTAATTAAAGCGTTTCTATTCTTTGCCTTATTGTTTCCCTTATCCTTTCCGTTATCAGCAATACGGAAACCGCATATCCTTCTTCCGACAGAGTTGTACAAAATTCCGAGTGCCCTCTTCCGCTTCTGTAATCCGGAACTCTGTCCGGAAACCTTAAGTATCTATCAAACAGATTTTTATCATTATTCACCAGGAGACTGCCCTGGTAAAAGAGAACATATTTTCTTCTGTACAATGACGAGCCTAAGATCTTTTTCCTGCCGACAGCAAGATCGGATATACCCGCATGTTCTATGCTGCCGATTCCCGCTGAGGTAAGGGCATCCATAATCCACCGGTTAATTTCTCTCATAAACTTAACATTTTTAAAACGGGTGCTCACCCTTTTAGCAAGGGCGACTACAATCTGTCCGGGAGAAAGTACAACAGTTCCCCCGCCTCCCTTCCGCCTTAATACGGGAATTCCATCTGTCTCCGCACGATCGAGGTAAAGCTCCCGCTCTGCTTTACCACCGGCACCGAGAACGATATGTACACCGGACGGTTCATACACTCGATAGGCCGGAGAGCCGCCATTTAATACAGATACCAGAATATCTTCATTAACGGTTTCAAAGGTACTATGCATAGATTTTTAAGCATTAGGCGCCGTATTTCTTTAACTTCCCCGCATACGACAGGGCAAGACGGATGAGCATTTCTCCCGGTATATTACTCCATAACCCTTTTGCACATGACCTTTCTCCGAAATGGCTTACATCGTCGGGACGAATACCTTCCGCATGAATAAGGAAAGGCACAGGGTGCCCGCTGTGAGCTTTAAGAAAGGCAGGTGTGGAATGATCACCTGTAATTATAAGTACATCCGGTTTAAGCTCTAAAAGTTCCGGCAGAAAGGCATCGACCTTTTCTATCTCTGAAACCTTGGCATTAAAATTGCCGTCCTCGCCTTTAGAGTCCGTATATTTATGATGAACAAAGAAAAAATCATGCCTGCTCCAGTTGATCTTAAGCGCCTCCGCCTGATCTTCGAGTGTGGTAAGTCCTTCTATGATATCCATTCCGAGAAGCCGGCTTATTCCCTTGTAATCCGGGTAAACGGCAAGTGCGGCAGGATTCAGTTTGTACTGATCCTTCATGGAAGGAATATGAGGAAGTTCTGCAAAACCCCTCATTAATATAGTATTGGCAGGTTTGCTGTTTTTAAGTATCTTATTAACCTGTAGAACAAACTCCGCTGTAATCTCCGCCATTCTTCGGCCATCTTCCGCAGTCGGCCGGGGATTAAGGGGTTTAACACCGGTAGCCTGCGGGTCCGTATCCGCAACTTTATCCGAAAGACCTTCCCCTTTAAAAACAACCACCGCCCTGTAATCCTTTACCGGCTGCACCGATACTTTGACTCCTTCGATATCTATACTCTTAAGCATATCACAAAGTTCCGCACATTTTTCGGTCGGTATCCTTCCAGCTCTCCTGTCCGTAATATTGCCGCCGCTGTCCTTAGTTGCAAAATTAATTCTTGCCGCAACATCTCCGGCTTTCATCGGAAAATTTATTCCCATAGCTGCTACTACCCCCCTGCCTATGGAATAGTCGAAGGGATTATAGCCAAACAGGGAAAAGTGGCCTGGAGCGGATCCCGGTGTTATCCCTATGCCGAGAGGAGTCTGCAGACCGCACTCCGATTCCATAGCAAGAGCATCCATTACCGGAGTCTTTGCCGTTTCAAGCTCGGTTTTCCCGCCCTTCTCCATGGGAAGGCCTCCCAGCCCGTCCATGACCAGAAGAACGATCTTTTTATCATTCTTAACAGCAAGCTCTTTTACAATATTCATTAATACTACCTCCTGCCGCATCAATCCGAAAATAAACGCATGCATATCATCCGAAAAAATGCGAATGTGTTGTTGCAATACACCTGTTCATAATAACCGCAATACCATTATCCTCTGCAAGCCTTGCCGCCCTCTCATTGTTAACTCCGAGCTGCATCCATACAGCCTTCGCATGAATCTTTACAGCCTCTTCGACATGAGGATAAACAAACTCCGATCTCCGGAATATATTAACTATATCCACATCTTCCGGCACAGAGATAAGATCCGCATATACCCTCTCGCCAAGGATTTTATTCCCCGCCTCTTTAGGGTTCACGGGAATAATTTTATACCCTCTGGATTTAAGATAGGACGCAACCCAATGGCTTGTCCTTAAAGGATCGGACGACAATCCGACAACGGCAATTGTATCAGCGGCTTCAAGAATGGCTTTTATATCCAATTTGCTACTCACAATAATTAGATTAAGTTAACTTTATCATACTGCCGGGTCAAGCACACTTTTAAAAAATATTTGCAAATTGTACCGATTTATGTATAATCGTTAATAAACGTTTATAAGGGAGGCTGTATTATGAGTAAAAGGAGTTCACGCTATATTCCGTTAATTTTTCTTGCCGCGGTACTGCTGCTTTCCGGATGTTCGACACTTGCCGTTAAATTTCCGAAAGGCATGTTCGTATCCACAGGCGATTATGTAAAAGGAGTAAGAACTATCGGTATTCTTCAGGAAAACAAGACCGTTATTGCTCCGCTCTTTCTCATAGACATAAACAAAGTGCATGAAGAACTCTTTAAGAAACTTATCGCCAAGGCCGACAGTATCGGTGCGGAAGGTGTCACTAATATCACATTCAGCTGGAAGCCATCACCGTTTTCATATCTCTCATTGCCCTTCTTTACAATAGTACTGGACTTCTATATAGAAGGAGTGGCAATAGATACTCCCTAATGCGGTTACTCTCTTAGGGCAAACTGATAAAAGTAAAGAACGGATCCCCCGTATATCCTTATATCGAATATAATAAGTCTGTCATCGATAGACAGCGGGAGGTAGTCCTTTTTAGGCGCATGTATGACACAGACACTTCCGTTATGCAGGAGATTCCCGTACAGTAATTCCTTCAGTATTGTAACCTTATGCTGTAGTTTAAACGGGGGATCAAGAAAAATATAGTCGTATGCCCTATGGGATCTTTTTATAAACCTTTTAACGTCCTCAATATGAGTTTTAATTACCATTCCGGTGCTGTTGGCGATTAATACATTTTGATTTAATATTTTCCTCTTTCCGGAATCACCTTCTACGGCGGTAACCGGATTTGCTCCTCTGGAAGCGGCCTCGATTGCCACCGCGCCGGAACCGCTGTATAAATCCAGAAATGAATTTCCCTCCAGGGACTTAAGTATTGCGAACATGGATTCCCTGAGCTTGTCCATGGCAGGTCTTATTTCACCGGGAGGACATACAACCCTTCTTCCCCTGTACATTCCGCCTGTAATTCTCATAACAGTCCGGTAATACCCCTTTTCATGTTTCCGTCAGAGCTCGCCGGTAACAGTACTCTCATTCATTAACCTCCCTGTAAAAAAGTATCATCAAACGGCGGAGCAGCCTTAAACACATCTGCAATAACCCTGTAAGCGGGTTTTAAAAATCCGGGATCGCTGTTTACTATATACCCTGCATCCGCCCTGGCGGAACAGAGAATCCGGCTGTCGTTAACAATATCCGCAATTCTGAATCTTAAAAAACCGGACTGTTTTACTCCGAGTATCTCACCGGGACCCCTTATTTTTAAATCCTCCTCTGCAATCTTAAAACCGTCTGTTGTTTCCATGATTACTTTAAGCCTCTTTATCCCGTCCTCCGTCAGTTTTTCGCTGTATATAAGAAAAGCATAGGACCGGGCTTCCCCCCTGCCAACCCTGCCGCGCAGCTGATGCAGAGCGGACAGGCCGAATCTCTCCGCATGTTCAATAACAATACAGGTTGCATTCGGAACATCCACTCCGACTTCCACAACACTTGTGGAAACAAGAATATCCGCATTACCGGAGACAAAACCTTCCATAACCTTACTCTTTTCCGTTTCCGGAATCCTCGAATGAATCAATGCAAGCCTTCTGTTTTTAAAAACATTTCTCTTTAAGTATTTATGCATACTTTCCGCATCTTTTAAAGACAGAGCTTCCGATTCCTCTATTAAAGGATATACAAAATAGGCCTGGTGGCCCTTATCCAGTTCCTGCCGGACTCTCTCGTAAACCTTATGTTCGTTCCCTTCACGTGTAAGGTGAGTGATGACCCTCTTCCTTCCGGGTGGAAGCTGTCTTATAACTGAAATATCCAGATCTCCGAAGGCGGTTAAAGAGAGAGTCCGGGGTATCGGAGTTGCCGTCATTAAAAGCAAATCCGGATTTAAACCCTTCCCGGTAAGTGCAACTCTCTGAAGAACTCCGAATCTATGCTGTTCATCCACTATGACGAACCCCAATTTTCTGTAATGCACATCTTTACTGAAAAGAGCATGTGTACCTATTACAAGGTCGATCTCCCCTTTTTCTAAAGAAGACAAAAGATAGTTCCGTTTCTTTCCCGTTATACTGCCTGTCAGTACCGCAACACGAATACCGATAGGTTCGAGAAGCTTAGCCGCATTATCCGCATGCTGCCGTGCCAGCAATTCCGTAGGCACCATAAAGGCAACCTGTTCTCCGCACTCTATAACAGAGAGTGCTGCGGTAAAAGCTACAAGGGTTTTGCCGCATCCTACATCTCCCTGCAGCATACGCATCATTTCGTACCTGGAAAACAGATCATTCTCGATTTCCGAAAGCACCTTACACTGATCCTCTGTGAGCTTAAAAGGGAGTCTCTTTAATAAATGCCTTTTTAATAAAAAGGGTATCCTGTTTCTCCCGGTGCGGATAATTTTACGGCTGATACGTTTCCTGAAAACGGTCAGTTGAAAATAAAAAAGTTCTTCATATGCCAGGGCTCTGTGTGACGTTTTAATATCCTGCCATTCCTCAGGAAAGTGAATTTTCCGCAGTGCCTCATACTTTCCGGGAAAGCCGTATTTGCGCATCAATTCAACGGGCAGTTCGTCATCGATCATACCTTTTACCGAAAAAAGAGCATTACTTACAATTTTACGGATAAGATTCTGTGTAAGTCCGCCTGTTAAAGGGTAAACCGGTGTTATCTTGCCGGAATTAGCCGATTTTTCATCAAAGGGCTCCGCTTCGAAGTTTGCACTCTGTATTTCTCCGTATCTGTAGTAAAATTTGCCCGATACAAAGAAATGTCTGCCGGGAATTAATACTTTATTTAAATAGTTTCTGCCGAAGCATACAAGCGCCGCTTTGGCCGATGAATCTTCTATGTAAACCTTAAGTGTTTTTCTTTTCCCCCAGCCTATGCTGTCATGGGCAATTACCCGTACCACGGCATTTATCTGCCCCTTTAAAAGTGCATCGGCAAGCCGGTCTGTCTTTCTTCTATCCTGATAGTCTCTGGGAAAGTGCAGAAGCAGGTCACTTACCGTTTTTATCCCTAATTTATTTAAGTACCCTGCAACAGCAGGCCCCACACCCTTTACATATTGAACATCTTTCCTATATTCCTGTAAAAACATTCCTGTTTGATAAAAACCCTTAAGTCAGCTAAAGGCTCTGAAGCATATACACAAGCCGCCTGGTTACTACCCCTCCCAGCAGCCAGAAAACAAAGAGAAAGCCGACGGTAAGTAAAAGATACTGAGTATATCCTGCCCTCTTTCCAAGCTGGATAATTTTCATTACAAGTGCAACGGCAGGCTGTATTAGAATATCTACAACCTTAAGCATGGCAGAACCGGTATTTCTTCTAAAAATTATTGCAAACACCCGGATTACCCCGACAATCAGAAATAAAAGAAGCACAAACGATACTCCCGACCATACAGCGGAAAGCACTGCGGCAAAGAAAAACCCGAACGTAATCCGTCCGTAGAAGAGTAGTGCGTTTATAAGGTCGAGCAGTACAACCAGCACAAGAATCGCCGCAATCGGAGTAAAATCGAACATCCCTTTCCTTAAGAATTTCAATCTGTAAAACAGAGAGAGGTAAGGCTCTGTAATTTCCGAAAGCAGATCAAAAGCCTTGCCTGAAGAGAATCCCTGAAACCACGTCAGAATTATCCTCAGAGATAAAAGAAGCAGGTACCCCATTAAAAGGGCGTTTATGATTTTTAAAAACAAGATCACTACTACTATCCTCCTGTAACTACTGTCATGTTAAGAATGTAGAGGGCACTATTTTTTCGAAAAGCGCCATCATATTGTTATTTATTTTTTCGAGTTCCTCCGGTTTTAAACCTGCACCGAAGGCAACTTTTTCTCTCCATTGCGGTGTAAGCAGTTCTTCCGGAGTATGGGCATCGGAGTTAAGAACAAGAGGGACATTAAAAATTCTTGCCATGGAAACAATTCTACCGTTTGCCATACTATGAGAGGGACGTGAAGATATTTCCAGGGATACACCGGAATCCGCAGCAAGCTGCATATCTTCTTCGGAAATTAAACCGGGGTGTGCCAGTATATCCACATCAGCTTCCAATCCGGCCCTGTTGGTGCCGATAGCTACCGGTTCTGCTATGGTTTCCCCGTGAAGAACAACCAGCCGGGCACCTAACTGTCTTGCCCTGCGCACAATTGCAGCAATCTGGCCCGGCGGAACATGGGTAACTTCCACTCCGGGAATAATCCTCACTTTAAGGAAGGGCTGTGTTTCCCTGCAGAACCTTAAGAGAGCGGAAAGCACCAGCTCGACATTCGATGCATCGACGTGATCGGTTATGCCGATCGCACGGTAATCCTTCTCCTCCGCTCTGCGTACCAGCTCTCCGGGGGAACATTCGCCGTTACTTAAAAAAGTGTGAGTATTAAAATCGATCATTTTTTCAGCCCTCCAGAATTCTAAAAAAACATGAACTTTTATGGATACCGGGAGAATCTACTATCTCCTTTACCGCTTTCCTTACAAACAATTCCCTTGTTTTATCTACAAGTACATACAGATCGGAAAGTTTTACCGGGTCTTCCCATTTCTGATGAACAGATTCTATATTAATACCATTAGAAGCAAGCAGTCCAGTCACAGCCGCCCATATTCCCGGTTTGTTATCCGTAACAAAATGCAGAAAATACTTATACTGAAGATCATCCTGAGGAAAAAGATCGAGTTTTTCCACAGGAGGCATTCCCACGGGATCAGGCAGGGCTTTCATCCTTATGCGCTCGATAATATCACCTAAATCGGAGGCAACCGAAGAAGCTGTAGCACTGCCGCCTGCACCCCGCCCTAAATATAACGATGTCCCTAAGAAATCAGACTGTATCAGAACACCATTGTACTCCTCCCTCACAGATGCGAGAGGATGATTCCTGTTAAGCAGTGCAGGGAACACCGTAACTATTGCCTTTTTCTCCGTCATCTTTGCAGTTGCAATAAGTTTAAAAACAAAACCGGAAATACCGGCAAACTCAATATCTTTCCCTGTAACCTTTGTGATCCCCTCACAGAGAATATCCCTGTAATTTACCCACTTTCTGAACGAGATACTGGCAAGCAGGCTGATCTTCTGCGCCGCATCTATACCTTCGATATCCAGAGTCGGATCCTCTTCTGCAAAACCTTTTTCCTTTGCTTCCTCAAGGGCCTGTTTAAAACTGAGGCGGGCATCCGTCATCCTTGTTAATATATAATTTGTAGTTCCGTTAAGTATACCTGTAACCGATTGTATTTCGTTTCCTTTAAGGCTTTCCTGTATAACCTTTATAACGGGAATTCCTCCTCCGACAGACGCTTCGAATTTCAACTCCGCACCATTTTCACGTGCGAGCTTAAAGAGTTTGTCGCCGTACTGCGAAAGGAGAGCCTTGTTTGCAGTAATAACATGTTTACCTGCTTTCAGCGCCCTGGATATGAGATCCAGAGGCTTTTCCACACCGCCCATAAGCTCGACTACAATAGGCACCGTATCATCCTTTAATATTTCCTCGTAGCCCTGAACAAGAACACCTTCAGGAATATATTCTCTCTTTTTACCGGGATCACGTACACCGATCTTTGCGATACATATCTCTACGCCAAGCTGTTCTTTAAGCCTGTTTTTATGCTTTTCTATAAGACTGTAAAAAGAGCTCCCTACGGTTCCAAAGCCTACAAGGCCTACATTTATTCTTTCCATACTTCTACAACCTGCGGGTAAGATTTTAAACGTGCAACTACATCATCATCATCAGACACCTTTAATTGTGATGATGCTTTAATTATAACACCGTCTAAGTGGAAATAGAGAGAACATTTCCCTTTTCTCTCTATTAAAAAATCCCTGATACTCATAAGGTTATCCTCATCCTTAAGTTCTTTCGAAATGCGAACATGAACTGTCTTTACATCCTTCCCGTTAAGTTTTTCGGGTTCCATTATTTCCTCCGCTATTATCTTGGGGTTCCCCCGGCTCTTATCTACACGGCCATTTACCGCAAGAATATTCTCCGCAACAAGAAGACCGGAAACTTTTTCGAATACATCCGAAAATATAACAACTTCCACTGAACCGGTATAGTCATCTACCTTTGCAAATGCCATACGTTTTCCGTTCTTTGTAATAATTTCCCTTGTTTCATTCAATATTCCGATTACCGTATAAATCCTGTCGTCCTGCGCTTTTTCTATTTCCGAAAGCTTTAAGTTTACACATTTTTCCACAATACCCCTGTAACTGTCCAGGGGATGTCCCGAGAAGAAGAATCCCAGATTCTGTTTTTCATATAAAAGTCTGTCGATTTCAGGCCATTCCTCTGTCTTTTCGAACTGTATCGCCTCGTAATCCCCTTCTTCACCGGATTCGAAAAGCGAAGTCTGCCCGTATTTTTTACCCTCTTTTGTCTTTGCAACTATATCGAGTACCCTGTCCAGATTGTGAACCAGAGTTGCCCTGTTTTCCTTAAAGGAATCGAAAACACCGGAGAATACAAGGGTTTCCACAACCTTTCTGTTGACTGTTTTAAGGCTTACATTCTCTAAAAAATCTATGAAACTCTTAAAACGCCCGGCTTCTTCTCTCTTCCTGATAATTTCTTCCACGGCCGCCTTGCCTACGTTCTTTATTCCCCGCAGACCATATACAATTCTTCCCGCAGAAACGGAAAAATCCCGTTTCGAAAGATTTATATCCGGAGGCAGAACCTTTATGCCCATTTCTCTCGCCTCTTTGATATACCCGGAAAGCTTATCCGTATCATGTATTTCATTGGTAAGATTAGCCGCCATAAATTCCGCAGGATAATTTGTTTTAAGATAAGCCGTGTGATACGCAAGGATCGAGTAGGCGGCGGCATGAGACTTATTAAAACCGTAGCCTGCAAAGGGAATAAGCATATCAAAGATTTTTGCAGCAACAGTCTTTTTATATCCGTTTTTTAAGGCACCCTGTATAAATAAATCTTTCTGCTCTGCCATTACTTTTGGCTTCTTTTTCCCCATTGCCCTTCTTAGAATGTCCGCCTGCCCAAGGGAAAAGCCGGCGACTTTCCGGGCTATTTCCATTACCTGTTCCTGGTAAACTATAACACCGTATGTTTCCTTAAGAATCGGTTCCAGTTCGGGAAGCGGATACTCTATCGACCGCTTGCCTAGCTTACTGTTAATAAACTGGTCGATATACTCCATAGGTCCGGGTCTGTACAGAGCATTTAAAGCGATAAGTTCTTCTATCCTCTCCGGTTTTGTTCTTTTAAGAATTGCTCTCATTCCTGAACTTTCAAACTGAAAAACACATGTACTCTTTCCTTCCGCCAGCATTTTAAAAGTTGCAGGATCATTATCAGGAACCGAATTTATATCCAGTTCAACGCCGCTTTCCCTTATCAGTTTTAAAGTATTGGCTATTAAGGTGAGAGTTTTAAGACCCAAAAAATCCATCTTTACAAGGCCGCACTCCTCTAAATAATCCATGGTATATTGAGTGGATATAGTACCTGTTTTTGCCTCCCTGTACAGAGGAACATAGTTTGTTAAATCATCCCTGCCTATCACAATACCTGCAGCATGAGTGGAGGCATGCCTGTTTAGACCTTCCAGTTTAATGCTTGTTTCCAGAAGCTCTCTGTATTTTTCTCCTCTGTTTGCTATTTCCTTTAAACGGGGTTCCAGTTTTAAGGCTTTCTCGAAATTCATTTTCGGCCCGTAAGGAACCATCTTTGCAATACCGTCTGCATCCGCATAAGGGATATCGAGTACCCGGGCTACATCCCTGATCACCGCTCTCGGTTTTAAGGTACCAAAGGTAATTATCTGACTTACACGGTTTTCACCATACTTTTTTGTAACGTAATCTATTACCTCTCCCCTCCGTTCATAGCAGAAATCTATATCAAAATCAGGCATGGAAACTCTTTCCGGATTTAAAAACCGTTCAAAAAGGAGACCGTACTTTAAGGGGTCTATATCCGTAATCCTCAAGGAATACGCCACAAGAGAACCGGCACCGGAACCGCGCCCCGGGCCGACCGGTATTCCATGCTCTTTTGCAAATTTGATAAAATCCCAGACAATCAGAAAGTAGCCGGTAAATCCCATAGAGGTGATAACGGAAAGCTCATAGTCCAGCCGCCGCTTCATCTCCTCCGTGACGGTATCATAACGCTTTAAAAGTCCCTTATGTGCAATACCTGCCAGGTATTCATCACGTGTACTGCCTTCAGGCACCTTATATGCCGGAAGCTGAGGCCCGGGCAGAGGAATTTTTACATTACACTTTTCTGCAATTTCGACAGTATTGGAAATACTTTCAGGTATATCCCCGAAGAGATCTTCCATCTCCTTAAGCGATTTAAAATAAAATTCAGGAAACTCAAACTTAAGCCTTTTTCCCTCATTTACCTTTTTATTCGTGCCTATACATATAAGAATATCCTGCGCACGGGCATCGTCTCTATCCAGATAATGAACATCATTCGTTGCCGCAAGCGGGATTCCTGTCTTCCTGTGAATTTCCAGGAGCCCTCTGTTTACCTTTTTCTGATTTTCTATGCCGTGATCCTGGAGCTCCAGATAATAATTATCTTTACCGAAAATACCCTGATAGTACAA
The DNA here is from genome assembly GCA_013151965.1 of Spirochaetota bacterium. Classification (GTDB taxonomy): domain Bacteria; phylum Spirochaetota; class Spirochaetia; order SZUA-6; family SZUA-6; genus SZUA-6. The sequence continues at coordinate 25,616 of JAADHF010000086.1, forward strand.
AGCAAGTTCTCCGGCTTCTTTAATTCTGTCTATTGCAAGCAGTCTGGGGATTTCACCGGCAAGGCAGCCGGACAAACACAGAAGGCCGGCCGAATATTTTTCCAGAAGCTCATTATCTATTCTCGGTTTATAATAAAATCCTTCCGTGTATGCAAGGGAAGAAAGTTTGATGAGATTCTTATAACCTTCTTCGTTTCTTGCAAGCAGCACCATATGAAAATGACGCGTTCCCTTTTCCGTTCCCGATTTTTTAAAACGGGACCCGGGTGCAATATAAAATTCCGATCCGATTACCGGCTTTATTTTGTTTTTTAAACATTCCTTGTAAAATTTTAAGACACCGAACATATTACCATGGTCTGTTAAAGCCAATGCAGGCATCTTTAAGGAAACGGCTTTTCTGACAAGCCCTTCTATCGATGCCGCCCCGTCGAGCAGGGAAAAATCAGAATGAGTATGAAGATGGACAAAACCGGACACTTTATTCCTCCCAGATATCAGAAATATAATTTTCTTTGCCGATTCTGTAAACCTCTCATCTGCTGTAAATAATCCGGATATTCCAGATTATTTAAAAACCAGAGCAAAATTCTTTTCATGGCGGCAATTTTATATGCAGCTTCGGATTTTAATAATCCCAGCCTGCCCGGAGTTTCTCTGCCTGCGGGTGTTCCCTGCTCCGAACGGCTGCGCAGCAGCTCTTCTACCTGTTTCTCGAGAATATCGGGATCTCTGCCGGCAGGGGGTAATTTTTTTCCTATAAGGGCAATTTCGATACTGCGTTCCCGGATTATTTGTCTGCCTAATCCGCCGAATGCAAAACGGATATCCTCCAGGCTGTCTTTCGATACCCTTGCAAGTGCAGAGAAAATTACCGCCGGACAGGCTTCCGGATTCGTCTGCAGAGAGGTCCCGCTAATCCCCGGATAAACACTGACCGGATTTATCCGGACAACCCTGGAATAAGACCGGTTCCAGTCTCCATAAGGGATCCTGATCCGCGTAAGGATTTCATTTTTCGAAAGTATGCTTTTCCCCTCTCTTTTTTTAAAACTTGAGATCAATACCCAGCCCGTATGCAGAGTACTCCTTACTTCCAGCTGTGCATCCATGGCGTGTAAAACAGTCAGCACTTCCGAAGCGGAAGATGAGCAAAGCAGCCCTCCGATTGTTGCAAGGTTCCTTATTCCCGGATACCCGGAACACAGGATCGAGTTATACAAAACCGTGGGAACAACCCGGTTGCCGATACTTACGATTTTAGAAAGAGGCACTGCCGCTCCGATTTCCAGGAACCTTTCCCGCCGCACTACTTTCATTAATTCAGTGACATATTTTAATGAGATTACCGTACCGGCAGGCAGATCCGGTTTATCCCTGCCCTTCGTCAGTATTTCGGTCCCGCCTGCAAAGATTACACTTCCGGGATTTTCATTGTACTGATTAAGAAGTTCCTTTACATTGCGGGGGAAAAGAACCCCGGGTTCCTTAGTATATATAGGCACGTCTTCTCCTGCCTTTCATATTTGCAAGCCTTTTTATTCCGTCCATAATACTCTGATAATCTATACCTATACAGGCAATACCGGAAAGGGCATCTATTATATCATCTTCACCGGGAATATTTTTTTCCAGAAAAAGCCCCTTGACTGCAATTATAATATCGCCGCTCCTGTATGTCAGTTTATTATGCAAAACTTCTTTTACGATTAAATTGATATCAGGAAAATCTTTTATAAGTCCGATGCCTTCTACTGTTATTACCTCTGCATTTTCCAGCTGAAAAAGGGGTACCAGACATGAATTTACGGTTTTACCGTTTATTATAACAAGACACAAATCAAAATGTATCCTGCCGCATCCTCCCTTTGTCCCTTTAAGTCCGAAATCATCCCGCAGTATATCTATAAGTCTCTTCCATGGAGATGCCTCTATTGCCGTATTTTCCCCGTTGAGTTTAAATGTAATTTTCATTTTCTTCTCTCGAATCTATTCGATATTTTCAAGGTATTTCTCTATTGTTACAGGTGTAACAGGCAGATTGTTGGGATAGAATCCTGATGCCTGCGTTACCGCAGCGATATAAGAAGGTGCGGCAGATGAAACAGCCAGTTCATGTACGCCCTTAAAAATAAAGTTCCTGCTCTCCTCCACAGGGACAAATACAACATTTATTTCCGGCAGTGCCCCTATACTGTAAATCCGGTAATCCGATGCCAGATTAAGGCCTATCAGTATGTCCTGCTTAACACGCTCTTTTTCGACCTCCTCTGCGGTAATTTTTCCGCCGTCGATGGAAACCCAGATCCCTCTATAATAAACCTCGAAAGTCAGAGGATCCAGTTCTATCTCTGTCACGACTGCAGCCCATGAAACAGATGTAAAGGGGACAACAGCCCTGTTTGCTATAAGCTTTTTAACTGCTGCTTCCGGCGAATAAAACTTTTTTACCTCGACGGGCAGAGAACTGTTAAAACGTTTTTTCCGTATAGCTGAGATACAGTCATTAAGCAGCTTTCCGGAAACTGCAGATTCCAGGAGCGGCATTGCAGGCCCTGTATCCGGAACTTTTTCCGTATCTACAGGTGATATGGAAACCTTTGCCTGTTTTAAACCCAGTTCCTCTTTAACAATCGATAAAACAGAGGACTGCACAAATTCGTAATCCTGAAGTGTAGAGAAAACCTTTACATTCTCATCCCTGCCCAGGCTGAATTTAAGCGAATACCTTCGAAATTTATCATCTGAAATTATGCCGTCTCTACTCCCATGTGTACTGCTCTGATTCCCTGTGTTTTTAACGGAATCTCTGACAGGCCCGATTCCCTGAAAACAGAGAGACAGGCCTATCCCCCGTAACGGAGCAATTAAACCGGAAAGAGAGGTTCTCCTCTTTTTAGACGTTTCATAAGCGGCATATTTTCTCTGAAAATCGGAACAGCGAACAACACTGTCGAGGACTTTAGCCGCTCCCCGGTAATCCGGAAGTCTGAATCCGGAAGAGAGCATGCCGTCTTTTTTAATAATGTATTTCTTCTTCCAGATATACGGATCCATTTGTGCAATCTCCGAAAGACGCGCAGTATGCAGTTCTATTCCTAAAAATGCCTGAGGCGCACCCATCCCTATCGAAGGCCCGAAAGGAACCCTGTTTGTTCTTACAAGTTTTCCGGTAATTTCAAGATTGGGAAATCTGTAACTGCCCGCTGCCATAATAACCGCACGCTTAAGCACATCAACCGCTCCGTGGGCATAGGCGCCTGCATCCATCACTATTTCTACCTTGATTCCGATCGGGTCACCTGCCTGGTCCAGGGCAGTCTTATATCTGGAGATTACCGGATAACGTTTTGCCGTATATTTAAAATCTTCATCGGAATCATATACCATTTTAACAGGCTTTCCCGTTTTAAAGGACAAAAGGGCAGCATGCCCGGCTATAACTATGGAATCTTCGAGTCTCCCGTTAAAACCCGGGTTTAGATACAATGTTGATTTATCAATCCTTTCGCCGTAACAGGCTGCCGGTACAATTGTATGCCCCGAAGTTTTTGTTGAATTATCCGTATTTTTAAAGGCAGAACCCATTATCTCCGCAAACCCGGCGCTGTCAACAGGAGGAACCACGACTCTTATCCTCCTTTCCGGTATCTTTAAAAGAAACGCCAGAGCCCTTCTGACTCCAAAAGGATCCTGTGTATTACTGTATATCAGCAGTGATTTACCATTCCAGAAAGAAAACGCTCCCTGTACTTCTTCGTAAAAATGCCTCTGCGCCCCTGTACTGTATTCTTCTTCCACAACCTGATAGGCACGTTTAAAAGCTTCATCAACATTACCTCTCCGCCTCGAGAGAGTTACACAGATATACTCAGCCTCTGTCTCAGCTTCTGCCGTCCGAATAACAGACGTCTCCTCTTTGTAATCGATTATTATTCCGGATACAAATGATAAAAGCGTATCTTTTTCAGGACCCGCTATAAGAAGTACCGGTTCTCCGGTATAGTTTACATATTCATCTGCCAGCCAGGGCCTTTTTAAGCAATAATTTCTCTGCCGCTCCGACCCCTCTTTACCTGTATACACATTATCCGCGTGAAAATCACCATTATATACCGTACTGCGGGACATGGAAATAAACCTGCTCCCGGGTATATCCTCCGGTGTAACAGTACCGAACCCTTCGGGAAGTTTCGGTATTTTAATAGAAGATATCCTGCCTCTGGAAACCGGTGACCTTACCGTATAGCCGTAAAGCATCCCTTCCACGGAGATATCACTTACAAAATTGATCATACAAGTTTCCCGAAGTCTTTATCCCGGACAGGCATATCTATACGAACCTCTGAACATTATTATCATCCGCACGCAGCCCGGGGTTTATTCTCATATGAATCGTATCCATTCCATTCGCTATGGCAACAACCTCGGCGGCAATGGATATCGCGATCTCGCCGGCAGTATCACCGCCGATTTTTATACCTGCCGGTGAATATAGATAATCCGGTATCGAATGTCCTTTTTTCTCCAACTTCTTAAAAAGAACCGCTGCTTTGGTTTTGGATCCTATCATACCGATATATTTAAAAACTTTCTTTAGATTAAGCAGCTGGCTCAGCACGGTAAAATCATAATCATGCCCATGGGTTGCTATAAAGCAGAAATCAGCCATTTCAATTTCATCATTGATTGTTGAAAGCCTGTTATAATCCCCTATAATTACCCCGCCTTCTGTATTACCGATGCTATCCTTACCTTTTTTAAAATAATCCTCTGTCTCCGGCCGGGAGTCGAACACAGTAACACGGAAACCTGCCGATTCCAGAACAGGTTTCAGGGCTCTGCCGATATGCCCGCCGCCGAAAAGGATAAAATTTCTTTTACCTTCGATATATTCAAAAAAAAGTGTCATTTTACCGCCGCATTCCATTCCCTCGTCTTTAAGCGTTATTGGCAGTATCCTGTTTTTTCTTAATTTTAGAAGCTTTTTAGCCTCCTCGATTGCCTGATGTTCTACAGCACCGCCGCCAACCGTGCCGGTCACCGTTCCGTCCGGTGTTAAAAGGAGTTTAAATCCTTCTTTCCCCGGTGAACCGGAATAGGTTTCCGCAACGGTTACAAGTACAGCCCTTCTTCCCTGTTCCACCAGCCGTCCGATCTGTTCGTATATATTCATAATTACCTCAATCTCCCTCCTTAATCGTCATTGTAAGTTCACATTCCGAAAAAGGCAAGCCTGCCTGAGATATCTTTATAGAGATACATTAATTATGTTGCCGCTGCCTTCAGTTAAATCACATTATTGGAACGTAATATAGCCATTTATTCACATTATTGGTATGAATAATTGGCATTTTATAACAAAATAAGAACATAACCTTGATTTTTATCTAATTTTACCTTATAATAAATAATATGAGAAGAAAGCTTTATTCAGAGCTCCTGAATTGGAAAAACTCCAAAATGCGTAAGCCTCTTATATTACAGGGAGCAAGACAGGTAGGGAAAACATATCTTCTAAAGGAATTTGCAGGAGAGTATAAATCGTATGCATATTTTAATTTTGAAAAAGATAAGGGTCTTTCGGAAATATTCGAAAAGGATTTTAATTTAAAGAGGATTATTGAATATTTAGAAATAATAAACGGGAGTAAGATAGAAAAAAACAATACACTGATCATACTGGATGAAATACAGGTATCCGGTGCAGCCCTTAATTCATTAAAATATTTCTACGAGGATGGACATGAATATCACATAGTATCTGCGGGTTCTCTGTTAGGCATAAAAATCTCAAATAAAGGTACATTTCCTGTTGGCAAGGTAAATTTTCTCGATCTCTTTCCCATGACAATAGATGAATTTTTATTAGCACTCGGAAAAGAAGAGTATTTAAGGCTCATAACAAATGCATTTAAGAGAAAAGAAGCATTGCCGAAGATTTTTCATGAGGATTTAACGGAACTGTTAAAGGTTTATCTCTTAACCGGCGGGATGCCTGAAGCGGTTAAAATATATATAGATATGAGAGATTTTAAACTCGTCAGAAAAACACAGGAAGAGATATTAAATGCTTACCTGCTGGATTTTACAAAATATGCAGAAAAAAATGAAATTATCAAACTTTCATTAATCTGGCAGTCCATTCCTTCACAGCTTGCAAAGGATAACAAGAAATTTATTTTTACTGCAGTAAAGAATAGTGCCCGGGGCAGAGACTATGAAAATGCCCTGAACTGGCTTAAAAGCTGCGGATTAATTTATATGGTATATAATGTAAAAAAACCATTTCTACCTCTATCTGCATATACGACGCATAGTCATTTTAAAGTTTATCTTCTCGATGTCGGGCTTATCGGAGCAATGTCCGAACTAAATCCCTCTGTTCTAATCCATGGTGCAGAGATATTTACTCATTTTAAAGGGGCTTTAGTAGAAAATTTTGCCGCCCAGCACCTGATGGCAGGGATAAATAAAAGTTTATATTTCTGGAAGAGCGAGGGGAAAGCAGAAGTTGATTTTCTGACTAATTCTAAAAATTCAGTAATACCGGTAGAAATTAAATCGGGGAAAAGTTTAAAGAGTAAGAGCCTGCTTGTTTATAAGAATCGTTATAAACCTGAAGTAATGTTTCGTGCGGGTCTGTCGAATTTTAATCTGCACAATGGAATATTTGAAATACCGCTTTATGCTATGTTTCTATTAACTTAAACTTTATCTGTAATGTGCCGTTATTTGCCGTTTAATGCCTTCCTGATACACCGGATATAAACCCCGGTATCCTATAATACTATTGAATGGTAACACTTGTTGATATGATAATTTCTGTTGTTGCAATGTACGATACAAAGTCCACAGTATCACCGTCCGCATTGGTGAAATTCATAACATTCACAGGAACGACTTTTAAAGTGTAATTCCCTGCAGGAAGCCCGCTTACAGTGTATGATCCGTCGTTTAGAGTTACTACCGGCCATTGATAAATATCATCCGTAAGATTTGTTATGTAAAGTATTCCCTTAACCGGAAGTGCCGTAGTGCCCTGTGTCGTTGTCCATGTAATATCGAAGGGCTGGGAAATACTTTCATTATTGGAGGGTGATGTAATGGCAGTAGTTGCATCCGGTGTTTCGGTACTTTTTCCGGTAAATGTATCTTCCCCGGCCGTTATCGTGGCCGAGATGTGCTGTCCTGCTGTATGGGGAAAATCCTCTGTCACAGTATAGGATCCCACAAGGTAAAAACTTTCCCCCGGCGGAGTATAGGCAAGAGTTGCCGAGATACCGGTGTCGTCATTCTTTACAGTTACTACTGCATCGGTTACCTCTGTACCCTCTTTTACCGGATTCGCAATATTCGTATAATCCAATACAGCATCTTTGTAGATAAAGTAGTTAGGCCATGAGTGGAAGCCGACCCCTCCAAGGGTTGGGCCGGCAGACAGCGGCGATGGAGTAATGACTTCCGGACATCCGGCAAGAGAAATTGTAATAATTACCGGAATTACAAGAATGCCGCACAATATGACCCGTTTATAGATACTCTTTTTTTTCATGGTTTCCTCCTACAAGAATTAATAGCCGTTTAATTATTATAAAAAGTCCATTTATCTATACGCAAATATTAACATATCATGAATAATTTTTGAAGAAAAATGATTTT
>JAADHF010000014.1 GCA_013151965.1 Spirochaetota bacterium
AATCAAGTTTTCGTACACTGACTTTTCCTATTACCCCTCCGTTTATAAGGAGAGCGGCAAGAAAATTTAAAAACCTTATTAGGGTGGAAGCCCCGACATTGGAACTGCCTGATTCTTATCCTCCAAATGATAATACCCTTACTTTTTATATCTTAACTTTACCTTTGATGTAATACAAGGTCAATACAGGCTGCAGACTTTATGAAGAGGATGGGAATTCAATATAGGACAGTGACCTGCGTGCGTGTCAACAGGGCCCTGTTGACAGAGCTTCCTTCCCATTGTATATTTGATCAATTAGTTCATTCATCGAATGAACTAATATAGGACGAACAGGCGGTGAGTATACACCAGAAACAAATAAAACATGACAACCAGAAAAGAATATTTTCTCTCATCTGGCATGAGGGACCGATATCACAGGTACAAATCGCAGGCAGCCTGAATTTACGCCCTTCCACCATTTCTAATCTGATGCACAGTTTTAAAGACGCACAGCTTGTACGTTTCTGGGGCAAAGGACATTCCTCCTCCATAGGAGGAAAACGCAAGGAACTTCTTGTAATAAATGAGGAATATGCATTTTTCGCAGGCCTTGCAATCCGTCCTGATAAGATAATCCGCTCTATTTTAGATTTTCAAGGCAGGATACGCAGCACGAGAACTCTCCGGATAGACACCAACCGCCCCGGACAGATTCCTGGTACAATAGTAGAAGAAATAAACCGATCAATAAAGGATTATCCTGCATTAAAGGGAATCGGCATTTCCGTTTCCTCTGTAATATCCGAAAGAGGAGACATACTTGTTTCCGAAGATTTCGACTGGCAGCTCCCCAACTTCACCATGGAAATTAAGAAACTGCTCCCTCCTGAATTCCCTTTTATTGTGGAAAATGATGCAAATTGTGCGGCATACTATGCATACACATTTTTCAGAGGAGAATATAAAAATCTGCTTACTTTCCTGTTAACCGGGAATCCTGATTCCGCAGGAGCCGGAATATTTTTTGACGGAAAACTTTACAGAGGTGCGAGGGGTGCTGCAGGCGAGCTGTTCCGGGAAATGGGAGAAGACTCTCTTTCTGCCGCTATACGTAGTGCGGTTACCGCGTATCTTCTTCTGGATCCCGAAGTAATTGCAGTCGTAAATGAACGGTTAAAGAATAAAGAAGAAACCACAAAAATTTTCATAAGGGAACTTTCCGGAGCTTTATCCCCCTCCGGTATTCCCATCAGGTTATTGGAAGAACAGGGAATTCCTATTCTTGGATCCGCATATATGATTATGCATAAAGTAATACAGCAGCTTATCGAGGAGGAGCTTGTATGAAAAAAGGAAATTTGATTATAGGCCAGTCCGGAGGGCCTACCTCGGTTATTAATTCGAGCCTTGCGGGAATCGTGGAAACCTGCCTGCAAAATGAAGATTTTGCTCATGTTTACGGGATGCGCTTTGGTATAGAGGGATTTTTGGAAGAATCGTTCATAGACTTCCACCGGGTATCAGCATCCGTAATTAAGAGGTTAAAGGGAACACCCGGTTCAGCGCTCGGTTCGTGCAGGAAAAAATTAAAAAAGGAAGAACTTCCAGATGTAAAGGAAATCTTAAAGAAATACGATATTCATTATTTTTTCCTCATCGGAGGAAATGACACAATGGATACCATATATCGAGTGGAAAAATACTGCAAGGAAGTTAATTATGAACTTACCTGTGTGGGTATTCCAAAGACAGTAGATAACGACCTTTACGGTACCGACCACACACCCGGGTTCCCATCCGCTGCACGCTACATAGCCGTTTCCGTACAGCAGGCAGGCCGGCTTGCCGCCGATATGCAGAAAGTGGATAAATACGTTATTTTTCAGACGATAGGAAGGGATTCCGGCTGGCTTGCAGCGGCAGGTGCACTTGCAAAAACCCGGCCGGAGGATGCCCCGCATCTTATATACATGCCCGAACGGCCTTTGAACCATGACAAGGTCTTAAAAGATGTAACCGAAACAATTAAAAATATCGGCTGGTGTTCCATAGTTATCGGTGAGGGCACCCTCTGGGAAGACGGTACACCGGTATCCGCCGGTTCTGCCCGGGATAACTTTGCCAATACCGAGTTCGGTGCTATGGGAGGAGCCAGTGCGGCATTTAATCTGCACCGCCTTATAAATAAGGAAACAGGTTACCGCGGTGAATTTCAGATTACCGAATCTCTTCCCATGTGTGCAATCGACAGAGCTTCCGAAACAGACCTTAAAGAAGCATACACCTGCGGCAGAACAGCCGTTGAATATGCACTGCAGGAAATAAGCGGTGTAATGATAAGCATAAACCGTTTATCTTCGGAACCGTACAGGGTGAAATACGGTAAATTCCCGCTTGCAGAGGCTGCCGGAAAGGCAAAACCCCTTCCGGATAATTTTATTTCATCGGGTGGTAATTTTATGACAGAGGAATTTCTTACATATATACACCCTCTTGTGGGCAGGCTGGACAGGTACGGTATATTACTTTGAAATCAATTTTAAGGGAGAATAGTAAGAATGGATATTAAACAGGAAAAGAACAGCAAATATCATCTTATACGGGAGATGGCAGAAACCGCTTCAGTCGTTAAAAGAATCGCAGTAGAAAAGATCAGGGACATAACAATTCCGTATAATCGTGTTCTCTTAAGCGGCGAGGGGTCTTCACGGATCTTTCCTGCAAAAAACACAATTTACCAGGCATGGAAACATCACTACAAAGAGGTGATTTATACGGAAGGCGGTATGCAGGCATCAGAATATGATCTTACAGACACAACGGTCTTTGTAGCATCCAACTCAGGAAAAACAGCAGAGGGAGTTCTCCTTATCCGCCGCCTTAAGGCCAAAGGCAAATCCGGTACTATAGGGGTTGTTGCAAACAGCGATACACCTATAATGCAGGAAGCCGGCCAGGCCTATATACTGCAATGCGGAAAGGAACTTGCAGTTGCAGCAACCAAGTCGGTTATGGAACAGGCCCTCTTTTACGATATCCTTTTCAGGATCAGAAACGAAAAAAGACTTCCCGATCTTTTAAAGCTTGGTTCTCTCATCGGGGAAACCTTTGCGGCTTCGTGCCCCGAAGAAATCATAAGAGCCGTTGCCGGTGCACATGTTGTATACTTTGCAGGCCGCAATAACGGGGTTGCAGAGGAACTTACACTTAAGACCAATGAGATAACACGAAAAAAATCCGACTACCTCGAAGGAACCTATGCAGTGCACGGTATCGAAGAGGTAATGAACCCGGATGAAACAGTTGTCCTGATAGAACCGTTTCCCGAAGAAGAAGAGAAATTCATGCGCGTACTCGTTTCGGGAGTAGGACTTAAGGTAGTTGCTGTAGCTTCCCGTCCGACACGGTTTCCTACCTTCGTAATACCGGATTACGGAGATTTTTCTTCCTATCTGCAGCTTGCCGCCGGCTGGAATCTCTTAGGCGAGGCAGGAATCCGGCTCGGCATCGATCTGGATAAACCGGAACGTGCAAGGAAAGTCGGCAACGAGTTTACAGGCTGACCTGCGGAAGCATAAATCTTAATGAGATCGCATACGGATAAAAACGGCCTGTTACATATCATACTTGAACATTCCGAAACGGGAGCGGAAGCTGATATTATCCCTGAACTCGGGGGGATGGTTCACAGAATAAATCTTCCCGCAGGAATAAATCTTTCCGTTGGAACACGCCTTTCTGCAGAGAAGAATCTCCCTGCAGAAAGGGAAAATAGAATTTGTCTTTCGATTCTTAAGTCTGACAGTGATGAGGAAATTCTCTTAAATCCCCTTTTCAGAGGAAGAATCCTCTTCCCATTTAATGATAGAATACCGGGCGGAAAATACCGGTTTAATGGCAGGGAATATTCTTTCCCGGTTAATGATAAGGTGTATAATGATGCAGTCCATGGTTTTCTATATAAAAAAGTTCTTAAACCCGTTTCCACAGTTACTCAAAAATATGAGGAACTGACACTGTTCTATGAAACCAGAGATGAACCGGGGTATCCGTTTTTAGTCTCCATTCGAATTTCCTATAAGATCGATGAAGATTCCTTTACACTTGCCCTGGAAATTACGAATCAGGGTGACTGTAAAGCTCCTGCTGCTTTTGGATGGCATCCCTACTTTTCCCTGCCCGGAGCTTCTCCCGGCAGTTTATTCCTGCAGATTTCTGCCCGCCGTTATCTCGAAGTAGATGAGAAGCTTCTTCCCACCGGAAGATATTTACCCGTACAGGGATCACCCTATGACTTCCGTAAACCATCTCCGATAAATGGACGAGAAATCGATATCGGCTATCTCCTGGATGAAAAGCGGTGCACACTGACAGATATGGATTCCGGCCTTTCTGTTTTATTGAACATGGAAGGGGAAATATTTTCCTTTCTTCAGGTCTTTGCCCCCGGGAAATGTGATTTTATTGCACTTGAACCAGTATCATCATTAACAGATGCCTTTAATAGAAAAGAATTGGGTTTAATTGTTCTTGAACCTGGAGAAAGACTTAAAGGAAAAGTTACTGTGAAACTTTGCATTGCCGGGACAGAATACATATCCTTCATTCCGGCCTAAAATCATTTCCGAAGAAAAACAATAACGATCTTATTCCATTAGTTTCCCAAAATATATCCAAAATATCAATTATCGTGAATGAATTCTTTTAAAATAATATCGTGACTAATTGTTACATGCTTTAATATATGGTATAGTTATTTACAGTAAACAATAAAGGTGGAGTTAACATTATGGTAAAAAGAGTATTGCCGTTATTTTTAATATTCACCACAGTTGTTTGTTTTTCCCAGGACAATGCATCAAACTACAATGACCTGTACAAATACAATTTATCTATCGGTGCAGAATATCAGAACCTCACTCCATTTACAGATTATAATACCGATTTTAACATGTATTATGATATCTCTGCTGTTACAAGGATGCCGCTTCCATTTCTGCCTGTTTTATATCCCCTTGTTCAAGCCGGACTCATCCAGTTTATAACACCTGAGAGGGATAACATGGAAAAATGGCAGCATACTCAATGGTATGGTTTGATCGGCATCGGATATTCTAACCGGTTCTCCAAGAGTTTCGAGCTTGGCGCCGAAATAGCAGGCGGGATAGGCGAAGTTGTTTTCCCCAAACTGGATCCGGAACAGGTACGCGGTTCCACTAACCTTATCGCATCTTCGGGTATCCGGATTGCCCTTGATCCTTCGTACAATATGAGTATCGCAATTCATCCGAGCGTTAAATATTTGTATTCGTTGTCGCCGCTTAAACGCTTTAATGGTTTTATTTACAGCGTCGGATTTTCGGGAAGCTACCGGTTCGGTGAAGACCCCGATGCACCGAGAGCAATTATAAGAAGTATAAAATTCACCAAAGCTTCTATCCCGTCTCTATTTGCCGCCATGCAGAGTTACTATGTTAAACATCCGATAGGAAAGATAACCATAACCAATATAGAGAAGTTCAATATTAATGATATCGATGTCTCCTTCTATCAGGCAGGTTTTATGGATTCACCGACAAAGGCAGCTACAATAACCTCGCTTGCACCGGGAGAGGAGAAAACAATAGACCTCTATGCAACATTTAACGAAGAGGTTTTTAAAACAGAGGGGACAACACCTCTTACAGGAGAAGTTAAGGTCAGTTATCTTTCCAGGAGAAAGGCTGCCACACAAAACTTCTCTATCTCCTATGACCTTTACGATAAAACCGCCCTTACATGGGATGATAATAACAAAGTTGCTGCTTTTATTACCCCTGCAGATAGTGCACTTCGAAATTATGCAAGCTTTATCCGGCAGTCGGCAAAAAATTATATAGTAAAAGGTTTCAGCAAGCCTTTACAGATGGGTATAGAGGTTTTCTATGCATTAAAGGAAATCGGATTGATCTACCAGGTAGACCCGACTTCTCCCTTTACCGAAGCACAGGGAAATCCGCTGACAGTGGATTCGATAAGCCTGCCAAGGGATACCTTGAAGAGACTTACAGGAGACTGTGATGATCTTACCGTCCTATACAATTCACTTATGGAAACTGTGGGAATAGAAACTGCCTTTATTACCGTTCCGGGTCATATATATTCAGCCTTTAATACGCAGATTCCTTCCAACTCCTACAAACTTGTCCATCCGGATAAGCGCATGACGCTAAGCATAAACGGGAAACTCTGGGTACCTGTGGAAATCACCATGATCGGAACAAAATCCTTTCTCGATGCCTGGAGGACAGGAATAGAGGAGTTCAGGGAGTTTGATAACGATCCGGATAACCAGGGAATTTACTTTACAAAGAAAGCACAGGAAATCTATCGTCCCGTCGGATTGCGGGAGACGGATTTAGGGCTTCAGTACGGAAGTAAAGCAAACATTACATCTAATTATAAAAATACCATCGAGAGCCTCGTTGATCTTATTATTAAAAATTATTCCGAAACAGCAGCAAAAACCGGCAACAAACGCAGCTTTAACAGGCTCGGTATAATCGCTGCTAAATACGGACGTTATGCACAGGCACAGAAGGCCTTTAACCAGGCTTTATCCATGGATAGAAACTACCTGAATCCTATAATTAATCTTGGCAGCGTGTTTTTTCTAAAAGAGGAATACCAAAATGCCCTGCGCGGTTTCCATACAGCAGAAGAACGCCTTTTAAAAACAGGCAGGCAAAAATCAAAAACCTACATCAATGTTCTTCTTAATATTTCCAAATGCTACTACGAACTGGAAAATTATGAAAAAGCGGCCGCATACTTTGCAAAAGCCTCTGCGCTGAACCCCTCTCTTAAAAAGAGGTACTCATACTTAAAGAAAGCAGGAGCTTCGTCCCGCGGTGCAGAGGCAAATTCTCCGGGAGCTTCTGTCTTGTTTACAGAGGGGGAAGAATAGATGTTTTTTCCAAATTACAGACGGTTCGGAATCCTTACCGGTATTGCAGTTATTACAGCTACTATATTTCTTACATTGGTATCCTGCCCACTTCCAATCGATGAATCTCTTGTGACAGTCGTAGAAGATGAAATAGCACCCCAACTGACAATTATTACACCGAAAACGAACAGTGCATATAAAGGCATGATAACCATGACGGGTACTCTTTCAGATTCGGCTTTAAAGGACGGCGATAACAAAGGATTTGTTAAATCTCTTACTATGACCGTTCTGGATGTATCCAGGCTCAACAGAACAGTAACATTTGCAGAGGACGGTACCTATACAATAGACCCGGAGGATAAAACCTTTACATACGATTCCAAAACAGGAACTTTTTCCATGGAGATATCTACCATAGGCTTATCCGGCGTTCAGATAATCACTTTTACAGTCCTGGATAAAAACGACAATACCACAGAGAAAACCATTACACTGCAGGAAGATACATCCGGTCCTTATATAAGTCTTACTTCTCCGGTAAATCTTCTGACCTATGGGATTATACTTAATATAACAGGAACTGTTCTTAACGCTAACGGCACTGCATCTACGGATAATGTAAAAAAGCTCTCATGGCAGATATCACCTGCAGGACTTTCGGGAGAACTCGATTTAAGTTCCGTAACTCCGCAGGCCGACGGTACTTACAAGCTGGACAAGTTTACATTTAACCCCGCTACAGGCTCCTTTTATGATGAGGCCTCATTAATCGGCAAAAAGGGAAACCAGTACCTTGAATTCAGTGCAGAAGACTTAAACGGCCATGTCTCCAGCGAGACACGCCAGCTTATCGATTCGGCGGAAGGTCCCCAGGTTGCCATTACATCGTACGATCAATGGTACTCTTCTGTTGTTCAGGCAGATACTACAATAAGCGGTACCATTGCAATCGATGACACTGACAATTTCGATTCACTTGTCTATGTAGTCGAATGGCCTACAGCTCCATCTTACGGCGCTACAATTTCAACATACGACCTGACAGCCGGAACCTTCACCTTTACCTTTAACCCTTATGATCTGAATATGACGGACAAACTTATAGTTACAGTAACGGCGACCGATAAGGCCGGACGTGAATCTTCCATTGCAGTGGATATGTACGATGACACCAATCCCCCCGATGCTCCTGTAGTAACGGGAACAACTCCGACAAACGATACTACGCCGGCATGGACATGGACGAATCCTTCAGGAACTGCAGATGTCCGTTACCAGATGGACAGCGAAAGTGCAGGAGGATGGACTACTGCAGGAAGTGTTATAACATCGTATACCCCCGGCACATCTCTAACTGAAACGACTCATACCCTCTATGTTCAGGCTCAGGATGTTGCAGGAAACTGGTCTGCCTCCGGAAGCTATGCCATTACAGTGGACATAACGCCCTTAAGCCCTCCCGATAGTTTTACAGGAACAACTCCGACAAACGACACTACGCCGGCCTGGGGCTGGACAAATCCTTCAGGAACTGCAGATGTCCGCTACCAGATGGACAGCGAGAGCGGAAGCTGGACTACTGCAGGAAGTGCTGTAACATCGTATACTCCCGGCACCCCTCTGACGGAAACGACTCATACCCTCTATGTCCAGGTACAGGATGCAGCAGGCAACTGGTCTCTTTCCGGAAGCTATGCCATTACAGTGGACCTAACACCCTTAGACCCTCCCGACAGCTTTACAGGAACAACTCCGACAAACGACACTACGCCGGCCTGGGGCTGGACAAATCCTTCAGGAACCGCAGATGTCCGCTACCAGATGGACAGCGAGAGCGGAAG
>JAADHF010000050.1 GCA_013151965.1 Spirochaetota bacterium
TAAATTAAAAGAGCTACCGATTCTGTAGCTCTGCCGGGCCCGCCATTTGTCATGGCTTTAATATAATCAAAGGTAGTTAACCCATTACGTAAAGTAATAATAAAAACAATGTTTAATATAGGGATAAGAAAAGGAATTGTTATTTTGTAAAACTTTTGAAAAGGATTGGCACCGTCAATTATTGCAGCCTCATACAGTTCATAAGGAATACTTTGCAATCCGGCAATAAAAAGAACTGTTGGAATGGCAACACCCTGCCAGAGGTTGACAAATAAAATACCATATTTAGCTGTATTAATATTTGATAAAATATTTTTTGATAATAAACCAATTCCTAAGAATGCACCAAACTTTGGCAAAACACGATAATATATTTCATTCCAGATTAGGCCCACAGTAATCAGACTCAATATTGCCGGAAAAAAGTAAATTGCTCTAAAGAAAATCTGAAATTTAATCTTCATATTAAGCAATAACGCTAGAATAATCGAAATCATAATAGTAAAAATAAGTAATAAAAAGGTATAATAAAAAGTAAACGATAAAGAACGGATAACCCTATGATCACTTAGTAGGTTAAAATAATTTGTTAGCCAAATGAAATTAAATTTCCTGCTAAGACCATTCCAATCGGTAAGACTATGACTAAATCCCATTATAGCAGGAAAAACAAAAAAAATAGAATAGAATACAACTCCTGGAATTGTAAATAAAATATATTGCAATCCATTTTTATTTTTTTTTAGTTTTTGTTGTATATTAATTCCCATAAAGATAGCTCAGCCCGGTAGAAGCAGCCTCATTAGAGGCTACCCCTCCCTACATAACGGCTCGTATCTGCAAGACAAACCGCTTGCCAATCGACAGCTAAGTTAAATAAACTTAAGAGAAACATATCCGCCTTAAGCCTGCTGTATATTATTTCCAATAGTTCACCTTTCCTATATTCAAAGTCCTGTATAGTCACCTTGTCTATTCCTCCTGCCCCGGCATTCTTTTTTTTACCCGCCGCCACGCTGCAAGCAGCCGTTTAGGGCCATATATTTTCTCACCACAGTTTCTCATTTCATCCATGTCCCTGCACCGATATAAAAACATCCGGATTTAATATTTCCATTCACCGTATATCCGTATTTTCACTACCATAAATGATAAGTTCTCTTCTATATCAGAAAATCAGCAAGTTTGCCACGCCGAGCGCACTTTAAAACAGGAAGTTCCCTTCTTTTAAAAGGAACTTCCATATTATTTTTTCTATACTAATTACTTATTCTTAAAAATCTCATCTACATCCTTTAAATAAGCATTAACATCCTGCGTAGCAACTAGAGATTGAGCAATTTTATGACTCTCATCAAAAACTCCGGGAGGCCAATGGAAATTTAACCATTCAAAGGATCTTCCTTCATTTAATAATTTTGTAAGTTTTGCTATTTCTTTTGTATGAACTTTTACACCTTTAATTAATGAAGGAGAACCATCTTTATTTGCATAGATTTGAGCAATATCTGTTCTTGAAAAGAATCCTATGAACTTATTGGCCTCTTTAAGATGTTTGCCCTTAGCTGCGGCAGCTAAAGCAAAATCAACTCCATAAATAACCCTGGTATTTTTTTCGATATCTGCAGGAAAAGGAAACATATCGAATTTTAAATTAGGATTTGCTTTCCTGATTGATGGTATTGTCCAAATTCCCTGAATAAACGTTACAGCTTTCCCGGTAGCAAAAAGATCGATGGCCTGTGCATATCCTGTTCCTAGATTATCATCCTGCCCGTATTTTCTTAATTCGAGTATTTTTTCAGCTACTCTTTTTAGATATTTATTATCAGTAGCTGAAGTTTTTCCTGATGCTAAATTATCAAAAAATAAATACGGCTTAGGGATTTCCATTCCTGACAACAGCACAACCTGATAACCTATTGTCCAGGGATCCTTATCAGCATTTACTATGGGAAGGTATTTTCCGGAAGCTTTTACAGTTTTCAGCAAATTAATATATTCAGCATAAGTTTTTGGAATAGTTAAACCCAATTCTTTAAATAGTTTAGTGTTATAATATACTCCCATGGTGTTTACTGAAATAGGTAATGAATAATCTTTTCCTTTATATCTAAGAGTGTCCATAACAGAAGCTTCAACATTTTTAAGATATTTTTGTCCGGTGAGGTCAGCGATATATCCTTCTTTACATTGGAGTTTAAATTCAACTTCATTCGGCCAGGTTGAAAAAACATCCGGCATATCATTACTCGCCATCCTGGTAAGTAAAACCTGTTTAGAATCGGGAACAACATTCATTTCTACACTAATATTAGGATTTTCCTTCATAAACATATCTATGAGTTTAGTCATAATATCTTGTGTTTCAGGTTTTTGGAGAAAATATTCAATCTTTACTTTCTTTGGTTTCGCCTTTTCTTTTTGTCCACCACTATAAACACTGAACGATAAAGCAACCATTAGTAACATTAAAAGAAAACTCTTTTTCATAATACCACCTCTTTATTTAAAATATTATTTTCTGATTTATACCATAGGCAAAACCAATTATATATGGCTATTTTGATTGATTTTACATAACAATTATTACTTTTTATGAATCTGTGCATAATCCGGAGCAAAGCTACTACTTAAATCCCTTATGAACAAATATAGTATCTACCTTAAAAATATAACTTTTACCGGGGATGCTATTACGATTAGTTGAACAGCCGAGATAACCGTGATTCAATACAGCCAATAAAGCACCGTTAATATTATCTCTCTCATTTTTTTTCTCCTTGTGATTTAATAAAATAAAGGCGGATTGTAAGATCAATCCGCCCTAAAGCAGCTTATTCTGTTTTTACCGGCGGTTAACAACCGCAGCCGCAGGAACCTTTTTCTTTGTTCTTATCTACGGCTTCCTTTTCTCCGTGCTGTTTTTTCGGCTCCTTTTTAACATCCTTCGTCATTGTCCTCACCTCCTTTCTGATTAAGATTATGCTTATTAACTTAAATAGATGGGTAAAAAATTACTTATTCTCTTTTTCTATACAACCACAGGTGCAGATACGATTTAGTCTTTTGCGGCACTTTTCAAGAGCTTCTTTATTTAAAGAATAATATATCCAGTAACCCTTCCTTTCGTCTCTCACAAAACCGGCACCTTTGAGTACCCTCAGGTGTTGAGATACTGCTGATTGTGTTATCCCTAAAACTTCGGCTAATGCGTTAACACTCACAGGCTCTTTCTTCAGCAGTTCGATAATCTCTATCCTTTTATCAACGGAAAGAATTTTAAATAAGTCTGCTGATTCCTTCACCGGCCCGTTTTCTTTTAAGCTAATTAGCATATACTAATATTATATCACAAAATCTATAATGTCAAGCATTTTTATATGGATTTCTATTCTCCGTACATAAGAAGGCAGGAAAACTATGATATAAAAAACACAGGATAGATGCCGCAGGAAGAATTACTTACAGCTTAAATTAGCAACAGCAGATTTAAGGAAAGGTTTAACTTTCCCGTTCTGTTTTGCATATTCCCCTGCCTGATACATGAACGCCTCGAGCCTGGTTTCTATCCCGGTATCATCCTGACCGTCGTAATCTATATTGATCCACGGAAGATTATTATTATCCTTGCGGAAAGATGAGGATACCGAGTTTATAATAGTTCCCGGAGCACACATAAAGGGCAGAATATTAACAACCCCCGATATTCCCGTATGCACGAGTGCCGCTGCACTGCCTAATGCTATGGGCGGGTCGCCGTCGTAGTCTCTTCCTATATAAGGTTCGCATCTGTTAAGCATCTCTTCTATAGTTATATCCCTGTCGAGGTTTACAATACCTTTAACAGCACCATTTAACTGCCTGGAAAGCAGTGTTGTAAAAAAAGCCTGTATCCTGGATTTTAATATCCCGTTAAAATCACCCTTCCACCTGCTGTCCCTTGTATATCTCAAGGTCGAATAGGTGATCCATTCCTTAAAAGGTGCAACCAGAGTTTCCGCTCCCAATCTTTCGAGTCTTTCCATAATTCTGCCCGAACATGCCGGGTTATCTCTCATAAATACTTCGCCCACAACAAGGATAACAGGCTTTTTCTGTCCATTATGCAGGGGCAGGTTTTTAAAATTCACTGCAGCTTCCGACAGTACGGATACCATGTTCTTTGCACCGTTTTCTGTTGATTTAATTATTCTATCCAGTGATTCTCTGTAAAGTTTATCGGCAGAACCCTTAACAGCCTCATATGGCCGTCTTTCCTGGACAAGCTTCCGCAGAAGATCGATGGCAACGATACCCTTTAATGCGGCAAGCCGAAACCTGTTGCCGTTTCCCCCGGACAGGCCCGCATAAGAATCCTTATTGCTCGGTGCTACAATTTCCGCATCTTTAAACCCGAGCCTGTCAAAGACAATCCTCTGCATTTTATTATACTGCCCGAATCTGCACGGCCCTGCATGATCCGGCATAAAAAATGCAGTTTTCTTGGGATCGATACCCGGTTCCATCAATTTTTTTAAAAAACTTCCCGTTGTACAAATCATGGGGAAACACTCCCTGGAGGAAAGATATTTCCTCCCGAGCCTTATATCTTCTTCATCCTGAACCGGAAGCACATGTGCATCTATCCCGCAGGACCTGGAAGCTGCTGCAAGGGCATGTACCCCGTCATTCATATAAGGCACATACAGGGTCCTATCCGGAGTTGCATACGGTTTCGCGGCAAAATGATGTTTAATACCGGTATTAATATACTTTCCCTTCTTAAGTGCTGCAATCTGCCTGCTTCCCTTAAGACTGTCAAGAAACGCCTCCAGCCGCGTTATCATACCTGCATCGGCCGAATGCTCATCCACCTCGAGCTGAAGATAAGGCTTATTTCCCATCTCCTCCCTTACGTAGTGCTGTATAAAGGAATCCGGCCCGCACCGGAAGTTACTTAAATATACTGCCGTAAGTTTTTCATCTCTGGCAATTATACGGGAAGCTGCTATAATTTTCCGGCCGTTAGGCCAGTACATCATATAGTAGTCTTTAAAAACATTCTCACTTTCCAGAGGGAGATAATCTATGGGTACCGGCACAACATCGAGATTAATCAGTTTATCAATAAGGTTTAGATTAAGTAAAGGATCGCAGGTGTTGTAGGGCCTTCCTAAAATAACAGCAGCCGTTTTGCCCTCCGGCAGGCTTTTAAGGACTGTTTCGCCCCGTTTTCGGATTTTTTCCTCGAACACAATTTGTGCACTGTCCGCATCATCGATTGCCTTTAATACCGTACTTATCGAAAAGCCGAATTGATCATGCATATAAGTACTTAAATCTTTCTTTAGTACTCTTTTAAAGTAACGAAAGTGCAATGTCGGAATCAGTAATTTTCGTTCATGCTCTGTCCCTTTAAGAGCCGCCCGTATCATATACGGATGCGACTGTATCCATGGACAGTTATAGTTGACAGTCGGATTATCCGGTTCGGCTTTTTCATCCGCAACAAAGGGAAGAAAAATATAATCAACCCCCTGGTCTATAAGATCATCCACATGGCCGTATATTAGCTCTACGGGAAAACAGGTTTCGGCTGTAAGCATCCCCAGAGATTTAGCAACAAGCTTTTTATCAGAGCGGCGGGACAAAACAACTTTAAATCCCAGTTTTTCGAAAAAGGTTCTCCAGAACGGAAAATGTGTATAGTAGAGCATTAAACCCCTCGGAATCCCTATTGTTTTTCTGCCGTTCCCATTTCCCGACGATTTTACGGAGTGTTTTACAGATGCCTTTACGGAGAGCGGTTTATCCTTAAAATCCCCCATCAGAAGTTTAAGCCTTTCAGTAAAGTAGTTTGGAATATCCTTTCCCCTGCCCTTACGTTCCGGAAGTTCCCACATTTCGCAGCGCCCTCCGTAGTAGAGCGGCTTCTTCTCTCCCTCTATCCGTACCCTTCTCATTTCGCATTGATTCGTACATGCCTTACATATAAACTTATCCACCGTGTAAGGGATTTTACTTATATCAAAACCTTTAAACTTTGATTCGCTTCTGCCTGTTTCCTCCATATACTTTCTGGCAAGCATTGCCGCACCGATTGCACCTGTTACATCAAAATGAGGCGGCACGGTTATCTTTTTCCCTGTTATTTTTTCGAAAGCTGCAACAACCGCCCTGTTATTTGCTACCCCTCCCTGAAAGAATATTCTGTTTCCGATCCTCTTTGTGCCCACAACCTTTTCCAGATAATTAAGCACAATAGAATACGCAAGCCCTCCCACAAGATTATCCGTTGCTATTCCTTTTTGCTGATGTGAATTTAGATCCGACTCCATAAAAACCGTACATCTGTCTCCGAGCGCAGCAGGCTTCGGAGCGCTAAGAGCAAGCTCGCCGAATTCATTTATAATATTGATTCTTAGCTTCTCCGCCTGTTCCTCCAAAAACGAACCGGTACCCGCGGCACAGACTTTGTTCATTTCGAAATCCGTTACAACACTATTCTCTATAAAGATGTATTTGGAATCCTGCCCTCCTATTTCAAAAATCGTATCCACAGCCGGATCGCATGCAATCGCAGCTGTCGCCTGCGCAGTTATTTCGTTCTGTATAATATCCGCACCTATAAAGTCTCCAGTCAGGTAACGTCCCGAACCTGTAGATCCTGCAGCTTTTACCTCCACATATTTACCGACTTCCCCGTATATCTCACTTAACCCCTCCCGCAGGGCTTTAAGCGGCTTGCTTGCAGTGGGCAGATACCGCCTTGCAACAACATTATTATCATCATCGATCAAAACCACATTTGTGCTTAAACTTCCGATATCGAGCCCCAGACAAACCGGTATCTTTTTGCCGGGAACAGGATTAAAAACTATGGTTTTATTGTATGATGTGTTAGGCTCAGGAAGGGGACCCGGAGATTCGCCGTCGGATCTGTCGCTCTGCAGGTATTTATCCAGATTATCGATTCCTTTAAAGGGCATACCTTCTATAGCATTATCCGCAACATGAAAAACAGAACCTATTGCTCCCATGGATGCATGATACCTGGGAATTATAAGATCATTCCCGGAAAGATTTAGAATTTCCTTAAACGCTCTGACCACACCTGCATTTGCAGCAACCCCTCCCTGAAAAACTACAGGTTTTTCAATTTCCTTTCCCATGGCAAGGTTGCTCTTAAAATTCCTTGCAACTGCAAAACAGAGTCCTGCGACTATATCGTGGACAGGAGTTGCAATCTGCTGCAGGTGAATCATATCCGTTTTTGCAAAAACACTGCACCTGCCTGCAATTCTCGGAGGATTCTCGCTTTTTAAGGCAAGTTCTCCGAATTCTTTTACTATCGATACACCTATCCTCTTTGCCTGCTGATCTAAAAACGAGCCGGTACCGGCTGCACACATACTATTCATGGCGAAATCTTCCAGAAGACTTAGTGATTTTTTTGTCTCTAAAATAATTAATTTCGAATCTTCACCACCCATTTCTATAATACTGCGGGTTCCCGGATACATCTTAATAACAGATGCAGATTGACCTACAACTTCGTTTACAAAACTTCCGCCCAAGAGCTTAACCGCAAGCTCGCCGCCTGTACCTGTAAATGCATATTTAACGATACTATCAAATTTATGATTCTTAATAATTTCCTTTAAAACGTCATACAGAACATAAAACGGCTTACCGTAACACCATGTATAGTGCTCCTCCGTTACTTTCATGCTTTCATCAAGCAGGACAGTGTTTATCGATATAGAACCTATGTCTATGCCCAGATAAAGATTCACCTCAGGTCTCCTTTCCTAATGCTCTTTAAAGCCCGGTTATTTTTTATAACCGGACGATTATTCCTTTTAGAACTGTAATACCGGGCCGCTATAATTTTGATTCTTCCGCTCTGTAGCTTTCTAAAAATATCTCAAGGCTTGTTTTAAGCCACCCTATTGATTTCGCCCATTCACCAAGAGAAATCAGGCCATCCGGCGTTATCTTATAAACCCGTTTTGCAGCACCGATACCTTCCGTGTCCCATTCTGAAATAATAAGTCCTTCCGATTCCATAATTCTAAGTTTTCTGTAAACATAACCTGCATCCTGAGTTTCATAATCCAGCCCCATGTTTTTTAACCGCTCGAATAACTCGTAACCATGGCTTTCCTTCTGCAGAAGCAATAAGAGCAGAAAGGGTTTAAGGAATCTCGGAGGCCTTTCGCCCGGCCAGCACTCACTCCATGTTTTCATCTGCATTTCATTTATTATTTCATGCAATTATAATCTCCTATTACATATAAATAACTTAGTAACTAGACTAATATTATTATCTATATGCGTCAACTATTAGAAAAAGTAAAAAAATACGAATAAAATATTGACTGTGAATAACAAACATCTTATTATATAAGTAAGTGATTACTTAATAAGGAGTCTGTTATGGGCAGGAAAAGAATACTGGGAATAAAGGTCAGCGGCAGAATAAAAAGCAACACGGAAATAATTCTAAATGAATTACTGCGTCCGGCCAAAGAAAAAGGATATGACATTGAAATCATCTCTTTAATCAGATACAATCTAAAACATTGTACCGGTTGTTTCGGATGCAATAATGGTGAACTAAAATGTGTCATTAAAGATGATCTTGAAATAATTAAAGGT
>JAADHF010000019.1:0-32735 GCA_013151965.1 Spirochaetota bacterium
ATTTTATAAAAATATATTGACTGTTTAATAATTTAATAAAATATTAGTAGGAGGTTTATTATGGCTGGCTGAGCCGCAAGAACAGGGTTTTACATGCAGCCGGATTCTTGGTAAAAAGGAGTCAGTACAAAATGAATGATGCTTTTAAATCTGTAAAAATAAACGGCGAAAGTCAGGGAAATGAAAATATAAAGGAAAAGATTCTCGTCATGTCCGGAAAGGGCGGTGTCGGGAAAAGTACATTTGCAGCCAATCTTGCGTTTTCGCTTGCTTTAAGGAACAAAGAAGTCGGGCTCCTGGACATTGATATGCATGGGCCGAGTATTCCGAGAATATTAGGGCTTCTGGATGAAAAGGTGTACGGAGAAGAAGGCTCGATAGTACCTACAAAGTACAGGAAGAATTTAAAGGTAATGTCCGTCGGCTTTTTTACGGAGGCGGATGATGCAATAATATGGCGGGGGCCTATGAAACACAATGTGATAAAACAGTTTATCAATGATGTGGTCTGGGATGAGCTCGACTATATGGTTATAGATTCACCCCCTGGTACGGGAGATGAGCCTCTCTCGATAGCACAGCTTTTAGGAAAAGGCACCAAAGCCATAATAGTAACAACTCCTCAGGATCTTGCACTTGCCGATGTAAGAAAGTCGATAAATTTCTGCAAACAGATGTCGCTGGAGGTTTTGGGGGTTGTGGAAAACATGAGCGGTTTCGTATGTCCTCACTGCGGTACATTGACCGAAATATTCAAATCCGGCGGCGGCAGGAGAATGGCTGAGGAGATGAATGTTCCTTTTCTCGGAAAGATACCGATAGATCCGAAGGTCGTTGAATATTCGGATTCCGGCAGACCCTATATCGAGGCAGTGCGGGATTCTGAAACCGCAAAGGCATTGAATGAAATTATATCTAATCTTGATGTTTAATTTATCTATTATTAAATGTTAAAATCATGGCCGGATTTTAAACTGTCATAGTATTTTTTACCGTTTTTATCGATAATATCCTGTAATGTCAGACTGGAGAGAAAATCCACGATTATATCCGCAAATTGTTTCCAGACCTTTGAAATTGTACATGTATCTTCCTTTTTGCACACTTCTTCCGCATTCGTATCGGTACATGGAACCGGAAATACATTTTCACCAACTGCATCGAGTATATCTTTTATGGAAATCTCGGAGGCTTTCTGATTGAGTACAAAACCTCCGCCGGGTCCTCTCAGCGACCGTATCAGTCCGGCTTTCTTTAGTTTAAAGAAGATCTGCTCTAAGAATTCGGGTGATATTTCCTCTTCGGCGGATATTTTCTTTATGGAAACCGGTCTGTTCTTATAGGAAGATGCAAGGTTGAGGATTGCACGGACTCCGTATCTTCCTTTTGTTGTCAGCCTCATTCCAATAACCCCGTACTGAGATATTTTTCTGCATTGTCAGGGAATACAACTACAATTAACTTCCCTTCGTTTTCTTTACGTCCGGCTACCTGAAGTGCAGCCCAGGCAGCAGCACCTGAAGAAACTCCTGCAAAAATTCCTTCCTGCCTGGCAAGCTGTTTTGAAGTTTCAAAGGCATCTTTATCACTTACAGTAATAATTTCATCGATACAATTCATATTGAGTATGGAGGGAATAAAACCCGCACCGATACCCTGGATAGAATGTTTGCCCGCTTTGCCTCCGGATAGAACAGGTGAATTGGATGGTTCCACGGCAATAAATTTAATACTGTCCTTTTTCTTTTTTAAGAATTTGGAAACTCCTGTAATTGTTCCTCCCGTGCCGACACCGGCAATAAAGATATCAACATCACCTGCGGAGTCCTCCCATATTTCCACACCTGTGGTCTTTTCATGCGCCTCGGGGTTGGACGGGTTGTTGAATTGCTGCGGCATAAACGCATCCGGATACTCCTCTATCAGCTCTTCGGCTTTTTCTATCGAAGCTTTCATCCCGCTTTCTCCTGGTGTTATAACAAGTTCCGCACCATATGCTTTTAGTATTTTTCTTCTTTCATGGCTCATTGTATCCGGCATCGTCAGAATAAGGCGATAACCGCGGACAGCGCAGATAAACGCAAGGCCTATACCTGTATTACCGCTGGTTGGCTCGATAATCGTTGCGCCCTCTTTTAAAAAACCTCTCTTTTCGGCATCACGGATCATATTTAAAGCTATACGGTCTTTTAAACTCCCTCCCGGATTAAAGTATTCAATTTTAGCGGCTATTCTACCATACGAATTATCTGCAAAACGGTCGAGATATACAAGCGGGGTTTTGCCTACAAGTTCTGTTGAATCCCGGGCTATTCGTTTACGCATGACTATTCCTTGTATTCTATATTATAATTATTACTTTAACTGTAATGTATCATTATACAAAATAAAAGTCAAACCGTTTTAAATATCAATTACAAAGTAAATTCCCTGTAAAATGTTAAGCTGCAGTCCGGGTTATCCCGGGAATCAGGTTGTAATTATTACTATTATCGATATTATACGTAATTAATGTTCCTGAAAAATATTAAAAGGATTGTTATTCTCGGTGTGCCTCTGTTTGCGGGCTCATTTACCAATTATCTTCTCCAGCTTGCAGATACGATAATGGTAGGCAGGCTGGGTACTGAACAGCTTGCCGCAATAGCAATTGCCGGAATGCTCAGCGGCATCTTTTTTGTCCTCGTATGGCCTATTGCTGTTGGGACTCAGGCAATAACATCGAGAAGATTCGGAAAACAGACATTAAATTCCGGCCTTATTACCGGAACCGGGGCTGTTCTTTTTCCGTCGTTCATAGCTGCTCTTGTTTTCGGTTTTATTTCTTTCTTTGTTTCATTGTTTTCGCGTAATCTGCTCGGTCTCCTGTTAAAGGATAAAAAACTCATTGAGTTTGCACTTTCTTATATCTATATACTGCGATGGGTTCTCCCCGTAGTTGGTTTGTATGCATCCGTAAGAGGATTTCTTGCTGCCATCAATAAAACCGGCGTAATAATGATAGCTACTTTAGGTTCCAATATTGTGAACATCTTCTTAGACTATATCTTGATATTCGGTAAATTCGGTTTCCCCGCGATGGGTATCCGCGGTGCCGCTTTGGGCACAATTCTTGCGCAGAGCCTGGGTTTTATATATCTCATAATATATATGCTTCTTTCTCCGGCTATAATGAAGTACGGATGGATGAGAGCAAAAAGAATAGATATGAACATAATCAGGGGAATAGTAAAATCATCCGTTCCGGTTATGATTCAGAACTTTGTTGCACTTCTCATTTTTCTTATCTATGAATCTGTCATAGGTAATATCGGAACTGTTTTTTTAGCAGCGACACATATTGTATTTTCTGTTTTCAGAATAAATAAAACAGTTGTATCAGGTTTTGCTCAAGGCGGGTCAATTCTTGTCGGGAACTCACTCGGCAGAAGCGAAAGGGACAAGGCGGTCGAATATTCTGCAGCCTGTGAATTTATTGCCTTTATCATAGGCGTTTTAGCAGTTCTTTCTGCGGCACTTATACCCGGTTTTATTGTAAAATTATTCAATAATAATCCTGCTACAATAATTACAGGCATAAGAGCTTTAAGATTCTTTGCCCTGTTTTTCTTTGCGGAGATAATGGGATATTCATTCGAAATAATTTTTACCCATAACGGCTGGGGAAGGTTCGTTCTCTTTTCTGAATTTACAACAAATGTTATCTTTATTCTCGGGGTTACTCTGCTTCTTATAAAGGTATTCAATTTGGGTATATACGGAGCATGGGCGGGGTTCGCTCTTTATCAGGTTTTTCATGCATCGATACTGACGGCCGGTTTTTTTTCGAAAAGATGGCTTGATATCAGGGTGGAGCATGAATAGTAAACAATGATTGTAAAATTAAGAATAATATTAAGGAGGATGTAAAGAATGGAGATTTATGAGGCAATCAGAACAAGAAAAAGTGTTCGTTCGTATCTTAAACAAGGGGTTGATAAGGATAAACTGATAAGAATTCTGCAGGCTGCACAGCTTGCCCCTTCTGCAAGCAACAGGCAGGAGTGGAGATTTGTTGTAATAACAGAGGAAGGGACAAGAAGAAAGCTTGCCGAAGCAGCGGGCCAGCGGTTTTTGGCAGCGGCTCCCGTAATTATTATCTGCTGTGCGGAAACAGACCGCCATGTGATGCAATGCGGCCAGTTATGTTATCCGATAGATGTTGCAATTGCAATCGACCATATTACATTAGCTGCCGTGTCCGAAGGACTCGGCACATGCTGGATAGGGGCTTTCGATGCGGAAAAGACAAGAGAAATTGCAGGTATTCCCGGACATATAGAAATTGTAGAACTGCTTACGTTAGGGTATCCTGTAGATTCCTCTCCCCGTGAAAAGCATCGTTTGCAGCTCGAAGAGATCGTTCATTATGAAAAATGGTAGCTGCAGAGAGGATGAAGGAGAGGGAACAGGCAATCTGCGTAAGCCGAGCATTCTTATTCCATACCCGGGTCCTTTCTGGAAGAATAATTCTCAGGATATTATAATATATTTACGGCCGGAGACAAACGGAGTACAGGTGGAGAGTACTCTTTTTAAGGTTATCCGGAACAACAGTGAGTATAAAAAAAACATAAAGATTGTCTACCTTGCAAATCTTCCCGGAGATTTTATTATTGCAAACAAGATAGTGGAGAAGCATTATTCTATTAAACTGTTCTTTACAGTCGGCGGGAAAGCTGCTTTTACTCCGTATATGAGGGATTCTTTTGAACGTTATTTTAAAGTTTCCTTTAAGGCTGCACCTATTGTAGGGGCTTTCGAAGCTCTGGATATCCTCAAAATGAGTTATGATGAACTATTTAATATCTGGGTCCCCGGATGTGATGTTTTTAATGTCAACGGGCAGACAATAAAAAAGTTTAAGGGTCTTTATATTGTAAATTATGATATTCCTGCTATTTTACATAAGAACAACTATAAAACCGATATTGCCGTTATGATATTCCGTTCCACCCTTAAGAGTTCTGTTTTTCATGGAATGA
The DNA here is from genome assembly GCA_013151965.1 of Spirochaetota bacterium. Classification (GTDB taxonomy): domain Bacteria; phylum Spirochaetota; class Spirochaetia; order SZUA-6; family SZUA-6; genus SZUA-6. The sequence continues at coordinate 5,025 of JAADHF010000019.1, forward strand.
TTTTAGAAATGGCTGAGGAATTCAGCAGGGAAAATATTCTTGATCCTTCGAAACCGGTAGAAAGGGTATTTCACTACTCTAAAAGTCCCTATGAGCAGATACTGGACAGCCTCGGATATATATACAGCTCTGAAAATGAGCATATTAAATATGAGGATATCAGTTTTTTTAACTACCTTCTCTTTATGGGGTTAAAAAAGACAGATGTGCTGGATATTATACACCATCCTGTTATGCACTTTAAGAAGGGAAAACTTATTGCAGAGGAGAATATCTTTATATACTCGGAAGATATGGATTATGAAAATGCTTACCTCTGTCTCTCGTCCGTTGTTTCGCAGCCGCTTTTAGTATACCGGAAGTAAGAGGAATTTGATTGCTGTTTATGCCTTATTTTCCGGAATATTATACTTTTTAATTTTTCTTCTTAAAGTGTTTTTATCGATGTGAAGTTCACGTGCCGTTGCAAGTTTCTTAAAATTATTCCTCTGCAATGCCCTGATAACCGCCCTTTTTTCTATTTCTTCGAGACTTAACGGGATATTACCGGTTCCCGCATCATTAAGAATAAAATTCCTTATCTTTACCGGAAGGTGCTCCTTTTCTATAAGGGGGCAGTCGCACAGGACAAAGGCATATTCAATTGAATTTTCCAGTTCCCTTATATTACCGGGCCAGTTGTACTGCACAAGGAGACTTAAGGCCTTCTGTGATATTCCCCGGATTTTACTCTTATAAATTGTGTTAAAATGATGAATAAAGTTATCAATTATCAGAGGGATATCTTCTTTCCTTTCCCGCAGCGGAGGAATTCTTATTGGTACGATGTTTATTCTGTAGAAAAGGTCTTCGCGGAAATTCCCCGTCTTTACTTCTTCTTCCAGGTTTTTATTTGTTGCCGCAATAATTCTTGCATCTGCTTTTTTAGTAATAATCGAACCCAGAGGCTCGTATGTTTTTTCCTGCAGAACTCTTAAAAGTTTTACCTGCAAGGGTCTGGGCATATCTCCTATTTCGTCTAAAAACAGGGTCCCGCCCTTCGCAGCGTCGAACCTGCCCGGTTTGTCGTTTACGGCATCTGTAAATGCTCCTTTTTTATACCCGAAAAGTTCCGATTCTAAAAGATTTTCCGGCAGTGCACCGCAGTTTACCGCAATAAAGGGTTTTTCTTTTCTTAAACTTAGGTTATGAATAGCTCTGGCGGCCAGTTCTTTTCCCGTGCCGCTTTCACCCTGGATGAGTACTGTGGCATTGGTCCGGGCAACCTGCCTGATAATGTTGAATACCTGCTGCATAAAATGATTCTTGCTGATTAATTCTCCGATCCTGTACTTTTTATTTAGTTCTTTTCGTAATTCCATTTCCATGGATAAATCCCGGAAAGTCTCCGCACCGCCTAATATTGCGCCTTTACTGTCTTTAAGAAGTGCAGTACTGATGCTTACCGGAATTTTAATTCCGTCAGAGCGTAAAATATTTATGGAACGATTTATTATTGGTCTGCCTGTTGTCATGGTTTTTTTTAACACACAGCCGGATTCACAGACATCGGACCTGAAAACTTCATAGCATGTTTTCCCTATTGCATCTTTTTTTGCTGTACCGGTAATAGTTTCTGCGGCTCTGTTAAACGATGTGATGCGCCAGTTATTATCCACAGTAAAAACACCGTCAGCTATACTGTCTAAAATAGTATTGTCGTTCATTGTAATATAGTAAAGATTAGTAAGAGAACCGTTATGCAGTCAAGCTAAATCTTTTTCCGGTATTCTACGGCACAGCACTTTAAGGACCTGTCGTGCCGGAGTCTGTTGTGAAAGTATATTCATGAGTTCAACCTTGACCCGTCAGTAAGGCATGAATATAATCAGCCTATCGATAAAATCAGAGAGGGAGAATAGCTAAAGTGATGAAAGTCAGAGTTCGATATGCCCCTTCACCGACAGGATATCAGCATATAGGCGGAGTGCGGACGGCACTCTTTAATTATCTGTTTGCCCGTGTAAATAACGGGACTTTTATTTTAAGAATAGAAGACACCGACCGTACCCGTTACAGGGAAGATGCCCTTGAAGATATCTATGAAACATTCCAATGGCTCGGATTTCACTGGGACGAAGGTCCTGATGTCGGAGGGGATTACGGCCCCTATTTTCAGTCCCGCCGGATAGAAATTTATAGAGAATATGCGGATAAACTCATAAATACAGGACAGGCATATTACTGTTACTGCCCGCAGGAGAGACTTGCACGGATACGCAGGATGCAGACTGCAAATAAAATGGCTCCGGGATATGACAGGAACTGCAGAAATATTACCGAAGGGGAAAGGAAAGAATATGAAGATAAAGGGATTAAACCTGTAATCAGGTTTAAGGTTCCCCTTAAGGGAAGTACGGTTTTTCATGATAAACTTTTAGGGGATATAGAAACCCCCAACGAAGATATTAATCCGGATCCGGTTCTTCTTAAATCCGACGGATATCCCACGTATCATCTTGCCAATGTCATCGATGACCATCTTATGCTGATTACCCATATATTAAGGGCACAGGAGTGGATACCTTCGGGACCTCTGCACGTGCTTATATATAGGGCTTTCGGCTGGGAGCCTCCGGAATACTGCCATCTTCCGATGGTAATGGGAAAGGACGGGCAGAAGTTATCTAAACGGCACGGTGCAACAAGTGTCCGGGAATTTAAAAAAAACGGGTACCTGCCGGAAGCCCTGATAAATTATATTTCATTACTCGGATGGTCCTATGATGATGCAAGAGAAATTTTCGGCCTTGATGAACTGGAGAAAATATTTTCTCTGGAACGGCTTAATAAAGCCCCGGCTGTATTTGATTATAAAAAACTTGAATGGTTTAACGGTATTTACATACGTAAGAGGAGTAAAGAGGATATAAAGAAAATGATTATGCCCTTTCTGATAGAAGACGGCATTGTGAGGGATCCGCTTACTGAGGAGGAGGAAAAACTCATAGACGGTGCGGTTCCTCTGATTCAGGAACGGCTGAGGCTGCTCTCCGATGCACCGAAACTTGTACGGTTTCTATTCGGAGAAATAGATCGGTATAATATCGAAGAAATTATACCAAAACGTCTTAACAGGGAAAAAACACTTAATGTTATTCATGAGGTAAGAAAAATTCTTGTCGATTTCGGAGAGTATTCGGACGAAGAGAACGAAATGAGGTTCAGAGGATTGGCAGATAAGTTAGGGGTTAAACTCGGTGATATTTTAATGCCCCTCCGGGTTGCAGTAACCGGCACCCGCGTTTCGCCTCCTCTTTTCGGTTTAATCAAACTGATCGGGCTTAAGAAAGTGCTGAAAAGGGTCGATTCCGTTATTTCCCTTCTGGAAAACCAGAGCAGTGAGTGAAATTAAAAAGTCTGCTTTGTTTTAAGGATTACTTTCAGGAAATTGTAGAAAAAATATTAAGGATATTACTTTAAGGAGAAAATGAAATGGAAAAAACTGCCGGCATATCCGGTGTAACAATGGATAAACTCGTATCGTTATGCAAAAGACGCGGTTTTGTTTTTCAGTCCAGTGAAATATACGGAGGGCTCTCTTCCGCATGGGATTACGGTCCTCTTGGTGTGGAACTTAAAAAGCGGATACAGAACTTCTGGTGGAAGGAAATGACTCAGTTAAATGACAATATTGTCGGGATCGATGCGGCAATAATGATGCATCCGAAGGTGTGGGAGGCATCCGGGCATGTTGAAAATTTTACGGATCCTTTGGTTGATTGTAAAAAATGCAGGCAGCGCTTCAGGGCGGACCAGATACCGGAAGAGAACCTTATAAAGCATATATGTCCCGAGTGCGGAGGGGAGCTTACGGAACCCCGCCAGTTTAATCTTATGTTTAAAACCAATATCGGTCCTGTGGAGAATGATGCTTCCGTTGTTTACCTGCGGCCGGAAACAGCGCAGGGAATATATGTAAATTTTAGAAATGTTCTGCAGACGAGCAGGGTAAAAATACCCTTCGGAATAGCACAGGTGGGTAAAGCCTTCCGTAATGAGATAACCACTAAGAATTTTATCTTTCGAACCTGCGAATTCGAACAGATGGAGATGCAGTACTTTATACATCCCTCCGAGGATGAAAAGTGGTTCGAATACTGGAAGGAGAAGCGGTTCGGTTACTATAAAAAACTGGGCATACGTGAGGAAAAACTTCGTTTTCATCAACACGGGCCGGGCGAACTTGCCCATTATGCGAAGAAGGCATTTGATATCGAGTACGAATTCCCGTTCGGATGGAAGGAATTGGAAGGTGTTCACAACAGAACCGATTATGATTTAAAGCGTCATATAGAATATTCGGGCAAGGATTTATCATACCTGGATGACCAGTCCAGGGAGCGTTATGTTCCGTATATAATAGAAACATCTGCCGGACTAACGAGAACTGTGCTTGTTGTTTTAAGCGATGCATACGATGAAGAAGATGTGGAAGGTGAAAAGCGTGTTGTTATGAGGTTTCATCCGAAACTTGCACCTGTTACCGCAGCGGTTTTTCCCCTGGTAAAAAAGGACGGTCTTTCTGAAATTGCACACAATATCGAGGAAGATTTAAGAGAACATTTTACGACCTTTTATGATCAGGGCGGTGCTATCGGCAGAAGGTACAGGAGGCAGGATGAAATAGGAACTCCATTCTGTATTACAGTGGATTATCAGACAAAAGAGGATAAGACGGTAACATTGCGTTTCAGAGATTCCATGGAGCAGATCAGGGTGCCGGTGGGTGAAATACCCGCACGTATAGGCAAGGAAATTGCAGATTACAGGAGGAAAGAGTAGTGGGAGGTTTCGAAGTTCTTAAGGAACGAGGGTTTATAAGCCAATGCTCCAATGAAGAGGCATTAAAAAAACAGCTGGATTCCGAAAGAACAACTTTTTACGCAGGCTTCGACCCCACAGGCAGAAGTCTCCATGTAGGCCATCTTGTGCCTCTCTTTGCCATGGCTCATCTCCAGAGAGCAGGCCACAGGGCGATTGCACTTATAGGCGGCGGAACAGCCAGGATAGGAGACCCTTCGGGCAAAACCGAAACCCGAAGGATACTTTCGCTGGAAACAATAGAGGAGAATTCTTTACGGTTTAAAAAACAGATATCACGGTTTATCACATTGGGAGATGATAAAGGAATTATAGCCGATAATGCGGAATGGCTGGCAGGTTTAAACTATATAGAATTCCTAAGGGATATAGGAAGACATTTTTCCGTTAACAGAATGCTTAGTTTCGAAACCTATAAAATGAGGCTCGAAAAGGGGCTTTCTTTTATCGAGTTCAACTACCAGATACTGCAGTCCTATGATTTTCTTACACTTTTTAGAAAGTACGGGTGCATGCTGCAGATGGGCGGTGATGATCAATGGGGAAACATTGTTGCCGGAATAGAACTTATACGGCGTATAGAGAGAAAAGAAGTTTTTGCCCTTACTGCCCCGCTGATAACAAGGTCCGACGGGAAAAAAATGGGGAAAACAGAAAAAGGAGCTCTGTTTCTGGATTCCGGTATGGTAAGCCCCTATGAATTTTATCAGTACTGGATAAACATACCGGATAAGGATGTGGAAAAACTCCTTATGCTTTTTACCTTTCTTCCGGAAGAAGAGATTAAGGAACTCGGGAGCCTTCGCGGTAAGGAGATTAACCGGGCAAAGGAAGTTCTTGCCTTCGAACTGACTTCTATTGTGCATGGGAAAGAGGAAGCTGAAAAAATTAAAAACATTTCTCAGGCGGTATTCGGAAAGTCGAAGAGTAATGAATTAGCAGGCATGCCTTCCGGGGAAGTTAAAGAAAGTATATTAAAAAAGGGAATAAATGTTATAGATTTATTTGCAGGCACGTCTCTGTGTTCATCCAGAGGTGAAGCAAGAAGACTTGTTATTCAGGGAGGTGCATATATAAACGGAACAAAGGTGGATTCGGTAGATGATGTTGCGGACTTGCATTCTGTAAATAAAGGGGAAATAATGTTAAGGGCAGGTAAAAAGAGGTATTTCAGGATAATTGTAAAGTAGAAGAAGATGAAAGGCAGAATAAAAAGAACAAAACTGTCGCGGTTTTTATGGATTTTCGGGCGGCCGCTGCATCCGGTACGTTCTGTTTTTGCCGTAACAGGGGCTTTGCTTTTGTCACTGCCGAGCTTTATAGTCTATATAAGGTTTCGTTATATAGGTCTCCTTGTATTTGTCATATACCCTTTAATGTTCCTTTTTGCCCATCTTGTATGGTTCAGGCTTCCTTTTGTTAAAAAGAATGTCCGCTGGCTTCTCTTTCTGTTTACCCTGACTATTATTATTGCCCTGGCGGCAGGCTTTCTGTTTATGATCTGCAGGCAGAATGGTATTTTAAGGGCGGCTGTATCTATCCGACCGAATATAAGCAAAGCTGAAGTCAGCTGGCTGACCTGGCTGAAAAATGAATTTAAAGGAAATTTTACAAATATAAGCCTGTATTTTTTTCTTCCTTCCCTTTTTGCCGCCTTTATATATACGGCATTGCTCTTTATCGCTCTAAAAATTTACAGGACAGGAAGAGCTGCATGGTACCGTAAATTAAAATCCGGAAAAGGAAAGCATAAAAGTATAAACGGTTAACCGTTAAAGAGGCTTTTTATACAATCTGTATACTTTGACAGGTTTAAAAGATTTTAAGATCCCGGAAGACATTACTGTAATGCTTTATCGTGTCTGTAAAGAAATAATAAATTTAAGAATTTCGAATCCTTTTCCGGATCTTCGCGGAAGTAAAAGAGATGAGAACCGCATTTGCAGCCGGAAGAGCCGAAACCGGGAATGGAATTATCCGCTGTTTCCGCCACTGCCTGCGCAAGGCTGCATTCCAGCCTTTTTGTGGTCCTAATGGGGTATGCTTTTATTTTTTCCGCTTCGGATGTAAGAAAATCGATATGCCAGTGTTTTTTCTTGAACTTCCTTAAGTGGCGGGCGATTCTCTTTTCCAGGTTCTTAAGAGCCGAACCGGTGTAGATATAGTATCCCGGCTCGAGTATAATTTCTCCCAGGCTGCCGGGTTCTATTATCTTTCTGTTTACAGTATGAATAATAAGCAGGTACACACCCCCTGCCGGAAGATTGGCGGAAAGACGCCTGATATTAAAGGGCAGATTAAAGTTTTTTACCATTACGTTTCCGTCAGCTTCGGTGCAGATGGAAACGCAGTGGTATTTTAATCCGCCAGCGAGCTTAAGCATGGCTTTACTGAAATTAAAATCCGTATGCATATTGGGCATAAATTCCAGAGCATCAGGGTTCATTACAACGAACAGGATATGCCCTTCGCTTTTTGCGCCGCGGTCTTTAATGCCCGCTAATTCCATCATGTGTTTTAAGCCTCTTTTCGTGGGGGCATCGGGAAACATTGCAAGTTCTCTTTCCACAAGGGTGCAGGCTTTGACTTCCAGATATATTTCGATATCCCGTTCTGTCAGTTTAAAGTCTATTCTTGATCTGCCGAGTAAAACTTCCCGCCTGAGGTGTTTATATTCGGGAAAAAGTTCCGGAATAATAAGGTTTTCAGCTATGCTGTTAGCACGTGCTGAATACAGCGGTATTACCTTCCCGCTGTAATAGGCTCCCACAACTGTATAGGCCGTTTTTCGTTTTGCACCGGTACTCTTTTCGAGTATAAGCCTTCTGCCGGAAGTAAATATTTCGATAAGTCTTCCGGGGTTCGGGCAGTAAGCATCTATTATTTTGGAACCTGCAGATGCTTTTACCATATATCTGTTGGGACGCTCCAGGAAGACAGCTTCTTTGGAGTTACGGAACATCTTCAGTTTATCTGCCTCTGTAAAGTGCTTCGACGTCGGCTCTGCTGCCGCGGAAGACGGGGTATTTATCTATTATCTGTAATTTTAAATTCCTGTTGTTATTATTCTCCGAAAAGAGATGGTTCCACGTGTTTATAAAGATAAGAGGTCTGTTTCCTCTTAATGTAAAAGATGAAAATCTGACTGTTTCAGAGTAGTGTTTTACATCCTTTGTAAAAAAGGTCTGATTTTTAGAATAAGTTGTGGGGAAAACAACCTCTGCCGGAAATCCGTCTTTAATATCACTCTGTTTTGCATAGCGGTATTCAAAGGTTTCGACATCCTCTGTCCGTTTGTATTTAAAACGCCTGTAAATGTCATAAATAAAATCCTTAAAAGCAGAAGGGTGGTCTTCGTCTGCAAATACAACTGTAACGGAAAGAATATGAGCTCCGGAATTATCGAAGAAAACAGCTTTGATTCCGTTTTTTTTATCGGCTTCGGGAAGAACAAAAACAGGCATGGCCTTTAACGTGAAGGTCTGCGGAACCGGGCTTGCGGTTCTTTCGAAATCGGGAGAAGTTACACAACCGGAAAATGCGATAGAAATCGACAGGACAAGGACAAAAGGAATAACTGCAGAAAAATATTTTTTCATGGAAACTCCTCCCGATTCTATATTAATGTGCTGTTCTTGCCTCTTATATGTTTCCGCCGGAACCTCTTATTTCTTTATTTTATGCCCGGCAGCTGATTTGTTCCAGGTAATTTAAAACACCATGGTTATCGGGTCCGGAAACGATACTTTCGGATATTTCTATAAGTTCCTTCGGTGAATTCTCGATTGTAACGGGATGTCCGGCCGCGGCAAGCATCGGTATGTCATTTAAATCATTGCCGAAAACGTAGATATCTTCGCGCTTTATATTGTTTTTTTCGGCCAGTTTTTTTACGGGAACCCCTTTGTTAATGGACTGTGAGCCTGCTGTTATCCAGTATGAATTTTCATTATACGAGTGGACAAATGCTACGGAGTATAAACCTTTAATGTTGTTTAATTCTCCGGCAAGCTGTACCGCGTTTTCGGAGTTATCGGAACACCCGAAAACCGAGACGAAATCCTTCGAGTCGAATTCCAACAGGGATTCAACCTGAATTCTCCTGTCCCCGTCCACACTGAATATTTCGAGAAGTTCCCTGTTCGGAAATCTAAACGTCTCATTAAAGGTCTTATCATTATTATGCAGGCCGCCCTGGAAAACGGGGTCAATTTTGTGCTTTAAAAATAATTCGTATATTTCTTTAATAAGCCCTTCCGGCATAGAAACCTCATATATGATATCTTTTCCGGGAAATCCGGCAAGTGCAACGCCATTGGAAAAAGATCCGTAAAAAGGAAAATCCAGCGGCTTAAACACAAACTTCGAATATGCGTATGTTCTTCCCGTATTAAAAAGAATGATATCACCCTTATCTGTGAACCTTCTAAGCAGAGAAATGAGCCTCTCTTCGATTCTGTGCTGCTCTATTAAAATTGTACCGTCGAGATCCAGTGAAATAAGCTTTTGTCCCATAAGGGACACTTTGGCAAGAATCTTCGATCTTGTCAAAGGAAAGCTTGAAAAAAGTGTTCTCAAATTATATGCTGTCTATCCATGAAGAAGCGTGTGTCGATTCTACAATTACTTGCAATAATGATTATAATCACAGTCTTGCTCGAAGCCGGTCTCCCTTTTTTAAAGCAGCTTAAAGGATTATCTCAGGGTTTTTTGTTTGGAATTCTTTATTCCGGCATACTCTTGCTGTACATTCTCGAGGCGGTTTTTTTTCTGTTAAGAAAGTCGGCACGAAGCAGTTTTATACTGTTTTATTTTCCGGAAATTGTTTTTATTATCACTCTTCTTTTCTTTATGTTTTCCTATATATTTGCATCGAATGCGAACATGGATTATGTACAGCGGTTTATTGCCAGCAGCGGAAAATTAAATCTCGCATTAGATACGCATGTGGAGAGAATACACTCGAGCCTTCAGTTTCTGCCGTTACTGGCTGTTAATTTTATTATTATGATTTTTCTGCGTCTGCGGTTTAAAATTCTCTCGGCAGAGGCATTCGGCAGAAACCCTGTTTTCGGAAGGTGGGCTATTTTCTGGGTCCTTGCATCCGGATTTCTATATACGGTTTCTTTTCCGTCTTTTATCAGCCTTTATGGTTTTCCGTATATTGCATGGGTATCGCTTGTTCCGCTGTTTCTTGTAATAAGATTTTCTTCCTTCAGGCGGGCTGTTTTTTACGGTGTTTCTTTCGGCATTATTCAGACCATGCTTACAAATTACTGGCTCGGAACCTTCCAGCTTTTATCCCTCCAGGTTGTTTCCATATTTTACCTGATATTCTATCTGCTTTTTATGATTCCTGCGGTATGGATGTTTCGTATATTTAAAGGTTCGCCTTTAAGGTTTCTGGTTTTTCCCGTATCCTGGGTTCTGTTTGATTTTCTGCGTTCATCCGGGTTTTTGGGATACCCATGGGGAATGCTCGGTGTAAGTCAGTACGGTTTTTCTGCTCTTATACAGAGTGCCTCGATAACAGGTGTATGGGGCATTACCTTTGTAGTGATTCTTGCCAACTCCGTTATTTCTGAGATTATAGATGTAACTCTGTTTCCGAAAGTTCCGAATCAGCCATTTTCCGGTAAAAAGAAATACTTAATGCCCGGTGTAATTACTTTTATTTCCTTATTTATGGTTTCTGTAATCGGCGGTTCCGTTTATCTGGCATACGGCAGCAGGAAGAATGGTCCTGCTAATAGTGAACGCGTAGTACGTGTTGCATTGATTCAGCAGAATTCGGATCCCCGTAAAAACGATTACGAAGACACTTTTAGAAGGCTTGTCCGGTTAACAAATGAATCCATGAAATATAAACCTGATCTTGTAGCATGGTCGGAAACGGCGTTTGTTCCGAATATAAGACGCTGGAGTAAGTATGATCCGGATAAATATCCGCTTGCGAAACTGGTAAAACAGTTTCTTGCTTATCAAAAAAGTTTAAATGAATGGCTGCTTACCGGCAATGATGACTATACTCTTGTAAAGGAAAAGGACAGTTCGGGAAAGATCAAAACGGAGCGGCTGGATTTTAACGCTTCCATACTTTTTTCCCCTGACGGCAGACGTGTTGCAACATACCATAAAATCAGACTTGTTCCGTTTACAGAATCTTTTCCATATAAAAAGCAGTTCCCCTTTATCTATAATCTGCTTATTAATTTTGATGTATATCTGTGGGAGCCGGGCAAAAAACGGGTGGTATTTAAACATCCGAAATTTAAATTTTCCACACCGATATGTTTCGAAGATGCTTTTCCTCAGGATGTGAGAAAATTCGTACTGGCCGGTGCTGAGGTTATAATAAATATATCCAATGATTACTGGTCATTAACCAGAATAGAAGCAAAACAGCATTTTATTAACTCGATTTTTCGTACTGTGGAAAACAGAAGGCCGTTACTGCGTTCTACCGCATCAGGTGTAACGGCTTATGTCGATATAAGAGGTAAAGTAATTAAACAGGCCCCCTACTATAAACAGGCGTTTCTGATTGTGGATGTTCCGATAAAGAAGGAAAACACAACTCTTTATACAAGGTACGGCGACTGGTTTCCCTATCTTATGCTGTTTATGGTTATACTTTTTTCCGTTTTTGCACTTAAGTGTATAATAGTCAGAAAGAATGGATGATTATAAAGCGTATATTTAATATCTTGTTTGATCTGTACGGATATCAGGGGTGGTGGCCTGTCCCGGGAAGTGCAGGCAGTAAAGGATTCGATTCTGCAGGCTATCATCCGGGAAACTACGAACCTCCGCAGAATAAATCGGAAAGGTTCGAGATTATTACCGGAGCGGTTCTTACGCAGAATACCTCGTGGAATAATGTGGAAATTGTTTTGCGGAGAATAAAAGATGAAAATCTTATAACTCCGCAGAGCATCATACAGGCGCCGCTTGACATGCTGGCATCGATAATAAGACCGAGCGGGTATTATAACCAGAAGGCAAAAAAATTAAAGATAGTCTCTGAGTTTTTTCTGAATGAAGATAGATTAGATAAAGAAGCTGCCTATGACGGCAGGATAACCAGAGATAAGCTTCTCTCTTTATGGGGTATCGGAAGGGAAACCGCCGATTCGATACTTCTCTATGCGTACCACTTTCCGGTATTTGTTATTGACTCATATACGGTTAGAATTATCTCCCGTGCAGGGCTGATTAAAGGAGGAGAAGGTTATGATGAAATACAGCGTATCTTTATCCCGGAAAATTCAAACCCTGCGGACCGGTACTATAATGAATATCACGCTCTGCTTGTTCTGCATGCAAAACGTTTCTGCAGAAAAGAGCCTCTTTGCAGGAGGTGTCCCTTAAAAGTCATATGCCGCATGGGAAATGCTGCCGCGGATTAGACGGGATCACTTGACAGTCGGAGATCTATTTGTTAACTTTAGCAATCATTACTTTTACTTTATTTTGGAGGTTTACGTAATTGCCTAATAAAAGTTCAGCAGCAAAAAGACAACGGCAGAATGAGGGACGCCGTCTTAGGAATAGAATAATAAGAAGCAGGATACGCGGAAGTTCACGCAGGTTTGTCGAGATAATTCGGGATAATAAAAAGGATGAATCCGAATTACAGTATAAAGAGCTCGCAAGTCTGATCGATAGAGCGGTATCTAAGGGTGTATATCATAAAAATATGGCCGCCAGAAAAAAATCCAGAATGTATAGGTTGCTTAAGAATACTAAATAGTTCCTGTACCCTGATTTACTGGCTAACCGGGTATATAACCTTATAGAAAGGAGGTACAGTGCCTGGAAATAAACTTACTAAAGCGGAAATAATCGAAAATATTTACCCGAAAGTTAAGGTAAGTAAAAAAAATATACATAGAATACTGGATCTTTTTTTTCAGGAAGTTAAAGCGGGCCTTCTTAAAGATCAGGTTATAGAGTTAAGGGGCTTCGGAACTTTTGAGATTAAAACAAGAAAAGGCAGAAAAGCCAGAAATCCTAAAACAGGCGAGTCTGTTGTGGTTACGGATCACGGCGTTGCAATATTCCGCCCCGGCAGAGAGTTAAAAAACAAGGTGTGGATATTGAGGGAATAGGGTGGAAGTAAAATCCGCTCGTAATCTAAATTCAAATTACAGGAAAAAGGGTGCTCTGACAGAGGTTCTTATTGAACTTTTTCTTTTAAGTGTGGGCGGTCTGTTATTTGCACTTTCCTTTCCCAGTTTTATATCAGAATGGGGCTGGTTCCCCCTGGCTTTCTTTGCACTGATACCGGTATTTGTTGTTATTCACCGGAGTACATGGCCCCGCATTTTCTTCTATGGGATTTTTTTCGGGTTTGTAAGCTATGCAATTTTTAATTTCTGGCTGGCTAAATTCAGCCCCCTTACACTGTTTATAGTTCCCCCCATTTACTCCTTCTATTTTTTACTTGTTTTCCCGATGTTAAAAGCTGCTGATACGGCGTTTCCGAAATACGGGTATATTTTACAGTCCATTATATGGGTTGCGTATGAATATCTGCGTACAAAAGGTTTTTTAGGTTACTCGTACGGCAATTTAGGATACTCCCAATATCTTTTTACGCCTATAATTCAAATTGCCTCGATAACAGGCGTATGGGGTGTTTCTCTGCTTATTGTTTATCCCTCCGCCCTTTTAGGAAATGCTTTTAAAGACGGTTTTAAAGAAGGATTTAATTCGGGAATTGTACGTTTTAAAAAAAATATGAAATACTTGCTTGTCCCGGCTTTAGTGTATGCGGGTATTTTCGCAAGTGTTCTTCTGTACGGCTTTATCGGCAAAGTTGATTATTCCGCTTCGAAGTCCTGGAAAACAGCGCTTATCCAGCAGAATGTAGACCCCTGGAAGGGAGGTACAAAGCCCTACGAGCGGTCTTTGAATATTCTTCTTAAACTGAGCAGGGAAGCGGTTCTACAGAATCCCGATATTGTAATATGGTCGGAGACATCCTTTGTCCCCGGCATCGACTGGCATACGAGATACAGAACGGATATAGATAAGTATCTCCTTGTTAAACGGCTTGTTGATTTTTTAAAAGACCAGAAGCAGCCTTATGTAATTGGTAATGATGACGGCCAGTTAGAAAAAAATGAGGACGGCAAGGAAGTCAGAGTGGATTATAATGCCACTGTTTTATATGAAAAGGGAAAAATTATCGATACGTATAGAAAACTGCACCTTGTTCCCTTTACAGAATATTTTCCTTTTAAAAAGACTCTGCCGCGTATATATGAATGGCTTGTTAATGCCGATACACATTTCTGGAAAAGAGGAACAAAATATACTGTTTTTGATGCAGCCGGTGTAAAGTTTTCGACTCCTATTTGTTTCGAGGATACATTCGGTAACCTGATAAGGAATTTTGTCAGAAAAGGGGCTGATGTTATTGTTAACATGACAAATGATTCATGGTCCTATTCCGTAGCTGCCGAGATACAGCACATGAGTATGGCTGTTTTCAGGGCCGTGGAAAACAGAAGAACCGTTATCCGGTCCACCAATGGCGGTATCACATGCTCGATCGATCCCAATGGTAAAATACTGGATTTATTAAAACCTTTTAAAGAAGGATTTCTGGTAAGTTCGGTACCGGTATACAAAGATAAGACAACTCTTTACACTCGCTGGGGTGACTGGTTTGCAATGCTTATGGTTTTTTTAGCGATAACGGGAATAATAGTCTCACTTGTGAGATTGTTCGTTAAAAAGAATTGACAAGAGATGTTAAGTAGAAGAAAATAGAAACCGTTGGGGGTATTAAAATGAATTTAAAGGGTAATATATTAATAGTTGATGATGAGCAGATCAATCTTGATTTTTTTGATGTTATGCTCACAAAGCTCGGATTTAAGGTTAGCAAGGCAACAGACGGCGAAGAGGCTCTGGAAAAGGTTAAAGAAATAAAACCGGATCTTATAATCCTTGATAATATTATGCCGAAATTATCCGGCTGGGAAGTTACTAAGAAATTAAAACATGAGAACGAGTATAAAAAATACAGGAGTATTCCTATCATCATGTTTTCGGCTATGGATGATGTGAAAGATAAAATAGAGGGACTCGAGTTAGGTGTCGACGATTATATAACCAAGCCGTTTAACTTCTCGGAAGTTCTTGCACGTATAAGAGCCGTATTGAGAAACAGGGAACTTACAAAGCAGGTTTCCAGACGGGAGAGAAGGCTGGCTGTAGTTGAATCGCTTAATAACTCACTGATCTTTTTTACCCAGCATATCAAGAAACCAATTTCTCAATTAATTGAAAAAGCAGGTAAAGTAGAACCTGCAGACAAGGAAGAAGTTAAAGATTTGATCGGTCTGGTAAAGCGGGAAGGGAACGAAATACTCGCTACCTTAAAGGGTCTGGAAGATGAGATTAATGAACTTCAGGGAAAGGATGAAAAATTAAAACGCGGTGATCTGTCATTGGAAGACCTTGAGAAAAAGTTCGAAAAGCATTTAAAAAACTGGAAAAAGCGGCAGAAAAAGCTGGAAGGAGTCGAACATTGATTTCCGAGGAGAAGAAAAAGGTTCTTGAACTTTTTACCGAGGGAAGAAAGCGTTACAAACTCATGGATTTCGAGGGTGCAAAGGTTTATTTTATTAAGGCTTTAAAGATCGATCCCGAAGACGGGCCGTCCAAGCTGTACTATGCAAGATGCAAACACTATCTGGAAAATCCACCGCCGGAAGACTGGGATGGAGTTTTTGTAATGAAAACAAAATAGGAGCGGAATAAAAAGATGGCAAGGAATAATAACCATAAAGATAATATGGGTATGAGGACAACACTGGGAAAGGAAACCAAATTTAACGGTGTTATGCGTTTTAAGGATTCTTTAAAGATCGACGGCCGGTTCGACGGTGAAATCATTTCGAATGGATTTCTCTATGTAGAGCACGGTGCGGAAATAAAAGCCGATATAAAGGTCGGTTCTGTTGTCATCGGGGGAGTTGTACACGGGAATATCGAAGCTGTTGATAAGCTGGAAATGCTTTCTACTGGCAAAGTTTATGGGAATATCAAAACAAAGGTACTTAAAATCGCAGATGGTGTTATTTTCGAGGGTAAATGTGAAATGATAAAGAATTCGGATACGATTGATATATTTTCGGATACGGTCACGAATTTAAAGAGAACAGCGCAGGGTGCCAGATCTTAAAACCGCTGTTATAGTTTCCGTAGGAACGGAGTTGACCGAAGGTATAATTCAGGAAAAACATTTAAAATATCTCGCTCCGCAGTTAAGAATAATGGGCTTTGATGTCCTTAAGTCGGTCATGGTTCCGGATAACTTTACTCTGGTACAGGAAGAAATAAGCAATGCAGTCGGCAGGTGCAGTCTTTTAATTGTAACTGGAGGACTGGGCCCAACCTCTGACGACATTACACGGGAGGTTGTTTCTAAGGCTGCCGGAACCGGTCTTTATTTCAGGGAAGAAATATGGGAGATTATTAAAAACAGGTATAAAGGCCGAACTATTTCACCGGTAAACAAAAAGCAGGCCATGTTTCCCGAAGGATTTTCCGTTCTGGATAATAAGGCAGGGACTGCACCCGGCATGGCAGGCTGGATTCATGGAACCTGTATAATCGTTCTTCCCGGACCGCCGCGGGAGCTGAAGGTGGTATTTGAGAATTCTGCACTTCCTTTCCTGGAAAAATATTTTAATTTTAGTTACAGCGAGAACAGCTTAACCTGCAGTTCCTATATGACTCCGGAATCCGAATTGGAGGAGTCCCTTAAGAGGAATAGAATCGGAAATATTATATGGGGAACAAGAGTTTCCGGCGGTTATATCGAATTCCATTTAAAGGGCGGTACAGGGGTAGAAAGACGGAAAATGCTTAAGCTGGTTCGGAAAGATCTCGGGGAATTAAAAATAAGAACCGGGAATTACACGCCTGCAGAGCTGTTTACAGCAGCCTTAAAGGGCAGCGGATTAAAAACGGTAACTGCCGAATCCTGTACCGGAGGACTTATATCAAAACTGATTACCGATATACCGGGCAGTTCGGAATTCTACTGGGGCGGGTATGTAACCTATTCAAATCAGGCAAAGCAAAGAATTCTAAATATTCCGCACCCTATTATCGAAGAAAAGGGGGCCGTATCCAGGGAAGTATGCCGTGGAATGGCTGAAGAAGCACTTGAAATATCGGGGGCGGACATAAGTATTGCCGTATCGGGTATTGCAGGGCCGGGCGGCGGGACAGCGGAAAAACCGGTAGGAACGGTGTGGATATCCGTGCTGAACGGAAATGGTGATTCGGAAGATAAGCTTTTTCAGTTTTTCGGAAACAGAGTATCCGTAAGGATGAAAACCGCTGTATCCGCTTTTCTTTTGGCAGAAAAAATGCTCATTGGCTTAGAATGGCTTGACAGGTATCAAAGGTGGTAATATATTATTTATAAGAAGTTCTAATCGGTTTGTATCCAAAATAAAATAGAGAACATTTCCAGCAAATTGAAAATAACAGTTACATGGAGAATTAAATGGCGATAATTCGGAGACGAAGAAAAAAGGAAAATCATGACGATTTTGCTCAGGAAGAGCAGCGCAGGGAAGAATTAAAAGAAGAAGATTTACGGCAGGAAGAATTAACACAGCCTCAAAATAAAGATAATGGCAGGGAGAATGCAGATACTCAGCAAATCACGGAAACGGATGATAGTGTAAACGGCTTTACATCAGAATCAACGGCTGCAAAGAAAGCGATAGTAAGAAAGACCGTACGGAAAAAAATCAGGGTTGAGCTTATAAAACCCGATGATGAATCCGCTGACAGACCGGAGGAAGAACAGGAAGCTCCCGAGCAGAAGACTGCACAGAATGCTGTAAATCTACAGCCTCAGAAAAGACAGGAAAACAGGGAGAATGGCAATAATAATCATAATCATAGAAAAAGTGGTCCGTATACAAACGGAAAACAGGGAAATGGTACGGTAATTGTTGCAGCCGATAAACGTCCGAGATTAAAGATAAATGATCTTACTCAGATGGAACTGCCGGAACTCAGGGACAGGGCGAGTACAATAGGCTTAAACCATGAAATATTACTTACAATGAAAAAGCAGGAGATCATATTTTCCATTCTTAAAGCTCACACGGAAAAAAACGGGATCATATTTGCTCATGGGGTGCTCGAAATATTACCCGATGGTTACGGATTTTTAAGGTCTCCCAATTACAGTTATCTGCCGGGTCCGGATGATATCTATATCTCTCCGTCGCAGATACGGCTGTTTAATTTAAAAACCGGAGATACGGTATCCGGCCAGATAAGACCGCCAAAGGAAGGCGAGCGTTTTTTTGCAATGCTGCGTGTCGAGGAGGTTAATTTTGACCCCCCGCATATTGCACAGACAAGAATACCCTTCGATAATCTGACTCCTCTCTATCCTAATGAGCGCCTTAACCTCGAGACAACGACCGAAGAAATATCGACAAGGATGATAAATCTCTTCTGTCCCATAGGAAAGGGGCAGAGAGGGTTGATAGTTTCACCTCCCAGGGCTGGTAAAACTATTATTTTACAGAAGATTGCAAATGCTATTACGGTAAATCATCCCGATGTTTTTATTATTGTACTTTTAATCGACGAACGTCCGGAAGAGGTTACCGATATGCAGAGGAGTGTTAAAGGAGAGGTCGTTTCTTCCACTTTTGATGAGCAGGCAACGCGGCATGTTCAGGTAGCTGAAATGGTAATAGAGAAGGCAAAAAGGCTTGTTGAGCATAAAAAGGACGTTGTAATACTTCTTGATTCGATTACACGGCTTGCACGGGCATATAACCAGACGGTTCCCACTTCCGGGAAAATACTCTCCGGCGGTGTGGATTCTAATGCACTTCATAAACCGAAGAGGTTTTTTGGTGCTGCAAGGAACATAGAGAGCGGCGGAAGTTTAACAATCGTTGCAACTGCACTAATAGAAACGGGAAGCAGGATGGACGAGGTTATTTTTGAGGAATTCAAGGGAACTGGAAATATGGAACTAAATCTTGACCGGAAATTATCCGACAGGAGGCTTTTCCCCGCAATTAACATTAAAAAGTCCGGAACCCGGAAGGAAGAGTTATTGTTGAGTGAGGAAGAACTCAGCAAGATGTGGATTTTACGTAAAGTTATAAATCCGATGGATGATGTGGAAATTATTGAATTATTAATTGACAGAATGCATAAAACTAAGAATAATGATACGTTCTTAAAATCGATGAATACATCGGCTGTCTCTATCTGACAGTTGTCATGTGTGTAATAGGAGGAATAAGCGATGAAAAAGGGGATACATCCCAGGTATGAGTTTACGACGATTACGTGTGCGTGCGGCAATGTAATTGAAACACGCTCTACAGCCAAGGATATAAAAGTAGAAATATGTTCTGCCTGCCATCCCTTCTTTACCGGAAAGCAGAAATTAATAGATACTGCAGGAAGAATAGAGAGGTTCAAAAGGCGGTACAGTATTAAAGATTAGAGTAAAGATTAAAAAAGGCGGGGTGTACCCGCCTTTTTATTTTTCTTGACATACGGAACGCGGAGGTTTACAATACTGTTTCGGGAAATAAATATTTCTCAAAAAATTATTAAATGCTTTACAAACGTTTGCAGCACGTTGATGCATATACGTCGGCGGAAAGCTGTTTGTAAAGCGGAATTAAGGGGGTTCTATGAAACGTTTATCTGTAATTCTTCTTATTTCGGTTTTATTCGCCGGTATGGTCTTTGGCGCCGGACAGGGAGAGAAGAAAATACTCCATATTTATACGGCCTTTGATACCGGTGAGGCTAAGTATTATATAGATGCTTTCGAAGCTGATACAGGGATTAAAGTAGAGTGGGTAAGAATGTCTTCCGGTGAGGTTCTTGCACGTGTGGAAGCGGAAGCAAGGAATCCTCAGGCAAGTGTATGGCATGCGGGTTCGAATACATCGCATATAAATGCGGCTTCCAAAGGACTGCTGGAGCCGTACAAACCTGATATTGATTTTACTTTGCCGGCGAATTTTCATGCCAAAAATTGGGACTGGACCGGCTTTTACACAGGTGCAATAGGATTTATATCAAACACAAAATTTCTAAAAAAACACAATATTTCCGCACCGGCATCCTGGAAGGAACTGTTAAACCCGGTTTTTGCAAAGAATGTGGTTATTGCATATCCCTATACTTCCGGCACCTCTTATACGACATTTGCAACGCTGATTCAGCTTTACGGCCTGGATACAACACTTGACTGGTGGGCGAAGTTCGATAAAAAGAGTATTATGCAGTACACTAAATCCGGCACGGGATGCATTCCGATGGTCGGACTCGGAGAAGCGGCGGTGGGAATTGCATTTTCTCATGATATTCTTGCGAAGGGAATTAAAAAGGGTTATCCGGTAGTTATGACATTTCCCAAAGAAGGCACAGGTTATGAAATCGGAGGGCTGTCGCTTATAAAGGGCGGGCCGGAACCGGAACTGGGCAAAAAGTTTATAGACTGGAATTTGTCCGTAAAAGGTCAGAACCTCTTCCAGAAGTACTATCGTATTCCTGTAAATCCAAAGGCAAAGGTTGCCAAAGGTGCTGTTACTCTGGACCAGGTAAAACTGATTAAATTTAATCATGAGTGGGCAGGCAGAAACAAGGATAAATTTGTCAGAGCCTGGAGAGATAGAATAGGCAAGTAATTTTAATACCGCAGGGTTAGATGTCCTATAACGAGACTCCACTGCAGGGTTAACCGCAGCGGAGTCTCTAAATTTATTATTTAAATATATCGCATTAAGAGGGAACTAAAGTATGGCAGGTGGTACTGTCCGTTTAAAGACGTCGTTAAAAGAATTTCGAAAGCTGTGGAAGGAACCTTTTTTAATTATTGCCGTAGCAGTAATTTTCTATTTTTTAATTGTTTTTGTTCTGTTTCCGCTGTTCCAGGTTTTTAAAACGAGCTTTATCGTAAAAAAAGAACTGAGTTTTGCTAATTATGCTGTGGTTTTCTCAAAGGTTTATTACTATCAGCCCTTCTTAAACAGTATTCTTCTGGGTCTTTCAACGGCTTCGGCAGGCACATTAATGGGATACGCTTTTGCCTTTGCCATAACGAGAACGCCGCTTAAGTTTAAAAAGTTCTTTCGTTTAATAGCGACGTTTCCTATAATTTCGCCGCCCTTCGTTGTTGCACTGGCTGCTGTACTGCTCTTCGGAAGATCGGGGACTCTGGCGCCTTACATTAC
Source organism: Spirochaetota bacterium (assembly GCA_013151965.1). Taxonomy (GTDB): domain Bacteria; phylum Spirochaetota; class Spirochaetia; order SZUA-6; family SZUA-6; genus SZUA-6. The sequence goes on from JAADHF010000019.1 coordinate 26,153, forward strand.
AAGAATTATAGGCGCTTATTCCATATACGGATACGGCGGGCTTGTACTTGTGGAAACCATAGCATACGGACCTACCGCATTTCTTGTTCTGTACGGCGTTCTTGGGGCGATAGATCCTGCACTGGAAGAAGCTTCCATGGATCTGGGGGCTTCCCGCTGGAAGGTTTTTATAACGGTAACACTTCCGCTTTCGATTCCCGGTATTGCAAGTGCGTGGCTTCTGGTTTTTATACAGTCAATGGCCGATTTCGGCAATCCGATGGTGCTTTCCGGCAATTTCCGTGTTTTGTCCGTTCAGGCTTTTTTACAGATAACAGGCATGTATGATTTATCGAGGGGCTCCACATTAGCTATTCTCCTGCTTTTGCCCACTATTACTGCTTTCTTTATCCAGAGATACTGGGTGTCGAGGAAATCTTACGTTACTGTAACAGGGAAGCCAACTTCCGCAACAATAAAGCGGGTGGAGTGGTATATAAAGCTTCCCGTATACTTTTTTGTTTTTACCATTACTTTATTAATCTTTCTGCTTTACGGAACAGTGGTATATGGTTCGTTCCAAACGCTCTGGGGAGTAAATCCGGCTTTAACAATTAAGAACTATGTAGAAACATTTCAGGTGGGAAAGAATTATATAATTGATTCCCTTCTGCTTTCCACCATAGCGACTCCTCTTACCGGTATTTTAGGGATGTTTATAGCTTTTCTTATCATACGGAAACGTTTTTTCGGAAGAGCTTTCATAGAAATATCGTCGATGCTTACATTTGCAGTTCCGGGAACAGTTGTAGGGATAGGTTATATTCTTGCATTTAATCAAAGATCGGTTGTCTTCCCCTTTATGCTTTCAGGTACCGCCTGGATAATTATTCTGTTGTTGATATTCAGAAATATGCCTGTCGGCATAAGATCGGGGATTGCCGCTTTGCAGCAGATCGATCCTTCGATCGAAGAAGCTTCGACGGATCTTGGCGCGGGAACCGGCACTACATTCAGAAAAATAACCCTTCCGATGATAGCACCTGCCTTTTTCTCGGGACTGGTTTACAGCTTTGTAAAAGCTATGACTGCAATAAGCGCTATTATTTTTGTTGTGTCGGGAAGATGGAACCTGATAACCGTTGCAATACTGGGATTCGTGGACAACAGTCAATATGCCCAGGCGGCTGCGATGTCGATTATCCTGATTGTTATTGTTCTTGCTGCTCTCGGTGTTATTCAATTAGCGGTTAACAGGGTCGGAAAGGGTGTGCGTGCTTCGGGATTAATAGGGACATGAGAGGATTAGAAGAGGAATATTCAGGATGAAAGAAGATTATCTCGTTTTAAATAGTATTGTAAAAAGGTTCGGCAAGTCGGGCAAACAGGTTACTGCCGTCAATGACGTCAGTATCAGTGTAAAAGAAGGCGAGCTTGTAACTCTACTGGGACCTTCCGGATGCGGAAAAACAACGACATTAAGAATGATTGCCGGTTTCGAGGATCCGGATAAAGGTGATATTCTGATAGACGGGGTAAAAATAAATAATATACCGCCCAATCAGCGTCCCACGTCTTTAGTTTTTCAGAATTATGCACTTTTTCCTCATATGACTGTGTGGGAAAATATATCTTACGGATTAAAGATAAATCATGTCGCAGGCAGAGAGGTAAAAGAAAGGACAGAATCAATTATTCAAATGATAGGACTTAACGGCATGGAAGACCGCTCGCCTGCACAGCTTTCAGGGGGGCAGCAGCAGCGTGTAAGCCTGGCAAGGTCTCTTGTTATGGAACCTAAGGTTTTGCTTATGGATGAGCCTCTTTCCAACCTCGATGCCAAATTAAGGGTCAGTATGAGGCTGGAAATAAGGAAAATACAGCAGAGGGTCGGGATAACCTCTGTTTATGTAACTCATGACCAGGAAGAAGCTATGACATTATCGGACAGGGTAGTTATTATGAACCAGGGAAAGGTGCAGCAGGTAGGAATCCCTGAGGATATTTATGCACATCCCATTAATCTTTTTGTGGCCGATTTTATTGGTAAAGCAAACTTTTTACGGGGAAAAATTGTTAAGGTATACAGCAGTAAAGTCGATGTGGAACTTTTTGGTAAAATCTTAAATATTCCGATACCTTTTAAACACTGGGAATTTCATACCGGTGCACCGGTAATAGTTGTTATCCGGCCCGAGGGAACTGATGTTGTACAAGCCGAAAGGGGTGATTTTAACGGGACAGTCAGGGAAACTGTCTATTTAGGTTCGAAAATTATTTACTATGTGGAGATTAAAGGAGAACTGGTAACAGCAGAAATTTCAAATCCGGAAGAGAGTTTAAGATTTAAGGCGGGTGATATGGTAGGAGTGAATTTTAAAAAGCAAAGCCTGCATATTCTCCCGGTGGAGGATTAGTCATGGATTATTCGATCTGTCTGGAGACCTTTTTCCCGGAACTCGATTTTATGGAAAAAATCGAAAGAGCAGGAGAAGCCGGCTTTAAGAAAATAGAATTCTGGGATCACGGGAGTAAAAATATCAAAGAACTCGTCAGGTTCGTTAAAGAGGGACAGGTAGAGATAAGTACATTCAGCGGTCACAGGAAGGGTGAACTTTTTTCTGATGCGGGTTTTAAAGAGTATAAAGATGAGATTGTTCAGTCGATAAAAATTGCAAAAGAATTAAAAACTCCGGGGCTTATGATACTCTCGCAGGGTCTGCACCCGGACGGAAGTGCACTGTCTGTGCCAAGTGCAGGACATTCCCGTGAGACACTTCTATCCAGGCTTTTTAATAATCTTCTGCAGTTGTCCCGGATTGCTGAGCAGGAGAAAATTACTCTTTATCTGGAACCTCTTAATTCGAAAATTGATCATCCCGGTATTTTTCTTGATTCAAGCAGGGCGGCATTTAAACTTGTCAGGGAAATCGCCAGCCCTCAGTTAAAAGTTCTGTACGACATTTATCATATGCAGATAATGGAGGGAAACATTATTGATACGCTGAAAGAGAACATCTCTTATATCGGGTATATTCATATCGCTGATGTTCCGGGAAGGCATGAACCCGGTACAGGGGAGTTGAATTATAAACATATTCTAAAAGTGTTAAAGGATATGAATTTCAGCGGCACTGTGGGGTTCGAATTATTCCCCTCCAAAGATTCTGCAGATGTTCTTGCCGGGATAAAATCAATTTTAGTATGATCTTCAGGGCAGATTAAATCATGTTTTACAAGAAAGTACGGCGTATATATTATCGCAGGTCATGAAATACAAACCCAATATTATTATTATCTTAGCTGACGACATGGGGTACGGCGATGCGGGTTGTTATAACTCCGATTCAAAGATTCCGACACCTAATATGAATTATCTTGCCGAATCCGGTATGCTCTTTACCGATGCACATTCGGCTTCCGCTGTATGCACGCCCTCGCGGTACGGGCTTTTAACGGGTAGATACTGCTGGAGAACACCGTTAAAGCGTCAGGTTTTATTCAGTTATGAACCGCCATTGATAGAACATGACAGGCTTACACTTGCCGGACTTCTAAAAAAGAAACATTATAATACCTCATGTATAGGGAAATGGCATTTAGGTCTGGGATTTGCAGCAAAAACAGGTGCGGAAATAGATTTTAAACAAAAACTTCCGTGGCCCGATGCCGACAGATCATTAGAGGAGAAGATAGACTATTCCGGAGGGATAAGCGGCGGGCCTGTGGATTTAGGATTTGACTATTTTTTCGGAACCTCGGGTTGTTCCACGTGCCAGCCTCCTTTCGGCTTTATCGAGAACAGGCATTTTGTCGATATTCCAAATTATTACAATGAACTTTTTCCGGGAACGGGACGTCCCGGTATGACAGCACCGGGATGGGAACATAAAAAGGTCGATACAGCATTTACTCAAAAAGCAGTGGAATTCATATCAGGTCAGAAAAACAAAAAGGACCCTTTCTTTTTATACCTGGCTGCTTCGGCACCCCACGAACCGTGTGTGGATAGTGTTGTCCCGGAATTTGCCCGCGGAAAAAGCGATGCAGGTCCGAGAGGTGATCTTGTATGGCTTTTCGACTGGATGGTCGGTGAAGTAGTTAATGAATTAAAGAAAATTAATCAATTTGATAATACGCTTATCTTTGTTACCAGTGATAACGGTGCACTTCCCGGGGATAGAGTCCTGTCTCCGTACGGAAAAGAGGTTTTTCATACATACAATCATAAATCCTGCGGGGATTTAAGGGGATATAAATCCCATATCTGGGAAGGCGGACACAGGGAGCCTCTTATTGTGCATTGGCCGGATAAAATAAAGGGCGGATGTGTTTCTGATTCATTATTCTGTTTAAATGATATATTTGCAACAAGTGCGGGGATTCTGGGCCTGGAACTTCCGGAAAATACGGCAGAGGACAGTTTTAATTACGCACCGCTGTTATTGGATCGAACCAGTTGTACGGCAGCAAGTACCGGGACCGCCGCTATCGCTGGAAGAAAACATTTGATTCATCATTCGGGAGGGGGAGTTTTTTCCATCAGAATGGGAAAATGGAAATTAATACATGAAACATCCGGATCAGGTGAGTCGTATGGTCCGGGACCGGTAACAGGATCCTGCGGGCAGCTGTATGATATGGATACGGACCCTGCTGAGGAAATTAATCTTTTTGATAGAGAGCCTGATATTGTAGGGGAAATGATAAATATTCTCGAAAAGTACCGTATAAAAACGCAGATATAATAACCGTTAAATACCATTAATTACAATAAAACTACATAAAAAGCCATAAAACACAGGAATATACTTGCCTATTGTTTCTAATTATATATAATAATTGCAACTAATGATTTTAAAAAAAGGAGATGTGTTGTGAGACCAAATATTGTTTATATTATGGCGGATGATCTTGGCTACGGCGATCTCGGATGCTATGGTGCTGAAAAAATAAGAACGCCGAATATAGATTCAATTTCTAAGGCCGGGATGATATATACAGATATACATTCGTCGTCTGCATTATGCACACCAAGCCGCTATAGCGTACTGACAGGCCGTTATGCATGGAGAACATGGCTTAAAAGGTTTGTTCTTGGCGGATTCGGCTCCCCTCTTATAGAAAAAGAACGTCTTACTGTAGCCTCTATCTTAAAAAATAAAGGATATTACACTGCTGCAGTTGGGAAATGGCATGTTGGTTTAAACTGGTTTAAGAAAGACGGAATGCCTTTGAGCGTGAGCAATTACGATGGCTGGAACACGAACGGTTTTGAAGTAGATTACAAACACCCTATTGAAGGCGGTGCGAGAGATCTTGGATTTGATTATTGGTTTGGTATGGCTGGTTCTCTTGACATGCCGCCTTACTGTTTTCTTGAAAATTATGGACCTGTAGAAGTTCCATCTATGGAAAAAGCATTCTACGGACCACAGCAAAGAAGAGGGTTAATGCAGCCTGATTGGAGAGATGATCAGGTGGATATAACTTTTGCGCGGAAAGCCGTGGAAATTATTGATGAGCATTCAAAAACTAAAAAAGACAAGCCGCTTTTTTTATACCTTACACCTTCAGCTCCTCACCGGCCGTGTATACCGGCTGATTTCATGCGGGGTAAGAGTGACGCGGGGGTTCGCGGTGATATGGTAATGCTCTTCGACTGGGTTGTAGGTGAAGTTGTAAATGCACTAAAAAAGAACGGCATGTTAAAGAATACTCTGCTTATTATTACAAGTGATAACGGTGCAATAGCAACTAATTTTAATGGAAAAGATTACGGGCATAAGGCGAATGGTGATTTAAGGGGACAAAAAGGAGATATATTTGACGGAGGGCATAGAGAACCTTTCATTGCTATGTGGGAAGGGGTTATTAAACCTGGAACACGATCAGATGAGTTGCTTGGATTAATAGACTTTACGGCTACCTGTGCAGATATTGTAGATTTTAAATTACCGGATAATGCAGCGGAAGACAGCAGGAGTTTTTTATCGATATTAAAAGGAGAAAAGTCAGATGAGCCGATACATGATGCGGTGATACATCATTCTCTCGATGGAATGTTTGCTGTAAGAAGAGGCGAGTGGAAGCTTATAATGGGATTGGGATCGGGGGGTTTTTCTTATCCGAGAAGGTATACGATGGATTCCAGAGATTTTCCAGGCCAATTATACAATATAAATGATGATTTTAGAGAAACACTCAACCGTTGGCAGGGAAGGCCAGATATTGTCGATGAGTTCAGTGAAATATTAAGAAGGTATCAAAGAAAAGATGATATGAGCTAAAAAGGGTGTAAGCAAAGATTTCGGCAAACAGACAGTGTTTTCCAGCAAAAAATTAATAGATGTTTCCAGCCCGCTAAGAGTAATTTGGAAGGTCTGGAAAAAAGATATCCGAATGAGCTGAGCGGATGGTGACATCAAAGGGTTTCCATGACCAGAATGTTGGTTGAGAAAGTTCAGCAGACAGCCTCACTGTTGAAACTTTACGATCATTCCGAAAATGTATTCGTTGTCAGGTTTATAGGTAATCCGCCTGTGAATCTACTTAATGGAAGAGTAATTAAACATTGATAAATTCTGATTTTTTAGGGCAAATT
>JAADHF010000019.1:32755-45472 GCA_013151965.1 Spirochaetota bacterium
CAAATCTTACTCTGAAAAAAGAACAATCTGTTATAATAGATATTAGACTGGAGGACATAACTTTATACTCATCAAACCCGAATAAAAATTCCACAGAAGCAGCAATCATAACTATACTTCCCACAGGATCAGAAACTCCTGTTGAAATAAAATTAGGTGATAAAATTATCAGCGCAAAAGTTGAACGGCATAATCTTTATGAAAAAAGACGATAAAACTACATAAAATGACATAAAATAACAAAAAATACAAGAAAATACTTGCATATTATTTATATTAATGTACAATAAGGAAAACGATAATTTAGAAAATGTAAGGAGGAAATTTATGAAACAAATTATCAGGAGATCATTTTTGTTATTAATGATTCTTATGTTTTGTACTTCTTTTGTATTTGCTGCGGGGAATCAGGAAGCACAAAAGAAAAAGATTGATCATGCGCTTGATAAGTGGCTTAAAGAAGCGCAACTTGGTGAGTATGCTCCTAAACAGGAAAACTTGGCAGAGACCCTTAAAAAGGCAACGGCCGAGGGTAAAGTTGTGATCTACTCTTCTTCTTCGAGGATTCATAAAGTTAAAGATCTGTTTGAAAAAACCTACCCTGGTATAAAACTTGAAGCGTATAATATTGAATCGCTAAAATTAGTAGAAAAATTCGGAAGGGAGTATAAAAGCGGCATATACAATGTTGATGTTATTTTTGGCGGTGAAGGTGTAACGCTGTATAAATATTGGCAACAGGGAATGTTATGGAAATATGTTCCCTCCAGAGTAAAAGATCTTATTCCGCCTTATTTTCAGAAATGGCTTTTAATACACCGATGGGGCCCGGGCAGTGTAATCTATTATAATCCTGTATATTGGAAAACGCTTCCGCCAATCCATAATCTATGGGATTTTACCGATCCAAAATGGAAAGGGAAAATTGTAATGGCGGATCCATTGCAGCATGGAGGGACCTTGTCAAATATTGTAAAAATGGTTTACGGTCCGAATGCAGATGCACTGGCAGTGGCGTATAAGAAGAAATACAGAAAAGATATAGATATTACCGGTTATAAAAATGCAGGGTATTATTACCTGGCCAAATTAGTAAAAAACGGCCTTATAATTGTCAAGTCGGATGATAATGTTGTGGATAGCGTTGGAGCTCCGAATCAATCTGGTATGCCCCCTTTTGGTTTGTTTGTCACGATGTCCAAGATGCGCAAACGGAAAGAAAAAGGTTTAAACCTTGCTGTATTAGCACCGGGTATTGTAGAGCCTTTTGAAACATTCGGGTCCCCGCCTACTGCGATCTTAAATGGAGCACCTGTGGGCATAGCTGCACATGCCCCGCATCCTTATGCTGCTCGCGTACTGATTGATTTTCTAGAGGGTGATGAAAACGGTAACGGTGGCAATAAACCATGGCATGTAATCGGGAACTGGTCTACACGTAATGACGTTAAAACCGTACCGGGGGATATTCAGGACAGAAATAAATTGAACACTTTGAAAGCAGTGCCGGACCCTGAATGGGTTGAAAAGAATACGCCAGCCGTAAGGGATTTCTGGATGAGTTTGGTATTTTAATATATTAATTCGAAAAGATTTACAGGTTAATTTATAGGTAAGCATTAACTATGTTTGTGCTTACCTTTTAGCCTAATAGTTGAGGTATAGATAATTGGTTATAAAAATATGAGTTTATCCGAAACAGCTAAAAGACGTATATATTTAATTAAACAGTACAGCTTTAGTTCCTATCAATTGATTGGGATAATAATTTTAGCATTACTAATGTTTTTGTTATTCACTCCTGCTGCTGAAATTATTAGAATAAGCTTTTCAAATAAAGATGCTTTTACAACACATTACTGGTCCCGTGTTTTAACCAGCCGATTGAGTAGATTTATCTTTTACAGGCCTTTGATAAACACCTTAAAACTATCTATCGGAATGACTGTTTTTAGTGTATTAATTGGGAGTCTGCTTGCATGGCTGGTTATTAGAACAGATCTTCCGGGAAGAAAAATTATTGAAAAAGTGAGTATAATTTCTTATATAATTCCTTCCTGGGTAATAGGGATAGCCTGGATTACTGTTTTTCATAATAGCTCCTTCTTTGGAGGTTTTCCCGGTTTACTGGAATCCTTTTTTAGAGTTAAAGTCCCGTCTCAAATTAGTTATGGATTATTTCCAATTATTGTTGTCTTAACATTACATTATTTTCCATACACTTTTTTATTAACAGCCAGTTCGCTACGGTCTATAGATTCGCACTTAGAAGAAACAGGTGAAATACTCGGAGCAAGTAGAATACGTATATTAAGAAAGATAACTTTTCCTATAATTCTTCCGGCTCTTTTATCTTCTGTGATACTTACATTTTCAAAAGGTTTAGGTACTTTTGGTGTACCTGCTTTCCTTGGGCCGCCCGTCCGGTTTAATGTTCTGCCGACAGTTATTTTTTCGATGATTAATACAGGTTCGCTTGGAGAAGCATATACTTTAGCGATTATCACAACAATAATAGGAATACTAACAATTTATATGAATATGAAGTTGATAAGTGCGCGCCAAAGTTTTGCAACAATGTCAGGTAAAGGTATGCGGATGAAACTTTTTCATCTGGGTAATTGGAAATGGCCGTTATTTACAGTTGTATGTGTCTGGATTGCAATAGCTACCTTGATACCGTTACTTGTGCTTTTATTGCAATCGCTTATGTTCTTTCCAGGTAATTTCAGCTTAAGCAATTTTACCCTTCATTTCTGGATCGGCAAAGAAATGCCGCAGTTAGGTGATGCAGGTGAGCCAGGTGTATTATTTAACTCAGGAATAATACGGGCTATTTTCAACAGTTTGCATCTGTCCGTTTTATCGGGATTAGTAGCTGCTTTGATAGGGTTTTTAATTGGGTATGTGGTAGTTAAAGGGAAGGGCACTCTTTTATCAAAACTGCTTGAACAGTTCAGTTTTTTGCCTTACCTAATGCCGGGTCTCCCATTTGCTGCGACATATCTCGTTTTATTTGCTCATCGGATAGGACCCATACCTGCATTATATGGAACAATGACATTATTGGTACTAATTTCGGTTGTCAAGCGTCTTCCGTTCGCATCAAGAACCGGAATTAATTCAATGATGCAGATAGGCAAAGAACTTGAGGAATCTGCAGTTGTGCTTGGTGCAAATTTATGGCGGCGTTTTAGAAAAATTGTTTTTCCATTGGCAAAAAATGGATTTATTGCAGGTTTTTTGCTTACTTTTATCACAGTTATGAGAGAGTTGGATTTGATCATTCTGCTTGTCACTCCAAAAACGCAGGTCCTGCCGACTATAATCTATCGGTATGCAGAAGAAAGTGTTGCACAATTTACAAATGCGCTGGCTCTGGTAATAGTGATTTTAACACTTGTGGTGTATTTTATTGTTCAAAAGTTTCAGAATATCGGTATTTTAGGTGAATAGTTATTTTTAATAAAATGAAACTAAAAAATATAATTTTAGATTTCAGGAGAGTTTACAATGATTGATATTGTATTAAAGGGTGTAAGTAAAGATTTCGGCAAATACCTTGCTGTTGACACTTTAGACTTAACAATTAAAGAACACGATTTTCATACTTTACTGGGACCTTCCGGATGTGGAAAAACTACCACTTTAAGAATGGTTGCGGGCCTGGAAGAACCTACTTCCGGAGATATTTTTATCGGCAAACATGCAGTATTTTCCAGCAAAAACTTAATAAATGTTTCGCCCGCTAAACGTAATATAGCCTTAATCTTTCAGGATTATGCTCTCTGGCCTCATATGACGGTTTTTGATAATATAAAATTCGGATTGGAAGTACTCCATATAAAAAAAAATGAAGTAAAACGCAAAATAAGTAGAATTTTAGAGAATGTCCATTTAGAAGGTCTGGAAAAAAGATATCCGAATGAGCTGAGCGGAGGGCAGCAGCAAAGGGTTTCCATGGCCAGAATGTTGGTTATTGAACCAAAGATTCTTATGATGGATGAGCCTCTTTCCAATCTCGATGCAAAATTAAGGTCGAGCATGAGATCTGAAATTAAAAGGCTGCATAACAATATTGGTGCTACAACGATATATGTTACACATGACCAGGAAGAAGCTATGGCTCTCTCTGATATGATTACTGTGATGAATAATGGGAAAGTTCAGCAGACAGCCTCGCCGTTGGAACTTTACGATCATCCCGAAAATATATTCGTTGCCGGGTTTGTAGGTAATCCGCCTGTGAATCTACTTAATGGCAGAGTAATTAAACAGGGGTTACAAAAAGTATTGATAAATTCTGATTTTTTGGGGCAAATTAATATTGATAATATACAAAATGTTACTCTGAAAAAAGACCAATCTGTTATAATAGGTATTAGACCGGAGGACATAACTTTATACTCATCGAACCCGGATAAAAATTCCGCAGAAGCAACAATCATAACTATACTTCCCACAGGATCAGAAACTCTTGTTGAAATAAAATTAGGTGATAAGATTATCAGCGCAAAAGTTGAACGGCATAATTCTTATGAAATAAACACGAAAGTTTATCTGGCTTTTGAAAGTCATTCTATTCATTTATTCGATTCAGAATCAGGCAGGCGACTGAATTAAGTTTTTTATGAATAAATGACAATATCTTGCATAAAAAGCCATAAATAGCAATAAAACACCATTTTATTCTTGCATTATATTTCAGTTTATGTTAGGATGATTCATAAAGCGGGTATATAGATGTTACAATTGGAAAGACAGTTAGAAATAATGAACCTTTTACAAAAAGAAGAAGTTATAAGAATCAAGACATTAAGCGACAAATTCAGGGTTTCTGTAAATACTATTCGCCGCGATTTAAAGCACCTTGCCTCCGAAGGATACTTAAATATTACTCATGGAGGCGCTGTTATTAATAGAGACCTGAAAATGGGGATGACGTTAAACGAACGCCAGATAAGCTTTATAGCAGAGAAAAGGCGAATCGGACTTAAATCGGCTGAGTTAATCGCTGATGGTGAAGCAATTATTTTAGATGCGGGAACAACAACAGAACAGGTGGCAAAGGCTATAAAGAATAGAAGAGGACTTACGGTAATAACCAATGCCTTTAATATTGCAAAAGAACTTCATGATATTCCGGGCATAACTGTCGTACTGACAGGTGGAATATTAAACAATATCACCATGTCGGCAGCCGGTTTCCATGCGGAACAGTTTGTAAAACAGTTCCATGTTGCCAAGGCTTTTATTTCTGCCGGCGGTGTTACCCTGGATGATGTAACAAATACAAATGGATTCGAAGTACAGATAAAGAGAAATTTTATGGCTGTTGCCGAAGAAGTGATTCTGACGGTAAACCACCAGAAAATCGGCAGAGAAGCTCTGGTTTCTTTTGCTAAAATTACGGATTTTGACATTCTTATTACCGATAACGGTATTTCCGACGAATATGCGGAAAAAATACGGAACAAAGGGGTAAAAGTAATATTATGCTGAAAGCATGTGCGTTTGATCTGGGTAATACGCTGATAAATGATACCGAATTGCAGAGGAAATCAATAACAGCCCTGGCTGACAGACTACTTAAGGAAAAAGTTCTGAAATCAAAAGATGATTTTATTTCTGTTTATAATAAAATTAATAAACAGACGAGAACGCCTTTTGTAAGTCATACTTTCGGGGAAACGTTATTTTTCGAAAAAACTTTTGCGGAGTTAAAAATAAACTCAATTTCCATAGATGAAGTTCTTAAAAAATACAGAGAAATATCTACGGAATTAATGAAAATAGAGCCGGAAGTTAAAAGTGCATTAACTGTTCTAAAGAACCAGGGCAAAAAGATCGCAATACTATCCAATGAAAGTACGATTCGTGTTGATACTTTTTTAAAGAGAAACAAAATGGATAATTTTTTCGATACCGTACTGGTTTCCCAGAGTTTCGGAGCAGAGAAACCGGATTTGAGAATATTTCATGAGATAATGAAAAGGCTTAAGGTAAACAATGAGGAAATTGTAATGTTCGGTGATAATGAAATAGCTGACGGAGCATGCCGGGAGCTTGGAATTCCTTTTGTATTGGTCACATTTTTTAAGAATTCGGGATGGGGATGGGAAAAGGGTAATAAGCATAAAGCTGATTTTATAATTGAAAGAATAGATGTCGAGTCAATTAGTAGATTTTTAAATTTATATGGAAAAGAATAGGAATGCTTATGAGTCATGGTGTGATCTTAACAATGTTTAATGAAAAACTAACATAAAACTGATAATTATTTAATATAAATAATTTCATAGTTTTATAATTTTAATCAGGAGGGTAGGTATGAAAAAACTTCTCGTCATTTTCTTCGTTTTGTTCTTGACCGCCGGAGGGTTTGTCTTCAGCGGAGGGCAGAAAGAAGCTGCCGCGGAACAAATAACATTAACAGGCCTTGTGAGGAATTATACTGTAAAGCAGGATCCGCCATGGTATTCCGCAGTTAAGACATTTAAGATAAAGCATCCGAATGTGGAGATTAAATTGGAAGGATTACCTTATAACGATCAACGTCTAAAGGTACTCATTGCCGTAGGAGCCGGAAAGGGACCTGATATTGTGCAGGTAGATTGTATATGGCTCGGTGAGTTTGCCAGCAACAATATAATTATAAACATCAGTGATATGCTTAACGCCGATCCGAATTTGAAAAACGACTATATCGATGTATTCCGTAAATCGGCACAGTGGCAGGGAAAGGATTACGGGCTCTGGTTATATACGGATGTACGGATGCTTTCATGGCACAAAGACTTGTTTAAAAAAGCTGGGTTGGATCCGAATGCCGCACCTAAAACATGGGCAGAGTTAAGAGCAACAGCTAAAAAGGTTAATTGGCCGGATCAGGGCATATACGGATATGCTTTTCCGGCTTTTTCTACAGATCACACTGCAGACCGCTGGTATCCCTTCCTGTATATGGGCGGGGGATCGATTCTTTCGAAGGATTATACAAAGGCGGAATTTAATAGTCCTGCAGGTACAGCAGCACTGCAGTTATTGGTAAATCTCATGGATGTAGATAAAGTCAGCCCGAAAGATCTTCTGGGAATACAGGAGAAGGATGTAAGTAACGGTTTTAAAGCGGATAAGTACTCGATGATGATTAAGGTGGGTGAATTCTGGAAAGACTACCGCAAAAAGGGCCTGACAATGAAACAGTACAAAGAGAAAATAGGAGTGGCCCCTCTTCCTATTCCGGAAGGCGGAAAACCTGCAACAGGTTCCGGAGGCTGGATCGCCGGCATAACTAGAGATTCCAAGTACCCGAAACTTGCCTTCGAGTTTCTTAAGACTGTGGTAGCCACCCGCAATATGGCGGACTTTGTTATTGCTAACGGAAATATTCCGACAAGGAAATCGATGCTTAAGCTGGAAAATGAGTATCTGGCATCTATTCCGTATTTCAATGTGGCTAAAGAAGTATTACCGACTACGCACTTCAGGCCGCCGATTCCTGAATATATGCAGATTTCCGCACAAATAGTCGATGCTATTCAAAAAGCCCTTACGGAGGAAATGACTCCGAAGGCATCTCTTGATAAAGCGGCAGTAAAGGTTAACGAAATATTAGCAAAGCGTAAGTGGTAGACATATCATAAGATAAAGGTTCCGGATGCTGACATTATAAATCCGGAACCTTTAATTTTTTAAAAACAATAAAACAGGGAAAGTAATGAAAAGGAAACCTTTAGGCGGATATTTATACATAACCCCATTGCTGATCGGTGTAATTTTATTTTCTGTCTATCCTGTTATACAGGTTATTTGGATGAGTTTTCATGAGATCAGTCTGGCAGATATACGCTCGGAAACTTTTATAGGTTTCAGAAATTTTAAAGATATATTTGCCATGGAAGATCCTCCGTTTATCAGTGTTGTGTGGGTTACCTTTGCCTTTGTGGGAGGATCGGTATTATTTCATGTTGGTGCGGGACTTGCTCTTGCATTGCTGTTAAATCTAGGCTGGGTAAAAGGAAAAAACTTTTTTAGAAATCTCTATATGCTGCCGTGGATTACAGCAGGTATTATGGTGGGATACACATGGAGCTTTCTTTTTGAACCCAGGGCCGGAATTCTCAATTACCTGATGAGTCTGGTACACTTACCCAGTCAGTCGTGGACTGCGGATCCTAAATTGGCATTACCTTCTATTATTATAGCTAATATCTGGCGGGGTGTTCCTTACAGTCTTATACTTGAAACTGCAGGATTACAGAGCATAAATATGGAACTCTACGATGCTGCTGTTGTGGATGGTGCAAATCCTCTGCAGATACTTACCCGTATTACTCTGCCTCTGGTTAAAGAGTTCATCCTCCTAAACCTTATTCTGGATACAGGTCTTACTTTTCAGGTTTTTGATACTATATTCGCAATGACTGCCGGAGGGCCCTTACATCGGACAGAGACGTTTTCCATTTTTATGTACTACACAGCGTTTAAATTCGGTAAGATCGGTATGGGCTCGGCGATTTCTCTGCTGCTGCTGATATTCAGCTTAATAATTGCAGTCATATATATCAAATTTTTTAGACCGGGAAAAGAACGGTATGCGTAGGAGTAAAACAAACTATATATCAAGAATATTGGTTTACAGTATCCTCATATTGTATGCAATTATTACTATACTGCCATTGTATTGGATTTTTATAACAACCTTTAAAACGCCTGCCGAAGCTATGAGTTTTCCTCCGACGCTTATTCCGAGAAGCTTTACTTTTAATAATATAATCGAAATATTCTCAAGTTCGAAGGTTTTTGGGTTCCGACCCTTCTTAAACAGTACAATTATTGCTTTAGGGACTGCATTAATTATAGCCGTTATCAGCTTCCTTGCAGGTTATGGTTTTGCAAGATATAAATTCCCGGGCCGTGATGTACTTCTTATTTCGATGCTCTTTATTAATCTTCTGCCGACTCTGGCTGTTATTATTCCTATTTTCCGGCTGTTTTCTCTCTATCATTTATATGATACCTATATCGGGCTGATTCTCCTGTTTTCTTTTCGAACCGCTCCGTTTACTTCATGGCTTATGAAAGGCTATATCGATACTATCCCTGTCGAACTGGAAGAATCAGCTATGATAGACGGCTGTTCTTCGAGGCAGACTATGGGTAAAATAATAGCTCCTCTGGCGGCTCCCGGGCTGGCAGCGGTTGCCGTACTGGGATTTCGAGCTGCCTGGAATGCATTCTTTGCTCCGCTGATTTTAACAACAAGTGAATCCATCAGGCCGTATACGATAGCTCTATACCGTTTTGTGGGAGAGCAGGGCGAGGTCGAATGGCGTTTAATTGCGGCAGCGGCTTTTATATCTATTGTACCTGTTGTTGTAAGTTTTGGTATTTTCCAGAAATATTTTGTTACGGGGCTTACCGGAGGGGCAATTAAATCATAAACTTAAGGAGAAAATATGGACAAAAATGAGTTTGCTTTAAAAAATCTTCCTTCCGGGAAAATATTCCCTTTAGAGATGCCGCGCTACCCGAACCTGTGGTTTTTTATAGATAAAAGTCTTGCTTTAAGGGAGCGGTACAACTTTGCCATACGTTTTTTGATGGGAATACTGGAAAAAGAGCTTGATTTAAAAGATGACTTTGTAAATGATATTCAAAATCATAATTTATATCATTTACTCAATAAGCCCAGAGAAGGAAGTGATTTTCATGCACGTGTACATCCTCTGCAGCAATACGATGATCCTGAAAATTCCGCTCGTTCTCACACTCATCAGGTACATGCGAGATTTTACATTTCTTCCCTATACAAAGAAGGAAAGCATATACAAAGATTAAATAAATGGGGGAGAGATATAGAATTTTTTCTTATTCCTGCAAGTGTGCATTATGAAGTAACCACGGAAGAATTGCTGCATCCCTATGCTGATTTTTGTCCATTCTGCGGTATAACGGGTAATTATGATGTTCCGGTCAACAGGAAAAGTCAGGATTACTGTGTTAAGATTCACGACCCTCTCGGCCTGGAATATCTTATACACGGAAAGATTCGCGGCAATAATATTTTAGAAAATGACGGGTCAGGAGCAAAATCGCTGCAGGTTTTAAAAGACAAATATGCCTTAAGTATAGAAGAGTATACTCAAGAGACTGCAGAACCGTTCCGCCTGGCGGAAGTATTTGTAAGTTTAAAGGATTAAAAGGAGCATAGTAAGAATATCAAACCTAATGTTATTGTATTTTTTACAGATCAGCAGCGCTGGGACACATCGAACTTATCCGGAAATCCGCTTAACCTTATGCCGAATTTTACCCGCATGGCCGGGGAAGGAACATTTTTCGAAAATGCTTTTACATGCCAGCCTGTATGTGCACCCGCAAGGGCCAGTCTGCAGACCGGTTTGTTTGCAACACAGACAGGTGTTTTCCGCAATGGTCTGCATCTAAAGAAAAATACTGCAACACTTGCTGAATGTTTTAACAAAGCCGGTTACAAAACAGGGTATATCGGGAAATGGCATTTAGGCGGAGTTAATCCGGGATTTAAGGGAGGACAGGAGCCGGTGCCGGAAGAAAGACGCGGCGGGTATCGATACTGGCTCGCATCGAACCTCCCTGAGTTCATGTCCGATGCCTATAATGCGGTTCTGTTTGATAATGATAATAACCTGGTTAAACTGCCGGGATACAGGGTTGATGCATACACCGATGCGGCAATAAGGTATATGAATAAAAATAAAAATAAACCGTTTTTCCTGTTTCTTTCCTTTTTAGAGCCTCATGCACAGAATACCGCTGACTATTTTCCGGCTCCTGACGGATATCGTGAGGAATATACAGGCAAATGGATGCCTCCGGATCTGGGCGCACTTGGCGGATCAGCATACAAGGATACCGGAGGCTATTTCGGGATGGTAAAACGGCTTGATGAAGCACTGGGAAGAATACTCGATGCTCTTAAAAGTCTGAATATACTTGAAGATACAATAGTTATTTTTACTTCGGATCATGGAAATCATTTTAAGACCCGTAATTCGGAGTATAAGCGTTCATGCCATGAAAGTTCCATACATATCCCTGCAGCTGCACAGGGACCGGGATTTAACGGCGGCGGGCATGTATCCGCTCTGGTAAGTATAGTCGATTTTACACCCACGATTTTAGATGCTGCGGGAATCGATATACCCGGTCATATGGCCGGCTGCTCTATTCTTCCACTGCTGAGAAAGGAAACCACTGGGTGGCAGGATGATATTTTTGTTCAGATAAGCGAGTCGCAGGTCGGCAGAGCTGTCAGAACGCATAGATGGAAGTACAGTGTAAAGGCGGAGGGTAAAGATCCGTGGAAAGATGCCTCCGCCGGTTTTTACAGGGAGGAGTTTCTCTACGACCTTAAAGCCGACCCTTATGAGCTTGTTAATCTTATCGGGATAGAATCGCACCGGAAAGTTGCAGATGTAATGAAATCAAGACTGATCCGGAGAATGGAGCTTGCCGGGGAGAAAAAGCCGGTTATTTACGATTCGGAAGTAAAAACCGATTCGGAAAAGAGAAGAGTATCCGATAGCGAATTGTACGAATAAATCAACGGTATATGCTGAAAGTGTTTTTAAATTAGCGTCCAGGTCTATACAAGCGCTTTTAAAGAAGTTTTTTAAGTAACTCTTCTTTTGGTTTCGGGTATTGATAATCACCATTAAAATTATCTGTGTATATGGCTTTTGATTTGCAATGATTATAACAATACCAGCATCCTGCACAGATATCATGATTAAAAACCGGTTTCGGATTCATCGTAACTGCTTCATATGGACAGCCATTCATGCAAACTGCACATTCTTTGCAGAGTTCGGCATCTACTTTTTGGATACCAAAATCTTTTTTAGCGTGTGTATGTTCGTATGCCGGGAATATTCTTCCGAATAAACTAATCTTTAATTTTCTGTTTTTTATAGTTTTTCCATTTTTTAATTTATTTATTATATTATCCAGATCTGTGATAAAAGCGTTAAATTGTTCTAATTCTTTTTCTTTTGGTGCTTTATCAAATGGCAGCCCCTTTTTTCTCATCGGCGGATAACTTTCCGGAGTATGAAATGAAAATCCCGAAACTACATTAAAGCCAGCTGCTTTTATTAGATCACCAAAAACTTTTAGTGTTCTGCCTGATATTGCACCGAAAGTATTCAGAATAAAAGCATTTTTCCCTGATTGATTACCGATTCTATCAATAAATGAATACATTAGTTCAGGCGGTGCCCAGAAAACGGTAAATGCTGCAAAACCCACAATATCATATTTATTAAAATCAGGAATGCCATTTCTTACAATGTTATGCAGTTCAAAATCAGCATTTTTTATTCTGTTTTTTAAGTAATTACAAGCCAATTTTGTATTTCCCGAGCCTGAATAATAACAGATAATTCCCTTCATAATTTGTAAATCTATTTATCTTTCTTCATTTTTTTTGCTGTTTCATTATAACATCCGTTTCAAGTAATGAGTATATGATGCTGTCGCTGAATCTATAATTAAATAAAAAGTTCTCACGAAAATGTGTTTCTTTCTTAAATCCTGGTTTCATTAGCAGCCGTTTTGAATTCCCGATAATTGCCCGGTTTACCCCTTTCTTTTCTTTAAATGCCTTTTGACTCTCAATAATCATTTGTCTTTTTGTTCATTTTTTGTTTCTCTATTGCCTGTAAAGATCGA
>JAADHF010000005.1 GCA_013151965.1 Spirochaetota bacterium
CAGATACAGAATGTGACCTTAAGCGTCGATCTTATGAACCCACTTATTCTTGTCGGTCTGCTTATAGGCGGAGTCCTCCCGTTTGTCTTTTCTTCGATGTCCATGCGGGCTGTCGGCAGAGCCGCAGGTGACATGGTTAAAGAGGTAAGAAGGCAGTTCCGTGAAAAAAAGGGAATACTTCAGGGCACGGAAAAGCCCGATTATGCAGCATGTGTACTTATATCCACCAAAAGCGCTCAGCGTGAGATGGTACTCCCATCGCTTCTGGCTATAATTGCACCGGTTTCCGTAGGTATTATTTTCGGTCCTGTTACCGTTATCGCCCTTTTGGCAGGTTCTCTGACAACAGGATTTGTTCTTGCAATAATGATGGCGAACTCCGGCGGTGCATGGGATAATGCAAAAAAATATGTGGAAAACGGAAATCTCGGTGGAAAAGGTTCCGATGCGCATAAAGCGGGTATCGTCGGTGATACGGTAGGGGATCCATTCAAGGACACCTCCGGACCTTCACTGAATATTCTTATAAAACTAATGTCCATGGTCTCCATCGTTTTTGTTACGTCATTTATTGCACTAAATAATCTTATTCTTAGACTTTTCGGATAGCTTCGGTTATCGGCCTATGATTTTAAAATTTTAAAAAAAAGGGGGTTACAAAACCCCTTTTTTCTTGATTTGCAGCAATCCAGGTACTATTATTGAGAATAAATATATGGACAGGAAAATTCTTATTATAGATGACGAAAAATCCGTAGGAACCATTCTCAGATTTAATCTTGGACAGTCCGGATACTCGGTACTTTCAACCCAGGATCCCACCGCGGGTCTGCAATTAGCACAGAACCAGAAATTCGACCTTTTTATTCTGGATGTTGCAATCCCGGGCATAAATGGTATAGAGATATGCAGTCATTTAAGAAATATGCCGCAATACAAAGATACTCCCATACTGATGATTTCATCCAGAACAGATACGGAAACAAAAAATGCCGCACGAAATGCAGGAGCAAATGAATATATTGCGAAACCCTTTCCCTTTGAAAAGCTGGCCGATAAAGTAAAGGAATATCTGCCGTTATTTTTTGAATAAAAAAAGCTTTCATGTGTAATAACTAATCGAAATGGAAAAAGAACTAATAACTGCGGCAAAACAGGGTAATACGGAAGCCTTCTCCAGGCTGACAGCACTTTACTTAAAGCGGATATACCGGAGTGCATACTTCTTTCTGCGGAATGTTGATGATGCCGAAGATGCCTGTCAGTCAACTTTCATCAATGCATACAGACATATAAAATACTTTGATGAGACAAGGCCTCTTTTACCCTATCTTTACCGGATTGTCAAAAATGTCTGCATCAATCAGCTTAAAAAAAAGCACAATGCTTTACTATCAGATCCTGAGCAGCTTGCTGCAGATTCATCCGAAGCTCCGGAGCGGATTCTGGAAAATCATTACAGAACGGAGATTCTATACCGTGCAATGGATAACCTTAATAATGGTTTTAAAGAGATTCTTATACTGAAATACTGGAACAACTGCAGTTACAGAGAAATGGCGGATGCTCTTTCCGTTCCGGTAGGTACAATAATGTCAAGAATCTATTACGCAAGAAAAAAATTAAAAGAAAAAATCTTAGAATTAGAGGAGATTAAGTAATATGAAATGTGAAGAAGCAAAATTTAAGATAAGTGCACTAATAGATAACGAATTAACAGAACAGGATATTCAGCCTCTGTTTAAACACCTTTCCGTCTGCACGTTATGCAGAAAAGAGTATATGGAACAGCTGAATCTGCATAAACACCTTAATAATCCCGCTGTTCCGGAACCGTCACAGGAATGGTACCAGACGTTTCATAAAAAGGTATTAAGAAAAATTACGGGAATCGGAGGAAGAATATTCTTTATAGGATCCTACTTCCTGCTTATGGTATATGCTGTATACCAGCTTTTTATTTCATCCGATACGGAATTACTTTTAAAACTCATAATAGGCGGTATCTCCTTTGGTTTTATTCTCTTGTTAGGCGTAAGTATTGCTGATAGAATCAGGGAAAGTAAAGATGACAGGTATAAAGGAGTTATAAGATGATCCTTACAACAAGTGATAAAATTCCGGGAAAAGTAATAAAAGACACACTCGGCCTCGTAAGGGGAAACACAATCAGATCACGTAATATCGGACGTGATATAATGGCTGCCTTTAAAAACATAGTAGGCGGTGAGATCACCGATTACACAAAGATGATGGCCGAAGCACGGGAGCAGGCTACCGACAGAATGATAGAGGAAGCAAAGGGGATGGGCGCCAATGCAGTAGTTGCAGTCAGATTTACCACAACTTCGATTATGCAGGCTGCCGCGGAACTTCTTGTTTACGGTACCGCTGTAATTTGCGAATAAGTTACCGGGGGGGGGATTCAGCAGACTAAACGTTAAAACGATACCCGTAACCTCTTACAGAGTGTATGGGATTACCGCCGTCGTCTTCCTTAAGATACCGTATTTTTCTTCTTAAAGCGGAAATATGAACATCTATTACTCTGCTTTTAACAGACGGAAGTTCACCCCACAGTGAATAAGACAGTACTTCCCGGCTGACAAGCTTACCTTTATGAAGAAGAAGCATATTAAAAATACATCCTTCCGGATATGTTAATTCCACTTCCCTCCCATTATACTCGAGCCTGCAGTTATTCAGCTTCCATTTCGATTCGCCATTGACACTTCCATGGCCAAAAAGGCTCTTAAACCTGTCCATTCTGAATATAAGTTCCGGAACTCCCCAGGGTTCGCGAAGGTAATCCATGCAGTTTTTAATGACGGCAATTCTAAGAAGTTCAATCTTTCCGTATGCAATAAAAGGATATTCAAAACCATTTTCCGGAATGGAATTAACCGGCAGTATATACAGGCCGATACCATTTCCGTACATTATTTTACCGGATATTATAATATTGTAGTCTTTGCTGTCTTTAAATCCGTATTTTATTTTTTCGATTTTTAAGAGATCGCTGCAGATGAGATTAACAGTTATCTTCAGGAAGATTTATCCTCTAATCCGGTCATCTTTTTTTTCAAATCTTCCAACATTTTATCAGGACTGGACTCCGGTGATTCCAGCTTCTCGAACTGCCTCTCTATACTATCCTCTTCATTAGCAGCTTCACCCAATTTACCCACTTCTTCCGCCGCTTCAGCTTCCAGCTCGAGCTGTTCGACTTTCGATGCCATCCTGTCGAATGCATCGAAAGCGGATGTGCCGGCGATGTTACCCATAGTCTGCTGAATCTTTTTCTGAGCCTCCGCTCTCTTGGCACGGGCAATCAAAAGGTTCTTCTTCCTCTGTGCTTCATCGATTTTTAACTGAAGCTGCCTTAACGATTCTTTCAGTTTCTCCACGGTAGCGTGCTGGGCTTCCCATTCCTTCTGATATTGAATATTGTACTCACCGTACTCCTGTTTTCTTACCAGCGCCTCTTTTGCAAGATCATCTCTGTCGGCCTTTACCGCAAGAACAGCTTTCTGTTCCCAGTCGCTGGAAAGTGCCTTGTTTTTCCGCATCTGTCTTTCCAGTTTTTTCTCATCGGCAATTGCCTGGGCAACCTGTTTCTTCGCTTCTATAAGCTGCTCATTCATTTCCGTTATAAGCTGACGCAGCATCTTCTCGGGATTCTCCGCCCTGCTTATCATATCGTTTAAATTCGCCTTTACCGCCCTTTTAAATCTGCTAAAAAGTCCCATTAAAGGTCTCCTACTGTTTTTTTGTCCTGTATTTAGAAAGCACCTTGTAATGCTGAATCAATGCCAGCCCAATGGCATCTAAAGTTGCCTGGAGCTCCTCTATATCCATCGTTTCGCCTTCCAGGGTATCGATCATAATGATACTGTTTTCCTCCAGAGCATATGCACCGTGAATCATATCCGAAGCATTCAGCCGCAGGAGCTTCTCGAAAACCTCACACCGCTTTTCGTTTTCAGGAATATCCATTACATTTACACGCACAATAACAAGAGGATCTGCTGCAATAACAACAACATTCTCCAGACCTTTCTCTTCGTCCCTGATGAGCCAGCTGTTATCTCCGATGTTTTCATAGAAAAGCGACAGCTTTAACAAGTATCCTTCTATTTTATCCCTGCTAATCATCCTAAGAAACCCCTCTTAACCGTACGTTTATTGAATCTATTGTAAATGATGTGTATAAAAGATAGGTCATACAATTTTTCAGCCAAGAAAAACTTGCCCTGCATTATCTATGACAAGAATTGTTTTACATTCCGAACATCTAAAACGGCCGGGCTTAGTAGCTTTGAGTTTTTTACCGCAGATGGGACATTTGAATATCTTGGGAAACGGGCCTTCCTTCCCGGCCTCTTTTTTCTGACTGAAAAAACCAACCGCCTCTTCTAAATTCTCCTTGATATTAAAAAACTGTGAAAATCCTAAAAGCTGAAAAACCTCGTAAACCTTGGGCTGAATCTCCAGCAGCACAAGATCTCCGCCTCTTGGTTTTACCGCTTTTAAAAACGCTGTAAACGACCCGATACCAGTACTCGAAACATAATTAAGGCTGCCGCAGTGAAAAATTAATCTTATAAATCCGGCTTCGATTGCCTTTGCAACCCTCTTTTGAAAATAATTCGAATTATATGTATCTATATACCCTGTCAGATATAGTACAAGACACCCATCAACATCATCAACCTTCTGTAACCTTATTTTTAGACTGTCATCTTTCTCATCATCAAAACCCGGTACAATATTATTATTCATGATGCCCCTTTAAATGATAGGTTTTACACTCCTCCGAGGAAGAAGTCCATATACATTGCCATATATTATAAAGTTTACCACGATTTGTCAAACAATTCTATAAAAATATTAGAATCTTATCCCTCCGTGTATCGGCAGTATTGCCCCGTTTATATAGTCTCCTGAAGAACTTACCAGATACCGGACAAGCTCCGCTACCTCATCAGGTTCGCCGAACCTGCCTGCGGGGATACTAGCAGAAATCTTTTCGATATCAGCGGATGCGTACTGCCTGGTTTTAATAAATCCCGGCGCAATTACATTGCATGTAATGCCGTTACAGGCCAGTGCAACGGATTTTGCAAGGACGCCGAGTGCAGTTTTAACAGCAGAGTATGCAGAAGTCGTTCTGTATCCCTGAATTATCTCCGTACCGGTACCTCCGAAAAGAATAAACCTGCCGTACTTTTTTTTAAGCATAGACGGTAAACAGAAGGATATCAGCATTGCCGGGAGAATGTAGTTAAGTTCCGCCATTTTTCTCCATACGTTGCTGTCCGTATCAGCCATACTGTTCTTTAAAAAGGGACCGAAAGTTACCACCACGATATCAAACGGCAGAAAAGGTTTAATCTCATCAAGCAGGTCTTCCGCCTTTTCAATTTTTTTAATAATACCCCTGACCGTTTTCCCTTTATCCGCAATAACCCTGCATAAACTGTCAAGTTTACCCTTATCATGCCCGCCGTGAATTGTTAATTCTATCCCTTCATCCGCTAAAGACAGGCATATAGCCCTTCCTATATCGCCGGTTCCCCCGACAATCAGGGCCTTTCGTTCTTTAGCTGCGTTCCCGGGCAATCCCATGTACTCCATTCCTTCCTTCTATTCGGGTTTCCATGTTGCTGTAACGCTCCCATAGTTTAAAAAACTCGAATCCTGAACACTTAAATTCCCCAGAGGCTCTCTTAATACTCCCCTGTATTTTACATTCCATGATAATCGATTCCACTTCGATTGCAATCCGAGATTTACCGTATATTCCTCTCTGGATTTTTCAACATCCTTATATAAATTATAATTCGCCTTCATCCACGTATTAAATGCAAGGCCGGGCAGTATCTTATACACACCGAGTAATTTCCCGCCAAGGGTAATATAGTCTTTAACCTGATTATTTGTATCCGGGTCTGCAAAATATACCCAGCGGGATAAAAAGTTTACACCCATTTTAAAACTGCTGCTGATTTTCCAGGATAGTTCATTATTCAGCTTAAAATAACTGTAATCTCCTGTTTTATTGTAGTAATCCTTAATGGAATATTTTAAAAGAACAGCATACCAAAATTTATTGCTGAAGTGCTCTTTTAATCTAGCAGATACACTATTCCGCATAGAAGACGGTAAAAGGTAATCTTCGATTTCATCCTCATCGGATCCCTGAAGGATCTCATACTTTGTCGTTATCTCCGGGTAATCAAGAGCGGAGAGAAAACCTGGATATGCAAAAGAGAACAGCAGAATGCTGTAAAAATATTTTATCATACCCAACTTATCGGTATAAATATATCGTTATTATATTAAAATTATTTATATAATTCCCACAGATGATCAAAAACCTTTTTTAAGCGTGCACCAAGCCGTTCGCCGCCTGCAGTTGTTACATCATCATTATTCTCAAATACGGAATAAGGCACCTTTACATCATGTATGGTAAGATAATCAGGATCACTCCCGGAAATCTCCTCCCAATCACTACCGCCGTAGAGTCTGGCAAGCTTTTCATCGGGGAGTGCATGTTCCAGAATACTGTACGGCCTTTCGGGATTAAATCTTTTTCTATTCTTTCTCATCGATTCTTCGAATGAAACATCGATATATAAAACAGCCGAATTTACAAGCATCTCTTTAGAAAACTGTCTAAAGGCCTCTTTATATCCTCCGTGTTCGCTCCCTCTGGAAAATTCAATAATAAATGTGGAAATCTTCGATTCCCGGGACACCTTCCGGTAATCAAACTCCAGCTTTTTAATGAGGACACACCACAGATAGCTGTACTTAAAGTATCCGTTTTCATCCGTGTGCAGTCTTGGTTTGTCCATATCCGAAAGGATTTTGTCTTCTTCGAACCAGCTCCATATAATGGGAAAATCATCCAGCTCCGTAAAATCACCTATATGTAAATCAGCCTTTCTTTCTTTAAGCGGTACCTTTTTTAAGTAGTCTATAACTTCACTTTTCCCGGCAGCGGGCCTGCCGATTAAGAAAAGTTTCTTAAAAACATTGTTGATTCCCATTTGATTGTTCTCCTTATCTCTATTTTATAAAGCAGCCACTACGCACCTATTTCGCCTAACTGCGTAAAGCTGACAAGGCCGGCTGTTAAGGGCCGTGCGCCTTTTAATAGAATCATTCAAGAGAACAGGAGCTTATACTCCTCTCTTTTCTCTTCCAGATCCTTTAGATAACTGTTAATCATCTCTCCTCCCGCAAGCTCAACGGCAAGGAGCACTAAATTGGCAAAAGCCATAGGAACTGCCATGGAATTCTTAAACTCGATCTCTCCCCTGTTTATATAAATTACCCGGTCGGAATAAGATGCAAGGGAAAGATATATACTGCCTGTTATAAGAACAACCGAAGCACCTGCGTCCCGGGAATAATGCATAACTTTTTCTACAACTGCAGGCTCAGGAAGATAATTAAAAACAAGCAAAAGATCGTCATTATTTACAGGGTAGAGTTCTTCCGCAATATGCTGAATATTATTTTCTACAAAATGAACATCTATTTTATACCTCTTAAGACGTTCAAAGAGAAAATGGGCGGGATAATACCCGGTCCCGGGCCCGAAAATATAAACACGCCCGGAGGTTAAAATGAGGTTGGAGAGAAAGGAGAGGTCATCTTCGGAAATGCAGTTTTTAAGGCGCATAATAGAATGAATTTCGGTTTCTATCAGGCTTGCTATCAAATCACTGAAATTCTGCACTTTTTTAAATATTATGGATGAAGCACGATATGAATCAATATGATGTTCGTAGAAATTTCTTACACCTGTTAAAAATTCCTTAAATGACGTATAACCGAGCTTCTTGTAGAACTCTATAACGGTAGGTTTACTTGTTCCTGTTTTTTCGGTTAAGCCCTTTAAAGATAAAAAAGCCGCATCCTGCGGGTTAGACGTAATAAAGGAGAGTATCAGCCTGTCACTTTTTGTTAAAACAGAAGAGGCCTTAGAAACACGAACAGCCCATTCGGTGTCGATACTCATACCTTATTCTAAATTCAAAGCCGAAGGTTGTCAACAATTAAGTAAAATAATTTATGCATTATTTTACTTATAATGTTATTATATCTAAATATATCATAATTAGGTTAACTTTAGATACTATTATTATACTATTAGTGTCATTGAAAAGGCATGGATTTCCACAAGCACACCCCTTCCATGCAGGAAAAAGCACCTGCAATTTACTCAGGTAGTTTTTTGCCGGTGTGAGGAAATTCTATCAGGATTTATCTCGGTATAAAAATACCTGAAACCATAAGTTTGGTTATATAGAAAGACAGGTAGGTATGAAAAGAATAAATGATGGAGTATAAAAAAAGGCATAGAGAAAAAAACCCAAAGTTAAGACCAGATAAATTATTTACAGTCTATCCTGTTACACTCAGGCCTCGCCTGCCGTCGAGCTTTCTCTTCTGTGCCTGCAGTATGGTTTTTCTCATCCTGAT
>JAADHF010000044.1 GCA_013151965.1 Spirochaetota bacterium
AGGGACATTGCATATTCACTTAATACTGTTATTGTAAGTGCGGGGTTTACACCGAGATTACACGGTATTATCGAACCATCCAGGATGTACATATTGGGATATCCGTATGCTTTGAATTTTTCATTGACAACGCCCTCATCTATCGATCTTCCCATCGGACAACCGCCAAGAATATGAGCTGTTGTCGACATATTAAACAACACTTCTGTAAGTGCATTTTGAGGTATTCCATTTACTTTCTCAGCATATTTATACATTACCTGCTGTCCGATATCGATGTATGCCGGAACCCTGTTTTCTCTTTTGTTCCGTATCGAGATACCTTTAAAAGGAAATCGTTTATAGATCATCTTCATAGAATTATCGAGCGACTGCATTACAAGAAATATCACGGACTTATTGGCCCAATTCTTATCAAAGATAAACTTTAGAAACTTGAAAGGATTTAATAAAATACGAAGAAATAATTTTATGCTGCGTATAACAGGGGGCCCGGAACCTGTCGCTAACGTTGCAAATAATTTCATTGTATTGGAACCATCGGGATATTTGACAATTTCTATATGAGTATTATCGTCCGGGTTAAATACGGAAGATATGGCTATGCCGTGATTCAGTTTTACACCTGAACTCGTAACCCCGCAAAGGGTTTCTGAATTGGTTCTGAGATTTTCTCCGAGTTTGTCAGATAAACCGGTTAATGTTTTGTATCTGTATTTTTGCTTGAGTAACAGGTCCATTGTCCCCAGGACCCCGCCTGCAACCACCAATCCCCTGGCGGAATATTTTCTTTTGCCGCGTTTCCACCGGGATGTACTGCAATGAGTGTGGAGATGATACAGGTTATCTTCATATTCAACACGTTCAACCATACGTTCTGCTTCGATGTCTGCGCCAAACTTTTTAGCAAAGAAAAGATAATTCTTATCAAGGGTATTTTTTGCATTCTGGCGGCAGCCTACCATACATCCGGCAGATTCGTCGCATCCTTTGCGCTTTGGTCCCAAACCTTTAAAATAAGGATCGGTTTCTTTCTCCGTATCACCAAAATAAATACCCACATCCACGCCCCCAAAAGAGGTTTCCCGCCCCATATCTTTTGCCACTTCCTTAAGTATCTCATCGGCACGGTCAAATGTTATGTTTTTAGTCGTACCAAGCATAAAACGGGCTTTTTCATAGAATGGCTTAAGCGTTTCTTTCCAATCTTTAAAATGTGACCATACGGGATTATTGAAAAATTCATCCGGCGGGAACATGTGAGTATTGGCATAACCAAGACTTCCGCCGCCTACACCGACACCGCTAAGGATAAAAACTTCCCTGAAAAAAGTCAGTTTCTGAAATCCAAACCATTTAAGCGCAGGAGCCCAGAAATATTTACTGAAATTCAGGTTTGTCTCAGGAAAATCTTTATTCCGAAATTCCCTGCCTTTTTCAAGTATTAAAACGCTGTATCCTTTTTCGGCAAGCCGCATGGCGGATACGGAACCGCCGAAGCCCGAGCCGATTACAATATAATCATAGATTTTTTCAGCCATTTTTTTCTTTTAAGCTTTTGGAAAATCAATAAACATATACTTTAAATGCAAAGGGATTTAACCAGGTACGCTTTTTGCCGGATTTTCTCTTTATCCCGATAATAAACGGAGAATGCGGTTAAGTCAACACGCACGCACGCCGGCTAAGTACCACCTTCTTCCCGGGTTCCGGTAAAAAAATACGGAATGACATCTTGCCGGGTACATTTCCTGCAAAGTTTCATTTTCAAATATTTTCTGTATGCCTGAAATATTTAAAATATTATTACATAAGTGTATACATGAAACTTTTAAAGAGGATGATGTTATGATTTAAAAAGATGATTGACCATATTTTATTCCATTCCTGCCGGAAATTTATCTTGTTTGCTTGATTTCCTGACCAACCCCGGTATAAATTTTACTTCTAATCAATTAAGGTTTAAACTATATGACGCCGGAGGAAAGATTTTATACGGCAATTTGCCGAAAGACACCGGATCGTGTTCCGTCATTTCCAAAAATATGGGTTGACCTTGCTTCGAAGTTAACCGGAACAAGCCTTTTGGAGATTATTACCGGTCCTGCAACTGCTCTTGATGTTATCTTTAAGGCCGGCATGCTATGCGGCGCAGACGGTATACGTCAGTTTCACTTTCCGGAGAGAAAAGTAACACAGGGTGATGACGGGAAAGTCTATGAAACAGATAAGAAGGGAAAGCCTATCGGGATAATCGATATGGAAGGAGGTCTTATCACACATCTCTTTAATGCGGATATAAGGTTAATAGAAGATCCCTGCTTTATGGCGCATAATCATTACTG
Organism: Spirochaetota bacterium; assembly: GCA_013151965.1. Classification (GTDB taxonomy): domain Bacteria; phylum Spirochaetota; class Spirochaetia; order SZUA-6; family SZUA-6; genus SZUA-6. The sequence continues at coordinate 2,346 of JAADHF010000044.1, forward strand.
GATGTCGGATACTCCTCTTATCAGGAATTTGTCCGATGCGGAACGTATTAGCATTCCTGTAAAACAGAATTTTAAGGATTTCGGATGGGAAAAACGACAGAAGAAAATCATTGATAAGAACAATCTAAAAATGGCTATCGTAGGAGATCTCCACTCTGCAACACTTGCATTTTATGTTGAGCTGCGCGGCATGAATCGAGCAATGTTTGATCTGCTGGAATCTCCTGAGCTTGTTCATGCTGTTATGGAAAAAGGCACTGCAATAGCCGTGGAACGGGGCAAGTTTAATATTGATATGGGTATTAAGATACTGAGGTTAAATGATTCGATCGGGAACATGTCCGTTATTTCGCCTGACCATTGGAGAAAATATATTTTTCCTCATATAAGTGATGTCTGCAGTGAACTTCACCGGTATAACTCAAGTGCCCGCATATACTGTCATATATGCGGAAATATACTTCCTGCAGCGGGAGATCTTGTTGGGACGGGTCTGGACTGTATAGGACCGCTCGATCCTTTGGGCGGATTTAAACCGGCATTAACGGGGGGTATATTCTTAGTTCCGGATGCGTAATTCCAGGAAATGCAGCACTTAAAAATGTAAGGGCACTAAAAGAAGCTGCAGAGAAATACGGCGTGTACCATAATGGAAAACTTGTGCAGGGGAAGCCGGTGAGTTATACTCTTTAATAGACTATAGAGGGATAGTGTATGAAGAATTTATTGGAGAAAGGAACCAGATGTCTGATAGTGCAGTCCAAATTTTCAGAATTCAGTTTTTGGAATTATGTTGATGTATGTAAAATCGCAGGGGCAAAATATCCGGCCGCACCATTAGGTCTTATTACAGTAGCTGCACTGTTACCGCAGCAGTGGGAATTTAGATTGGTTGATGAAAATGTAGAACTTCTGCTGGATGAGCACTTTGAGTGGGCGGATATTGTCTGCACCGGAGGCATGCTTCCCCAGCAGCAAGGCATTCTTTCTGTAATAGAGAAGGTTCATTTGCATGGCTGCCCTGTTGTTGTAGGCGGCCCTGATCCGTCATCTCAACCGGATCTGTATAAGTCTGCAGATTTTCTTATACTTGGTGAAGGTGAAGTTACCATTCCAATGTTTATAAAAGATTTGGATAGGGGCGTTAAAGGAGGTGAATACAAGTCAACAGAAAGAGCCGATATGACTAAAGCGGTGGTTCCCAGGTTTGATTTGATAAAATTCAAAGATTATCTTCAGATGGGAATACAGTATTCCCGCGGCTGTCCCTTTAATTGTGAGTTTTGTGATATTATTGAACTTTACGGCAGAAAATCACGTACAAAAACTCCGGAACAGATAATAAAAGAATTGGAAGCTCTCTTTAATCTTGGTTATAGAGGACATATTGATTTTGTTGATGATAATCTTATCGGAAATAAAAAGAATGTTAAAAGAGTATTAAGCGTTGTAAGGGAATGGTCACAAGCTAATAATTATCCTTTTTATTTTTCAACCGAAGCTTCTATGAATTTAATAGATGATAATGAACTTCTGCAATTGATGGAGGATGTGGATTTTAGATTTGTTTTCCTCGGCATCGAGACACCGGAAGAAAATATATTAAAATCCATAAACAAGAAAGTAAATCTAAATAAATCGATTGTAAACGCGGTAAAAAAAATATCTTCCTATGGTATGGTTGTTAATGGAGGTTTCATTATCGGTTTTGATAATGAGAGCGATAAAACTGCAGAAAATATGATTAAATGTATTCAGGACTCGGGGATATCCATGGCTATGGTTGGAAAGCTGTATGCTTTGCCCAATACACAATTAAAAAGACGCCTGAAAATAGAGGGAAGGTTATTCGAGAATGGTTCGACACTCAGAGACACCAGTACACAGATAGACCAGATGAGCAGCAGTTTAAACTTTATAACTTCAAGACTCAGGGCGGATGTTTTAAGAGACTATGTTAATGTCATAAAATACATATATGATCCGGGAAATTATTATAAGAGAGTAACGTATACAGGGCTTAATTTAAAACCTGCTAATAAATATAAACCGGATATTATGAGAGCATTAAAAACAATGGAAAGTTTTTTAAAGCTCTGCAAAAAAGCAGGATTTAATAAAACAACCGGATGGCTTTATTGGAAAATGCTCTTTACCGTACTATTAAAAAATCCAAAGGCAATCGAGGCGGCTGTTAACCTGGCTGCAATGTACCTGCATTTTAATAAGCAGGCTGAATTCAGTATCGAGCTTACAAATAAAGAGATTAATAATATCGAAAGCTTTGGTGAAGATAAATACAATAAATCGATGATTAACGGGTAAAAAGGACAAACATTCTATTTCCGGAAAACGTATTCCTGTAAAGTCAAGTTCAGTGAATTGTTAAACCGGATTCTTCTATATTGTTACTGTCTACACAAATATTTCTAAAAATTCCGCAGGAGTCACTATAAACTTGCTTTTTGGGAAATGTTTTTTATTTCCTGTAATTAAATATTCTGCCTTCCCGCTCATAGCTGCTTCTAAAAACTTCTTGTCAGATTCATCTTCCATTTCTGCATTCACAGGATTTGCAGCAACGAACTCTCCTTCCATCTTTATAAAATCAATCAGCGGCACAATCATATTCGGTGTAAAACTAAATTTCTTTCGGCATAAAACTTCCGAGTATTCTCTTATTATTCTGTTATCATATAAAAGCTTTACCTTTTCATTGAGCAATAAGTTTACTATTTTAACAGGTTTACCATCAGGATTAATAACACCTGAGATTAATACATTTGTATCAAGCACAATCTTCATCTAATTTAGGTTTTCCTTCTAATTCCTTTTATTTCTCTTTCTATTTCTCCCATTGTCATTTTGTCGTTCCCTTTTTTAATGGATTCTTCCTGCATAAGTTTTACTGCATTAATTGCTTTTACTTTTCTAATTGTTGAGAGTGTCTCCTCTAAACTTTTATCGTCTATTGGCGTCAGCAGCGCTATAGGTTTTCCATTATTTGTTATTATCATTTCTTGTTCGTCCGGTAATTCTTTCCATATTTTCGCAGGTGATGTTCTTAAATCTCTTACGGTGATAAATTTCATTTTTACTCTCCTCCTGTAATTAAAAATTACCACAATGTCACTCAATTGTCAACATTTATATTCAAGGAGGTTTTAACGCCCGGTTAATTTTTTCTTGTAGTCTGCCTTTTCCATTCGCATCTCCTTTTAAGAGTTATAACGTTAAGCTGAAATGCTTCGCCGAAGTAAAAGCTTCTTTCATCAATAATCATTCTAATAAATCTTAGTCCGGAATTTTTTGCCGTCCTGTTTGCAAATGGCTTTAATAAGGCGGCTTGCAGACATGACACTGGTCGGAAGACCTCCGCCCGGTTCGACCCACTGCCCGCACATATAGAAGTTCTTAAGACCCGGCAGAGTCTGGCTCATGCGTTTCATCACGGTAAAGGAGTTCTGTGGTGTCAGCAGCCAGCCTTCGAAACTGCCTTTCCAGTTACCCGTGTAACGCTCAAAAGTCAATGGCGTCGCCACATCCACCATCTCCACCTGTTGGGAAATATCAGGGAAGCGCTGATTCAGCAGTTCCACTACTGTGTGCGCTATCTGGTCTTTCTTCTTCTTGTAGGCCGTCCGGTCCTGCCTTAGATCTTTCCAATACTCGTAACTACTGGGCAACATCACAACCAGGCTGGTCTTGCCGGCCGGCGCTAATGTTGGATCCTGGTTAAAAATGCGGACCGGTATTCTGTTCCGCACTGCATACCCGATTTCCGTCGGCTGGCGTAGAGGGAAACTCATGCCGGAGACTATTTTGGGCTTCATCGGCAAAAGAGCGGTTTACCCCCACTCCCACGAACAACAGCGGCTGGAAGACGGGCCATTTCTCGTAAGGCTCACGCGTCTTTTTATCCACATATTTCCCTTCCAGCATTTTAAAGATGGTGGTATGCCCATCCGCCGCAGAGATCACCTGGCCGGAGCGGTGCTCGCTCCCATCCGCCAGCCGGATACCCACCGCTTTATCTTCTTTCACCAGAATTTTCTCCACCCGCCTATCGTAATGGATTATTCCCCCCAGGTCAGTGTAGCGCCTGGCCATTGCCAGAGACATGGGCAGGGAACCGCCGATAGGGTAGCCTGCATTTCTGTTATGCAGGTAGGCAAAAGTAAAGAGCATAAAGAACATCGAGAATTCCGGAAACCACATTTCCCGCAGTGCTTCGCGAAGCACCGGGTCTTTAAAGCGCATGACAAATTCAGCGACTGAGAGATTCATCCATTTCCGCATTTCTCTCCCTCTGGTTACCAGAATGAGCCCAAGTTTAAGAATTTTTTGCAGACGTTTTAGCAGCGGGTCAGATTCAGAGGGTTGATCAAAACCGAGACACATACGGATACCCTGGATTAAATCCCTGATGGGCTTGGCGTCTTGCGGTGAAAACTCCATTAGATGCTTTTCCAGTCTGTCCACGTTTGCATAGAAGATGATTGTACGACCATCGGCACTTTCGTAGCGCATGTATTCATCCATGTTGATGAACTCACGTCCCCTGGCAATACCGACTTCCTCCCAGTAGCGGTACATTCCGCTCCGGGGGGACGAGCCAACCAGCCAGTGGATGCAGCCGTCTATGGTGTACCCTTTGCGTTTCCAGGCCGTGCACAAACCTCCCGGCGAATCGTGCATCTCAAAGATCTGCGTGTTGTAACCATTCATCCGGGCATATATTCCAGCAGAAAGCCCTGCGAACCCGGCCCCGATAATAATGATTGAGTTATCTTTCATACTGTTCCTCCCTCTTCATCAAATTTGAACCTGGTAACCGGTAAATAAATCGCAGACAGCGGCATCCGGTGTTACACCTTTTGTATAAAGATTACCATCCCATGGAGCGGCATGGTTGATTGGTCTTTAAGTTATTTGGCCATCTTATGCTAAATTTATGTATCCTTATCAATCATTTTACCACAATAAGGGCAGTACTTGTATTGTTCGGGTTTCTCAATATTCTTACTTTTTTGACGGGAGAGTTCCTCAATAAAACCGGAACTTAGAATTCCTGTAGGGAGGGCAACTAATCCTATGCCAAGTATCGCAATAAAACCGCTGAGCAAGCGTCCCCATCCAGTAACCGGATAAACATCACCGTAACCAATAGTCGTTAATGTCGCTATAGCCCACCAAAAAGTGCTGATAATATTTGGGAATTGATCAGGCTGTACATCACTTTCAAGATAGAACATAAGAGTAGAAGCAAATACCATTAATATGAAAGTTACGAATATTGTAACTACGAGTTCTTCTTTCTTTTTCTTCATTACTTTGCCAATTAATTGTAAAGATTGCGAGTATCTCTGTACTTTTAATAAACGTAATAAACGGGTAAGTCTTAATATTCTTAAGAATCTAAGATCAATAGGAAGTAACAACGGCAGATAGAAAGGTAATATCGCCATCAAATCAATAATAGCCATTGGAGTAAAGATATATTTTATCTTTGTAATAATCCTGTGTTTTGTTTTTATCTTGTACTCAGAAGTCCATACCCTTAATAAATATTCAACCGTAAAAACCATGACTGAAATTATTTCAAATGTTTTAAATACATTATGGAAGACTGCGTAAATAGATTTAACCGATGCAAGAATAATAGCAATAACATTTAAAATAATCAACGTAACAAGAAATATATCGAAATAATAACTTGCACGGTCACCAGTCTGTGCTTTTTCAATTATCTCAAATATTCTTTTTTTTACTTTATTAATTCGTATCTCTTTCAATAATACCTTCATACAAAAAATATAAATAATTTCCACTTTTCCTCGGAAATAGAAATATACAGAAAACTCTTTAATTCTTTCCAAACAATCAACATAAACG
>JAADHF010000111.1 GCA_013151965.1 Spirochaetota bacterium
ACGAAATGGAAATTTTAAAAACGGAAAATAATGTAGTGGCTTTTAATGTATATAAATGCCCGGCTGCCGAATTCTTTAAAGAACATAAATTAAGTGAATTATGTGTTAAAAGCTGGTGTAATCTCGACTATCCGCTTGCAGAAAAATGGAAGGTTAAACTAGAACGAACAAAAACAATTGCAAAAGGAAACGAATTATGTAATTTTAGATTTGTGGAATAGAAACGGTAGGAAATCCATTAGGGAGATTATAAACTGACAATTTGACATTAACCGGAATTAAATAAAGATGATAAAACCAAAAAAGTTAAATAAAGGAGATAAAATAGCAACCATTTCTCTTTCCTGGGGAGGTGCTTACAAATTTCCGCATAGATACGAGACCGGGAAAAAACAACTGCAGGAAAACTTTAGTATCCAAGTTGTCGAAACTGAAAACGCTTTAAAATCTGCCGATTGGATTTATAAAAACCCTCAGGCAAGAGCGGAAGATTTAATGGAAGCACTCGAAGATAAATCTATAAAAGCTATTATTTCTAATATAGGGGGTGAAGACAGTATCAGAACTTTGCCGTTTATAGATATAGAAATAATAAAAAACAACCCGAAGATTTTCCTTGGTTTCTCAGATTCCACCATCACACATTTTTGCTTTTACAAAGCAGGAGTTACATCATTTTATGGAACATCGATTTTAACCGGATTTGCTGAAAATAACGGTATGCATCAATACCAGATTAACGATATTAAAAGAACATTGTTTTCCAATCAGCCCGTTGGTTTAATAGAACCCAATAAGAATGGCTGGACTTCCGAGCAACTCGAATGGACTAATCCTGACAATCAGAATATATCAAGAAAGTTAGAGATGAATACAAATTGGCGTTTTTTACAGGGAACGGGAATAATCAGAGGACAGTTAATTGGCGGTTGTCTTGAAGTTCTTGTATTTTTAAAAGATACTGATTATTGGGTTAAGCCGTATGATTGGAAAGGAAAAATAATGTTCATAGAAACATCGGAAGCAAAAATGCCGCCGGACAACTTCCGATGGATACTGAGAAATTATGCTGCATCAGGGATCCTTAAGAATATCTCGGGATTGATAGCAGGCAGGCCTTACGACAATCTTTACTGGAAAGAATATGATGAAATATTATTGGAAGTTATAAAAGAAGAACAGGGGTTAAATGAGCTGCCAATTATCACAGGCATGGACTTTGGGCATACCTGTCCGACTTTTACAATTCCGTACGGAATATTGGGGCAGATAGACTGTGACAACAGAACTTTCTCAATCGTTGAAAATGCACTGAATGATTAATAACCGCAGAAAGAAAATTAAAGAAAAACTGCTTGGAACATTCGGGAAATTCAAGGATGCCTCGTTTGATTTTGAGCAGATAGAAAAATATTTTAAGAATAAAGACAATTCAAATACATTTCAGGTTTTACCGGATAGAACATGCAAAGACCTGGATTTTCAGGAATTATTCATGTATATTGACAGGACAAATTCGAAAGTCGGGCAGCAGTACCTTTATAATAAACTAAGGACTATACCATTAGGCCCGCATGAGATTAATGAACATGAACAAATCATCGACGATTTATTAAAGAACGACAATTTTCGGGCGGATATTCAAAGTCAATTGATCAAATTAAACAAAGATGAAGCTTTTTATATAACCTCCTTGTTTCAGGATAAGCATTTAAAACCTCCGGGATGGTTTTTTGTTGTCCGGTTATTATCATTAGCAGGCCTGTTTTCACTTATAATGCTGTTTTTTAATCTGCAGATGTTATTTGTCTTACTTGCAGTGTTTATTATTAATATCGGGATTCATTACTGGAATAAGAGAAACCTGAGTCAGTATTTAGGCTCGATTCCGCAGCTTTTAAGGTTAAATAATATTGTGCGGGAATTATTTAAAAATGATTCCTTAAAGAAAATAAATCCCGGTCTTACGGAATCTATAAGTGTTATCGATAAAGTACGAAACCGTATGTCATTTTTTAGACTGGAAGCAAATTTACAGGGAGACATGGCAGCGCTTTTCTGGGGAGCATTAGAACTTGTTAAGATACTTTTTTTATTAGAGCCGTTACTGTTGTTCGGAGTATTAAAGCGGCTCGATACGAAGAGAAAAGAAATTGAAGATATATTTGTATTTGCCGGGGAAATAGATTCATTAATTTCGATCGCTTCATTAAGAAAAGGACTATATAAATATTGTATCCCTGTAGTTAATACCGAACCAAAAACAATTGCTGCCGAAGATATGTATCATCCTTTGATAAATGATTGTGTGGCAAACAGCATTCATATTGATAAGAAATCGATTCTGCTTACAGGCTCAAATATGTCGGGAAAAACTTCATTTATCAAAACCATCGGAATTAATGTGATAACCGGGTTAACTTTAAACACCTGTTTCGCCGGGCATTTCGCGATGCCGAAAATGAGAGTATTTTCAGCAATAAGAATCAGTGACGATTTAATGAACGACAAAAGCTATTATTTCGAGGAAGTCTTAACCATAAAGGAAATGATCGATAAGAGTGTGGATGGGAAACCCAACCTGTTCTTACTCGATGAGATATTTAAAGGCACCAATACTGTCGAGCGGATTTCCGCCGGCAAAGCGGTTTTATCTTCACTTGCAAGGTTGGATAATATTGTTTTTGTATCAACACATGATATTGAGCTTGCAGACTTACTAAAAAAGGAATATGAGCTGTATCATTTCAGCGAAAAAGTGGACAATAAAGGAATCGATTTTGACTACAAGTTAAAAAATGGTAAATTAAAAAACAGAAATGCCATCAGGATACTTGAGATAAACGGCTATCCCGAAAATATAATAAAAGAAGCTATTGAAATATCGAAAGAATTAGATAAAATTACTGTGACCAACACACAATACAAAAAAAAGCGGTAGAGTACCCCCCTGTGTCGGTGTTTTTAGCCTGTTTCAGCAATATCTGAAGCGTTGTTCCGCACATTAATATAGGTTGCGAATATCCGCACCGGCCATTTAAAAGGCTCGATGCCGCCAGGCAGTAGGTGCATGGTTCTGTTGGATTGTACAATGATAAGTCAAAAGACAAAACAGAATGTTCATCCGGGCAACAAAGAACGGCATAATATGGAACTCGAATACGCAACAACTTCCTTTACAAACAGCGGCTTGAAATATCACAAACTATCGATTATCATAAAAACATTAAAAACCTAATTTTTTGGAAATAATCAATGTTAATTTCAGAAAAAAAGAAACAATTTAATTCATTATTATTACAGTTATCAAACCAGTTGGGACAAGAAGGTTTTCTTGAGCATATTACAACACAGTATAAAAAAATTATGTCCCTGCAGCATATTCATTTTATTCATCTGAATAAAAATGGAGAATTATTTTTTGAAGAGATTAACGGACCTTACGATACTAACACTTTTATTTCATATCAGCATGAGGATGTCTGGATACCAAAGAACAGTGAACTACCTCTGCCCTGCATTATCAATAAGCGAATTGATAAACAGACATGCCTTTCATACGCCGATAACGCTAATCTATATAATTGGTTGTTATTTAATCAGAAATGTTATGATATCCTCGGGACTATCCATCCATGTCTGACGGCTTTTGTATGCTTTCGCCTTGGAGAGAATCAACTTAACGAAGATGAGTACCAATTTCATGTTGCAGCTTCCAACCAGATAATAAATTTATACTATCTTGATAGACGGATCAAATTAGGGAATATAATCGAAGACATCTTTAAAGAAGAACGGCACAGGATGATGAAATATCCACTTTTAATTATGGATAGAAATTTTCAGGTAATCTACGATGAAAATAATTTCGGATCCGAACTGAAATACTGCAAAATGAATTTAACAGAGATTTTATATGGAATCAAAAACACCATTCTTTTTTCAAAACCTACTATAAATGGTTTCAGGGAATCATATGAATTAGTGATATACAATAAAAGAGATTCTATAAAAATTCTAATCCTGCCGATTATCAATACCAGGTCTATCAATTATCTCTGTTATTTAAAAATATCAGCGACACAATCTACTCTTTTTACAAAAAGAGAATTGGAAATTGTAAATCTGATTGAAATGGGATTATCCAATAAAGAAATTGCTGATAGATTGTACATCTCCACAGAAACTGTAAAAAAGCATATTTATAATATGATGACCAAAACCAGAGTTAAAAACAGAATCTCTCTGGTCAAACATTATCAACATCAGTTGCTTTAGCCGGTTAAGGATTTATGGCAGACTTCGGATGCAGCATACTGCATATAGAAGCCTCAAAGCCAACAATAAGAACCGAAAAATATATATAAACCTGTCAAAACCGTAAAGTCCCTGCGGGTAAAAGAATAATAAGCCCAAGAAAAAACAGAATTAACGAAAACCTAATAACAATTTTTTTCTTCAGGGCTTTCATCTCTTGCTCGGTCATTTCACTTTCTTTATTCATTCTAACCATTAATTTGTTTTAGTGCCTACAGTGCTTTTATTTCTTTTTTAACTTTTCCTTTGCACCATTCTCTAAGTTTTTCATAGCATAATCCCCCTGCTTCTGTATGGAAGCCTTTTGTTGTAGAATTAAAGGGTATTGTTGCTATGTCAAAACAAAATAATCGATTGGGGCTACCGCCCCAAATCCCAATCATTTTTTGCTTTCCTTCGGAGCAAAAATATAAAAAACCAATATTTTACAGGGTTCTCGAGAGGCGGAAGCCTGAGTTATAGAACTCGCCATACGGGTAGCTGTTGTTCCAGTAGCCAACCTGCAAGGAGGCAGAATTGTTCCAGCCCCCGCCCCGAAACATACGGGCAGACCCATTATAGTTTGGGTGCCAATCAAGATTCCACTCCCAAACATTGCCGCTCATGTCATATAAACCAAGGGCATTTGCAGCCTTACTTTTTACAGCTGCCGTTGAATTTGCAGAATAAACTGCAACAGCTCCGGTTGCGGCTGCATCGGTATTGTCGGCAGTTGCACCGCTGGCATAGCTACCGGGTGTCCACCAGTTACCGCTGGATGCCGGGTATTCATAAGCGCCATTCGAGCTGTCGCTGCCTTTATACCTCGAAGCCAGACTCCATTCCGCCGTCGACGGCAAACGAAATCCATCGGCATTGCTTTTGATATAAGGGTTGTCAAAGCTTCCGGGAGTGGAATTAACCGATGAGGCATAAGACCCATCACTGGAATCTTTTATCAAAGTTGTATACCCGCTATCGGAATAATAAACAGCAACAAGACTGGAACTATTCTGGTCATTGTAATAATCCGTCAGTGCATTCGTCCACACCATAGCATCACGCCAGTTAATTGCTGTCACAGGATGCTGATCGGTATTGCCTGTTCCATCACCCATGGTTCCTGCATTAGCAAATGTATAGCCGCCGCTGGTTGTTGCCCAGGTATATACGGTATTCCATAACTCATAGGTAAGCTCGGTTTCGCCAATTAAGTATGCATTGGTTACTGAATCTGTACCGCTATCATCTTCTTTAGTTTTAAAAGATAAACCGCCGGGCACATATACCATATTAAAAGCTACACCTGCTGTATAGGTTACAGAATCTCCGGCCAATGTAAGATTTTCAATAACAGTTAAAGTAAATGCCTTTGTGTCGTTTGTTCCGTTTTTGTCTATGGTTGCCGTCAATACAACCGGTGCATTACCACTTCCGAAAGCCGGCCGGGTCACCATTCCATCGACAGCTATGGTTCCAGATGTATCCGAAGCCCAGGTAATTGTCGTGCCGCTTGAACCGCTTGTAGAAAGAGTCACATTCCTGGTTACGCTGCTTGCCGAATCGCTTCCGCCGTAAGTTATTGCCAGAGCTGCTTTATCTGCCGCTACCGCTTCGGTATCCTTCGGTATCAGCGTTGCCTACGATACCATTCCTGCAGTTTGCAATTGCAAAAACTGTGAAAAATACAATAAGTAGTTTCCATTTTGTTTTCATCATGTTTTTCTCCTGTTTTATTACGTAACTTATAAAGAAGTCTGCATTTTTTCCCTCTTGCGAGCCGGGACGGCGATGCTATTTGTCTCGCGGATTGCCGCAGAACGTTCAAGGATATGCGATGTTTTGCTATATTGCATATTATAACCGGCAATAATCCTTAACAACATAATCTTTGTTACTAACAGTATACCATCCCCATGAAAAACATCCAGCAAATGTTGTATAGCCTGTGTTAATGGTTGTGCTTGATGTCGAATTTATAAGGTTTTCTCCAAAATACATGAACGTATTTTGGAACACTTTCCCGAAGGAAGAGAAACCTCATATCTGCTGTTGTGTGCAGTAAAATTATTCATATTTTTCATCCAGCCAATTTACAATATAATCTATTGCCAGCTTGTGATTTCCAGTTTGACAATGTTCCTGCCCGCCTTCTTCTTCAGTAAATATCCTGCCTGTAAGTGATTTTGCATTTTTCAACTTTTTCATTAAGATATAGTAGTGTTCCAGGGGAATATAATGATCCTTTTCGCCGGCTAAAAGGAGCACATTGCATGTTATTTTATCTTCTATTCCTTTTAAAGTATGTTGTTTAATATGAGTGTAAAAATCAAAAGGTGTTTTAGTGCCTGTAATATATTGACCATGTTCAATTGCCCATTGTGCAAGTATTTTCTTTTTCATCAGGTTCCATACCAATCTGTTTATTGTGTCCTTTGCTTTTAAGAAAAACAAAGTTTTAAAAATCTGTTTCATTGGGAAAGGAAATGGGCTTGTCATAAAATCAAAACCATCATAAAGAATATCAAAAGCAATAGCTTCAGTGATTCTTTTTTCAAATGCAGCGGCTCTTAGTACAAAATATCCTCCCCACGAAATCCCAACAACAGGAGCCTTTTCAATTTTAAAATAATCAAATATGGCTGTAACCGGTTTCTCCCATTGGTAAGTAAATTTTATTCCTTGTTTTAATGTTTTACCTTGCCCCGGACCTTCAAACATATAAACGGTATAACCCGCATCGGCAAGGTCTTTAACTGCAAGATAGAATTCTTCAATAAACGAATCATATCCGCCAAATACTATTATTCTTGCTTTTTCTTTTTTTGCTTTAAACAAAAAAGTTTTCATGTAGCCATTTTTATACGGAACTTTTATTATTTCAAGATTTTGATCTTTGGAAATTATTTTATGAAAATTTTCAATAGATTTTTTATACATAATTTCTTTCTCGGGATGTGCTTCCGTCAAGAAAAATTCAGCCAATCTGTAATAGTATGCCGCATGCAGAAATCTTTGTTCTTTTTCCGCTTTAAGACCTAATGTTTTCCATTCTTTAAACCATGAATCAAAATCCGTTATTTTCGCAGCTGTTTCTTTTACTTCCCGGAAATCACAAGCTTTTTCTCCATAGGTTATAATTCTATTGATTTGAAAATCAAATTGTTTAACCGGATGTAGTTTTGCATACATTTTTTTACCTCTTAATCTTAACTAAACTGATTTATCATATTTAAATTTATTGCATTTAACGGTATTTTTAAAGCAATATTCACATTCCCATCCAGGTTATTTTTGAAACTATCCCATTTAACCCGGACCTAACCGTTTACACTTTGATTCATGCGCTATTTGTCGAAACACTTTGCCTTTTGCCTGATATAGTTTCGCAGCCTGTTATTTATTAGAGGCTTCCGGATGTTGTACTGCTGACGATATCACTACCCTGGAAAATATCTCCGTTTCTTCAAATAACGGAGAATGGGCCGAATGTTCGAACCAATACCAATGTTTTTGAGGCGCTTCCAGCTTCGAAAAGTATGCCTGGGATAGTTTAAATGGTGTTGTTTGGTCGAAACGGCCGGTACAAAACGTTACCGGAACTTCCAAGCGGGGGACTTGCTTCATTAAATCGATATCTTTCATTTCTTGTTCCATCATTTTAATACTGAAATATTGACCTTTTATAAAGCGGTAGATATCAGTGAACTTATATTCCGAACCAAACAGGATATGGCGAAAAATACTCAGTATAAAATTACCGGTATGGGTTAGTCCGCCCCCAAATTGATCAAGCCATTTTTGGTGAACGCGGCTGTCAGACATACTCCATGGCGGGGAACCGATCTCCTTCAGCTGGTGAACCGCTTTTTGGTTTCGGGTTTGTCCCGCTTCCGCTAATATGAAATCATATGATATTTGTTCACCCTGTTGAATGTTTACCACCTGACTGACAGAGTAATATGCATAAAAAAGGTCAGGCCTTTGCTGCAAAGCGAGAACGGACAGAACTGTTCCGAAGGAATGTCCGATTAAATAGATTTTTTTCTGAAGAAACCGTTGACGCAAGTAATTCGTTACTTCCAAAAGATCGGAGACAAACTGATTTATCCGCATACTGCCGGAAGGAATATCTTTGGAATAGGATAAGCCGGCACCGCGCTGATCCCAGTTTACAACAATAAAGTGCTGTTCAAGGATTCCCTGAAAATGCCGGGCAAAGCCAATTTGAGCTCCTCCCGGGCCGCCGTGCACAAACAAAAGAACCGGCAAATCTTTGCGTAATCCACGCATCAAAAGCCATTGTTTAATTCCGCCGACCTGAACATGCTCCAATAATGAAAAACTACCTTCCAATAGAGTTCGGCGGTTATTTCTTTTCATAGTAAATAATAGAGAAATTAATCCGGCAGGGTCAAGGCGCAAAACGGAAAGAGCGTAAAAATCTCACAAAATCAGCCTGCAGTCCGTTCTATACCGTATTGTGTTTATTGCAGACCTTTATTAATCTCATTCTTGACAACTAGCTCTTTTTGAACCATTATTTGTTAACTTCCCGGGTGTTCTTGTATGGTTTGTTAGTTCACAGCACCACATGAAAACATTTTTTTAAGGCATAAGTAAAGTAGATAAATAAACGGAGCCTTTATGGAGAATAGAATATTAATTTTCGGAGCTACCGGAGGAACCGGCAGACAACTGGTTCGACAGGCATTGTCCCTGGGTTACAAAGTTACTGCTTTTGTCAGGGACCCTGCCAGGCTTAAAGTCAGTGATGATAATTTAAGTGTCTTTACAGGAGACGTGCGTAATGCCGAAGAAGTAAACAAAGCGGTAAAAGATCATGATGTTGTTCTATCGGCACTTGGGGTAAAACCATTTAATAAGCCGATATGTGCAGAAGCTATAAAAAACATAATCTCTGCAATGAAAAAACCACAAAAATTAATTGTAGAATCTGCGTATGGTGCAGGAGATTCCAAAAAAGGAATCTATGCTGAAATTCTTTGTTTCATTCTTAAACCGCTTATGAATGATAAAAATGAAATGGAAAAAATAATTCTTAAAAGCAATATCGATTATATAGTTGTCCGCCCGACAATCTTAACAAATGGAGCAAAGACAGGTAGATACAGGGTTATAGATGAAAAAGTCAAAGGATTCCCAAAAATTTCAAGAGCAGATGTGGCCGGTTTAATGCTAAAGTTAATCAAGGAAAATCATTACAAGAATAAATGTATAACTATTACATACTAAAATACAGTATCGCTTTAAACACGGGAACTATGGAAAAACATTACAAAAGAAGAAGGATCTTATAATATGAAATTAAACAATATCGAATTTATGCTTATGAACAATCCGCTGCGAGCATTTATTCAGGATAAATATGAACTTAAAATCCTGCGAAATATTTCTTCGATAGGTGAAATAGAAAATGCTCTGGAAATTGGCTGCGGCAATGGAACCGGAACAAAATTAATTAAAAAATACTTCTCCCCGGATAATATAATCGCAATCGACCTTGATGAGAAAATGGTTAAAATTGCTCAAAATAGAAATAAGGATAACTCGATTACCTTTAGAGTAATGAATGCCTCGAAACTCGATTTCCCGGATAATCATTTCGATGCAGTTTTTGATTTCGGTATTATTCATCATATTCCAAACTGGAAAGATTCTATACAAGAATTAAAACGCGTATTAAAACCAAATGGCGAAATTATTATTGAAGAGCTGTCAATCGATACATTTTCTAAAGGAATAGGTAAAATATGGCGTAAAATATTAGACCATCCTTATAAAGATATGTATTCAAATAATGAATTTAAACAATATATGGCCGAAGCCGGCTTTATAATAAAGAATTACAAAGAATTAAATCCGTTAAAGATGATAAGATATTTTTCATTAAATGCGGTCGGTAAATAAAACTAAGACCGGTGACTTTTTTTATAAATCCGTCCTGTATTATTTCCGCAGCAGAATTTATCAAACATCAAACCATGCCTTAAACCCATGTCGCTTATTGTTATTTCATCCGCACCGGCTTTCCGCATAATCGATTTAAGGACAGCGGCACCGGCAAGAATAACCTCTGCCCGCCCGGGCTGAAGACCTTTAATCTCTTTTCTTTTCTCCACTGTTCTTGATTTTAAATCATCTATAATACCGTTGAGTTCTTTTAAATCTAAACATGACCCCTGAACAATCTCCGGATCATATTTCTCAAGTTTATGCTTAATCGCACTCAAACCTGTCATTGTCCCGCCCATACCGACAAGAAAAGGATTCTCCGGCGGAGGGTTAACATTTTTAAGTTCATTTTTAAGATAATTCATCATCTCATAGAATTCATCTTCCGTTACAGGGTCGGATTTTAGGAAACGTTCCGTTAATTTTAACACTCCGAGTTTCGTACTGAAGCGCTTAAGTATTTTATCTCCCTGCCCGAAAATAAACTCGGTACTTCCTCCGCCTATGTCAATAATTACAGTTTCTTTATTCTTAAGATTTAAGCCTCCGGCTGCTGCCATGAAAGAAAGCCGGGCTTCCTCCTCCCCGGATATTATATCGATCGCTATCCCTGTTTTTTCCTTTACTTTTTCTATAAAATCAGACGAATTTTTTGCTTCCCTTAAGGCACTTGTCCCGGCTGCATAGTACTTTTCCACACCGTATTTATCCAGTAACGACCTGAATTCTTCCATAGCTTTAAAAGTTCTTGCCTGAGCTTTGGCATTTAGAACTCCTGTTGCATTAACTCCCTCTCCAAGTCCGGTTATTCTTCCGCGGTCGATAACTACTTCTTTAATTTCGCCGTTATAAACCGCGGCAATTAAAATTAAAACCTGGTAGGAACCCGTATCTATAGTTGCAAAAGTATTCATAATTATTCCCCTGCCAATCACAATTGTAACCTGCAGGCTGTATGGTTATCAAGGAGAATTATTAGAGCAATTCTATGCCGATTTTATCATAATAAGCATTATTTTTGATGCTTCTACACTTTTTAAGGAATGCATCCTGTCAGCAGGCAGAAGAATAACCTCCCCTTTTTTAAGTTCGTGCCGGTTCTCTTCTATCCCGATAATCAAGCTTCCCTCTATGTTATAAACAAGAGCATCAAATGGTGCCTTATGTTCGCTTAGGCCCTGTCCTTTATCAAAGGCAAACAGGGTTACGGAACCGGAACCTTTGTCTAAAAGCATTTTACTGACTATCGAACCATCAGAATAGTCGATTAAATCTTTAAGCTTTAATCCTTTCTTGCTTAATTCGGAATTTTCCATTTTGTTGTTCATTCGTTCCTCCTTACGGGAATTTAATAAATATAATTATATTAATCAAACATATAAAAAGATTCTGTGATATGAATTTTAAACCGAAGGTTCCGCAATGGAATCGCGTATTATAATGTCCGTATCGAATTCCACACATTTATCCGTTTCTTTTCCATGCAGCAGATCGATAAGGATCTTTCCCGCCTTTAATCCTTTTTCGAAAGCGGATTGAGATACCGTTGTAAGTCCGGGAGATACAAGGGAAGCCTCGGGGATATTGTCGAAGCCTGCCAGTGAAATATCCTGAGGAACCGCAATACCATTTTCTCTAAAGAAGGCAAATGCACCGAGCGCAATTATATCGCTCATGGCGACAACTGCAGTCGGATGTTTTTTCAGGGAAAATATCTTCTCCGCGGCTTTTCTGCCCCCTTCCATGGAACATTCACAATTAATGACTTTTATCATTCTGCTGCCGATCCTTAATCCGAAACTTTCAAGTGCATCCTCATAACCCTTAAGCCGGAGATCACGAACCCGGGAAAAGTTTTCCTGATCCACCCTGCTTGCAGCTTTTAAAGAGAGTATTGTAATTTTCCTGTGTCCCAGAGACAGGACATATTCCATTATTTTTTTTGCACCGCCTCGATCATCGGTATTGATACTGGGAATACTCTCCGAAGGTTTTCCGTCCACAACGACAAGCGGAACATTTCTCTGCCGTATCAGTTCGACAATTTTAAGGTGCGCTTCCAGGCCGAAGGTAACAAATCCGTCCACGGCAGCACTTCGTATTCCCTTTAAGATACATCCCTTTAGAGGCGGAACTATGGTAAGAGAAAACCCTTCCTTCTGGCATACACTTCCCATGCCCTGAAGCACCTGCGAAAGAAAGGGATTTTTAAAAGCAACCGGAATCGACTGCGGTATCAGAAAACCTATGGAACCCACCCTTCTTGTAGTGAGGGTACGTGCAACGGGATCGGGAATATAACCGAATTCATCTGCTATTCTTAATATCTTCTCTCTTGTGGACTTTGATATCCGCGAAGGATTATTAAATGCAAAAGATACTGCAGTTTTGGAAACACCCGACTTCTCTGCAATTTTATTGATTGTAATTCTTTCTTTTCCTGCAAAGGCGGTTGTTTTACCCATTACCCTTCCCCTTTAATAGAAAAAAATACGGCTTAAACGGATCAGGAGTAAGTTTGATACTGTCGGAATTCCTATCGACCAGTACTTTGCTGCCGTATTCGGTTCGATCTTTACTCTCCAGTAAATCATAAAGAGAATACTCCGTATTCTTCTGCATTTTAATTCCCGATACCGGCAGCTTAAAAGTATGAGTTGTTTTTTCCGGCCAGAGACTTATCAGCCCCCAGATAATCTGATTATCAGAGATTCGTAAAATATTTACAACCCATTCGTTCGAACAGTCGATAAGATTAAAATATGCTCTGCCCTTTGTAAGCACATCATACTTACCGCGGGTATTCAGCAGGTTCCTGTAAAACGCCTCCTGTCCTTTCTCCTGACCCGACCAGATCATCGGAACAAACCCTGCAAGTATAAGCGCCGAAAAACCGGCTTTTTCGAGATCCGATCCCCTTAAACCATACGAGGGAGGATTAAAACCACGGGTATCATGGGTTTCCGTAAAAGATACCCTGACAGCATCTTCAGGAAGCGACAGCCTGTAATCCCTCATCCACTCTCCCCACTCATACGGCGTAATCCTATTCTGAAGCATCTGGAAAGTCTGGGCCGACGGAAGATAGTCACATGAGAAATCATGCGATTTAGTAAAAACGGGACCGAAAAGTTCACAGAGAAGCACATTATCCTTTTTTATCATTTTGATGTTTTTCTGAAGCTTTTCCAGAAGCGATATCACTCCCAGATTTGTCTTGCTCGCATGATAGGGAATCTTCCTGCTCCAGTTCGGTTCTTTGCCCAGGGGAGCATCCACCCTGTAGCCGTCGAATCCGAAGTTTTTCAGCAGTTCAAGGCTCCAGTTCAGCATATACCGCTGGTAATCCGGATTTGCCCAGTCGAAGGAATATGTATCTTTCCATCCATGAGAAGATACAAGATTTCCCTCCTCATCCCTGCAGAACCATTCCGGATGTTCATGTACATATCCGGAATCACAGGCACACCCCTGAGCAACAAAATCGAGCAGAACACGGATGCCTGAAGAATGTGCTTCTTCCACCAATTCTCTAAAACTGTCCGCGGAACCGAGAGAGGGATCGAACTTTTCGTAATCCAGAATTGCATAGGGGCTGCCGTTTCTCTTCCAGTTCTCATCCCATACTTCGCCGAACGGATTATCATAGAGCCAGACAGGCATTAAATAGAGAGTATTTATTCCCAAATCTTTAAGTGCCGGAAGATACTCCTTTAAACCGCGGAACCCGCCGAACTGTCCGGGATGCACTTCGTAGATAGATGCTTTTTCCACCCACTCCGGTGCTTTTCCATAAACAGGAGGGAATACACCGGTTGTAATGTAATGTTTCTGAAATTCCTTTAACAATCCATTCCATGTGCCCCTGCCCGGCATTAAAAACCGGCTGCCACCTGTAAGTTTCTCACCCGCTCTAAGCCGCCCTGCAAGATAGACTTTATGGATAAGATCGAGAGTTTCCCCATTGCTTTTTACAACCGGCCTGGCATTCTCTGTTTCACTGTAGTACCAGCACAGAATACCGGCCTGCTCCCTGCCGTTATAAACTGCAAGCAAACCCGGAGAACAGTCCGGTACCTGCTCCATGGAGAAACCGTATCTGTCCACCGAGGCGGGATATGAGCTGTTAACCGGCCGGTTCGAATTCTGCATATCCAGAGCCTCTTTAAACGGGAGATGAGGTCTTACCGCAGTACCGGGAGCTTCGAAAAAACAATCTTCCGCAGAAGATATCCTTACCTGCGGAAGTATAAACTTAAGACCTGTAATCTTAATCTCCGTTCTACCGGCATTATGTATTGTTACTGTTTGTTTAATCAGATTATTTTTTATTTCGTAAACATCATTTATTGCTAAAGGGCCGTATTCGATTATAGCCGTTATAATAGTCTTACTTCCGGAATCCTGCCTGGTAATCTCTTTTACCCTTCTGCCGGTATTTTCGTTAAGCCAATTCTCTCCTATACGAATATCAAAAGAAACAGGATTCCCAGTAAGACTTTTTACAGTAAAACCTTCCCCTGCAGACCCGGACAGGGCAAGCAGAACGAGAGAGCCGCTATCCTTAGAAAAACCAAGTGTAAGATATTCTGTTTTCAGTGTAAAAAGATTATTCATTATCATTTTTTTTAATGAAGGCTTATCCTTAACTCTTCTTTCCACTCTTCGCCCGGCATAAGTACTATCTTCCAGAGCGGCATAACACATAATCCCTGGTAAATCCTCTCGAAACCGCCCTCCGAATTGGATATGGTTTCTACAGGATACCACCATACCGATGCATTTCTATTCCATGAACATTTTATATCCATGCCGAGCCAGTCAACATGCATGGCAAACCAATCCGCAGCTTTACACCTGCCCGCAGTATCGAGCACAACCTTTTCCCCGAGACCGCCGGAATCGAAATACGAACCGGGAGCATTTCCGCCCATAAGCGCCCAGTTTGTTTCCACTCCGAATTTTGTTTTTAATTTTATGCCGCCTTCATTTGTAATACGGTAAATTACCGTAATATATTCCGGTTTATCTTCTATGATAAATGATTTCTCCAGTTTAACCGGTATTCTGCCCGAAGCGGTTTTTACAGATCCGTGCCTGTAAAGTTTTACTTCCACCCTCGAATTAACAGCACCATTATCATGCGGATTCCTGACTGCAGAATTATTACCCGGGTCTTTAGCCGCAGGGTTATTACCTGAACCCTGAACCGCAGGATTTCCCTCATTATTTCTTAATATATACCGGCCGGATGCAAAATCACCTTCCTCCGAATATTCGGATTTATAGAAATCTTCCGAATCCGAAGTTTCGGAAATAAAATGATCGACAAAAGATGCACGCCTCTGCCTGTCATAGAAAAGTCTCTTTTCCAGTCCCGGTTCTTTTACACGCACAACTTCGGTGTGTATATTTTCAGGTTTCCCGGAACCTTCCACAATAATTATTCCTTTTTTTACAGCCTTGATGAGTTCATCATGATATGTCTCCCTTTTCCTGGTGAGGGTATTTAACAGATTAAAATGTTTCTCTCTCCAGTCCCATTCAAAGCATGTGCCGCCCGATTGCGGATCGATGTAAAAATTCTGCGCCGCAGTTTCCACAAGGATTTCATCGTTACCATCGCAGTCAAAATCAACCACATCGCAAACCGGTTTCCTGTCCTGCTTATCTCTAAGATCATCTTTAAATTTATCCAGAAGCAGTTCCGCTTCTATCAGATTTTCATAAACCGCCGATCTGATATGAAACAGGTATATTCCTCCGAACACACCGTGCCAGTAAGGACAGTTGCACTGGCCCGCCCACAGTTTGTTAAGCAGTATTTTTTCAGTATCAGCAGGGAAAATGTTTCCACCAAGAAAAGTATGTATTTTACCGCTTACCCTCAGCATCTTTTTATGCATGGTATTGATCTCCGGATACTTGACCATAAAATTCCGCCAGAATCCTCCCTTTAAAAAACGCAGAGTATTTAAGTCGTTTTTTCTTTTAAGCCTGTCCTTTACGATCTTAAACTTTCCGGAGAGTTCTGCAGGCAGTACCCATTCTGCCATTTCGTCGTAGGATGCGGAGGGGAGATAAATCCTTCCGAGGGGGGAATATCTTTTCCTGTATTCGGAAGGTGTAATTGTAGTTATTGCATCGCTATTTTCCTTAAGAGCCGTAAAAAAATTGTCCATCCATCCACTTTCTCCCCAGCAGTGATCGTACGTTCCGGGCCACATGCCGAACTTTTCTCCGTCATCACCCATCAGGGCAAGCTTTCTGCCGGAACTGTCTCCCTTCTGCTTTAACCAGTCTATGACTTCATCCACATCCGTCCACGGGATTGTATACCTGAGATGTTTTAATGTACTGAAAACATCCAGTTTATCTCCCTGTTCCTCCGTTACATAATATCCGAACAGGTCATCCTCGTTTAATCCGGCATATTTAAAATGGGTATCATCCACGATTGTGTATTTTACTCCGTTTTCCGAAAATGTCTTTGCAAGGTGCGGCTCCCAGACACGTTCCGCAAGCCAGGAACCCTCAGGGTTACAATGGAACAATTCCCGGACAGTACCGCTTAATTTCTTAATCTGACCGGCTTTATCAACATCCGGTATCGAAACAAGAATCGGTTCGTAATATCCGCCTGTTAAAATTTCCACCTGCTTTTTCTCCGCCAGGATTCTAAGCCTGTCTATAAGATCGTGTCTGTGCACAATAATCCAGTCGAGTAAGCTTCCCGTATAATGCAGGGCGATCTTTACCTCCGGATGCTTCTCCACAAGGGCTATCATCGGTTCGTATGCCTCCCTGCAGGCTCTTTCGAAAACATAATCGAAGTTTCCCACGGGTTGATGGTTATGTATTACAAGTGACAAAAGTATTGTTTTTTTCATACTGTCAGCCTTTCTACGCCCGCTTTACTATCCGGCATCACTCTATTTTGCATATAGCAGGGGAATCCGTGCTAAATCATCGGCAGTCAGACTGTCCGTATTCTTTTTATGAGACGGCGGATAATCCGACAGGAGCTCTTCCTGCGAAGGTGTTTTTCCTTTGGGCCAAATAAGGTCCATTATCCGGGTATGATTCGTATCGTCAGGAGCACCGCCGATCCTCCATTGTTCAGCTTTCCTTTTAACATCCCGCACTCTTCGAACACCCGGCGACGGGAAACCATCCTGGCTTAGAAGCGTACACAGATAACCCCACTTCTGCGGTTCTGCATTCTTCCCTAAAAAACTCTTTAATACCTTTATTGTTACAGTTCTGTTGGGAGAATCGGTAATAACCTTGATCGGATTACCTGATATTTCCACCGGCTTACCCGAGCTATCGGGTTTTAATAGTTTCTGATCCCAGCCCTCTACCCAGACTGCATAATCCCAGCCGTCGCCTTTCTTTAAAGACGCATTTCTGCCCTCGAGAAGTTTCCTTGCACCAGTACCCCTGCCCGGGTCTTTATCCATATAGATATCAAATGTCTGCAGCGAGAGGTTTATCCCCGAGCCCCACGGATTTGTCAAGGGGCCGTGTATTTTTACCTTAAAGATCAGGTATTTCTTATTCTGTTCGACACTGAATTCTTCCGCATCGAATACTCCCGGTTTAAAAACCTTATCCGTTGGATAGACGTATGTGCCCGGGCCGTGATCATCACCGACAGGATCGATTACTTTAAAAATACTTTCCGCAGTTCCAAGCTCGGGAACCATACATAAAGCAGGACCTTCCTCAGGGGCTTTCGATAAATAGCCGTTAATGTCCGATGTTACAATCTGCATCTTAACCTGATCTCCGGCTTCCACATCACCCAGGTAATCAAGGGGAAGGGATAGCTCCGTTAAATTCGGAACCGGATTATACTTAACAGATGTCAGATTATTAAGTTTCTCCCATTGTCCGTATTTTCCAACTCTCCACAGTGATGCTTTCATATCTTTTAAAGATATCCGCACAAAATAGCCTGCCCGCAAATCGAGTAATAACTTTTTCCCGTTTTTCTTAAACGGGATTGTAAAAGGATTCGAATGCTTTTGAGATGGAACGGAGAAATAGAAGAAGACATTCCTTATCCCGCTGCTTCCGGATACTTTGCTGTTATAATCGATTCTAAGGTAGAGGTTTTTACTGTCGAACCCGCTGTAGAAGCCTCTTACAAACCTGTTGTTAACAGAATAGTGACATGCATTATCCCATTCCTCTTTTGATATTCTGCCGTCGATCCCGGGGCTTATGGTGCCTTTGATATTTCTATCAGCCTTTACGGCCTGCCTGGGGATTATCGGTACCTTAAGGAAATCAGGAACAGGGTCACCCAGGGATGTATAGACACTCTTTAACAGGGAGCGGTAATTTCTGTCGAAATACGCATCGTCACCGGAATCCTGATCCTTTCCATACCACCAGAACCAGTCGGAACCTTCCGCCAGATACATAAAATCGAATGCTTTTGCAAGCTTATCTTTCGGAGCTGTACGCTTCTTATACATATCAAACTGTGCAAGATGCTTCCGTACCCGGCCCAGATAGTTCCACGCCTCGTTTTCCTCCGGTTCGCCTATCCATGTCGCATAATCGGAACTGAACCATGCACCCGGCCATAATTTATCGATGGTACGCTGTTCGGGAAATTTTTTAATATAATCGGATACTGTAATAGTCTTTACTGTCCTGCTCGATGAGAGCTTGCTGTACAGTGCATTAAGAAAGGCTTTGCCGTCATTATGGTAGTATTCCCAGGCATTTTCACCATCGAGAATAACGCTTACAAGATGAGGTCCTTTGGAACCCGCCGATGCCAGCTTTTTCCTTATGCTTTTAAGCCTGCCCATAAAATCCTCTGCCGCCTTTTCGCCCGGAGTACCGGAATACTCGAAACCTATAAGGTCGGAAAGCCTGTTATCGCGGAACACAATAGCCGTTCTCTTCCCGTTCCCCGAGTTAACGTAGTAAGGCCTGTAAAGAGCATCGGCTTTATCCACAACATCATTCCCGCTGCGTGTAAAGCTGTCGATTCCTATGGATTTGGCCAGAACCTGCTCGCCCGAGGCCATCCATTTATAGCCTGCATCTCTGACGAGCCTTACAATAGGCTGGGCAACGGCCCCCTCTGAAGGCCACAGGCCGGTGGGAGCTTTACCGAAGTGCTTTTTATACACAGAAACGCCCAGGTTAAGCTGTGCTATTGCATCCTGCGGGTAAGAAAAGCGCCTGGGCAGTTTAACTCCCGGGTCTCCTGTTTTTGCGAGATCGCTGTTGTAGATTAAAGGTAAAATCGGATGCGCATAGGGACTTGTTATTACCTCGATCCGTCCCATATCCTGCAGTTTTTTATATTCAGGTATAACCGAATCGATTACCTTTTTAACCTCATCAAAGAGAGGCTTTTTATCCGATTCGGAAAAATCTCTTCCCTTCTCTGCAAGCTGTTTTAAAGGTGCTTTGATGAGAAATCCGGGATCGAACCAGGCCAGGTTAAATAGAATCTGAAGATCGAGGAAATCCTGTGTACTGTACTTTTTTAAAGCCGTATCTATTTCAGAATCACCTGCTCCTCCCCTTTTCTTTAAAAGTTCGGTATATCTCGGAAACCGGCCTATGAGGTTCTTATAGTTTGCATCGAAAAAGCGCTTAAGTATAAAACGTTTATCCTTATCGCCGAGCGAAGACGCAGGTTTTTCCGATAAGACCCAGTAGATATCTTTTGCCCCTCTCTTAAAATCATCGAGCTGTTTTATAAGGACAGGGGTAATATTAAACGTGATCCTTACATCAGGATATTTTTCGAGAATAGAAACCATATCATAATAATCTTTTGTTGCATGCACCCGCACCCATGGACGGGTATAGATACCTGTTGCAGGGTCTTTGGAATATAGAGGCTGATGCATGTGCCATATAATATTAAGATAAAGCGGTTTAAGCTGATTCGAAACGTTTTCCGTTCCGCCTGTGCCTTTTACCGCACCCTTTATACTGCCTTTTATACTGCCGCACGATGCGAGTATAAAAGCTGAAGAAACAATTAGAAGTATGGTTTTTCTATTTATCTGCAGTTTGTTTATCATAGAGCGTTATCCTTTCACAGAACCGAGTGTAAGCCCGGAAATAAGCCACTTCGAGGAAAACAGGAAGAGCGCCATAACCGGTATTGCAATAAGAATGGATGCCGCGGAGTAAGCCCCCCACTCGGTCTGAAACTGTCCCTGAAGACTTTGCAGACCCAGTGTCCATGTGTACATTGTTTCCCTCTGCAGCATGATCCGTGCAAGCAGAAAATCGTTCCATGCCGTCATAAAATTAAAAAGGAAAACTATTGCCATAGCCGGAGTGGAGAGAGGCAGTATGATTCTATAAAACGATGCCAACTTCGAAACACCGTCTATCATGGCAGCCTCGTCTAACTCCACGGGAATGGTATCGTAGTATCCCTTTAGTATCCATATACTGAAAGGTATGGAACTTACCGAATAGGCGAAAATCAGCCCTTTATACGTATTGATAAGATGGAGCCGTGCAGCAAGAATATAAATCGGAATCATCAGCATGGCGGCCGGTATCATCTGGGTAGTCAGCAGAAATACAAGCCCCGGCCCCCTTCCGGGGAACCGCCACCTGGAAAAGGCATAGGCGGATGTCGATGCCAGTATTACTCCTATTACCGCCGTTGTAATTGTTATTATAAGGCTGTTCCAGAGCCACAGGAAAAAGTTCTTATCAAACAGAACCTCTCTGTAGTTACCTAAACTTGCATCTTGCGGAATTATTGCAAGAGAAGTGGAAAGAAGCCTGTCCCCGGGCCGGAGAGAAACCGAAAGTATCCTTAAGACAGGATAGATTGCAATTACACAGGCCAGAACGAGTACAAGGTGAATCAGAATTCTCTTAAAGGGGCTGTCTCCTTTTGCCCTGTAAAAAAAGCTCCTCTTTTTACTCCTGGCATGAACGGTATATCCATTATTGCTGTTCATTTTTCATACACCCCCTTTAAGCCGCCGGTAGCCCTCATATACAGTACTGCAAAGATGAAAAGAACAAGAAAAATCACAAATGCAAATGCGGCTGCAAAACCATACCGGTTGTACTGAAATGCAGCCCTGAAAAGTGCAGTCACCAGGATATCGGAGGTTTCGAGTTCGTTCTCATTAATAAAGAAAGGAATATTAAAATTGTTAAACGTCCAGATAGTTCCTAGTATTACCGCCGGAGCCATGACAGGGCTTAACATCGGCAGGGTTATACTTTTAAAACGGTCCCATCCCGATGCTCCGTCTATTTCCGCAGCTTCATAGTACTCCGAAGATATACTCTGCAGTCCGCCTAAAAGTATAATCATCATAAAAGGGACACCCAGCCAGATATTCGTAATATTCATGGCAACAAAATTCCAGAAGGGATCCGACTTCCACTGTATGGCAGCTAAACCGATATCACGAAGCATTATATTGATAAATCCGTATTGATACTGGAATTCACCCCGCCAGGTCAGCGCCGCTATAACCTGCGGAATAGCCCAGGGTATTATCAGTATCGTTCTGTATAAACCGCGCAGTTTCATGGGCCTGTTAAGAAGAATTGCAAGACCAAGCCCCAAAGAAACATGAAAGCTGATCTGAATTGCCGTCCACAGAATAGTCCGGAGGAGAAGCGGGAAAAACATTACCTGTTTTAAAACAGGCTGCGTAAAAATGAGCTTCAGATTATCCCAGCCGCGGCCGAGGCCGTAGGAAGGATTTTTAAAGTGACGCAGACTCATATTGCTGAAGGCAATCTTAAACTCATAGAAAACAGGATAAACGACAAGCATGATTAATCCCACAGCCGCAGGTGCAAGCAGCATGACAGGAAGGGCATATTTGTTTTTTAGAATAACTTTTAAAGCTACATACAGAACCGCTTCGATTGCAGCGGAAGCCAGTACAATAACAATTACAGTAAAACCAACCTGCCCCAGACTGTTCCGTATAATTACAAGATTGAGAGAATGCATAACGACTCCCTTAATATACTTTATTTAACACTTATTACTTTCGCCGGCTTAACGGGGAACAGGCTAAAGCCTGTTCCCCGTTTTTCCATTACAAACCATTATGAATTACTGTTGAGCTTTTATACTCGCCACTGCAGCTCTCTGCATAGCCTTTGCAGCAGCTTCCGGTGATTTTTTATTTGCAAGAACCGCCTGCATTTCGGGTTTCATTGCATCCCAGTTGCTTCTCATCTCGAGAACGGTCGGCATCGGTGTTCCGACTATCATCTGGTCTGCCGAACCTTTAAGGATGGGATCATTCTTGATAAGCGGATCATCCAGTGCGGATTTTAAAGCGGGGAGCCTTGTAAGCTTTTTAACCATCTCGAGCTGATTGGCCTTGTCCGTTGTAAAATTGATAAAAGCTTTAACAGCCTCTAATTTTGCACCCGAGAGATCCTTAGGTATCATAAAGAACACGCCGCTTGTGTACGGTTTCGGCCATATACCGGTAGAAGACACCTTGGGAATCCGGGCAACACCAAGATTATCTCCGAGAACCTTTTTGTAGCCGCCCAAAGACCAGTCACCGTTTATAATCATGGCCGCTTTTCCCTCTTTAAACAGTGTATCCGCTCCATTATAATCGCTCTCTGCAGGAATAATTTTGTATTTATATTTCATATCATGCAGGAATTTCAGTGTAGCGACCATCTGCGGGGTATCGAGTGTAGGTGTTTTGCCATCCGCTGCGAATACCTTTCCGCCGAAACCGCCGAGCCACGGTACAAGCCAGAACGGCTCTGTCTGATTCCACACCAGTCCGTACTGATCGCCGTGCGTCAGCTGTTTTCCGACTTTCATTAATTCGTCGGTATTCTTGGGCGGATTCGCAATTAACGCTTTATTATAGATCAGCATCAGCTGGTTGCCATTGGAAATCGGAACTCCCCATGCTTTCCCATTAAGCTTTACAGCCGCAAGTGCGGAACCTACATACTTACTTAAGTCGAACAGGTTGCCCACCGGCTGAATAAGGTCGGCTGCAGTAAAGGGACCTGCATGGTCACTAACCGTCCACAGAAGGTCCGGCGGAGATCCTGCCAGGCTTGCCGTCTGAAAGTCTTCGCGCAGGGTTTCCACATTCTTATTTACCACTTCAAAGGTTACATTGGGATGAGCCTTTGTAAAGGCATCGGCAAGGGCCTTTACGTACTGCAGCCCTCCGTCGGCTTCCCCTTCCTTTGTCCACAAGGCAATCGACACAGGCTTCTGTACTGCCTCTTTTGTCTGCTTCTGGCCTGTTGCTTCCTGTTTACCTCCTGCCATTGCAAGAGAGGAAAAAATAAGCAGACCGAGAAGAACCGCAAGGATTTTTTTCATCATACTCCTCCTTAGATAATTTTATTCCCAAACTGGTTCGGGATTGTTTTTGTAAACCGTTTTTCTAAACCGGTTTAGTATTATTTTACCATATTCTTTTTCCATGTCAAGAAAAAGAATTTATTTTTTTTATCAATATTCTATTAAAACATCAGATTATAGACTTCCATTAACTCAGGCTATAAAATGTATATGACTGCGGATAACTCTGCGGGTTAACCCGTGGAATTCTGCTGACCTTTTATAAATATTTTACGGAGGATCCTGTAATGTTAACATGGCTTCAGAGTTATTCGCATATACTCCAGGCGCTTTTTGCCACACTCTTTACCTGGGGTGTAACAGCGCTCGGTGCCTCGATGGTATTTTTCTTTAAATCCATAAACCGCAAGGTACTGGACGGAATGCTCGGATTTGCCGCCGGGGTAATGATAGCAGCCAGCTTCTGGTCGCTTTTGGCGCCGGCAATAGAAATGGGCGGAGGCAGCCTGCCTTCATGGGTGCCTGCTGCAGCAGGATTTCTTCTTGGCGGTATCTTTTTGCGCATTGTTGATAAAATACTTCCGCACCTCCATCAGGGTCTCCCGGATTCTAAAGCGGAGGGAATAAAAACAAGCTGGCAGAAAAGCATTCTCCTGGTACTTGCAATAACGCTTCACAACATCCCGGAGGGTCTTGCGGTAGGCGTTGCTTTCGGGGCTGTTGCAGCAGGGCTGCCCGCTGCAAGCATAGCAGGTGCTGCCGCACTTGCTGTGGGAATCGGCATCCAGAACTTTCCCGAAGGAGCGGCAGTATCCATACCCCTGCGCAGAGAAGGTCTGTCGAGAGTAAAGAGTTTCTGGTACGGACAGCTTTCGGGAATAGTCGAACCTGCAGCCGGGGTATTCGGTGCATTTGCCGTTATTTCCATGAAAGCAATGCTGCCCTATGCCCTGGCCTTTGCAGCAGGAGCCATGATTTTTGTTGTCATAGAAGAACTGATACCGGAATCACAGAGTGACGGGAATACCGATATCTCCACTATGGGAGCTATGGTTGGTTTTACGATAATGATGATACTCGATGTGGCTCTGGGTTGATAATATTTTTTTAGAAATTAACCTAATATTGATAAAAAGACACCTGCAATAATAAGAGAGGCCAGAAGGCCTGCCACATTCGGACCCATCGCATGCAGTAAAAGCTGATTGCCGGAATCGTATAAGGCCCCTTCCGTGTATACAACCCTCGACGCAACAGGCAGAGCGGAAACACCCGCACTTCCGATAAGAGGATTTACAGGTTCCCGTGAAAGTTTGTTCATCAGCTTTGCAGACAAAACTCCGGTCACAGTACCTGTAAAAACTGCAATAAATCCGAGCAGTATAATTCCGAGAGTTTCCCATTTAAGAAAGGAAGCTGCAGACAGCATAGATCCCACCGTGAGCCCTAAAAAAATGGTAGTTATATCGAGCAGTTCATCCCTTGCGGCTTTGGAGAGCCTGTCCGCTACGCGCGATTCTTTTAACAGGTTCCCAAATACAAACGCACCGATTAAAGGTGAAACTCCGGGGACAAAGATAATACACAGAACCAGAACCGCAGAAGCAACAACAAGCTTTTCCGCTCTGGATACTCCGCGGAGATCATTCATCCGTATCTTTCTCTCCTTTTCGGATACGAGCATGCGCATTATGGGCGGCTGAAGAACAGGCAGGATTGCCGCATAGAAATACGCAGTGATAACAACCGCGCCGAATATCGCTGGAGACAGCTTTGACGTAATAAACATCGAAGTTACCCCGTCTGCAGCTCCTAAAATACCTATGGATGCAGCATCCGCCAGGGAAAAATTAAAGGGTTTAGCCAGCAGCAAAGCACCTGTAAATGCAATAAATATCCCGGCCTGGGATGCAATTCCCAGGAGGCCTGTTTTCGGCCTCGCAATAAGAGGACCGAAATCGGCCATCGCACCAAGCCCGATAAAGAAAAAAATCAGGAGAAATTCATTATTAATCCCGAAAGAATAAAGGCCGCTTAAAAATCCGCCCGGACCGGATATAAAACTTACCGGAATATTTGCTAAAATAATACCGAGAGCGATCGGAATAAGTATCTGTGCCTGGAGTTTCTTCTTTACCGCAATAAAAACGAGGAAAAAAGCTATAATAATCATTACTGTCTGCCCGCCGCCCAAAACAGTAAAGCCGGAAGACCGCCAGAAATTAGTCAGTGCATCTGTATAGGTCATATCATTTTCCCCTATGCTCTTATCCTGGCGAGTATCTGCTGTGTTGCTACCTGATCGCCGGATTTTACATTTATCTCCTCTATTACACCGTTAACAGTGGAGGGAATATCGGTTTCCATCTTCATAGCTTCTAAAATCAGCAGGGTTTCGCCGCTCTTTATCGTATCACCGACACTCTTATTGATACGAATAATCGTTCCCGGAAGCGGAGCCTTTATAACCGTATTCCCGCTGCCCGAAGTCCCGCCTGTCGGCCCTTCAGGTGCAGCCGTCTCGCGCACTGCAGATCCGGTCCCTGCAGCCTCAGCCGCAGGAGTACCCGCAGGTTTAGCCGCTGGTGCCGGAGTGTCCGCCGCCCTGGCCGCTGGTTCCGGAACCCGTGCCGGGGCCTGTACCGGTACCCGGGAGGGCTTGCCTTCCGCACTCCCATTATCCGTAACTTCCTGCACATTAATACTGTACACCTGGTTATTTACAACAGCCTTATCACTGCCCACTTTAACCGTATATGATCTGTCGTTTACCGTAACATTATAGGTTCCTTCACCTTTCTTTTTCTTCTTCCTTACACCTATTTTCGCTTCGCCTTTAAGAAAGGTAATCCCTTTTTCCTTGCATGTTGCCGTTATAAAAATATTTTCATCGGTAATTTTAAGTTTCGCATCCTTAAGCATCTTTACAGCCGCATCGATACCTTTGGAAGAATCCGCATCATTAATATCTATGGGGCTTTTCTTTGTAGGCTCCAATTTTAACTGGACACGTGAAAGCTCGACAATTTCCGGATCAGGTTCTACGGGAGTTTTCCCGAAGTAACCCAGCACCATCTTACCGTAGCCGGGTGCTATCCTCTTCCACGGACCGAAAACAACATTATTAAAGGCCTGCTGAAAGTAAAACTGAGAAACAGGGGTTACGGAAGTTCCGAAACCACCCCGCCTGACGACCTCGCCCATGGCTTCGATAATCTTACCGAACTGATCCAATGTCCCGGTATCCCGCATCATCTGAGTATTAGCCGTTAACGCTCCTCCGGGCATCGGCGAAAATGGAATTATCGGCTCCACTTTAGTCGCCTCGGGCGGAACAAAATAATCTTTCATACAGTCCTTAAATACCTCTTCCGCCTTTATTACCTTATTGATATCCACTCCGAGGTCATAATCGCTGCCGCGCAGGGCATGCCACATTGTCACTATATCCGGCTGTGCAGTACCTCCGGAAACCGGGGCCATCGACAGATCTATTCCATCCGCGCCGGCATCGAGTGCCGCTTTGTAGGATAGAATACTTATTCCGGCTGTTTCGTGAGTATGAAAATGCAGATGTGTTCCCCCGGGGACATAGGAGCGTGCAAGTTTGATTGTATCATACACCACCTGAGGGGTTGCCGTACCGGATGCATCCTTAAAAACGATCGAATCAAAATGAACACCTGCATTAAGAATCTTTTTTAAAACGCCAAAGTAGAATTCGGGTGTATGAGCACCTTTTACACCCGGCGGCAGGGCCATCAAGGTAACACTTATCTCATGTTTTAGACCGGCATCTACTATACACTGTCCGCTGTAGATAAGATTGTTTACATCATTTAACGCATCGAAATTTCTAATTGTAGTAATACCATGTTTTTTAAAAAGCAGGGCATGCATTTTAATAATATCACGCGGCTGAGAATCGAGCCCCACAACATTAATTCCCCTTGCAAGAGTCTGCAGATCCGCATCCGGACCGGCCGCTTTTCTGAAACTTTCCATCATATCGAATGCATCCTCGTTGCAGTAAAAGTAAAGAGACTGGAACCTCGCCCCTCCTCCAGCTTCATAGTGGTTTATACCGGCTTCCCGCGCAGCCTCCACTGCAGGCAGAAAATCTTTGGTAAAAACCCGTGCACCGAATGCAGACTGAAATCCGTCTCTAAAAGCCGTCATCATAAATGAAATTTTCTTTTTAGCCATAATTATATTAAAACTCCTTCTCTTAATAACCGGGCAGAGTTTATATACCCGGATATTTTGATATCAGCGTATTCTGCACATTATTCCATAATATGATCAGAATGCGCTTTCGCTGCTGCAATTGCTACGGCGATATTCTGAAACTCATCGGTTGTTCCCGTATCATTTACACCGGAGACGTCAGTACCGGCTGTACCTACAACAGCATCCGCAGAAAACGAAGGCTTATCCGGATATCCTTCCGGAACAGCCATTCTTTTATCAAGCTCCGGCTTAACCGTTCCAAGAATGATAACAGACAATATTTTTACGGTAAGTGTTAATAAAATCAGAAAAACAAGCCCCGCAGCGAGCCCGGTAAGAGCAACACGAAAACCCTCTGTAATCATAAAAAGCCCCGTTCTTAAATTAGTTTATAAATTACAACTATAATATAGTAATTCAGTCAAGTGTAAAGCACATGTTTATTCTAAATTATTTTCTTTACAACTCCTCACCGCCGTAACCAGCGTAATAAGGAAGATCTGACCTATAAAATCGAAGTTGGTGATTATTTCCGCAATCTGAAAGGTTAAACCACTGAATGGATTTCCGGTGCTGCACCCCCGGAATTAAAGACGGTACTACGAAAATTCAAGACACCACGATTCATGCGAACTGTTAATCAGAGGTTCAACCTTTTTACAGATACCGGTTTTTTGCTTTAACGGATCAAAGAACCACAGCCCAATAATGAAACGGTACAATCATGCCCCGGCATGCAGGATTGCCGCTTAAGTGACTGAATTCTGACCAATTAAGGCCGAATATGGGCTTATTCTACAGTCTCGTCAGATTCCAATAGCCGATAAAACAGTAACGATAGTATAATAACCTTGCAGAATATAAGATATAGTCGTATAATAACGATGTGAAAAATTTACTCTACCGGATATTTACGGCATCATCATCAAGCTTATTGCTAAAAGATAAAAAAGCATTTTTGACAGTATTTAAAAATGAGTATCCCCGGCAGGAATCTTACGCAGCTTAGCCCGTTTAAACTTATATACAAGTAATAAGATTCCTGAAACAGCAAGAATAAACCCCAATATATCTATCCACAAGGATTGATGCACAGGAAGATTTGTTAATTCTCCTGTAACTTCTTGAATATTGGCTCCGGACAACAATGTTGGAATATAAGGAAGTGAATTCATAAAAGAATGAAACAGAATACATGTTATTAGCGAACCTGTTTCTGCATAATACCAACCTATTATAATGCCGAAAACTGTTGCCGAAAGCAATTGCACAGGATTTAAATGAATTAATCCGAATAATAGTGCAGAAACAATAATAGCTTTCCTTTTACTATAATTCTTAAGAAAACCATGTAAAATTATTCCTCTGAAAAAAAGTTCCTCTGTTATGGGAGCGACAGCTATCACAAATAATAATGAACTTAAAAAATGGTTTTTATCAAACAAGATATTCGCAAGCAGCTTAGAAAAACTACTGTACCCGGGTAAGACAATTCCTAAAATATTATTGAACTCATTCAGCAAAATATCAATCCCGATAATTGCAAGAAACATAAAGAATAGAGATGAAATATATATATTTTTTACTTTAAATATAGTTTTAAATGGCCTATTGGCTTTTTTACGAATAAAAAGCACTATTATAATTACTGAAATTATTGAACCAATAGCAGCAATTAAAGGTTCATTTTCTGTCGGTTCTACGAGAATTTTTATTTTTAAACTTATACCCGCCTCAGCAACAATTAAAGAAATAACAAAATCAAGAAAAATAAATAATATGAGAAGAAATATCGCCTGAGATATTTTTGGATAATTACTTTTCGCATTCATTCAGAAACCTATTGTCATTTAAATTATTAGAAAAAGAAATTTTTAATTACAATATCACGCGTTTACCTGCAAGTAATAGATTTATAAGTTTTTTACGGCGCATAGCGGACACACCTGGAGGTTCGGACAGGACACACACTTAAATCTTCGTACCAACAAGGGCACGTATATGATATATAAAAGCCGAACTTGTAATTCCCGATTGCCATTTCACAGAAGGTTAATTAATGAAATATTCCGTGATATTGGGTAGCTTAGGAAATACACGCGATCATTTTCTTTCTTCGGGCTATAAAGAAACCCCGACGCAGGAGGAGCTTTTTAAACAGGCTGCTTCTATCGGCGGGGTGGAAGGTCTCGAACTTGTCGGCACCTGGGATAATCTTAAGGAAAAGAATGAACTAACTAAACCACAAAAATTAATTAGCTATTTCTTCGGGTAAATCTTTGGCCCGGGGAAAACTCACCTGAGTCCCGCTTGACTTAACACTTACACCGGCAATATAACTTGCCCGTCTCATCGCATCCGTAACGGATTTCCCTGACGAAAGGAAATATGCTAAACTGCCCACAAAAGCATCACCTGCACCAGTTGTATCCAATGCCTTAACTTTAACCGCCGGGATATGAACAATCTCTTTCTCCTCCACCAGCAGGCTGCCGCGGTCTCCCAGGGTTAGAATCACTGTTTTTACACCCCGTTCCAGTAAACTTTTTGCTGCCTTTTCAGCATCTTTTAATGATTTAACAGGCAAACCGGTCAACATTTCTGTTTCGCTTTCATTAGGACAGATAATATCACTGAGTTGATAAATCTCATCAGGTAATTCAGGCCTGGCAGGTGCAGGATTAAATATAGTTGTAACGCCTGAATCTTTAGCAACCTTCAGCGCAGCTACAGAGATTTCGATTGGTATTTCCAATTGACATACCATTATATCCGCATTAGCTATATCATCACGAGCTTTTTCAATTTCTTCTATACTTAAAAGATCATTAGCTCCCGTAACAATAATAATAGCATTGTTTCCCCCGGTATTAACGGTAATTGGTGCAACACCGGAAAACGCCTTATCAGTGAAAAAAACCCACTTTGTATCAATCCCCATAGATTTATAATTTTTTAAAGTATTTTCTCCAAAAATATCATTTCCGAGTTTTGTAATAATTTTTACTTCTCCGCCCAGCTTAGCCGCCATTACAGCTTGATTAGCACCTTTTCCCCCATACCCCATATGGAAACGGCTGCCGTGCAGCGTCTCTCCCCACTTTGGCATTCTTGGAACATAGCTTATTAAATCCATATTGGATGCACCCACAACAAATATTTTAGGTTTCTTCATAATCAAATGACCTCCGGTTCTGCTATTTCAGTATATGTTCACGTGTATAAATATGAGTCCTGACCATAGTGAATACATCAGCGTCTGCAACAGCTTTTTTAGCCTTGGGGATGCAAAATCCTCTTTCATCTTCTCTAATAAATCCTGCCGCATTTCACATGTGCCGTCATAGGGTAAATCTCCATCTATCTAGTGTAAAGCATGTATTTATTCTAAATTATTTTCTTTAAAGTTTCAGCATTAATTTTTATAATTCCGGCCTCTGTGACTCTCCGTGTAAGTTCCCGCCAGGAGGAGTTGTTTTTATAAACCTCACGCAGTATATCAAGTGCATCCTCTACTCTTCCCGAACCTGCAAGAGCAAGTCCGTGCCAGTACTTAAGCTCATTATTCTTCGGATCCAGCTTTTCCGCATAAGAATACTCGGCAAGCGCCTTTTCTATATTATTTTTTTCCAAAGCCGCATCTCCAGACCCTGCATGCTCGTATGCTCTGTGAATGTTGAGCAGCCTGCGCATTTCCATGAGCGGTTCGGGATTATCCTCCACACGCAGGTCGAGCGGATAATCCTTAAACACCTCACCCTTTTTCTCTGTACTGACAATCCTGATGCATGCAGACTGCCTGCCGCGGATATCTCCGCCCTCGCCTTCCGCAGCTTCCAGGGCGGAAAGCAGCCGTTCTGCAAGTCTTCCTTCTGCAGCCGAAAAGGCCCTTTCCATTGCATGCCATACCGTATTACGCATCATCATATTTGCCTGCACGCTGTATCCTTTACCTGTAAGATGCCCTGCCTCGGCTATACAATTTTTCCCGGTGTAAGCAAATGATTCCCCGGAAGAGTTTATCACTGCAGCCTGCCGGAGTCGCCTTCCGGCATCATTATCGAGTATTTTCTTAAGCACCTTTTCAGGAGCAAAACCGCTTTCCAACAGCTTAAGCCCCGAAGGTCCTAAATCGGGATTAACCATGGCCTGTGTGGCAACGACTCCCGCTCCCGGCAATGCCCATAGGACAACACTTCCGACGGAAAAATAATGGGACTGTACTGCTCCTCCCATCTCGCCATGTTTACTATCCACCGCAATTATTGAGTACGTAGTTACCAGTTTATTCACCTGCACAAAACTCCTCTTCTTCCTACCTCTCTACCAGAGTATCAACATAGCTTAGAACGTTATCTAAAATGGCAAGCCCCTCTTTTATCTGATCTTCATTTATAATAAGGGGAGGTGATACGGATATGCAGTTTTCATGGGAGTATGTATTAAATCCTTTATCCAGCAGCATTCGGACTATCTTTTTCATAGTTCC
Source organism: Spirochaetota bacterium (assembly GCA_013151965.1). Taxonomy (GTDB): domain Bacteria; phylum Spirochaetota; class Spirochaetia; order SZUA-6; family SZUA-6; genus SZUA-6. The sequence continues at coordinate 32,322 of JAADHF010000111.1, forward strand.
GTCCGGGTCCATCCCATAGGGGACAAGAGCTTCACGCGTTTTTGTATTCCTAATGAGCTCTATCATACTAAAAAGCCCTATAACCCTCACATCGCCCAGGGACGGGTGTTTATCTTTTAATTTTAAAAGTTCACCTTTTAACACAGGCTCCATCTTTTTAACATTTTCAAGTATTCTTTCCTCCCTGTACACATCGATCGTTGCGATTCCCGCTGCACATCCTAAAAGATGGGCACTGTATGTTAACCCGCAGTAGAGTACATGGCCGTTAAAATAATCCGCAATTTCCTTTGTCACGATAACACCGCCGATGGGCGCATAACCGCAGGTAATTCCCTTTGCAAATGTAATAATATCCGGTTTAACATCCCAATTCATAAATGCGAACCATTTACCTGTTCTTCCCCATCCTGCCATTACCTCGTCGCAGACCATTAATATTCCGAATTCATCACATACCTCACGGACTCCTTTTAAATAGCCCTTCGGAGGTATAATTACCCCGTTACTCCCGGTAACCGTTTCCAGGAAGACAGCAGCGACATTATCTCTTCCCTCATAGGTAATCTGTTCCCTTAATTTATCAACGTAGTACCTGCCTGCATCTTCTTCGCTCTTAAAATCCATACCCGCACGGTACAGATAGGGATCGAAGAACTTTACAAATCCTGGAATACCCGGTTCACTGGGGAATCTCCTCGGTTCACCTGTTAAATTAGCCGCTCCGTAGGTTGCACCATGATACGACCTGTAACGTGAGAATATTTTCTGTTTTCCCGTATACATTCTTGCTATTTTTATGGCATTTTCATTTGCCTCTGCTCCTGCAAGGGTAAAAAAGACCTTTCCCATATTGTCAGGCGCAATCTCCTCTATTATTTTCCTGGCAAGCTCAGAACGTACATCAACAGCAAAACCGGGACCCATATAGGGCATTTTATCCGCCTGCTTTTTAATAGCATCGATAACCTTCTGATTATGATGGCCGATATTCATATTTACAAGCTGAGAGGACATATCGATATATTTTTTGCCTTCCGTATCCCAGAAATATACCCCTTCGGCATGATCGACTACCACCGGATCAAGTTTTCCCTGAGCGCTCCATGAGTGCAAATTATACTGCTTATCAAGTTTCTTAATTTCCTCACCTGTCATTAATTAGCCTCCATTACAGAATTAATTTCCGAAGATCAGAAAGATGCAATTTCGCATCATACTGCTAATAGAAACAACCGGAAACCATACTTTCTTTATATTTCAGAAATCTGAAAATGTCAATAAAATAAAATAATATTTTAAACATTATTTTAACTTCCTTTAGGCCTCCTGATCCTGATAAATTTACACACATGGGTCCGAAGTGGAAAAATCGGGAAGCGGCGACGGCGGTTTAATGATGATTTACGGGCTATATCCGGGTGTGCCCCTGGAAAATGCAAAGGCTGTTATGGATGCCATGGAACATTATACTGGTTATTACAGATAAAAGGGGGAAACCCTGCGCTCACGAATTAATTCCGGAAAGTCATAAAATAATAATGATATTTGCTTTACAGGTAGCGTTTAAGCTTTTCCCCGTCAACACCGGCATAAAGTTCTATATAACCTTTAATGGGGCTTGAATTTATTTTCGGAGAAAGCACCTCTTCCACCTGAAAAAAACCGACCGATTCTTTCATGTGAACAGTTATCTTTACCGGTTTTTTATCGCCCGCTGATATTTCCACTTTCTCCACAGCAGACGAAGAGTATTTGTGAATATCACCGACTTTGGATTCCGTATTGATCATCATCGGAATTCGGGCTCTTCCCTGCTCCATATCACACCCGTCCGCTACAAGTACGGTCCCGGCTTCCAGAGAATGAATTCGCTGGGTTCCCATGTGTCCCATTATCCCTTCCGTAATAAGTGAACGAAGAATAACACGCTTCTTAAGATTATCCGGATATAGATACTTTAGAATTCTCTCTGCAATAGGACCTACAAGGAGCATACCTGACTGTTCGTGATTTTCCCTGCCCACCGTCATCCCGATATCGTGAAGAAAAGAAGCTATCAATACAGCCGTTTTACTATCCTCAAACGTGCCTATTTCCTCTTCCTCCAGGCTCAACTTGACGCCCGCTTCGTGCAGAAGATCTGCCAGTATAATGGAATTAAGAGCAACCTTGCGCATATGAACCGGCCCGTGATCGTTGTAATGAAGACGCTTAATGGATACGGTATTGGCATAGTCCTGCAGATACTGTATTTCATGATCATGTATAAGAATCTTTGCCGCCTCGAGAGCTTTACCGGAGAGCATCTTAACAATTTTTTTCTCTATAACATGCTGTTTTGGCGATTTCATCATTTTTCCTGCTGCATTAATGCTACTACAGACTGTTAATCCATGTCAAACCACTTTACAGCCGGAGAAAAAGATGAAATACATGTTGACTAACTTACATAAATAATTTACAATCTTTTTTTTAAATTTGATTTAAAATTCATATGAGGAGGAATACATGATAGCTGAAGTACCGGAAAAGGTATCGCAGACCGAAATTACTTTTAAGGTCGAAGAAATTGAACCATTACTATCGGGCCCCAAAAGCCAGCTTGCACCATTCGAACCGGCCATGATAAAAATAAAAGACGGCAGCACCATGGTGATAAGAGAACTTCGTAAAGACGAAGCACCTGACCTTTTAAAAGTCGTTAAACAGCTTATAGACATCGATCACGACTTTTACGACATAGTCGGTGTAAGAGTCTATGCGGAAATCCTGGGATGGCTCAGAAACAGGTTAAAAGATCCCTATATGCTCGTCGGAGTTGTGGATGGAGAACTTGCGGCATTCGCTGACGGAAGAAAGCGGGACGAGGATATCAACATCAGCCTCCACACACTTGCATTCCGCAGAGGCGGAAGGGCCGGAGCCGCCATGTACTATGCAAAATGCCAGTATGTATTCGAAGTTCTGGAACAGTCCGAATTCTGGGCTACCTACGAAAGCTACAATGGATGGAAGCGGTGGGGTTTCGGAATGGCACAACCCTCCTACCCATGGCCCGAATATCAGCATGAACTCGGAGGAGCAACGGTATATTACGTTGATCAGGATTACTGGCACTCAACGGTTAAGAATTATGTAAAGCAGATCGTCGGTTCCGAATTAGTACGTCCGGTGCCCGGAGATCTCCTGGAAAAAAGCCGGAAAATTAAATTTCCGGAAAAACCACTGGTGTAGCTTTTTACAGGTAATTTTATTAAAGCGTAAATTTAATGAGCCGGGATAAATCCGGAATCCCGGCTCTTTTTTTATTGCCGTGTATTCTTAATCCCCGCAGATTTTATAGTTATCAGCAGCATTCCTGTCAGTATCAGTACTACCCCGAACCATTGCAGAAGATGAAGCTCTTCTTTAAAAATCAGAACCCCGCCTATAACAGGAACCAGAATATAATTAATGGAGAATGCGGGGATTACACGAATGGCCTGATCTTTTTTATATGCAAATTGAACAACTACAACCGAAATAATCGAAAGGAGTATCCACACGGCTGCATAGGGATTTGCAAAAACTTCCGACAGTCTATAAAGTAATCCCGGAAGAGCTCCGGCTGTGTTTATGTTTAATTTCGAACCGTTTCCCGCAGGGACCTTAAAAAAAAATGCATTCTTTCCAATATCCGAAGTTGAAATTTTCTGAAACAGCGGAATAAAACCACCCAATGCCCCGGCAAAACCTCCTATAATAATACCTGCAAATTCCTTTTTCCCATGCAGGAAAACAATTATAATAACATAAAGCACAACTACCGATACAAGGAGCACTACAAGCATTACAATGTTTATATCTTGTAGAATATACCTGGATGTAAAACCGCCAATAAGAAATGCTGCAACTATAACTATTAACACTCCGGACAGCTCTCTGGCACCGAATTTCTCCTTCATTACAAACCTGGAAAAAAGGGCAAGAGAAGCAAGCCCTGTTCCTGCCATGGCGCCTACAAGAGCGACGCTCCCCAGTGAAACAGCATAGAGAACAATAAAAGCTGCGATGGAAGTTCCGGCTGTCGCTGTTATCCAGATAAATATTCCTCTGCTTCTTTTTTTCTCTGCCGTTTCGAGCCCGATCTTCTGGCCTGCCAGTGAAATATTAAGAATAGAATAACCTAAGAAAGCTATTATTATCGCAAGAAGTGCATGTTTCATTTTGGCTTGCCTTTTCCTTTTTAAGAATATACTATCATAGAATGTCATTTACTTCACTGTTGCAGTATAATAAAAATGTTAAAAGGAAAACCTGTATGAAGCGTATTTTCCCAATCTTTGTGGTTTTTTTAATGATCTTTGCAGTTTCATTTTTATTCCCCGATACAGGCACAAACATATATAGAGCTTATCCTTATGCTCTGGGTGTTTTTGCAGGAGAGCTTGGCGGAACAGGTTTAAGCTACCAGCAATGGATGGGCAGATTCGGATATGAAGCGGCTTTCGGAGGCATTTACAAACCACCGCAATCCGGTCTTGAATCCAGCTTTGAATTTCTTAACTATAATATAGGTTTACAGGTACAATACATGCTTTTCTCGGAAAATCTGCTCCGGAAGTTTCCGGACTGGATTTCCGCAGCTCTCTACCTTTTTACAGGAGCGGTTCATAAAGGTTCATTCAGTCAGCCATATAAAGCTAATCCGGATTATACCGATCCTAATTTACCCGCAGAGCCTTTTGTCATCGACACCTCGAAATCCCCGGTTTATACACCCGGTTTCGGATTCGGTATCGGAATCGGTATAGAACCGGTGTTATTCAGACATTTTTCGTTCCCCTTTGAATTCGGGCTCGACTCGATCTGGCATATTGGTTCCGTCTGGCCCGAAAAAGCGGGGTTCTTTGCACAGGGCGGTTTCAGGTACCGGTTTTAGATACCGGTTTAACAGAATTACGGCATACTAAACCGCACAGCAGCTCAGCTTGGATATTTCCCTGTTAAAAGAAAGAACCGCCAATTTTACTCCTTCGACATCCGTTAAATACGGAAAAAAAGTTTTACTTATATCATCCGGTTTTAACCCGAATTGAATGGCCATAACGGCAGTCTGTATCATATTGCCTGCTTCCGGTGCAACAATATGGGCACCTATAATTGTGTTCGAAGCCGTATCTGCAATCAGCTTAATAAAACCCCGTGTATCCCGTGATGCAAGTGCAATCGGGACCTGGTCGAGGGGGAGTTTCGTAACTTTGTATTTATACCCCGCTTCGG
>JAADHF010000007.1 GCA_013151965.1 Spirochaetota bacterium
CCCTGATTATACCCTGTTCCGAAAAACTCCGCAGTTTTCCGATTACACTTTCTTCGGACATTCCGCATTTTTTTCCGATACATTCGAAGGGATGTACAACAAGAGGGATATCCAGTTGAATCTCCTCGAGTAATTGTTTTTCATCTTCCTGTAGGTTCTGCCGTACAGCGGCTTCTGCTTTCAATTATATCCTGCCTTTTATGTGTTCGATGCTGCGCATAAGATTCCGTAAGATAATAAAAACATCGCACCCGGATAATGCACACCGGAACCTTTTAGTCAACGGAAACATTGCGTCCGGATGCCTTTGGCTGATAAACACAGTAAGGTTCCTCATCTAAATAATTACCCGTAGTTGCAAAGGCCCGTGCCCTGCAGCCTCCGCATACCTTCCTGTACTCACATACACCGCATCTCCCGTTATAACCGTCAATATCTCTCATTTTTAAAAAAAGTTCCGATGTTTCCCAGATTTTTTTAAAATCATACGATTCCTCCCTTAGATCCCCGGCCTTTTCTTCTAAAAAGCCGCAGATCTGAACCCGGCCCGTATTGGAAACGAATGCAAATGACTGCCCTCCAAGGCACCCCTTTGTCATAGCACTAAGACCGTGGGTCTCTACCGTTACCTTTATCCCCTTCTCCTTTTCCTTCTGCCTTAAAATTCTGTAGTAGTGCGGAGCACAGGTCGGCTTAAGCTGAATCGGTACCTCCCGGCTCTTTTCATATATCCATGTCAGCAATTTTTCATACTCCAGAGGATCGATCTCATAATCTGCAAGACCGCTCCCTCTTCCCGTGGGAACGAGCAAAAAAGGGTGGTACCCTACAGCTCCCAGATCAACTGCAAGCTGAAGCATCCTGTCTATCTGACGGTAGTTGAGTTTTGTAATGGTCGAGTTTATCTGAAACTCAAGCCCCGTTTCCCGTGCGATATGCGCTGCGTTAATTACGGCATTAAACGAACCCTCGACCTGCCGGAAAGAATCGTGTGTTTTCTCGTCTGCACCGTCGATACTGAGACTTATTCTCATGATGCCGGATTCTTTCATTTTACGTGTATTTTCATGATTCATCAGCATTCCGCACGGAGCCATCACCATCCTTAATCCGAGTTTCGTGCCGTATTCAGCGATATCATATATATCGCTCCGTGCCATCGGCTCTCCGCCTGTTAATATGATAATCGGCTTAGCAAAGGAGGCGATATTTTTCAGAACTCCGAAGCATTCCTCTGTTGAAAATTCGCCGGCAAACTTTCTGTCGGACGAAGAAGCCCGGCAGTGCATGCATTTAAGAGGACACTGTTTGGTAACCTCCCAGGCGATCAGCCTGGGCTGATGCTTTAAATGTTTTCTATCCATAATCTTACTTTGCCTGTTTTATGAACCAAGCAGCCGGGCTGCATCTTTAGCGAAATAGGTAAGAATAATATCAGCCCCGGCTCTCTTGATCGAGTACAGTATTTCCATCATAACCCTGTCGCCGTCTATCCAACCGTTCCGGGCCGCAGCCTTAACACAGGAGAATTCGCCGCTTACATTGTAAGCTGCAACCGGCATACTAAATGCGTTTTTTACCCTGTAAATAATATCAAGATATGACAGTGCAGGCTTTACCATAACGATATCGGCACCCTCTTTAATATCGAGTTCTACTTCCCGCAATGCCTCCGCTCCGTTTCCGGGGTCCATCTGATACCCCTTTCTGTCACCGAATTTCGGCGGGGATTCCGCAGCGTCCCTGAAGGGACCGTAGAATGAAGAGGCATACTTTGCCGAATACGCCATGATAGGGGTATCGTCAAAGCCGTTTTCATCGAGAACCCTGCGTATGGCTCCTACTCTCCCGTCCATCATATCGGAGGGCGCTATGATATCCGCCCCGGCCTTTGCATGGGACAGCGCCTCTTTTGCAAGAAAAACAAGTGTTGCATCATTGTCAACACTGCCGTTCTTAATAACACCGCAATGGCCGTGGCTGGTATATTCACACATGCAGACATCGGTAATCACAAGCAGGCCGGGCACCTTTTCCCTGACCGCCCGCACAGCTCTCTGGATAATTCCGTTATCAGAGTATGCTTCGGACCCGAGTTCATCTTTCTTTTCGGGAATTCCAAAAAGAATAACCCCGGGAATCTGCAGATCCCTGACTTCCGTACATTCTTTAACCAGTTCATCGACAGACAGCTGGTAATTGCCCGGCATTGATTTAATCTCATTTCTTACATTTTTCCCGGGACATACAAAAAGCGGTAAAATTAAATCATTAACAGAAAGACCTGTCTCTCTGACAAGTCTTCTTAAATTTTCATCTTTTCTTAATCTACGCATTCTTACAACAGGAAAACTCATATTACCTCCTATTTACCCGGTAATTCCTATTTCTTCATCGGTAAGATAACAGGCAGGATCCTCCGCCCAGATATCTCCTGTTACCGCCTCTGCCCGTACCCTGAAGTTTCCGCCGCAGATATCAAGATATTTACACTTTGCACATCTGCCCTTTACATAGAGCTTCTTATTTTTCAGTTTTTTCATCAAGGGATCCGACATATCCATCCATATTTCACTAAAGGTGCGTTCCTTGACATTTCCGAATGTATGATGCCTCCAGAACTGATCGGCGTACACAGAACCGTCCCAGCTTACACAGCCGATGCCGTGCCCCGAGCTGTTCCCGCCATTCATTTTTAGAAGCTCCAGAACCTCACCGGCCCTGGCAGCATCCTCCTTAAGCAGCTTCATGTACAGGTATACTCCGTCAGCATGGTTGTCAACGGTCAGTACCTCGACCTTTTTCCCCCGCCGGTGCAGGTCCGCCGTTCTTTCTATAATAAGGTCGACAACATCTCTTGTCTGCTCCTTATCAAGGTCTTCATCTATAAGCTGCGAGCCTCTTCCGGAATATACAAGATGATAAAAGCATATACGTTCGATATCCTCATTTTCCATGAGATCGAATATTCCCGGAACATCATCGACATTCCGTTTATTTATAGTAAACCGCAGTCCCACCTTTATGCCTGATTCTTTACAATGACGAATTCCCCTTAGAGCTCTGTCAAATGCACCCTTTACGCCTCTGAAATTATCATTGGTATTTCCCAGACCGTCCAGGCTTACACCCACGTATGATACACCGATACCTTTCAGCTCTCCTGCAACACGTCTGTTAATCATGGTTCCGTTTGTCGAAATAACCACCCGCATCCCAAGATCCCGCGCATATTTCCCAAGCTCGAACAGATCCTTTCTTACAAGCGGTTCACCGCCGGAAAAAAGAATCACGGGAACTCCGAAATGCCCCAGATCGGAGAGCATCTTCTTCCCCTCTTCAGTGGTCATTTCGCCGTGATAGTCCATGCCGTCCGACTGAGAGTAGCAATGAACACAGTGCAGGTTGCAGTTTCTCGTTACATTCCAGACGACCACCGGTTTTTTATCCGATGAAAACTGCAGCATGTGGGACGGAAGTTTTTTGGATTTTCTCCCGTAGCGTAAAACATCAGAGGGCTCCACAGTTCTGCAGTACAGTTTTGATATTCCAATCATTCTCTTCTCCCGTAAAACCCGAGTATAGCTTTAACCAGTCCGGGTATGGTATGTTCATCTGCCTCCGCATCCGGCGAAAAACCCGCATCATGTACCGATTTTGATGTAACCGGACCGATACTGGCAATTTTAAACCGCTTTTTACCTCCATAGAGTTTAAAGAAGTTTTTTACCGTGGAAGAACTGGTAAAAGTTACCCAGTCGATGCTTAAACCGTTAATTTTTTCATTAAACTCTTCCCGGCTCAATTCACCTGCGGTTGTTTTATATCCTGTAACCGCAGTGCAGTCTCCGCCGAGCTCTGTAAAGGTTTTCCGGATATGATCCCTCGCCTTATCCGAGCTGATAAGCAGAAACTTTCTGTTCTTTATTTCGTAATTCCGGATAAATTCCCCGGTAAAACATTCTGCAACATACTCGGAGGGCAGAAAATCGACTCTTACATGAAGGGCCTCTATCTCCTTTTTTGTTGCGGGGCCGATCGCGGCCAGCTTTACTCCTGACAAATCGCGTATATCATTAAGTAAAAAGAAACGTTCAAAGAACATATGCACACCGTTTACACTGGTAAAGATAAGCCAATCATAGTCTTTAATGCGTTCAACAGCAGTATCGATGGTCTTATAATCTTCGATCGATTTAATCCGTATCACAGGAATTTCCACGGTTTCCGCACCAAGTTCATCGAGCAGAGCAGCAAGCTTTCCCGCCTGGCTTCTGCTCCGTGTAATTACAATTTTTTTTCCGAACAGAGGCAGAGACTCATACCAGTTCAGTTTTTCTCTTAAGTTAACCACTTCTCCTATAATGACCAGTGCCGGAGACTTCATCTTTTCTTCTTCGACGCGTCCGGCGATATCACAGAGAGTACCGGTAACTACTTTCTGATCGGGAAAGGTTCCGCGATAAACAACTGCTACAGGTGTATTCCCGCTCTTCCCGTATTTAATTAGAGCCCCGGTAATTAAAGGCAGGTTTTTAACCCCCATAAAAATGACCAGCGTTCCCCTGCCTGATGCAAGCTCCGACCAGTGCACAGCGCTTTTTTCTTTTAAGGGATTCTCGTGTCCGGTAACGAATATAAGGGTCGAATTAAAATCCCTATGGGTGAGAGGAATGCCTGCATATGCAGATACAGCCACTGCTGCTGTAACACCCGGCACCACCTCGAATGGTACACCTCTTTTGACAAGTTCGAGAGCCTCTTCCGCACCTCTCCCGAAAACAAAGGGATCGCCCCCCTTTAACCTGACAACATTCTTCCCTTCCTTTGCCTTCTTTACCAGGAGTTCATTAATCTTCTCCTGCTCGAGGGTGTGCCTGCCGGCTTTTTTCCCCACATAAATTATTTCAGCCCTTTCATCCACATGGCTTAAGAGCTTTTCCTGCACAAGATAATCATACAGCACTACATCAGCTTTCTTAAGACAATGCATGCCTTTCACGGTAAAAAGGCCGGGATCACCTGGACCCGCACCGACCAGATACACCTTTCCGTTTGTCTTCACTCTTTATACTCTCCGCATTTCTATTCCGCCCAGTATTTCAGCACCGCCCGACTTAAGCAATTCTTCCGCAAGCTTTATACCGATGCGTTCGGCATCATCGCTTTTTCCCTGCATTCTCTTTTTTACAACACAGGTACCGTCAACCGCAGCTATCATACCGGCAATTTTTATTGTGCCCTCTTTAATATAACTGTATGCACCTACAGGGGCACGGCATCCCGCCCGAAGCCTCTTAAGAAAGCTCCTCTCGGAATTAACCGAAACCATGCTCTCCTTGTGATTCAATGTTTTTACCACTTCCATAATATTGGAATCATCCCGCCGTACTTCGAGAGCCAATGCACCCTGTCCCGCAGCAGGAAGCATTACCTCATGTTCGATTATTTCAGAAACCCTTTTTTCATAGTCCAGTCTTTTTACACCTGCATACGCAACAATAATACCATCGAGCTCTTTTTCTAAAAGTTTTTTTATTCTCGTATCCAGATTACCGCGGAGATCGACGATCCGGAAATCACGCCGTAAATACAGAAGCTGGGCTTTCCGTCTTAAGCTGCTCGTGCCGATCTTCGCACCGCTTTGCAAGTCTTTAAGCACTCCTTTTTCCCCTGCACCTGTAATAAGAACGTCATTACTCATCTCCCGAAAAGGAACCGCACCGATAACAAGATCACCCGGAATTTCCGTAGGCAGGTCTTTTGCACTGTGAACGGCAATATCTATTGTTTTGCATAACAGGTCTTCCTCGATATCTTTTGTAAAAAATCCCTTATCCGGCTGTTGAAACAGCGACATACCGGTAAACCTGTCGCCGGCCGTTTTTATAATGACGATCTCGCATTTAATGCCTTTAACCTCCGCCTCCAGCCGGTCCTTAACCCAATGTGCCTGCCACAGGGCTAATACACTCCCGCGTGTTCCGATCTTAATCCTCATAGTCCATGTCATCCTCCAGTTGAAATATATCCCGAACCGTATCCAGGCGTATCGTCCCGAACCGTGAATCTTCATTATACTCCTTGATTTTAAGCAGAGGCATCCGGATTATCTTTTTCATCATACTTTTTGTTAAAAGATCAAGATTTTCCCAATCCTCTTTTTTAAACTGTTTTCTGTTGTTTTTAAGCTCTTTCATCCTGATATTTTCAACTCTTTTCTGAAGTTCCCTGATTATCGTTGTCACTTTTAAGGTATTCTTCCACTGCAGGAAATTGTTTACCTCTTCCTTCATTATGTCCTGCACCTTCTCTATCTCGGCATTCCTCTTTTCTATGTTTTTATCTATTACATTCTGCAGATCATCAATAGAATAGACAAAAATATTGTCGAGCCTGTTAATCTCCGGATCGAAATTCCGGGGCACAGAGATATCGATAATAAACAAAGGCCGGTTGTTTCTCCGAATCATGATTTTTTTCATAAAATCAGCAGTTACAATATACTCGCGGGAACTCGTTGAGCTGATTACAATGTCGACATTTACCAATGTTTCGTCGATTCCGGCAAAAGCGACCGCCTTCGCCTGTAATAAACTGGCCAGATTTTCCGCCCTGCTGAAGGTTCGATTACTGATGTAGAAATCACGGATCCCTCTCTCCTTCAGACACAGCGCGGTTAATTCTCCTGTTTCGCCGGCTCCGATTAGAAGAACCGAACGCATGGAAAGATCCTTGAATATTTCTTTTGCAAGTTCTATCGCCGTACTGCTGACAGAAATAGAGCCCATTCCAATTTCGGTTTCCGACCTGGCCCTTTTCCCCACTTTAAAAGCCCAATGGAAAAGCCTGTTAAGAATTATTCCATTGGCCCCGGCATCACAGCAGAGATTAAACGCAGTTTTTACCTGCCCTAAAATCTGGTTTTCCCCCACAATCATGGAATCCAGCCCTGCTGCAACTTTAAACAGATGGCGCACAGCTTCTGTTTTATGAAAGGTGTAAAAGTAGTCTTTCTGCAAGGGAAATGAACCGCCTTTAAAATGCACCAGAAAATCCCGGATAAATTCTTCTCCCCTGCCAATGTCACCATTAATGCATGCATACAGCTCGGTCCTGTTGCATGTCGAAAGAAGAAGGGCCTCACGAACAATAGGCTGCTTAAGAAGCTCCTTCAGCAGAGCGGTTGTTTCCGAAGAAGAAAAACTGAGCTTTTCCCTTACCGCAACAGGAGCTGTGGTATGATTTAATCCGACTACTAAGAGCTCCATCTTTCTATTTCTTCCTTTAATTTCCCTATTTTCTCCGTGTCTTTCCGGCCCGTCGAAGCGAATGTGTACTCCCGTATAAGATCCGACAGGATCTTACCCCGCTCTCTGCTTCCGGACACCTTTTTCTCCAGTTTCTTTCTGAGGACACCGAGGCTTTCCAGAACATCCGCAATTTCGGGTCCATAGATTAAGGATAATTCTTCCTTTATCTTTTTCGCAGCGGCCGGACTCTTTCCGTTCGTCGAAACAGCTATTTTTAAGTCTCCCGTCTGATACACGGAGGGCACATAAAAATTGCACAGTGCCGGATCATCCGCAACATTGCAGAGAATCCCTGCCTCCCATGCTTCATTAGCGATACGCCTGTTTGTTTCCTTACAATCCGTTGCACTTATAATGAGAAACGCATCCTTTAAATCTCTTTTTCTGAATTCTCTTCGTAAAATATGAAAGGAATTTCTTAGCGCAAGCTCTTCCAGGTCCTCTGTCAGCGAAGGACTGACTACCGTTACATCGGCCTTTGATTCGAGCAGCTTTTCAACCTTGTTCATCGCAACACGTCCGCCGCCTGCAACGATACATTTCTTCCCGGTCAGCTTTAAAAACACGGGATAAAGAGTATTCATTCTCATTTTCCTTTGAAAGAGGAGACGCCCGGAGCAAAACCCTCCAAAGACTTAAAAGGAAGGATGATTATATCTAAAAACTTCAAGTTATTACCTTCTTAGCATAATTTTCAGAGGCTTTAATAATATACGATTACCCATAATCCTTACAAGGCATTTCTTCTTTAATTTATATAATTTTGGCTAATTATATCTAAAATTATCAGCTATCTTTAATTAGATCTTCTGCGTCGGCCGGTTTAAACTGCTTGATACGGACATGCAGGATATGTATAATAAGCAATTCCTAAAATTACCTTCGGAGATATCATGTCATTAGTAAGCTGGATAGTTAATTCGAGTATTAAGACATTTATCGGTATTACATGCCGTATAGATAAAGATGAGCTTAAGCAGGTGCCGGAAAAAGGGCCGCTTATTCTGGTTTCCAACCACATAAGTTCTCTGGAAGTTCCTTTATTCTATACATTTTTACAGCCGCGGAAAATATTGGGGTTTGCAAAATCAGAATTCTGGGACAATCCGCTGTCGAGTTTCCTTTTTAATATGTGGAAAGCGATTCCCATACACCGCGGAACGGTAGATCTTAAGGCCTTTCGTCTTGCATATAAGGCATTGGAAGAAGAATATATTTTGGCCGTAGCACCGGAGGGAACACGCAGCTGGAACGGACAGCTTCAGCGCGCTCAGCCCGGAGTGGTAATGATGGCGCTTCACAGTAATATTCCGATATTACCTCTTGCTCACCACGGAGGTGAGAAATTCAAGCAGAACCTGCCGCGTTTTCACAGAACGGATTTTCATATCAGGATCGGGCGCCGGTTTAAACTGGATGCCGGCGGAGTTAGAGTAACAACTGCAATCCGCCAGCAGATGGCCGATGAAATAATGTTTCAGGTTGCAGCTTTGCTTCCCCCTGAATACCGCGGTTATTATGCCGATATGGATAAAGCAACGGAAAAATATCTCCGCTTCATCTGAAGCAGGTTACATGGCCGCTTCTGTTCGGAAACCGGTGCGGAAGTTTATGCCTGCACTTTTAACCACTTCTGCCTGCTCTTTGCACTCGCTAAGGCAGCCTCAAGGAAAGCAATACCGGCTGCTCCGTCGTTTACCGTCGGATAATCATACCCGCCGGCAGTCCTGAGTAAACCGCAGGCAAAACTTCGATAGATATCTGCAAACGCTTCAATAAAACCTTCGGGATGACCGGCCGGCAGAATCATTGCCGAACGGGAATGTTTTCCCGTACCAGGGGAATTCAGACCGGTCCGTATGTATTCCGCAGGAGCATTATTCCGTTTTATTACAAGAGTATTGGGTTCCTGCTGTTTCCATTCAAGACCGGCTTTTTCTCCATATACGCTAATAATAAGATTATTCTCTTCCCCGCTTGCCACCTGGCTTACCGACAATAAACCATTAGCACCATTTGCAAAGTGTAAAAGAACATCACCGTCATCATAAACCTTTCTGCCCGGTACGCTTATATGCAGATCGGCACATAGTTCCGTAATCTCCAGACCGGTAACATACCTTACAAGATGCTCGGCATGAGTCCCGATATCAGCCATGCACCCTGCAATTCCTTCTTTTTCCGGATCCATCCTCCATAGAGCCTGCTTTTGATTCTCCCTTTCCAGCAGGGTTGCAAGCCAGCCCTGTGTGTAGGAAACAACAACCTTTCTGATTTCGCCTAAGTCGCCATTGCTGATCCGTTGTTTTGCCTCTTTAACCATCGGATATCCGGAATAAACATATGTAACGGCAAAAGGAAGCATTTTTTCCTTCGCTATAACGGCAAGTTCTCTGGCATGTACAAGGTTTACCGTAAGCGGTTTATCACAAATCACCGGAAAACCGCTTTCCAGAGCACGTTCTGCAACCGGAAAATGAAGATGATTTGGCGTTACAATACTTACAAAATCCATTCGTTCGGACGGAGGAAGTGATTTTTCACTGCTCATCATATCCTCATAGGAATCATATACACGTTTTGAATCAAGAAAAAGTTCCTTCCCCATAGTCCGGGATTTTTTCGGGTCGGAAGAGAATGCTCCGCATACCAGCTCTATCCCGCCGGCCAGGCAGGCTGCTTTTCGATGAATATCACCTATAAAAGCTCCGGGGCCTCCTCCTACCATACCCATTCTTAATTTACGATTCATTTCATTGCCCCGAAAACTAAAATTTACCCATGATATTCTTTATAATAAATAATTCAAGATCTTCGTAGTTTCTTTCCTTCCTGTATTCCCCGATTTTATCCCTGTTAATACTCTTAACCACATCGAGGAGAATTAAAAATATTTCTTTGCTGTTTTTTAAATGCTGTACCGCAGCATTATCTTTCTGCGTACGCAGAGCTTTAACATCGAGACCGATAAATTCTCCGTTTGCTCCGTAATTATTATCATAAAGCACCATAACCTGATCGAATGCCCGTTTTAGATTTATTGCACCGAAAACACGGTCCTCATCGAACTTTAAACCGTTTTGATCATTCAAATGAACACTCCATAACTTATTGTGTGCAATGGCATTTCCCATCTCCATTGCAGGGTCCAATCCGGCAAGAATTGCATGGGCGCTCTCTATCAATACCCCGCACCTGTCCGGGTCCGTAGTTTTATAGGCAAGAGCAAGAAAATGACCTGTTGTAGGCAAATAGGCCTGGTCCATAGGCTCGTTGGGTTTCATCTCGCCGAGTATCTTTATCCCCCTGTCATATTCCAGCATGGTATTAAGAGCTTCCATAAAACGTTCCATTGAGGCCACATGATCTTTCGATTCGTTCACATATACACCCTCTCTTGCAGGCCATAACACTATTTTTTTTGTTCCGAGAATATTTGCTATATCAATAGCCTTTTTGGAACGGTCTATGGCATAACTCCGTATTTCGGGATCGTTCGCAGTATACCCTCCATCGATAGTAAAAGGATGCTCCCAGAGTCTCGGAGCAACAAACTCGGCAACAAGACCCTCGTTATCTATCATTTTTTTCATCTCATTAGCTTCTTTGATCATTTTACTATGCGGAACATCGACACTGTTTACCACGTCATCATCATGGAACTGAACACCTTTAAACCCCAACTTCCTGTACAGTTTCAGTTTTTCTGCAAAAGGTATGGTTTTACGAACTGCAGGTCCAAAAACATCAGCTCCTTCATGTATATTCCACGGGCCGAATGAAAACCTGAATACAGCTTCCTTTTCCATTTATTTCTCCTTCAGTAATTATTTATTAATGATCTCTTTTGCAGGCTCCGGAATATTTGTGCTCAATACGTGTTCGACAGCACATAAAGCCGCTCCGATTGCTTCCTGATTCGGCTTATATTCGCTGAATACAATTTCGAAACCCTCTAACATTTCCGGAAGAACCCTCTGCATCACAACGTGGTTGACAGATTCTTTAAGGTATTCTTTAAACATTGCAACGGCTCCGCTTATTATCAATTTTTTCGGATCATACAATTTAATCAGAATTGCACACGCATCGCCTAAATACTCACCGATTTCATGCAGGACTGTTAATGACAGACGATCACCATGTTCGGCTGCTATGAGTATCTTTTCCAATGTCAATGCTTCCATATTTTCATAGGTATATCTCTGCAGATAAGAAATTACGCCTTCTTTTAGACGTTCACGGAAAATACGCAGAATTCCCGGTTCGGATAATACTGTTTCCAGGCAGCCGATACTTCCACAGCTGCACCTGTATTTATTCTTTACATGCTGGATATGTCCGATTTCCCCTCCCAAACCATGGGCACCGTAGAAAACCTTGTCTCCGATAACTATTCCGGCTCCCAATCCTATACCGACATATAAGAGCACAAAATCCGCAACACCTATACCGTTTCCTTTGTACATTTCCCAGCATGTCAGTGTTCTGGACATATCATCTGCAAACACGGGCAGATGAAAACGATTTAAGAAGATATCATTTACAGGCATATTATTAATGCCTGATATTTGAAGCCCCCTGAACCAGATTCCTCTCTTCTCATCGACCATACCCGGCAAAGCAAATCCCAGGGCAAGAAGCTGTTTGTTATCCGGTTTCTTATCAATTATATCCTGTAAAACATCTGTAATCTGACTGACAATGGAATTACCATGATTATCGGGATGAGTCGGAATGGATAAGGGAAAAACTTCATCATAAATCAGCTCTTTCGCGCTATTTACAAATACAATTCTAAAAGAATCCAATCCGAGGACAATACCTGCCGAATACCCGAAATCAGACTTTAAGGAATATATATAAGAGGGCCTGCCGCTTTTTGTTCTGGTTTTGCCTGCCTTTATTATTAAACCTCTATCCTCTAGGATTTTTAAAATGGAAGAAACTTTCAGCAGACTAAGATTAACCTTCTGTGATATCGAATTTCTCGTGGGAATATTCTGTGTAAAAATTGTATGGAGGATATTCAACTCATCTTTATCTATGTTCTTCATCCGGTAATTATACACCTATTAATAACAATTATGCAAGTAATTATAGTAAATAAAAATCTAAATATGGTTTATAAAGCACATAATATACCAATATATTAACAAAATACCAATATATACAGTTAATTAATAATAATATTTACTTATATACTTGACGACAACAGCACAATATCTTATAGTTTAGTTCATAACATCTTCTAAGCAGGAGAATCTTATGAGATATTCAAAATCCGATCTGGCAATAAACGGCGGTCCTAAAGCCAAAACGACAAAAAATATTCCGATGTATCCGGGCGGTCTAGAAATCGGAGAGGAAGAAAAGAAAGAAGTAATGGAGGTTCTCGAATCAAAATATCTCTTTCGTTATTACGGGCCTGCAGAAATGCCTTCCAAAGTTAAAAAACTCGAAGAAGAGTATGCAGAATACCTGCAGGTTAAGCACGCTCTTGCTGTAAACTCATGTACCTCAGCACTTATTACCGGTCTTATTGCCGTCGGAGTAGAACCCGGCGATGAAGTTATAGTACCGGCTTACACATTTTTTGCTTCGATAGCTGCAGTCGTTGCTGCAAAAGCGGTTCCTGTAATAGCGGAGGTAGATAAGTCCCTTACCATAGATCCTGACGACATCGAACGGAAAATAACTGACAGAACAAAGGCTTTAATGCCTGTACATATGCGGGGAATGCCGGCAAAAATGGATAGAATAATGGGAATTGCCGGCAGGCATAATTTAAAAGTAGTGGAGGATGCCGCCCAGGCAAACGGAGGGAGCTTTAAAGGAAAAAAACTCGGAAGCTTCGGCGACATAGGTGCTTTCTCGCTTCAATATCATAAGATAATTACATCCGGAGAAGGCGGAATTATAGCTACGAATAACGATCTGTACTATACACGTGCACAGGCCTACCATGATGTCGCAGCATGCTGGCGTAAAGACAGGTTTGCTCCGCCTGAATATCCCGGTGAGATATTTTTCGGAGTAAATTTCAGGATGAGTGAACTAACGGGTGCGGTTGCCCTTGCCCAGTTCCGAAAGCTGGAATCTATCCTGAAACGAATGCGCGAAAACAAAAGAAGGATTAAGGATGCTGTCAGCGATATTAAGGGGATAGAATTCAGAGAAACAAACGATGCGGAAGGCGATACTGCCGTAGCACTTATATTTTATTTACCCGAATTAAATACCGTGGAAACGTTCATAAATGCACTCATCGCAGAGGGAATAGAAGCAGACGGAATTTATAACCGGGGGGTACCCGACTGGCATGTATATCACCACTGGGTAATACTGCACAACAAGATGATGCCGGCCAAAAAGGGCTGTCCCTTTAACTGTCCTTTAACCGAACCAAGACCTGAATATGATCCGAATGCATGCCCGGCGACAAAGGACCTTTTAGGGCGTTCCGTACACATAGATATTCCTCCGCAGCTTACACCTGAGGACTGCGATCAGATTGCAGAGGGAATACGAAAGGCAGCATCGATACTCTTATAATTACAGGACAAGGGGATAAACATGGCAAAATTAGGTGTCTGCATGGAAACTTTCTTTACGGACATGAGTTATGAAGACAGAATAAAAAGAATTCACGAATTAGGATTTACAAATTATGAATTCTGGTTTCATAATAAACGTTTCGACGGATCAAATTTAACTAATGAAGATAAAGATTTTGAGCGTATTGCGGAACTGAATGATTTATACGGGCTAACCTGCACCGACTTTGTATTTAATCATCCTGACGGAGGGATTGCTGCAGGACTGATCGATAAAAATGATCAAAATATTATTCTCGAAGGTATCGAAAGAATAATTGAAAAGGCAAAAATTATAAACTGTTCCGGGCTTATAACAACATCAGGCAACAGAAAATCTAACCTGTCCGGAGAAGAAGCAGTCTGTAATATGACGGAAACCTTAAAAATAATTGCACCGGTCTGCGAAAAATCAGGCATAACACTGCTTCTCGAACTCTTTAACACAAAAGTCGATCACCCCGGTTACTTCCTCGATGATCCGAATACATGTATCGATATACTCAAAGCAGTAAATTCACCGAATGTTAAAATGCTCTTTGATATATACCATGTACAGATTATGAGCGGGAATATAACCGGTTTTATACGTAAGAATATACAGTACATAGGCCATTTCCATATCGCCGGTGTACCAGGGCGGCACGAACCGGATAAATGCGAATTAAACTATGCATTTATTATTAATGAACTCGATCGCCTGGACTATAAAGGGTATGCAGGCCTCGAATACTGGCCGGCCGTAGATTCTTCCCTATCATTGACAGGAACAAAATATTATCTCGAAGGACAAACCGGGGAACAGGATTGAGAATACTTGCATTCGGATGTCATCCTGATGATGTTGAGTATATGTCTGCCGGAACGCTTGCACTGCTCTCAGAGCGGGGTCATGATATTCATATTGCTACAATGGCAGGCGGGGAAGTCGGTTCTCCCACACTTAAAAGCCGGGAGATTAGAGAAAAACGTCTTAAAGAAGCAGAATCTTCTGCAAGGATTATCAATGGGACATATCACTTTGCAGGAGGTCACGATCTGGAAATCGAATATAATCATGAATACCGGCAAAAAAGCGTACGTATAATGCGTGAAGTAAATCCTGATATCGTATTTACCGGACCGCCTGACGATTATCTTATCGACCACGAAATTACATCGAAGCTCGTTCGTAATGCAGCATATATTGCTTCCGTTCCCTTATTCGACTGCGGTTTTCCGGTAAAGCCCATGGAAAAAATCCCTTACCTTTTCTATTGGTCTCCACTGGGTTTAAAAGACATCTTCGGTAAAAAACCGGAATATCATTTCGGTGTGGATATTACCACTGTAATGGAAACAAAGAAGAAGATGCTTCTCTGCCATAAATCTCAGGATGAATGGATCCGGTATCTAAACAAGGTAAGTATCGCTGATAATATGGAAGAGCTAAGCAGGAAAATGGGACTGCTGATCGACAGACCCTACGGTGAATGCTTTTTCCAGCATCTGGGCGAGGGGCATCCCCAGGATAATATATTAAAAGAACTACTCGGACCCATCTGCAGATTCATCTGTACGGACCTGACAGAGACAGACTGAAGACCCTAAAAAACGATAAATCCCCGATCATATCAGCCTTTTAACCCTGTCATCGTAATGCCCTGCACAAAATATTTAGATAGAAACATATAAAGAATTAACAGCGGCAGACAGGCAATTACACTTACAGCCAGCTGCTCCGGATACGGTGTGTTATAACCTCCCTTAAAAAGGGCGATTCCCTGCGGCAGGGTACGCATTTCCGGCGTGGAAATGACAATCAATGGCCATATGAGAAGATTCCAGACCCATTGTGCATGAAAGATTAAAAGGGCAAGAAGGGCGGTTTTTGCCATAGGAATGGATATCGATGAAAAGATAAGATATTCATTCGCTCCGTCAATCCGGGCTGATTCGATAACATCGTCGGGAATAGAATAAAAAAACTGCCTCATCATAAAAACACCGAAAGCGGTTAAACTCTCGGGTATTATTAGTCCTGCATAACTGTTCTGCATTCCCAGTTTTCTTATAAGAATAAACAGCGGAACAATAATTACACTGAAGGATATCATTATTGTTGATAAAATTATGGTAAACAGAATATTATTTCCCCTGAATTTATATTTTGCGAACCCGTAGCCGGAAGTCGCGGAAAAGAAAAGACAGAGCAGAACAGCAAAAAAGGTAACTATAAAACTGTTAAGAATATATCTCGGAAAATTAAAATCAGGGAATTTAAAAAACACATTGTAATAACTTTTCCAGTTCCAGACCCGCGGGAAAAAGTGAATGGGTAAAGCCAGTACATCTTTGTTTAATTTAAGAGATGAAAATATCATCCATAAAAAGGGAAATATAAAAACAAAACATACTATAACCAGGATAGTGTAAAGCAGCCCTCTCTGGATATTTCTACCTGTCCTGGGGTTAACCATATATTTCATTATCCCTACCTTGCGGAAGATTTAAAAATCTTAAGCTGTATTACAGCGAAAAAGAACAGGGTTAAAAAGAACAGAACCGAAATCACGGCTCCATACCCGTATTTGTTAAATTCAAAAGCCTGTTTAAAAATCAGTAAAGCAAGTATCTCCGTTGACCGGCTCGGGCCGCCCTTTGTTATTACATATTGAATCGGGAATTGTCCGAATGTAAATATCATACATGAAATTACTGCTAACGAAATTGTGTTTACCAGAGAAGGAATGGTTATATAAAAGAGCCGTCCCCAAAAGCCGGCACCGTCTATTCTTGCAGCCTCATATAAACTCTGCGGGATATCCAGTAATCCTGCAATATAAATCACCATGTAGTATCCTGTGGTTTTCCATACATATACGATTATCATTGCATACGGGGCTACATGAGTATCGGTTAACCAGCGGATTGTTACACCGAATAATTTTCTCCCTATAATAGTAATAAGCCCTGTAGTTTGATACATGTATTCCCAGACAACACCCACTGCTACCATTGACAATATAACCGGGAGAAAAATAAATGACTGCCATATATTCTTAAAGGTAATCAAAGTACTGGAAAACATTATTGCAAAGGTAAACGCCAGAATATTAATAGCTATTACACTTACTACGGTAAAATGCAACGTTCTCCAGTAAGAATTCAGCACTCTTGTATCTGCTATCAGTTTTTTATAATTCTTTAATCCGACAAATATTTTCGGACCGAGCAAATTCCATTCAAAAAAGGAAAGTTTCATTGCACTTATAATCGGATAGATTAAGAAAACGGAAAAAAATATCAAAGTGGGTAAAATAAATACATACCCGTGTCTTTGAATCCTTGTAACAGAATAGCTCGCTTTTCGCATTTTAGCACCCTTTAATATAAAAATGTCCCCGGTTTATCTTTATTTATTTTCTGCCGGGGACATCTTTTCAGCTTGCTTAATTATTTGTAAATAGCAGGAATAGCACTTCGAAGCTCGGCAACAGAATCACTTACCTTTTTCCCTTCATATATCACTTTGGAAATTGCCGCCCATACAGCATCGGTTACCTGTGCTCCCTTTGTCGAAGAAAGCCACACGGATGTTTTAGCCAATTCTCCTTTAAAGGTTTCGTCATAATACGGTATATATTTTTTAGCAAGTTCGGGGTTTAGCCCCTGGGATCCATCCGAAAGTTTCACCCGCGGCTGATTATATCCGTACTTGATAAACTCGTTAGGCTGGCTTGCCAGAGTATCCAGCCATTCCCAGGTCAGTTCCGGATGTTTTGCAAGTCTGGAAACATATACACAGTAGCCGTAACCTACGCCTCCAAGATCTTTTCCGCCCGGGAACCGCGGATAGGCAAACGGTTCCGCATCCTTTCTCGGAACAGAATATGTATCAAGAACTCCCCAGTACCATGATCCGCCGGTAAGAAACATTGCAGTTTTACCATTTCCGAAACCTTCACGGTCGTTATCAAACAGCCCCGGATCCCAGATTTTGTCTTTTACTACAAAATCGGTGTAAGTTCTTAATCCGCGGGCAAGAACATCAGGTTTATCCATACTGCTTAACAGTCCTTCTTCCGTTCCCCAATCAAGGCCGAGCTGTTCCATCATAGCTGTTAAAATAAGGAAATTAAAAATGCCCTCTTTGGAATTAGATGCAAAACCGTTACGCACCCTTACCCCGTCTTTCTCTTTTGCCAGCTTCCTGCCGACATTGACAAAATCACCCCATGTTTTAGGTTTGTCCGTTGCGGGACTTAAACCTGCATCCTTCATATATGCGATATTTATCCATGCAACATAATTAGATAATTCGAAAGGAATTCCATAATATTTGCCTTTCCAGTAACCGCCGCTTGTCTTGATCGAACCCGGAAGCCACATTTTTACAACTTCATCAACGGTTTTTTTGCCGAATGCTTTCGGCATTATTTCCACCATTTGCCCTTCCGAAAGGAACTCCGCCGATTCTCCATTGTTTAAAGCAAAAGAATCAATTTCGCCATTGGCCGCCAAAGCAGTACGGATTTTCTTTGCCCGGTCGGCATCCGGAAGCAATAAAAGCTTAATTTCGACATTCGGGTGCTTTTTTTCGAATATCTTGACTGCATTAAGATTAATTTTATCATACGTTGTTTCCGTCCAGTGGTAGTGAACAATACGTATTTTCTTTGCCTTTTCCTTCTGTCCGCCCGCCCAGATAACAGCGGAAAAACAAAGAAAAATCGTTAGTAAAACAAGCGTCTTTTTCATAATAAGACCTCCTTAAAATATTTAATATTCTGTTGCTCAAAGAGCTTACAGCCTGAATAATAATTGATAGATATTATTCCAGATTCTTTTTCCTTAACGCCTCTTTAGTAAGATCCAGATACATATCTATCGTTTTATTGAATATTTCTTTCCCTTTTTTAACATTTGCATCTCTAGGATCGGTTTTAACAATCCTCCCCGGACTTGGTTTTTCACTAAAACCCCCTCCGTCAACGATCGAAAAATCTTTGTAATGAATCGGTATATTTCTCTCCGGCAGTTCTCTTATATCGACAATATCATCACGGTTATATGCGGATTCCTGGTAATACATCATCAATGATGTTTCAAAAATATCCGCATGACCGGCCAGATTCTTTTCCGATATATCTAAAACAAATGCCAGCTTCCATACGACAAGAGTATCTGTTGTGCGGGAATACCACTTTGCCAATCTTTCCAGTGTTTCCATTTGATTCCACGCACCATGCCCGTTAACTAAAACTATTACCTTATAACCGCCCGAAATTAACATTTCAATTGTGCTTGCAACAACAAGGGCAAAAACCTGTTCGGGATAATAATGACTCTTCCATAAAGCAGTCGGAAAATCCATTCCCACGATCCAATCACCCCTATCGAAGCCCAGACTCTTAAGCATCCAGTCCGGCCGCTCGCGTTCCGTTCCCCAATACAGGGTGGGATGCACGATACCTTTCCCGAACCTTTTACACGTCTCCAATGCACATTGGGCAGCATTAATCGGGTCCATTCCAACCGGAAGATGCGGCCCGTGATACTCCAGAGGTGCTATGGGTACATAAATCAGCGGACAGCGTTCCTTTTCACTGTTAATCTGCCCCGGTCTTAACAGCTCAAATCTGATTTCTCTATATTTATTTCCCATTTATTATTTCTCCACCTTTATCCATTTGCTTTTTCGAAAACTTTCAAGTATTGCATTTAAAATCTTCATCTCCTCATAGCCGGTTTTAAAATCCGGCCGTAAAGTATTGTCTGCTTTGCCGCTGAAAACATCATAATAATCTCTGAAAAGATTCAAAACAGCATCACGGTAACCCAAAGGATGCCCGGCCGGTAATGTAGCGTATTTTCCAGCCGAAGGATCCTGAAGAACCGGATCTTCCATAAGTATCTCGTTCGGCTTTTCACGGTGGCCGATCCAGAGCTTATCCGACTCCTTATGATTCCATGCATAGGAACATCTGCTTCCGTACACCTGTATTTCGGTATCAGATTTTCTTCCCTGACATACCTGGCTTGCCGTAAAGGATCCGGGAGCACCATTTTCCATGTGAAAAAGAACGGAAGAATAATCTTCCAATTCCACTTCGATATCTTCCGATTCAGCTTTACCTGCTTTCTCGAATGCCAGAACCTGTCTTTTCGGCTTCTTTCTTACAGGTATTATTGTAGCCAGGTCGCCGAACACTTCCTTTACTTTTATGCCTGTTATAAACTGTAATAAATCGAACCAATGGCTGCCCAGATCAGCGGTAATATTGGATTCGCCGCTCTCGGACCGAAGCAGGCGCCATGACCAATCGGTTTCCATCGACAACCAGTCCTGAAAATAACTTCCCGTTACCATTCGTATATTTCCCGGTTCTCCTTTTCTTGCACGTGCAGCCATTTCCCGAACCATAGGATAGTACCTGTAGCAGAAATCTATTCCTGTAACCGCTCCCTTCTTTTCGGCTAAATCGACCAGCTCTTCCGCTTCCTTAAGAGTCATAGCTAATGGTTTTTCCGAAAGAACGTTTTTGCCTGCTTCCAATGCATTCTTCGTTATCAGAAAATGATACTTATTAGGTGTGCAGTTATGTACAACGTCGATTTCCGGATCCTTTATTATATCCCTGTAATCCGTTCCGTAATTGTCCACGTTAAATTGTACCGCAGCCCGTTTTGCAAGCTTCTCATTAACATCAATAATTGTTTTAACCTTAACACCGCTTAACCTGGAAAGCGCATCAAGGTGAATCGGCCCGATATAACCGGTTCCTATTAACCCGACTTTAATCATAGATTCGCCTCATGCTATAGTACCTGCCTTAGAACAGTCTTAAATGTTTTAACCTTCATAGATACTTCTTCATCCGTAGAATCTATATTCAGTCCGAAGGCAGCCCCCAGACCCGCATCTACAACACCGATGGAAATATTAATCGCTCTTTCCAACAATTTATCAGTTTTCGGCAGCATACCCTTTTTATAATTCACATTGCCCCTGTAATACGGATTCTTTAAAGGATTTAACAGCGGATTTATCACTTTCATTTCCAGAACCTGTTCCATGTTGTTATAGACATGCCACCCCGAATGAGAAACTGTTGCGGTGTTTAACCTCTTTGCGGCTTCCTCTGCTGTCTCTTTATTCCGGAAGAATACCGTTAAAATAGTACCGCATTCTCCTTTATCATCGTTAATCCTACGAAAGCTCAAGCCATCCATACCCTCGATCTGCCTTTTAAATTTTTCCTTTAAGTAGTGCATCCGCCTTATCAATTCATCGAGTTTTCGAAATTGAGCGAGTAAAACCGCTGCGGTTAATTCATTCATACGGAAATTCTGACCGATTATTGACCTTTTTCCGATTTCCACACCCATGCGCAGAGGCAGATGACCCTGATCATGATAAGCAAAGGCTTTCTTATACAGATCTTCATCATCCGTCACGACCATTCCGCCGTCACCTGCATTTATGGTTTTAAAAAAATTAAACGAATAAATTCCGATATCGCCGATTGTTCCCAGCCGCTTATCCTTATAATATCCGCCGAAAGCCTGTGCACTGTCTTCCATTAGTATAAGATTGTGTTTCTTAGCTATTTTTGACAGTTTGTCCAGATTACACGGATTCCCCAGCATATGAACAGCCATGACAGCCTTTGTATACGGTGTTATTTTCTTTTCCACATCCTCAGGGTCTAATGTTAAACTATCATCAACCTCTGCCAATACAGGAACTGCATTGCATATAATGACTGCCGTTATGGAAGCAATAAATGTATAACCCGGCACAATCACTTCATCACCCGGCCCTATTCCGGCAGCAGAAAGTGCCGTAATTAATGCTGAAGTACCGGATGTAACTGCAAGTGCATAACCTGATTTAAAACTATTACCGATTTCTTCTTCTAATGTTTTTACCTTGTGTTTAAAATCAGGATCTTTTTCATTGCCATATCTAAACAGATACCTGTCTCTTAGAACACTAAGGACCTCCTGCTCTTCTTCTTTTCCAATCCAGTAATAACCGGGACCCGGCATATAGCTACTCCTTCTATGTTATATTAATTCAGATGCTAACAGAGAAAATGATGCATGTCAAGTATTATTGCATATTTTAATATTAAATATGCTCATTATCGAATAAACTATTCTATATTAGTTATAATATTTATCTATCTATAGGTTATGACGACACTTTAATACATTCTAATACTTGTTTTATTCGTTATAGCAAAACATAATATAAGAATTGTCATTATTGATTATATATATTTCATCTGTTATTAATCTGATTTAAATGATTAAAATGATTATTAAAGTAATTATTATTCTTATCTTTTTCAATGATTCCTGCAGAAAGTAAGCTTACAGCCCGGTGAACAAAACTGTTTCTATAGATCTGAAAATAGCTTCATCGGTTAAATCGAGTCCCGGAAATCCCAGTGCCATACTATCATTGATAAGTGATGATAAACCGTGGACAAAAGCCCATGCGGCAATAGTTGCTTCCTTCAGGCCTAAATGCGTAAAAATACCGGCCTCGATTCCCTCTTTTATGGTATCTGATAAGAGAAGAAAAGTAGGCGGCAGGTTTGATTGTGATTCTAATTCCGCTTTAGACATACTGCACTTTACCGAACCTGCAGCTGCAAACATCATCCGGTACAATCCCGGATGTTTCAGAGAAAACCGCACATAACCGAGACCTATTAACGATAATTTCTCCTTTACATCTTCTATACCTGTTAGATTTTCGGTCATACTGTCATAGAGCATGGAAAAACCCTCGTCTGCTATTGCTTTAATAAGATAACTACGATTCTTAAAATGTCTGTAGGGGGCATTTTTAGATACTCCGAGCTCTCGTGCCAGAGATCTTAAACTTAAGATTTCTGTCCTCCCGGATTCTATATGTTCTAATCCGGCTTTGATAAGGGACTTACGAAGGTTTCCATGATGATACTTCTGTTTTTCTGCCATAATTAATTATAAACGATAAAAGAAATGTTGACAACGCCCACTTTCTTGATTATATTGTGGGCAAAGCCAACATTAGGAGGAAGATATGACAATAGCTGTTTTAAACGGAAGCCCCAAAGGGGAGAAAAGTGTAACCATGAATTATATTAAATTCCTGGAGAAAAAGAATCTTAAGCATAAATTTAAGTACTTCAATGTTTCACAAAAAATAGCAAAACTGGAAAAGAATAAAGAATATTTTAAAAAAGAAATGGCTGCGATTAACGATGCGGATGGTGTTCTCTGGGCATTTCCTCTTTACTATTGTCTTGTACCTTCCCAGTATAAAAGATTTATTGAACTCATATTTAAAAGGAGAGCAGAACATATTTTTTCAGGTAAATATGCGGCGGTTTTTACTACATCAATACACTTTTTTGACCATACTGCTCATAACTACATGGAAGGAATATGCAGTGATCTCGGCATAAAATATGCAGGCGGATATTCTGCCGGGATGGGAGATTTATTTGATCCGGAAGAGAGAAAGCAAATAGAATATTTCGGGAGAAACTTTATTACGTCTATTCAAAAAGAAACAGCCGTCTTAATAAATTATTACCCGATAGAATGGAAAAATTTCAACTACAAGGAGAAAGATAACGAGCTGAAAACAGATCAGGGGAATAAAAAAATACTTGTACTTACCGATTCAACAAATCCGGGCAGCAATCTATCCGGAATGGTCAGAACTTTTTGGTCATGTTTTAATAAAGGAATAGAAATTATTAATATAAACGAGCTTGATATAAAAGGAGGCTGTCTCGGCTGTCTAAGGTGTGCTTACGATAATATCTGCAGTTACGACGGAAACGACGGGTATACTGAGTTTTACCGGAACAAAGTAATGAAAGCCGACATACTGATATACGCAGGGACAGTAAGGGACAGATATCTCTCCTCACGATGGAAGATGTTCTTTGACAGGCAGTTTTTCAAGAATCATAAGCCGGTACTTTCAGGGAAACAGGCTGCTTTTATCATTTCAGGACCACTGTCTCAATTACCAAATCTGCGAGAGATTCTCGAAGCCGAAATTCAAATGAATATGGCAAATTGCTGCGGGTTTGCTACTGATGAAGCAGGGAATTCCGCAGCAATAGGTGAGCAGCTTGCGGGGCTTGCTGAAAAAGTGGCGGAAGCATCGACAGCAGGTTATTCAAAACCCCGCACATTTCTTGGAGTAGGGGGTATGAAAATATTCAGAGATCAGATCTACAGTCATTTAAGATTTCCGTTTAAGGCCGATTACTACTATTACAAGAAAAATGGATTATTTGATTTCCCCCAAAAAAAGAGGAAAGAAAGACTTTTAGCATCGATATTCCTATTTCTAACCCGTTTTAAAGGATTTCGGGAAGAAGTGTATAACCATAGAATGAAAGATGAAATGGTAAAACCTTTAAAATCACTTCTTGAAAATATTTAATCAATCAACCAATACAACAGCTCCCGGTGCCTTGAGATAATCCGGGAAACTTTGTTTTGTTGCTTTATTGTAATTCACCGGCATCATTGTAATAACAGTCGAAGCAACAAAGGTATCATTGATATTTTCAGGATAATTTAAATAAATAGTGGTTTCATCTTCTACTTCGTTCCCCGCCGGGAAGCCCATGCTGTATAAGCTATCTGATCAAAATGGGAAAAAAGGGAAAGACGTTTATCGGTATTTTATTTCAGTTTAAAAAACAAATCATTAACAGGATTTAATACAGTATACGAAGAATGGGTCGCGAAGCGAAGAATAGCATCTCCGGCTTTTAATTCTTTTGATGAAACCACTCACCTATGGCGATTTTTCGGGGAGTTAACATGCTTTCCAGGCATTGTTTTTATCAAGAAATTATTCTGCCTCTTATATCACTCCAGTTCTAACCTCATGATAATATCCTGAGCATAGTTACCAAAGCTGCTGCCGAATATGTTTATACCTCCTACATTCTTGGCATCTTCTTTTATTCCAATTTTAACTTTTATCGAGGTATGACTTCTAATGCCAAGATCATTTATCTTTACTCCGGAAACATTTATTCCATCCACTAAGGATCCGGTTTCAGTTACACTCCATTTTTTAAGCATTCCATACTGAGAGCCGGCAAGTTTCCACCATTCAGGTGTAAGCTTTCCTCTCTTATCTCCATAGTCACCCGGAGAAGTCCACGTTCCTATCTCGACACCGTCTATCCATAATGTTATATCCGAAGGCCAATCTTTGTTGGTGCCGACAACTTCCGACGACAGCTCCATGCTTATTTCAATTTTTTTTGGTTTTCTATCAACAGGCAGATTATTAGGAAATTTGTACTCTACAAATCCTCTTTCGAACCATATTAAACTTGCTGTAGCACGGGCAGGTTCAAAAAAAGATTTCGGCACATCCAGGTAACCTATGATTTTTTCCGTTGAGCACAGACCGCATGGAGGGCTTACTTTATAATCCGTATAAAGACCTACCGGCATTTCCACCTCAATGATATTTTCCTGCGGTTTTCTTTCCATACCGGGAAGTTGAAAAACTATCTCCTCATACCGATGTGAGCAAAGCTTTTGAGCTCCTTTTTTCCCTGAGGCAATCTCTACCTTTATCAATTTGGCTTCTTCTAAAAATTTAAGATTGGTTGATACAGTAGATTGAGGAATACATAGTTCTTTTGCAATCTCACTAACATTGAGCTTTTTATCTTTAATCAGATCAAGTATGTCCAGCCTGATATTCGAAGCCAGAGCATTCAGGACCTTAAATGCATTATCTTTTTCTGTATCTACATGAATTACTAAAAGTTTTTCTTCCATTACATAAAAGCTTCTCAATGTATATCAACAATATTGATATTTAACAACTACCATGCTCATATTAATTTTCCCTGCTAATTATGTCAAGATAGATTATATACCTTAAAAAAAAAGCTATTCCTGCAGAAGAGACAGATATATACACACATATTTTTGCCCGATTCCATTTGTTACCCTGCCATAAATGACCTGATCCTGTATATTCCTGTCTCATTCCAGGCCCGCTGTTACAGCAATTCCTATAACAGCTGGATATCCAGTATAGTATCAATTATATCGATACTATACTTATACAAAATAATCTGAAGTTAATTACTGATCAGATGCCCTGTTTTTCTTTTATTCCGCACGCGGATTTAAATTCTGAGGAAAATTAGATAGTCCTATCAGACGGCCTATTTTACGGGGAATTTCCGTGTTATCCTGAAGACCGGTAAACTTGAGCGCAGCCGGACCAAAAGCAAAGAGAGGCACAGGCACGCCGGTGTGATTAAAAGTCGACCAGGATAATTCCAGCTTCTTTCCGTCTAACGTGCCGCCATTAATGGTTAGTCCGCCCGTTTCGTGATCCGCCGTAACTAAAACAAGAGTTTTTTTATCTTTTAAGGCATAATCCATCCCTGCTTTTACAGCTTCATCAAACAAGACCAATTGCCTGATCATGTATATGGAACTATTCCTATGTCCTCCCCAGTCAATCTGACTTCCCTCCACCATTAAAAAAAATCCATCCGGATCATCCGAGAGTAATTCAATGGCTTTTGCGGTCATTTCAGCAAGGGAGGGCTCAAGTGAAGAAGTATCCAGATAACTATTTTCGAATAAACCCAATACATAATTCCCTTTGACCGATTTAAGCTCCTCCTTGGTTTCTATGAATTTGTAGCCCATTTCTTTCGCTTTTTCGAGGAGATTTAACTCATCCTTCCTGCCGCTTAAAGATTTTGATTGAGGTATAAAAAATTTTTTACCGCCGCCGAAGAGCACATTAACACGGTTGTTCAAAAGCTGAACCGCTATTAAATCTTCGGAAGACCGGCTTTTTACATGGGCAGCAAAACCCGCCGGAGTGGCATGGGTAATTGTAGAGGTGGCAACCAGGCCGATCTTCATGCCCCTGTCACGGGCCGCCTCCAGGATAGTATATAATTTTCTTCCGTCGGGCAGTTCTCCGATCATTCCATTGTCCGTTTTATAACCGGTAGAAAGCGCCGTTGCCGCCGCAGCGGAATCGGTGATAAGTTTATCGGCTGAATAAGTGTTTACCAGACCGGTTACAGGCAGTCTTTCCAAATTCAGATATTCTTTTGCACCAAGCGTATCTATACGGGCGGCAGCTATCTGAGCCAGTCCCATGCCGTCACCAATAAAAAATATTACATTTTTAACTTTTCCGCCGAACCGGGAAGGGTAATGTTTCGCACCGGAAACGGATAAATCTCTTGTCGCATATTGCTGACAACCCGAAATCCAGAAAACACCGATTACAAGAACAAAAACCTGAATAAGAATCCCAATTTTACGATTTCTTCTAAAGGAAACACGAAAACCAGCCATGAATACCTCCTGTACTGTTAATTGATAAAAAAATTTATACCACAGGATTATCATGATAACAAGAAAACGGAGAAAAAAGAAAAAATTACTATAAAAACCTGCTTTAAGGGACATATTTTATATAAATTGTTTTTTTCCGCTCCTTTTTCAAATATTTTTAGATGAGGAATTACTGGATTTTCCCTGTCTCTTTTGACTAAACAACGTTTTTTTGATATATTATCTTTTATGAAATCCACAGAAAAAAGCAACTTCAAAACAAGGTATAGCGTAGGACAGGAAATTGTCTATCCCATACAGGGAGTCGGCCATATACAGTCGATAGAAGAGAGACCATTTAGAGAAGAGGTGCTGCTGTATTACATCATCTATCTCGAAGTGACCGATATGACCATAATGGTTCCTGTGGACAGGGCAGATGAACTTGGAATCCGTCCCATAGTAAGCAGGCGTGAAGCGCAGAAGGCTCTGAAACTTATTTCGGAAGACTACGAGCCTATTCCTGCCGACTGGAAAATGCGTTATCAGATGAATCTCGACCTGTTAAAGAAGGGAAGCGTTCTTGATATTGCAACCGTAGTACGCGCCCTGTATCATAGAAGCCAGATAAAGGAACTGCCTATACTGGAAAGAAAACTCTACGATAATGCACTAAAACTTCTTGTTGACGAGATATCATTTTCACTTAATAAGAATAAAGAAGAAGTAGAAAAAATAATATTCATAAAGTTAGAGGTAACCTGATTAAAATCGATGCAGTAATTACAGCGGCCGGAACAAGCAGCAGGTTTGGTACCGGTACAAAGAAAGAGTATATACTGCTTAACGACAAACCTGTTCTTATCTGGTCAATAATTCCCTTTACGAAGAATCAATCTATCAATAGAATTGTAATTACGGTACCGGAGGCTGATAAGGACATATCCGCCGGGATGGTTAAACGATACATAAATACGAAAGATATCATTATTACAAAAGGAGGCAGTTCCAGGCAGGAATCCGTATACAGGGGTTTATCGGCACTGGAAAGCGCCCCTCCGGATTTTGTTCTTATCCACGACGGTGCAAGACCCTGGGTAACAGATGATATAATACAGCGCGTTATGGATGGAACTGTTAAGTACGGGGGTTGCATTCCCGTGGTTCCGACAGCAGACACCCTTAAAGAAGTGGATAAGTCGGGAATTATTTTAAAGCACCTCAAGAGAGAATCGGTGTTCGGTGCTCAGACACCTCAGGGTTTTAATTTCCGGAAAATCATCAAAGCTCACAGGGCTGTTTTAGAACAGGGCTTAAACAGAATGACAGATGATGCCGAAGTTTACAGCTTTATCTGCAAAACGGTTTTTACAGTAGCCGGAGACAGAAAAAACCGAAAGATAACATACAGAAGCGACATAAAATGAGAGTCGGATTCGGATATGATATACACAGATTAACTTCAGGCAGAAAATTGATTTTAGGCGGGGTGGAAATACCGAACCCTTTGGGAGAAGAGGGTTATTCCGACGGGGATACACTTACACACGCAATTATAGACGCCCTTTTAGGTGCTGCTAACTTAGGCGACATAGGCCTGCATTTCCCGCAGGGAAACAAACGTTATCTGAACATATCCAGCCTTACACTGCTTAAAAAAACCATGGATTTAACCGCCGAAGCGGGTTATGAAATAATGAATATAGACAGTACGGTAATAATAGAAAAACCGAAACTTGCACCGTACATACAGAGTATTCAGGTAAAATTGGCAGAAGTTATTAATACGGCAGCGGAAAATATTTCTGTTAAAGCAAAAACAAAAGAGGGCATGGACGAAACAGGCTCAGGGAAAGCAGTAGAAGCTTACGCAGTTATTCTTCTATGCCGGAAAATTAAGCCCAACAGAATAAAGTGATGAATTCCGTCAGCATGGACAGGATAGATAAATATACCATTATTATTCACCCCTCCGGGGCAATGAAAGTTCCGGCCACACTCTTTGTATCCGATAAAATTAAAATCGAAGAAGAAGCCGTAAAACAGCTTACGGATGCAGCCTGCATAGACCCGGATTCTTTTGTATTTGCAACGCCGGACATCCATACAGGATACGGAGTCCCCATCGGGTCGATACTTGCAAGTCCCAATATAATATCTCCTTCCGCAGTAGGGTATGATATCAACTGCGGAATGAGGCTGCTTTCCACACCCTTTCTGCTTAAAGATATCAATATTAAAAAGATTGCAGGAGCTGTTGCCGGTCTTATTCCCCTGGGAGAAGGGAAAAAAAACCTCGAACTTACAGAAACAGAACTGCGGCTTATTCTGAATTCGGGTTTTGACGGAATGGAAACCATTCTTCCGCGCTTTAACCTAACTGCAGACAGTGCAGACTTCGATATACTCATCGATGACAGGCAGCGGATAGAGGACAATGGATGCCTTAGTGGTAATGCCGGTGCGCTTCCCTTAAGGGCAATCGAGAGAGGACTTCCTCAGATGGGAACATTAGGAGGAGGCAATCACTTTATCGAGATACAGGAAGTAATTGAAATTTTAAATAAAAAGCTTGCGGAAGATTTTGGTATTTTTAAAAACCAGGTTACCGTTATGCTCCATTCCGGTTCCAGAGGGCTCGGCCATGAAACAGCAGGCTACTATATAAAGCTTGCAGCAAACCATCTTGCATCCCGGGGCGTTACACCCCCGAATAAACAGCTGCTATATTTTTACAGGGATTCAGTGGAGGCAGAACAGTATATCAATGCAATGAACGGAGCGGCAAACTACGCCTTTGCAAACCGCCAGGTAATGACAATGTTTGTACGGAAGGCGTTTGGGAAGGTTTTCGGCAGGAATCTAAATTCACAGATAAAAACAGTGTACGATGTTACTCATAACATGGCTAAAGAGGAGCTTTATGGCGGAAAACCATACTTCGTGCACAGGAAAGGCGCGACCCGTGCATTCGATGCCGAACATATGGAAGGTACTCCATTTAAAGAAACCGGTCAGCCTGTACTTATTCCTGGTTCCATGGGCACGGCTTCCTATCTCCTTGCAGGCACAGAGGGTGCAGAGAAATCATTCTATTCGGTCAACCACGGAGCCGGAAGGGTAATGAGCAGAAAACAGGCAGCAGGGAAAAAAGGAAAACCCGGGCTTATAACGGATAAAGAGTTTAAAAACGCTATGCAGGGTATTCTCCTGATCTGCGGCAATAAAAGCAGGATCAAAGAGGAAGCCCCGCAGGCATACAAGGATATAGATGCTGTTATCGAAACGGTCATCAGAGCAGGACTGGCCATTCCGGTAGCAAAAATGCGGCCTGTTGCGGTACTTAAGGGTTAGATCCTGCGGGACAGAGGCGGCAGGATAGGAGCGGCAGCCCGGGGAAGCATGCACGCACGGCAGAAACGCACACAAGCCGCCAGGTAAGTATATACGTACGGTAGAAACAAAAAGCGGAAGGGAGATTTATTTCTGAAAAAGATAAAATCCACAGACTGGGACGTTATTATACGGATAATGAACGAATACCTCTTTTCCGAAGAACTCCCGTCCGTATCACAGGTCGCTCAAAAGAAGCATGATCCTTTTCGGGTCCTGGTTTCCACCGTTATTTCGCTTAGAACGAAGGACCAGGTAACCCTGGCCGCATCGAATAAACTCTTTGCAAGGGCGGATTCTCCGGAAACAC
This sequence comes from Spirochaetota bacterium, assembly GCA_013151965.1. Taxonomy (GTDB): domain Bacteria; phylum Spirochaetota; class Spirochaetia; order SZUA-6; family SZUA-6; genus SZUA-6. The sequence goes on from JAADHF010000007.1 coordinate 30,960, forward strand.
TTATAAACGTCAGCGAGAATGAGATTGCCGGATTAATCTATCCAGCCGGCTTTTACAGAACAAAGGCGCGGAACCTTAAAAGAATCGCAGAGATACTTCTGGAAAAATTTAAGGGGAAAGTGCCTGAAAAAATGGAAAACCTGCTCGCGCTCCCGGGTGTAGGCCGCAAAACCGCCAACCTTGTACGCAACCTCGGTTTCGGCCTCGACGGAATCTGCGTGGATACCCATGTTCACAGAGTATCAAACAGAACAGGCTGGGTTAAAACGAAATCTCCGGCAGAAACAGAAATGGAACTTATGAAGATACTTCCCAGGAAATACTGGATCCCGATTAACGAAACACTTGTGAGGTTCGGGCAGCATGTCTGCACGCCTGTCTCTCCCAGATGCTCCATCTGCCCTATTCCGGAATACTGCGGAAGAGAAGGGATAACCCGCT
>JAADHF010000115.1 GCA_013151965.1 Spirochaetota bacterium
TGTTAATTACATACCCTTAAAACATACCGCCGAAACAGGTCCTGTTTTAAAATTGGTGTGATGTACAAAACAAACCGCCATACAATAAACAATACTGGCAAGGCTGAATATATAATAGTATAAACTATAAAAACACGCAAGAAAAACGTGAAAATGATATAAAAATAATAAAACAGGCAACAACCAGTCTCAGTAAAATTTAAGGAGAAATGCTCCTGAAAGAAAATATTAATTTTTATTCAAAAAATCTGATACAAACCCATTAATATCTAAACTATTTATGACACCACGAAGTAAATAGTTGTTAACAAAATTAATTGTATAAATCCTTCCGTTTTCTTTTATGCTTCTTATTATATTTCTGTCTCTTATTTTCTTCATTATCCTTGATTTCTGGACGGAGTTACTAATTCCAATTTTATTTAATTCCTCTGATTTAATTAGAAAATCATTCTTTTGTATTAAATACTTTAAAATCCTATACTCTCTTGGTGTAATATTCTGTCGATCGAGAGCAAATTTTATTGCAGGAATAAGTATCTTTTCCCTTACATAATCTATATTCAGCAGACTATCTATTTTTTCAATTTCATTTTTCAGACCTGATAAAAAATATTCCGACCACAGCAATAACGATTGGTTATCCAAATGATCTGCAGTTTCCAACATTTTATAGTATTTTTCTCTGTTAGTATAAAAAACTGCAGAAGGATTAAGTATTCTTCCATTTTTAACTTTAAAACCAAGTTTTATTAAAAAAGCATAAGTTAACAGTCTTACCAACCTCCCATTACCATTATCGTAAGGATGTATCCATGCAAAGCTATGATGAGCAATGGCAACCATAAGTAACTGATATTGTTCTTTTAAATTCTGATTAATAAACCTTAAGAATTCCTCAAAATAATCCGGCACTAAAATATAATCGGGGGGATTATGTTTAGATTTTGCAATCTGAACATTGGCTTTTCTCAGTTGCCCCGGAAACCTTGAACCTTCTCCATCTGGAGGTGAAGAAAGATTTTTCGTGATTATTTTGTGCAGTTCAGAAAAAAATGCACGTGTAAACTTAGTGTTTTCATCTGTATTCTCTTCAATAAACCCTATAGCCTTTTCCAAATTGTTTATTTCAATTTCTTTTTCATTAAGATTTGTTTTATTCTCAATTATTTTTTCTACGTATTCTGAAAGGGTTGTATTGTTTCCTTCAATTCTTGCTGAACCTAAATTCTCTAATATCTGGAATATGTTTTTTAACTGGAAAAAGATATATGGCGGAACACTTCCCCCTAGTTTTTTAACTCATAATTTTTCTAAGTCAAGTATTATATTTGCTAATTCGCTTCCCCATTGAGGATCTGGTATTTTTATATGTATCTTTTGCATTACTTGCCTTTAGTTATAATACTTCTTAACATCATTTCCACATAACTTTATTAATTATATGCAGTTACAATTATACTCAAACACGTCTTACTTATCAATAGCTGAAATTCTTATTATACAATCTACCGCTTAAATTACCCCGTCGACAGCTTTAAAAATCTCTTTCGCAATTAAAGTATGTCCTATTATATTCGGATGGACCCTGTCCAATGCAATATACATCGGATTTAGATATCCGGTTAAATTATCGAAGGCTCTTTGAACATCAACCCATACAGCACCATATTTTTCCGCAATAATTTTAGCAGCACCGGTATATTTATCCATCAAGGCTCTCATAGGCTCTTTTCTGTCAGGCTCTATAAAGTATGGTGAAACAAGAATTAATCCCTTTAGTGATGCCTTTACCCTTTCTATAAGCCTCTCCAGGGTTTTACTATATTCTGATAAAGAGATATGAGTTTCCGGTTCATCCGGCTTCGAGAAATGTCTCCATACATCATTAATTCCGATCATAATGGACAGCCAGTCAGGTTTTAGTTTGATAACATCTGCCTGCCACCTTGCATCCAGTTCCCTGACAGTATCGCCGCCTGTTCCCATATTTATAACTTCGATAGAGAAATCGGGATATGCCGTTATAATAAGGCCTGTAAGTACATTAACATAACCGTTTCCCAAACCGTCACGAGAAAGCCTTCCCGCAGGTCTTGCCCTGCCGGCATCTGTAATTGAATCACCAATAATCAGAAACCTGCTGTTTTTACCTATTTTCATTTTTCTCTCCATAGAAAAAAACCACTAACCAGTGGATGTAGTTTTTAAGCGATTTAAGATTTCGTAAAGAGTCTTCTGCACGGGCTCCTGATATTTTTCCGTATCCCGAAGCATTTCTTCTTCTGTCCGGACATATTTCCCCGGAGTTATATCCCCGCTGCTGTTTTTAATAATATTAAGGATATTCTCTTTTCTCATTTCCAGATGGAATTGAACAGCAAGAACTCTGTCCCCGTATAGAAAAACCTGGTTTTTACACCCTTTACTCTCCGCAAGGTTAACAGCCCCTCCGGGCAGACCGAACGTATCGCCATGCCAGTGAAAAACCGTAAGTTCTTCAGGCACAGCATCTTCTAATCTAAGCCACGGGTATTTATCGTATTGATAAACATTCATGGGTCCGCCCATAACGACCACCCAGTCCGTTAAATTAATATCCGGAAGAGAATCGCTGAGGTATAACTCAGTTAAAGAAGTAGAAAAATCGTTAGCCACAGCCCACTCACCTATCAAAGCCGGACCTTCGAATGGAACATGTTTGATAAAATGAATTCTCACAGCATCACCCCTGCCTGTTATCAGCCAAAAAATCCACTCTGCACGGAACATCCGTATATTCGCCTCCGCGTCCGAGTATGGTTATTGCTGCATTATCTTTACGTATAATATCCTTAACGCCTTTATAATTCTTACTTACAGGGACTGCACCCATAATCAGTTTAATATCAAATCTGCTGCTTTCTGTAAATACGATGGAACTCTTATAGCCTTTATCTTTAAAAAAGTTTTTTCCCGTACTCGCTTTAATCCCATAGTGATAAAACCCCGTTATCTCTTCAAGGCCGAGAACACCCCGTATTCTGCCGTTCCAGGGCTCGTAATGTCTTCCCCCGTTAGACATCCAGAACAGGGTCTCGGCCAGGACCTTCGGGTTTTTCAACTGAAAGTAAAGATACCCTTCCGAAGGAATAGAGACAGCCGAATAGACAAACTCAGGCTCAGGGTTGCTTATAAATACTACAATATCCTCAAAACCAAAGGATGTGGGATAGCGGCTGATATCGATACTGCTGCCGTCCATGCAGGGAATACATGTCATATCAGTTATCTCCTCTCCCGGTTTGATACGTGAGTAGCCTCCCGATGCAGGATCTTCGATCGCTTTCGGTGTGGTAAAACCGGTTATAGGGGGAGATATATCGATTATCCCGGCTCCGGGGACTTGCGGAAACTTAAGTATCGGATGATGACCTACCGGAGCGCTTCCGGAAAATCCCTTAACCGTGTGCGTGCTGTAGATGACCGGCTCATCCTTAACAAGTTTTATGGTCTTATCTACCGTGCCTTTATCGATTGCAAGATCCATTGTAAGTACGATTTCGCTCTCCGACGCTGTTTCCGTATGTGATACAAAATCCCAGTTCCTGTTAGCCGTCTCACCGTGTACCGGATACTTTCTACTATTGTAAGCTTCTTCATTGCCCCCAAAGGGAAAACAGAAAAAATCTCCGCGAAGTACTTTTAGTATCTCATCCTGGCCGGAATATGGCGCTTCCTCCCACCAGGGAGCTATAAAGTACGGAGTTATCTTTCTTCTCTCTCCGCTTTCATTATAAAAATCCGCAGTAAGATGGCCCCCCTGCACACTTATCTGCACATCTGCCAGACTGCTCTTTAAGGTATAGCTCGGCTGCCCGTAACAGGTATGTATTATACTCACTATCCGCCTCCGTTATAAGAATACCGTATTATATATACGGAACAATATTATGTACAATCCCGGCAGGAATTATGCAGAATTATCCTTTTATGCCGCTCGATGCATCAGATTGTATAAACCATTTCTGAAAGAACAGGACATGGAAGAGAGACAATTATTCTTCTGTAAATCATAGCAGGAACTGCACCATCCACAACAGCAGCTTCATCGAAATCCCCACGGTATCCCGATAAAAAATTGATAGAAAATAAATATAAAAATGTTCGATGCCGGAGGTTATTACGCATGCCCCTCAAAGTTCTAAGAATGAACATCTTAATAATGTGGTTATAAGAAGCCGAAAGTGAGAAAGAAGATCCTGCTATGCCGCTGCCAGGGTTACCCGATAGCTCCGTTTGCTTCGTGCGCATGGTATTATAATATACCGCATTGCATCGATTGTTGGCGACACTTTTCACAACATTTCATCGGATATAGAAGACGTTTATATGATGCTTTTTTTAATATATTTCTGAGCAATAAAATCCACAAGATATCTGCACATCCTCAAGTCTATTTGGAACTGACAGGGGAAGACCGGCAGATAATACTATGCAGAAAAAAAAGCCGCCGGCCGGCTGCATGCAGAGTCTTGCAGACTTCATTTAAAAAAATCACTGTTAGCCGGATTATTGAGGAAATCCAATAATGCAGTATAATGGATTCCCTTTGATACATATCCTGTCTCTATGGGGGCAATTACCCATGCATTTTCGATTTCAAGATCCTCCATCGCATTCCAGAATCCTCTTTGTACTTTAGGGACTGATGAAACTTTAAACTCTACAGCCATACGTTTATTTCCTGCTTCAAGGACAAGATCAATTTCAGCTCCCTTTGCCGTCCTGTAAAAACTATACTGAACTTCAGGCCTTAGAAATGGAATAATGTTTTCGATGCAGAGGGATTCCCATGAAGCGCCAAATACAGGATGTCCTGCAAGAGTATTCCAATCCGGAATGGCCAAAAGCGCATGGAGAATTCCTGTATCTCTAATATATATCTTAGGTGATTTTACAATCCTCTTTTTTAGATTCGCAAAATACGGTTTAAGCCTTCTAACAATAAAGGCCCCCTCTAACAGATCAATATATAAGCGCACTGTTTTGTTATCAATCCCGAGAGAGCCTGCAAGGACTGACATATTAAGTATCTGGCCGTGCATATGTGCGAGCATTTGTAAAAACCTGTAGCTGTTCTGTGCGTACCTGTTGTTTACTGAGAATCTAAATCCAAGTGCAGGAATATCTCTCTCCCAGAGATCGCGTATAAAATTAATCCGCCATTCAAAACTCTGTTCCGGATTTCCTGCAAGAAAACTCCTGGGGAATCCTCCTCTGTTTAAATAATTATTATAATCTGATGTTTCATTTATCTCGGGCCATAAAAATGGTGTCAATTCCAAATATGCAATTCGTCCGGCAAGAGATTCCGAACTCTGTCTTATTAATTCTTTCGATGCAGAACCTAAAATTAAAAACTGTCCCGGCTTACCTGTCTGATCTACAGTATATCTTATAACAGGGAAGAGATCCCTGGTACGCTGTATTTCATCAATACAGATAATCGAATCCTTGTTCTCCTTAAAAAAAGACTCGGGGTCTTCCAATCTGGCGAGATCAGCCGGCCTCTCAAGATCCAGCCTTATAATATTCGGATGTTCTTCCGAATACATCATGGCTAAGGTGGATTTTCCGCACTGCCTTGGCCCGAGTATGGCAACTACAGGCATAAACTTAAGCATTCGGTTCAACTCTTTATATAAATAACGTGCAACTTTACCATGCATATTTGGATTATAATTCCAAATATGCGATATAGTCAATAATTATTTTACCTGCAGATTAACAGAACTAAAAGGTTGATAAAATCTCCCAAATTACTATTTACTGATTCCGGTTTAGCTTTTTTCCTTTCCGGTTATTTTAGCCCCGAATCGCTCATGTCGGCAAAAGGAACAGGAGGTATTTTTGAATCGCTTGTGTATCTTCATCTAAAAGCACTTTCCCGGCTTTTAACTCCCCGGCCTGTCATATTCTATTGGAGAACAACTACCGGTAAAGAAGTCGATTTTGTACTTTCCCGGGGACAAAAGACAGTAGTTGTCGAAGTAAAACTAACCGGCAAACCCAAATATGCTGATATTCAGAACCTTAGACTCTTCATGCAGGAATACCCAGAAACCACAGCAGGTGTGTTAATCCATGCCGGAGATGAAGTTAAACTGATGCATGAGAAAATAATTGCACTGCCCTGGTATTATTTTTCCTGACGTTTTATAAGGGCACACATAGAAGCTGCAGCCCGCTTGCCTACTAAAGCCTGAGCAGAATTATCCTTTTATGCCGCTCGATGCAACAGACTGTATAAACCATTTCTGAAAGAACAGGAATAGAATAAGAAGCGGAAGTGTTACCATAGCTGCAAATGCAAAGATATCTCCCCACCTGCGCGGGTCCTGGCTGAAAAACTGCTGCATGGCAACGGTAAGCGGACGATACCTCTCTCCCCGCGTTACCATAAGAGGCCAGAGGAACTCATTCCACCGGAACATCGATTGGAGTATTAAAACGGAAGCAAAAACAGGACGTGACAGAGGAACAATTATTCTTCTGTAAATCATAGCGGGAGTTGCACCATCCACAACAGCAGCTTCGTCAAAATCCCGCGGTATCCCGATAAAAAATTGATAGAAAAGAAATATAAAAAAAGGTTCGGCTATAAAGGGAAAAATCTGAACCTGGTAGCTGTCTATCCACCCGACAAGATTCACCATTAAAAGCATCGGTATAACTACAGACTCTATCGGTATAATCATTAATGCAATTATTATCGAAAGTATAACGGCCTGCCCTTTAAAGTGAAGACGTGCAAGTGAAAACGCGAGCATGCTGTTAAAAATCAAACCAGCAAGCACGGTAATAGAAGTTATAAATAACGAGTTAAACATGAAACGTCCGAAACTCATTCTGCGAAAAACATCAAGGTAATTTTTAAATCCGATATCTCCGTACGGAACAAAACCACGAAGATTGCTCATATCGGAAATAACCTGCATTTCGTTATTCTTTAAAGACGATACAAACATAAAGATAATGGGGAAAAGAAAGAATAGAGCAAGAATTATTAATAGAAAATATTTAACAGAACCTGCCGTGACTTTTAACAATCCGCTTTTAGTATTTTTCCTTTCATTATTCATATTATGCATCTACCTCCTCTCTTCTTTTAAAAAAACCCTCTGAAAGAGAGAAATAATGAGTACAATCACAAAGAAAACAATTGCAATCGTCGATGCATATCCGACTCTCAGCTGTCTAAATCCCTGTCTGTACAGGAATACAATGGTTGTCATTGTCGAGTTCTGGGGTCCGCCCTTTGTTAGGACCCATACCTGTGTAAATAGTTTAAATGCAAGAATAGTTGTAGTTATAACAACAAAAATTGTTGTATTTTTAAGCTGCGGTAAAGTAATAAACCGGAACCGCTGCCGTTTATTGGCCCCGTCCACCCGGGAAGCCTCGTAGAGTTCCGCGGGTATATCCTGAAGCCCCGCAAGAAAAATTATCATCTGAAAACCGACACCCTGCCAGACGGAAAGCAGCATTATTGCCGGAAAAGCATAGACAGGGTCCTGAAGCCATCCTAAAGGTTTAATGCTTCCAAAACTTATGAACTTCAAAAACTTGTTTATAAACCCCTGGCCGGGATTAAAAAGGTTCGACCATACAACTGCCACTACGACCATAGTAACAACAACAGGGCTGAAGTAGATCGTACGAAATACAGTTATTCCCCTAAGCCTCTGATTTATCAGCAAGGCAAGGAGCAATGCAAATGCTGTCTGCACAGGGACAACAACCACAGCAAATAAGAAATTGTTCAGTATTGCCCTGTAGAATGTTTCATCGGAAAAGAGCCTTGCATAATTTCTAAGCCCTATAAACTCAGTCGGAACATTAAGATTTGGTATTAATCGCTGATCTGTTAATGAGAATATAAAAGCCATTATAAATGGCGTTATCAGAAATAAAATAAGAAGGATCAGAGAAGGTGCGGAGAACATCCATGCAGTTAACACCTCCCGTCTCTTCTGACGTTTAAGGCTTCCTGAGTATGCATTCGGAATCCCTGTTGAAGTTTCTTCCATATTCATAACATTTCTCCCGGGAGCGCGGTTTCGGCTAAAAAGTCCGGGAGTCCCTTAAAGAACTCCCGGTTTTTAATACATTAACTTCTTAATATTTATTTGGGAAGAGGATAACCCTTATTATCCTTGATGTCCTGGTCGATCTTTGCAACTGCCTTATCAAGCTCTTTCTTAACATCAGAGCCGGTAACGATATTCTGTACGGCTTCTGCAAAAGCTATTGTAATAGTAGGATATGCAGGTGTTATAGGTCTCGGCATTCCAAGACCAGCATTAAGCTGATCTGCAAACAGTTCGAGTGCTCCGCCTTTTCCGTAAAGTTTTGACTTTGCCAGAGCGGATTTCCTTGCCGGTACCGCACCATTGGCATTCGTCATAAACAGAATCTGGCTCGGCTGCATAAGATAGCTTAAGAATTTCCAGGCTTCCTTCGGATTCTTCGACTGTGATGTTATACCCCAGCACCATGATCCCATTCCTGTTACCACTTTCTTTCCGAACTTAGGCATAGGCAAAAGTACAAGATCGCCGTCCAGACCTTTGCTGTGCGGACCCCACATCCAGTGTCCGACATATGACAACGCTGCGGTTTTCCGGCCGTAGAACGAATCATCTCCTGCAGGTTTTACATTTGCGTAACCGTCTTTAAACAGGCTCTGGAACCACTTCATCGCCGCCACCGATTCCGGACCGTTTAATACTCCGTCTGCAGATTGATAATTACTTCGGTTAATCAGATCTCCTCCGAAACTCTGTATTATCGGCGAAAATCCATAGGTATACCACTCGCCCTGGCCGTAATTCATTTTAAAATCAATGGGATATGTTACCTTACTCAGTGCCTTTAACTTCCGCAGGGCCGTATCAAATTCATTGCGGTCCCAGGGATCTTTTATGCCCTTGGGGATTCTTATACCGGCATCCTTAAGATACGCCTTGTTTCCCCATATGGCAAGACCGGAATCGAATGTACCAAGCGCGTAGATCTTGCCGCCGTATGTTCCCTGTGCTTTAATCGAAGGCAGCAGATCAGATTTTAAATCCGCTGAAATATACGGATCAAGAGGAATAAGATGTCCTGACCAGGCATAGTTGTACACATTCGGGCCGTCGAAATCCAGAAGATCAGGCAGTTTGCCTGCAAGTGCCGCTGCACTTACCTGCTCGTTGTAGGAGCCTTCCGGAAGCATTACAGCTTCGACTTTAACATCATTCTGTATAGTGTTAAACTCTTTTATCTGAGCAGTCAGCACTGCTCTTTCTTCACCCTTGCCGGAATGGAACCAGATTTTTATTACAACAGGTCCTTTCCCTGCTCCGGCTGCTTCCTGTTTTCCTCCGGCAAAAAGCGGAACGAAAATCAGTAAAGCCAGCAGAATACA
>JAADHF010000112.1 GCA_013151965.1 Spirochaetota bacterium
ATCGGAACTTGGCAAAGCAAGAGCGATATCCGGTATTAAGGATGCCGCCCTGTTGGATATATTTGAATATTTATATAATTTCCTGCTTGATAATACGGAAAAGCATGCCGTAAAAGCAGTGCTTGCCCTGTTTCATGGATATGAAAAAATTTATATTACAAATTACAACTATGCTGAAGAGCATAAATTATTATCGGATCAGGAACAGCTAAGGCAGGCATTGTCTTCCGCTTTTAACAGGCAGAAACAGGAATTGTTGGTTAAAAACCATGCAATAGAAACATCGCTTAATGGAATTTTAATTGCGGACCTGAACTTGAATATCAGTTATACAAATCCGGCATTATTAAGCATGTTAGGGGAAAACGGCACCTTAATAACAAAATCTACATTTATATCCATTGTAGGCGAACCCTCAATTCGAAACCTGCAGAAACAGCTTAAAGAGACCGGTGCGTGGCAGGAAGAGATTAACTACAGGCAGGATACAAAATCGGTCGACCTCTTTCTTTCCGCTTCGCTTATAAGAGACAATGATTCCAGGCCGATAGGAATAATGGTATCCTTTGTTGATATTACCAGCAGTAAGAAACTGGAAGCCCAGTTCCGTCAGTCACAAAAAATGGAGGCTTTGGGCAAATTAGCAGGGGGTATTGCACACGACTTTAACAACATTTTAGCCGCCATAAGCGGCTATGCGGAACTGCAGCTTCTGGACTTTCCGGAAGAAAGTCAGCAATACAGGGATATGCTGCAGATTAAGCAGGCGGCTGAACGGGGCAAGGGATTAACGAACCAGCTTCTCTTCTTTACAAGGCGTGCGAGCAAGGAGAGAAACCCGCTTAATGTGAATAAAATCGTTAAAGAAACCATTCAGCTTTTAAAACGGACATTCCCTCCTGAAATAAAAATCCGAATGGTTCTTGATAAAGACCTTAAATTGATAAATGGTAATCAATCCCAGATAAACCAGGTTCTAATGAATCTTTGTGTTAATGCACGGGATGCCATGCTGGACAGCGATGATGATCGTTCCTATATGCTGTCACTCGAAATATCAACGTACAATTCAAGTATAGACAAAGCCACAGCGGCACAATACGTTAATGCATCGGCAGGAGAATACGTATGCCTTAAAGTGAGCGACACCGGCAGGGGGATGCCTCCGGAAATTGTAGAACATCTCTTTGAACCGTTTTTTACAACAAAAGCGGCGGGAAAAGGAACGGGGCTCGGACTTTCCGTTGTATACGGGATTGTCAGGGGTCACAATGGATTTATCGATGTAAACAGCAGGCCGAATGAGGGGACTTCGTTTTCGCTTTACCTTCCCGCACTGCAGTCAGGCACCTCCGCAGAATTAGCCGATAAGAATGAGGATACGTTAGTAACAGGAAGCGGCACCATACTGATTGTGGAAGACGAACCGCAGGTGAGATACATGGAAGCAAGAACTCTGGAAAAATGCGGCTATAGCGTTTTAATCGTAAAAAACGGCAGAGAGGCTATTGAATTTTACAGTACTAAACAGGAAGAAATAGATCTCGTAATTTTAGATATGGTAATGCCTGAAATGGGGGGAAGAGAATGTTTTTACAGGTTAAAAAAGATAAACCAGGATATTAAGATCATTCTGATAACCGGCTATACCACAGATCCTTCGTTAACCATGGAAATAAAAGAGAAAGCGGCAGGTTCCATCGAAAAACCTTTTAAACTGCATGAATTTACAAGAAAAGTGCACGAAGCTTTAATTTCCCCTATTTTATAAGACTGATATAAGTGACTTCATGGAATTGAGGCCCCAGCTTATCTGTAATCCATGATATATCTTCATCATTACCTTCGACTCCTAATATTGTAAACTGTTTCGAACCTCTCTTCCCAAGCTGCATATCAATTACGTTTACATTCCTCGAGGCTAAAGCGGAAAGTAATATCAGTATTACTCCGGGAATATTATTATGTATAGCCAGTACCATCTGCTTTGATACGGGCATGCTGACTTCCACCCCGTCCACGGAAAGCAGATATATCGGAGCCTTCCGTAAAGACGGTAAAAATACCTCGGTTTCCGGAATAATTTCTAAAAACCGCTCATCCTCAGTTCCTTTAACAAACTCAACCGCTTCTCTTATCTTATCTTTATCACCGGGCACAGACAGATAGGCGGATGCAGTTCCGTCAGCCATAGTATACAACTGTGCTGTTTCCACATTGATAGCTTCCGATGCCAGCATATTAAAGAGAATGGAAAGAGTTCCGGGTATATCCCTATGATGTGAGTACAGACATTTTACAGATTTTTTAACGCGCTCCGGTACCATATCCGTAAGGGTTACAGATCTGTTATTCTTACGGACCCTTACCGCATTTACAGATCCGAGCAGTGTTGCATCCGGAAAGATATCCTTTAGCTCTTTACAGGATCCTCCCAATGATATTTCGGGTTTTTTTAATTTTTTATCATCGGAAAATCTGAAGTTAAGCATATCACTGCCGGTATTAAGCAGATCGAGATACCGTGAGTGATTTAAGACAAGCGGCCGTTTTCTATGAACACCTTTAAAGAATGAAACATAGTATCTGTACTCCGCTTCTTTTAAATACTCTATTCCTTCATTATAGTTTAAGAACAATTCACTGCTGCTGTGTGCGTCGGTACCGATGGCAACCGGTATTCCGAGTGTACATGCTTTTTTAAGCAATGCCTTATCCGGATAGGGGCCGCATCCCTGGCGCAGACCTGACAGATTAAAATCAAGCGCAAGATTATAATCCCGTATTTTTTCTAAGAGGATCATTACTCTGCTCACGAGAAGATGAGAAGAGTTTTCCATATCATGTAAATCTTCCGGAAAAGCGGCATACCTCTTCGGCAGATCAATATGTCCCACTACATGTATCTGCCCGTGCATTGTGTCTACCATTTCTATCATTTCATCGAAATAGCCCAGCCACAATCCCCCGGTTCCGCCCCGAAGCCTTAACAGTTCTTCCGTTTCTTCCGCTGAACCGTCGTATGGAATGCCTTCCCTTGAAAAGTGAACAGAACCGATTACAAAATCGACTCCGTTAACCTGAAAGAGTTTCGAACGATTCCACTGCAAGCCAAGACCTGATCCGAGCCAGTCGATCTCCACACCGTACCTTATATCAATCTTATTCTTATACTTCACCTTAAGTTTATTCATCTCTCTGCTGTAGTTAAAATATGCTCCGTGCCCTCTTACAAATTTGACATTCGTGGCCTGTTCCTTTTTATATCGAAACCGCGTCAGTCTAGGGCTGTGTATCACAAAGGTAATGGAAGGCAGGTTCCTGGAAATTGCATATTGCACGATAGAATCGACATCATCGATACCATGTTTAATATGATCGTTACCGGTTCCCACATGTATACTGTGAGTTTCCCAGATAAAAATACCGGATTTCCGCATGCGCATAATATTGTGTGTTTTTAAAGCTTTGTCAATCGGAAGATATGTTAAAAAATCAATTTATAAAATATGAATTCCTCATCATCGTATTTTTTCGAATGTACGGGAAACAGCAGAGAACCGGCATTATTCTTAACAACAGATGATTCGCCCTCCCAGAAGAGATCGAATAGTCTTCCCGTCAGACTATCCGTAATTCCATACTTTACATTCGTATTCCGTATTCTTGCAGGCAATGCCTTTAAAAAACTTTCCCTCTCTTCTTCATCGTAATCTGTTCCGTTTGCCTTAATATCTATCCATACGGCATAGTTTTTAAACCTGTCCTCCCATACCTCCTCGTATGTATCCCTGCAGATGGTAATGGCAATTTTTTTATTCTTTAACTTAAAGCCCGCCGCTTTTCGAATATTTCCCGCCGAAAGATCTATAATGTTTTTTTCGAAATCGGTTAAGAAAACCTTATCCTGAAAGTAAACAACATTACCGCCGGGGCCGAAAACCACAGCTCTGTTGTATAACCTGTTCTCTTTCCTGTCAAAAGCAAAATAGGTTCCTGCTAAAATATAGATATGGTATTTTTCGGAAATTGTACCGAATACATCTTTCATGACGGAAAGAGTAAAATCACTCTGCATGGCGAACAGCTCTTTAATCGAATTTATATCCGGGTAATATTCCTTTATCTTTTTCAGTGCACCGGCATGGCTTTTAATTTTCTCTGTCTTTTTCAAAAAAGGAATCAGAGCAGTAAACACGGATGTGTATTCCGGAAAAATGATAAGATCAGGCTTATACCGGCTAAAGATCTCATTTACAACATTGTTTATTTTATCTTTAAAGCTCCTTTCGGAGCTGTAACTACTTTTTTCCACCTTAAACTGCACCGCTGCAATACTGATGCTGCTCTCTTTTATTCCCGCAGTTTTTTCCGCTTTATCTGCATTTTCCGCATCGACGCCCGAAAGACCGAAGAAAAAAATACAGAGAAAAACGGTAATGAATACTTTAGTTCTACCTCTGAACCCTGCCAGAACCGCCTCCCTTAACAAGACTTAATACTTCATCAACAGAGAGCAGAGGCAGGTCGCCTGGTATGGAGTGCTTTAAACACGATGCGGCTGCTGCAAATTCCAGGGCGTCTCTGCCGGTTTTCAGGTTATTCAGACCATAAATAAGGCCTGCAGAGAAGGCATCGCCTCCCCCTACCCTGTCTACGATATCATGTATCTCATACTTTGCGGAAACAAAAAAATCATCTCCGGTATTTAAAACAGCCGACCATCCGTTATAGTCAGCCGAATGACTCTCCCTCATAGTTACGGCAATCATATTAAGATTCGGAAACTGCTTTAACACCATATCGGTCAGAGTCCTATATTTCGATACGTCGAGTCTGCCGGATTCCACATCTACATCTATTCCAATGCCAAGCGATTTCTGGCAGTCTTCCTCATTGCCTACGGCAACATCGACGTACCGGATAAGTTCCGGCATAATTTCAGGCGCACTTTTACCGTACTTCCAGAGTTTCTTTCTATAGTTAAGATCACATGATACGGTAAGTCCCATCTCTTTTGCCTTTTTAACAGCAAAAAATGAATTTTCCGCAGCTTTTTCGGATAAGGCCGGAGTTATGCCCGTTATATGGAACCAGCATGCACCCTTAAATACCCCTTCCCAGTCTATGTCAGAGGGCATTGCTTCCGATACAGCCGAATGCACCCTGTCATATATGACTTTAGACGGTCTCTGATTGGCACCGGATTCCAGAAAATATATTCCGAGCCTGTTTCCTTTACGCACAACAAACGAAGTATCGATGCCATGCTTTTTAAGTTCCGCAACGCATGCATCACCAACGGAATTACCGGGTATTACGGAGACATAAGCGGTATCCATACCGAAATGCGCAAGACCTGCGGCAACATTTGCCTCGCCCCCCCCGAAAGTAGCTTCCAGATACGGGCTCTGGAAAAAGCGTTCATGCCCCGGCGCCTTAAGTCTTAACATGATTTCACCGAATGTTACATACCTTTTCATCATTTTCTCCTTCATCATCTACGCAGAAAACTACTTCTGCAGTAAATGTACGGCAAATCCTGCAATATCGATATCCAGATAAACAGCCATAAATTTTCCATCCTTCTCTTTTTTTGTGTCTTCCAGTATCGATACTCCTTTCCGTTTTAAATAAGCGATTGCTCTCTCTATGGAATTGGTTGCCACTGCAATATGGCCGTGGTTCCCCGGAAAAACACTCTTCGTAACTTCGAAAGAGTTGCCTGCAAAGATAGAACTGCTTCCCTCTTTCGGTGCAAGGGAAAAAAGACTGCTTAACAATTCCGCTGTTTTTACGGCATCATTTCTGCTGTTCCTGTTAATCCCGAGATGTGCAAAGGAAAACCCCAGTACAGTAGAAACAGCTTCCGAAGCAAGATGTGTAATCTCAGCAAAATTACCCTCCGATATAAGATCCGCCTTAACCATCCAGCTGCCGCCGCACGCATGAACCCTGTTAAAATTGAGATACCTTAAAATATTATCCTTATTTATGCCGCCTGTCGGGATAAACTTAAGTCCGCTGTAGGGTGCAGCCATTGCTTTTAGCAGAGGAAGACCGCCGGAAGCTTCCGCCGGAAAAAATTTTACAACCTCCAGTTTTCTTTTAAGCGCCATTTCTATCTGTGTCGGCGAATTTATCCCCGGGGTAACAGGTATACCCCTTTCCACACAGTAATCGACAACTTCCGGATTAAAACCGGGAGAGACAATAAACTTAGCTCCCGCACCGGCCGCTCTTTTTACCTGTTCTATCGTTAAAACCGTTCCTGCACCCACAAGAAGACCGGAAACATTCTCACCAAGCTTCCTTATCGATTCCTCTGCCGCCTGTGTTCTGAATGTTATTTCCGCCACAGGCAGTTCCCCTTTAAGCAGAGCTTCCCCTAATGGTACCGCATTTTTCGAATCGGTTATTTTTACTACCGGAACAATACCTGTTTCACCTATTCTCCGTAAAATATCATCCATTAATATTACCTCCGGATTAATATATTACCCTGCCCGTAAAATATTGTTTACAGAACATTGTTTATGGGATAAACGGGTTTTCTTCCCTTTAGAACCTCTGCTATATTTAAAGCTGCTTTTGTTTTTAACTCTTTAAGTGATTCCTCACTGTAGTAACCGGTATGGTCGGAAAGAATTACATTTTTCAGGCTCTTTAACGGATGGTCCGCAGGGAGAGGTTCGGTTTCGAACACATCGAGTCCGGCACTGTTAATTCTGCCTTTTTCTAAAGCTGCGACAACAGCTTTTTCATCCAGAACAGGCCCGCGCGAGGTATTTATAAGAATTACATTCTCTTTCATATTCTCTATCTGTGCAGTAGAAATTAAACCTCTGGTCTCATCCGTCAAAGGCACATGCACGGAAATGTAATCCGATTCCTGTAAAAGTGTTGTAAAGTCGACCGGAATACCGCCGTTCTCCCGTATGGTTTCCGGTTTCAGATACGGATCATAAGCAAGAACCCGGGATAGTCCGAGCCCGGATACCTTCCTGCGGAGTGCTCTCGCTATTGCCCCGTATCCGATAAAACCAAGAACACGGCTCTTTATTCTGTGAACAGGCTGTTCCTGCTTTAAATCCCAGCCGCCTTCCCTTACTCTCCTGTCCTTATAAGCTATTTTCCGGACACATCCCAGGAGAAGTGCAAGGGCATGATCCGAAACATCTTCATAAGAATAATCAGGAACACGGGCAACCCATATACCGGCCTTAGTTGCCGCATCTACATCCACATTATCATATCCCACGCCGTAACGCGATATTATCCTGCACTTCTTCATAGAACCTATAATACCACTATGCAGCGGCTGCAGATTTACAAGAACAGCATCCGCATCTTTAACAGCATCGATCGCATCGCTGTCGCTGCGGCAGTTGTAAATCTTAAGTTCTGCATTTACACCTTTTAAAACTTCCCTTTCTTCATCATAACCGCCGAACCTGTCATCCGTAACGGCAACAAGATAATCACTCATAAAAACCTCTCTTAATATTATTCATTTTATCCTTAATATCATCCCTTATAGAGACCGTCTTTTTCGCGGAGAAAATAAACTCTCTGCTTTCTGGTACGAATATCTAGTAGTGAATCACGTTCTACAATAGCAGAACTTATAAAAATATGCTTATCATCGATTTCCTCCGAATTAATAAGAGCACACATCATCTGGCACGCCTTTTTTCCTCTTCCGAAACCATCCAGAACCTCCGTGGTAAGGGCAGGATGTACATACTTCGATATGGGAATATTATCCATTCCAACTATACTGATATCCTCAGGAACTTTTACCCCCGAAGCCAGCAGTCTCCCCATAAAAGACAATGCAATATTGTCGGAAGATGCCACTATTGCAGTCGGTCTTCTCTGCAGAGCTAAAAAATAATCTGCAGCTTCCTTCCCTGCAGTGTTCTCATTGACTTTGTTTATCTTTATGTCCCATTCATCGTTAAAATCCATGCCGAGGTTCTTAAACGCATTAAGAAAACCCCGTTTTCTATTCTGTATGTATATAAGCTCCGGAGAACATTCTATAATACCGATATCTTTATGTCCCTTCCCGGCCAGATAACGAATCAGGGAATATGCATCCTTTTCATGGGAAAATGCAACACTCGGATAGCTTTTAAATTCCTGACTGTAGTTTAAAAGAAGTATGGGGATAGTATCCGCAGGAGAAACCTCATCAGAGGAAAGCGGTGAAAGAGTCTCTATATCGCCGTCACGCAGTCCCATAATGATGACACCGTCGACGCTTCTTTCTGCAATTATTCCTGGTAAAATAGAAGCAACAGAACCTATGGCAATCGAAAGACGTATATGAGATGTTGTTGCTGTCACCGAAATTCCGCGAAGCGTTTCCATGGAAACATAATCCTGAAAATGATAATCAGGATCGAGATTCAGAATAACTCCGATGGTTCCTGTTTTCTTTAAAGACAGGCTTCTCGCAGCAAGATTCGGCGAGTAGTTATACTTCTTAATTACCTTAATAACTCTGCTTTTTAATACTTCCCTTACAGGAGTACTGCCCGTTAAGACCCTCGAAACAGTACTTTTGGAGACGCCTGCAAGTCTTGCAATATCGGAAATAGTCATCGTTATTACCCCCAGATTTCACGAATTATTTAATTTCCATAATTAGCTGCCTAAAGTTATAACCTTGCCCTCCCTGTTAGACCTGTAAACAGCATCTATAATTCTTAATACATTAAAACCCGCTTCCGCCTTTGTTCCGCCGATCTGTTTTTCTTCATTTTTTATGCATGCAAGAAAATGGTTCAGTTCGCTTTTATATCCTAAAGATTGATGCTCGTCTACCGCAGGACGAGTCCATCCTTTAGTAAACTCCGCTTTTTCCACTGCATAACTGTAGCCTTTCATGGAAAAAACAGAAAGAGGACTGCCGAATGTAAGCTCGGCCCTGATTATCCCTTCGGTGCCGTATATTTCCACGGTATCATCCATGCCGCCGTGTGTTATGTAATTCCCCTCTATCGTTGCCTGAGTTCCGTCTCCGTATCCGAGCACACCTATCCCCCAGTCTTCCCCTTCGAACTCAGGATGAATCATATTTCCATTCCCGCCGGCCGAACATCTTCCCATTACGGTTTCCGGCATTCCGAGCAGATTATAAAAATATCCTGCCGGATGTATAGCCAGGTGAATCATTGAACCGCCTCCGCAGAATCTAATCTTCTGTGCAAAAGGCGAATGAGAACCGCCGTGACTCTCCCTGCCTTTAAAATAGAGAGGTCTGCCGATTGCTCCTTCATCCAGAATCGCTTTTGCCCGCACCAGTGCCGGCGCAAAAATCCAGTCTTCAGCATAGAAATAATTAACTCCTGTTTTTTCGCTTATTTCAACAACTTTTTCGCCGTCGCTCAAATTCGTAGCGAAAGGTTTTTCGCATACCACATTTTTCCCGGCATTCATTGCAGCAATGGAAACCTCCGCATGAAGAAAATTAGGAACGCATACATCGACAATCTCCACACTACTGTCAGTTACAAGGTCATTGTAGTCATGGTACCCCTTCGGAATCGAGTATTTTTTCATAAATTCTTCCCTTACAGAATCGTCAATATCAGACACTGCAACAATTTCCGCATCCCTTACCGTGCGCCATGTTTCCACATGAAAACTGCCTGCGAATTTTGCTCCCACTATACCTATTCCCGCTTTTCCGGACATAGCATTCTTCCTCCTTCTTATTGTCTACTGTTCTACCATATCGATTGCCTGCCGCGGGCAGACATCCACGCAGGTCGAACATCCGGGACACACATCCCGGTTTATCACAGTAATGTTATCGGGATGTGCTATTGCAGGGCAATGGCCTATGTTCCAGCATAAACCGCATGCATTACATTTATCAAGATCAACAACCGCATAGCCCCCATGAATTGTCAATCCGGCGGCAGAAACGATATTTTTATGAAGTATACCCTTAAAATCATTTATCCCGGAATAACCCATATCCTTCATATATGCCTTAAGATCATCGATCAGTTTCGGAAGCCAATCAAAACCCCTGATCATTGTTTCCGTACAGATCCATACCGCATCCGCACCAACCATAATCTGCTGAACTGCGCTCTGAAGGTCCGATACCCCTCCGGAACCAAGTATAAAGGGCTCATCACCGAGATAGTAACGCATCTCGTATGTATCACGGAGGGCAAGCGGCCTAATCCACGGGCCGGACAAACAGCTTAAGGTCATTTCATCCTGCAGTCTGTATATCGAATCCATTGGTAGTCTTATATCTACATCGGGTATTCCGAGTCTGTTTGCAACTCCCCCTACAGCCGCGGCGCCTGCCTTAAGCGAAGCAGCAGCAGCCTGTGCGATAAGACCTCCTTCCGGGGTCAGCTTTACGATAACAGGTATATCTACAGCATCCGCCACGAGTTTTACAACCTTCGGAAGTTCATTAAGGTCCAAGCCGAGACTCGCTCCTGTTGCTTTGCCTGTTCTTTCCCCTGTTGCAGAAAGGTTAAAAGACATATTGGGACAACACATATTAAGTTCCACAGCATGAGCCCCGGCATTCTCGAACCGTTTTGCAAGCTCAGCCCAGCCCTGATAATCTTCTCCGTCGTAAGTTATATTGGGGAACAGAAGAATTTCGCTGGTTTCCCGCCGTGCATCTTCTAAGAGTTTTAAAGCTTCCTCCGGGCGCAGCCTCTTCTCCGCAGTAAATACATGGAGTTTCTTCCGCTTAAGCCACCTGTACCTTGGCGGATGGTTAATATAGGGATAAGGATCTATTGCAAGCTTTAGCGAGGCTGCAGCCCATCCGTTATCCTCTGCTTCCTTAATCTGATCGAGCCGCGAGGCTGTGGGCCCCGAACCAACCACAAAGGGATTTTTAAATTTCAGATTTCCCATTTTAACGGAAATATCAATTGCATCTGTCATAAGCTGCTCCCGATCCGAATTCCTTTTCCCTTAAACGTAAAAAAAAATAGACTTGAAACCGGTTTCAAGTCTATACCACAATATGACAGATGTCAAGAAAATAAACTATTTCCGCTATAACATCTCGAACCGTTTTTTTAACGCCGACAATCTGTCCGTTCCCGGGAATCTGCCCAACTCAAGATTAAATGTTATGTCAGACATCCCATTGCCGAATAAATCGTGCAGTCTTTTAAAAAGTTTATCCCACTCTATCGTCCCTTCACCGGGAAGCAGATGTTCATCACTCCCTCCGTGATTATCGGATATGTGAATCTCTAAAGGAATTAACCCGGTATCCAGAAAGCCGCCGATTCCCTTCTCCGTTATAAAGGCATGGCCGGTATCCAGGCAGAAACCAGGTCCGTAATCTTTTAGACTCGAATAAATATCCATGAACTCATCCGGTTCGGACCCAAGTTCCGGAGGCGGAGGGTTTTCTATAACAACCCTTACTCCGAGTTCCTGCGCAAACAGGATTACCAGCTTTAAACTGTGTATTGAATTACTTTTATAATTTGATTTATTCGAACCTTTAAAATTCAGCATGCCCGGATGGACCACAATCGATTTTATTCCTTCACGTGAAAATATTTTTACGGCATTAAAGATTTCCCTTAATGCCTTTTCCCGTGTTCTGTCATCGAGTGATGCAATATCGTATGTCCCGTTATCCTTACCGGGAGCCCATGGTGCATGAATCGAATAGACCGATACCTTCCTGCTTTTAACGGCCTGTATCAGTTTGTTCATATCTTCGGGATTTTTCCAGTCCAGATAATTTTTATAGCAGAACAACTCGAACCATGTAAACCCGGCTTCTTCCAAAACCTTAAGATGCTCTTCGTTAAATTTTTCTTTCCAGAACATAAAACTCGAAACAATAATCTGTCTCACAATTGCGTCCCTTCTCACTTTACAGTGGAAATACCAGGCAGGCAGCCGGATAATCCGGCTGCCTTTAATTACCGATACACAAAAAATAAGCGGTTTACTTTTTTGCCTTTGTCTCGTCGAGATAGTTCTGAAGAACCTTCACAAGCTGTAAAAGCGTTTCACGCGGAAGATCATTTAATCTCGATTCAACCGTTTTTGCAAGTTTTTGAAGCTCTTCGTTAGACTGCTTTGTCTGCGAAACCTCATCCAGTAATTTCTTTACATCGCCGGTCAGACCTTTAAACTCCGCCACGTCCTTTTTAACAGACTGCAGATCCTGCTTTGTAGCATTCAATTCCGCTTCGGTCGTCTTTTTTGCTTCCTTAAGCTGTATCTTTACATAATCTGTCGTTGCAATAAATCCGAACAGCCCCTTATCCGTTGCACAGCCTGTGATAAACAGAAGTACAAGCGAAACCGCGCCGATGAGTAAGAGTTTTTTCATAAAAGTTCCCTCCTTAATAATATTCTTATAAAAGTAGTATGCTGCCATTAATATACCCGAATTCATAAAATCTTTTCCACCCTTAACAGCAAAAAAGCTTTTCTATCCTCCCTTTTCTTCCCGCCTGTAAGGTTTTAAAAGAGCCGACGGATATGTGGCGTGCCGTGAGACGCCTATAAGAGCGATAATAGTAAGCAGATACGGGATAAGAAGGAACAGGTGGAACGGTACATTAAACCCGAGACCCTGAAGTCTCAGCTGAAGGCCGTCGAGAAAACCGAAGAGAAGAGCACCGAGAGCCCCTTTTAAAGGATCCCAGTTACCGAAAATAACCATGGCTATACTTACCCAGCCCCGGCCTCCTACCACATCGATTAAAAACATGTTCCCGTTTACAATAGTCAGGAAGGCGCCGCCTACTCCCATCAATGCACCGCCTGCAACAAGACTTAATGTCCTTGTAAGGTTTACATTAACCCCGACCGTATCTGCAGCAAAAGGATTTTCCCCGACTGTTCTTATTTTAAGCCCAATATTCGTTTTATAAAGCAGTAAGGCCATAAGCGGTATAAGAATCCATGAAATATAAGTTAATGAATATTGATTAAAAAAACTCGGACCGATTACGGGTATTTTAGATAAAAGCGGAATAGCTACCGGATCGAAAGGTTTAATAGTCGGCGGCACCGTGGGCGAGCCGAAGTGAAGCCTGTAGACAAACATGGCAAGCCCTGTCGAAAACAGTGTAATGCCTAACCCGGATACATGCTGGCTAAGACCCAGATAGACAGAAAGAAAAGCCATGAGCAGGGCCAGAATCATACCTATGCCGGCAGCCATGAGGATTCCAAACCAGAGCGAACCGGATGTTATGGTAGCAATGAACCCTGTCATAGCACCCATCAGCATTATACCTTCGATCCCAAGGTTAAGCACACCGGCTCTCTCGGTTATAATTTCTCCGAGTGTGGCAAAGATAATAGGAGTCGCCATCCGTAATGTCGCACCGATTAACCCGGTTATAAATGTTATCTGAAATATATCCCGTATCACCTCTTTGCCACCTTTATTTTATACTCCGTAAATAAAATCGCAATAAGCATAATTATTAAAGCCATCCCCTGAATAACCTCAGATATATAAACCGGCACACCGGTAATTCTGCTCATTGTCTGAGCTCCGACAATAATCACACTGAAGAAAAAAGCGGAGAACATAACCCCGACAGGATGCAGGTTCCCTAACATCGCTATAACAATACCGGAATAGCCATATCCGGGCGAGAGGTCCATTAAAAGGTGATACTGTATTCCGCATACCTCGCCTACTCCTGCAAGCCCTGCAAGGCCTCCGGAAATAAGAGCTGTTTTTAGAATAACAGCCGTCGTATTAATTCCTCCGAAGTCAGCCGCCCGTATGTTTACTCCCACTGCTTTTGTCTGATACCCCAGAACAGTTCTTTTATTTATAAACCACAGTATAAAAACAGCGATAAAAGCAAGAGGAATCCCCATATGGAAACGGGATCTTGCAAGTAAAATGGGATACTTTGCCGCAGCGACTATTTCCGGAGACCGCGGCCAGCTGGAACCCGGCTGCTGCAAAGGCCCGAACAGGAGCGCACCCATAATATGCATCATTACATAATTCAACAGAAGGGTTGTTACCACATCATCTACCTTCAGCTTTGTCTTAAGCAATGCCGGAACCGCAGCCCATGCTCCTCCCGCAATAAAACCTCCGGTCAGAACAACCGGAAGCAGAATAAATGCCGGCACTCCGGGAAAGCTTATTCCTATCCATGTTGCTGCTATGGCGCCGGCCAGCAGCTGTCCCTCGGCTCCGATATTCCAGAATTTTGCCCTGAAAGCAAATGCTACTGCCAGCCCCGTAAATATTAACGGACTGGACTTTACAAAAGTTTCGAGAATATTAAACCGTGTGCCTAATGCTCCATAGAATAAATAGTAGTAAGACTTCCATAGATTGCCTCCTGCAATCAGAATAGGAATCGCCGCCAGAATAAGTGTGACAATAATTGCAATTACCGGTATGGCAATTCTAGCCCAATTCGGCAATGGTGCTCTTCTTATTATGCGTATTCTAATCATTTTTTTACCCCGCTCATCCAGAGTCCTATCTGTTCTTTCGAGGCTGTTCCCGAACCGGCTTCTCCTATAATCTCCCCCTCATACATAACCACAATCCTGTCACTTAAAGTAAAGACTTCATCCAGGTCTTCGGAAATTAACATAATACCCGCTCCGCGGTCTCTCTCTTCCAGAAGCCTTTCATGGATGTACTCCATCGCCCCCACATCGAGTCCTCTTGTAGGCTGCGATGCAATAACAACGGAGGGCTGGCCGGATAGTTCTCTGGCCAGTATAACCTTCTGAAGATTACCTCCGGACAGGCTCTTGGCAGCAATATCACTGCCTGCGGTTTTTATTTTATAATCCTTTATAAGTTTGTCGCTGAACTCATGTATTCTATTAAAATTCATAAGTCCGTATTTCTGAAAACCATGCTTTAAATGGTTTTCAAGTATTATATTTTCTTCTACGGAAAGGTCCATCAGCAGTCCTGTTTCTATTCTGTCTTCGGGAATTCTTCCCATTCCCATATCTATAGCTGCAGCAGGATTCCCCTTTTTAACTTTTTTTCCGTTAACCTTTACGACCCCCGAAACGGGCTCCCTGATACCAAAGAGAGATTCGGAAAGTTCTGTCTGTCCGTTTCCCGAAACACCGGCCACACCGACTATTTCATTTTTATGTACTACAAGGTTCAGATCCTTTACCGCCTTAAGGCCCTTCTCATTTAAAACCGATAAATTCTCTATCTCCAGAACAGGTTTGCCGGGAATCATATTTTTACGGTCCAGTTTTTCCAGGATATCACGCCCCACCATAAGATTGGCCAGTTCTCTTATATTTGTCTCCGAAGTTTTCCTCTCTGCAGTTACCCCGCCGTTTCTTAAAACAACAATTCGATCCGAGATTTCCATAACTTCGTTTAATTTATGCGAAATAAAAACAACCGATTTCCCTCTTTTTACCAGTGCTTTTAATGTTTTAAAGAGCTCGATAATTTCTTTGGGTGCAAGAACCGCTGTAGGTTCATCCATGATTAAGATATCCACATCACGGTAGAGAGCTTTAAGTATCTCAACTTTCTGTTGTTCGCCTACAGAGAGTGTCCATACCTTTACATCAGGATTTATCAAAAGGCC
Source organism: Spirochaetota bacterium (assembly GCA_013151965.1). Classification (GTDB taxonomy): domain Bacteria; phylum Spirochaetota; class Spirochaetia; order SZUA-6; family SZUA-6; genus SZUA-6. Next base: position 15,588 of record JAADHF010000112.1, read on the forward strand.
GAATTCCTCTCCCAATCTTACAACCCTCTCCCCTGCCGATTTAAAATCCAAAAAAAGGCCTTTTTCCACGGCAGCACCTATAATTATATTTTCCAGTACCGATTGCGAGGGAACAAGGGTAAAATGCTGATGAATCATTCCGATACCCTTATCGATTGCATCTTTCGGAGACGAAAGGTTAACCTTTTCCCCTTTTATATATATTTCTCCTCCGTCGAGAGCATAATATCCGAAAAGTACATTCATAAGTGTTGTTTTTCCGGCTCCGTTTTCTCCCAGGAGAGAACAGACTTCTCCCCGATAAAGGCTGAAATCGATATCCCTGTTTGCAATAACATCCAGAAAAACTTTTCTTATAGAGCGCATCTCTACAACCGGTTTTTTCTCTTCCATAATTTATTACCTGTTAAAGAATACTGCAGCTTTAAAAATAAAGATGAAATACCGGCAGAATAAATTTCTGCCGGCAGTTTTTTAATGTGTAATTCAGTCGGAAACCGGAGTGGCTTCGTCTATCGGCACCCTGAAGGTTCCTGCTTTTATTTTTGCTTCGAGGTTTTTTACAGTTTCAAGAACATCTTTCGGAAGCTTGTCTGCAAAACCGTGGAAAGGCGCAAGTCTGGCACCGCCCTTCGCCATCATCGACCAGTCCTTTAAGTCCATGGCAACCCATGCACCCTTTTTAACAGCTTCGATAGAATACTTAATTGTCGGATACATATCCCAGACAGGACCTGTAATAACAACACCGGGAGCCATAGATGACTGATCCGACATATTGCTGAACGCATAAACACCTTTTTCTTTACATGCATCAAACACACCGAATCTCTCAGCATAGATAAGGTCCGCACCTGCCTCTATCTGTGCAAGAGCCGCCTCTTTTGCCTTCGGCGGATCGAACCAGCTTCCGATATAGGCAATCTTCATTTTGATCTTTGGATTAACCGAAAGGGCACCGTCTTTAAAAGCATTTACCAGCCTGTTAACCTCGCCGATAGGAATTGCAGCAACAACGCCAAGCGTATTGGTCTTGGTCAGTTTACCGGCTATTACACCGCTTAAGTAAGCAGGTTCCTGAATCCAGTTATCAAAAACCGAATAATTAGGCGCTACAGGCCCGAACTCGGAACCGAAAGCGAAAGCGATCTTCGGATAATCTTTTGCCACACGTCTGGAAGGCTCTTCCCCTGCTAAAAAAGCATCTCCGACAATCAAGTCGAAACCTCTTTCTGCATATTCACGCAGTACTTTCTCGAAATCCGCAGCAGAGACTTTCTCTGTGAATTCATAATCCACTCCCAATTCTTTCTGTGCCTTTAAACATGCCTGGTGGATTACTCCGTCCCATGGTTCTTCAATTGCCGTCTGAAAAACAGCAGCCAGTTTAAATTTCTTTGCAGCCTGCGGCTGGGCTTTTTTCTCCTTCGAACCTCCGGCAAACGCGAAGGAAACAACAAGAGAGAGCGTAAGAACTAAAAATAGAATACGCTTCATCCAGCGACCTCCTTAATTAAGATTTTTCCTTTATTATATAGTATTTAAGTGATGCAGTCAAATATTTTAATAAAGCCCGGATTACGCTAATTGACATCTGTCCGTGATATAAATACATTTATATAGTGTTTATAATCAGACTGCCGGTCTATGCAGGAAAAAATACCGGGGAACATTGCATATGGAACTTAAAACAGTAGGGAAAAGTATTACAAAGTTTGATGCATTCGAAAAGGTAACCGGCGAAGCGGTATATATTGCCGATGTCGAATTTCCGAATGTGCTGCACATTAAAGTCGTACGTTCCTCCGTTGCTCACGGCAGAATAAAAACCGTTTTTACAGAAGATGCATATAAAACGGAAGGAGTCCGGGGCATTATTACGGGAGAAAAAATTGATTTTCTTGCCGGAATCTGCATATACGACCAGCCTCCGCTTGCCAAAGACAGGGTACGGTACATAGGAGAACCTGTAGCGGCAGTAGTGGCAGATACAATTGCCGCTGCGGAAAAAGCTGCCCGTCTTGTAAGGGTGGATTATGAAGAACTCCCGCATGTGGAAGATCCCGTAGATGCCGCAGGGGAAAAGGCCCCTTTAATACATGAAGAACTGGGAAGTTATTTTCACCTGCCGGGATTTAACCCCGAACCCGGAACAAATATCTTCCATCACTACCACCTCGAAAAGGGTGATACGGAAAAAGGATTTAAAAATTCGGATGTAATAATAGAACGTACGTATACATTCCCGCACATTGCACATGCACAGATAGAACCGCACGGAGCAATAGCAAAATGGTCGAAAGGGAAGGAGCTTCATATATACTCATCCACCCAGGGGCCCTTCATTGTCCGTGGTGCGCTGTCCAGAATGTTTAACATCCCGAACAACCTCGTTCGTGTAACGGTTCCTTATCTTGGCGGAGGGTTCGGCGGCAAATCCGACCTTACAATAGAACCTCTTACAGCCTATGCCGCAAAATTCTTCCCCGGCAGATGGCTGCGCCTGATCCTTACACGGGAAGAGATGTTTTTCGGCTCACTTATAGGCAGAGGAACTCACTCGCATATAAAAATGGGATTTACCCGTAACGGAAAACTCGTAGCAGCGGATGTAAAAGTTCATCTGGCAGGAGGAGCTTACGGAGATTATTCCATTAATATTGTAACAGGAACCGGCCATAATGCAACAGGTCCCTATGAAATAGAAAATGTGAATATAGATTCTTTCGGTGTTTATACCAATACCCCATTGGTTGGTGCATGCAGAGGATACGGTCATCCGGAAGCCCATTGGATGACAGAGAGAACAATGGATATTGCAGCACGCGAACTAAAAACAGACCCGGTAAAACTACGCTTAAAAAACATTTTAAAACCCGGGTCCGAAAACAATCTGGGGCAGATAATAAGAAAAAGCAATGGAGACCTGGAAGGCGCAATACGGAGGGCTGTTAAAGAGATACAGCTTGATAAAAGAGAAGAACCGGATAATCCGCGTTTTGCAGCCGGCAAGTCCATAGCTGCACTGATGAAGTCTCCCGTTATGAGCACAAATGCAGGGTCATCCGTAATTATACGTGCCAACAGAGACGGCACATTCCATTTACTTGCCTCCCATGTCGACATGGGCCAGGGTTCCGTCACTGCATTATCTCAGATTGCAGCGGAAACTCTCGGTGTACCCGTGGAAAAAATCCATCACAATAGAGGAGTGGACACCGAATTTACACCGTACGAGTGGCAGACTGTTGCATCTTCCACGACCTGGAAAGCCGGTTCCGCGGTAAAGAAGGCGGCAATATCCGTGCTTGAGAGATTTAAAGCAATAGCTTCGGAGGTTTTTAAAACCACTCCCGATAAGCTGACCGCATCGAACGAAAGAATCTGGTATGGACGGAATAGTATATCCTTTGCCGACCTGGCGGAGGGTTATGTATTTCCTGACGGACATGCGATTGCCGGGCCTGTTATAGGTACAGGAAGTATTGTTCCGCAGGGACTTACCTACCCCGACAGGAAAACAGGCAGGGGAGAGTTAGCCGCAGAGTGGACATTCGGCTGCCAGGCAGCGGAAATTGAGTTAGATAAAAAAACCGGCAGAATACGGGTAAAAAAATTCGTAACTGTTCTCGATGCAGGCAAAATTATTAATCCGGTGATGGCCAGAGGTCAGGTAGAAGGAGCCGTTGTGCAGGGTATTGGCGCTGCCTTAAATGAAACCCTCATTTACAGCGATAAAGGACGTGTACGTAACTCCAATCTTACCGATTACAAAATCCCTACACCGGAAGATACTCCGGATGAAATAGTAACCGTTTTTTTGGAAACACCGCAGCCCGGCGGACCATTCGGAGCCCGGCCGCTTGCGGAACACGGAATTGTGTCCGTTGCACCTGCCATAGCAAATGCTCTAAGAGATGCAACAGGTATGGATTTTTACGATCTTCCCCTTAATCAGGACAGAATCTTAAAGGCACTGTACGGGAAAGGAGAAGAAAAATGAAGTATCTCGTACCGCATTCATTGGCTGAAGCAAGCGAACTTCTCCTTGATACCGGAAATTCCATGCTCCTCGCAGGCGGAACCGACCTTCTCGTCGAAAAAAGAGCCGGCAGGATTTCGCCGGAAGCGGTAATAGATATAAAACGAATTGATAACCTCGATAGAATAACTTTACAGGAAAACAGATTAGTAATCGGTGCTCTTGCAACGATTACTGATTTGCTGAGGTATAAAAGCCTGCCTGAGGAACTGGAAGCTCTGCATGATGCAGGGAAAGAATTCGGCTGCTATGAAATCAGGAACAGGGCTACTATTGCAGGCAATTTAGCACACGCCTCTCCGGGAGCCGAATTCGGATCCACATTAATTGCACTGAATGCAGAGGCGGAAATTTTCAGCATCAGGGGTATCCGTAATCTGCCTGTTGAAAATCTTTATATAAAAGCAGGAAAAACAGTACTGGAAAGAGGAGAAATTATAGCTAAGATAATCATTCCTCTTCGAAACAACTCCGCCAGTTCATACTTTCGTGCATCGCGTGTAAACGGAATGGACATGGCTGTAATCAACTGTGCTTTGCAGGGCTTTTATGACAATAACAAAACCGGCGGATTAAACTACAGGGTATGCCTGGGTGCGGCGGCATCTGTCCCTGTAAGGCTGCCGGAGGTAGAAAAAATGCTTTCCCGGATAGACGGTACAGCAGCAAGATCATCGGAAGTATTCTCCGGCATAAAAAGTTATCTCTTAAAAACACTTAATCCGAGAGCTTTAAGCCTTCGTGCCGCACCTTTTACAAAAAAAGTGCTTGCGGGAAACCTGATAGAAGATGCCTGCTGCAAAGTCAGGGAAAGGCTGATAAAATGAGTATTCCATTGCACATAAGAATAAATGAAAACAGTTATAACCTGCAGGTGGAAGAGGATGAAACTCTTATCTCTCTCCTCAGAGACCGGCTTCACTTGACGGGTGTAAAGGAAGGCTGCGGTAACGGAGAGTGCGGAGCCTGTGCAGTAATCGCGGACGGTCAGCCTGTACGTTCCTGTATTATACTTGCCGCAGAGATGGAAGGGAAAAGCATCACTACAATAGAGGGATTAACAGAAACCGATGAAAACGGAAATGTTTCATTATCCCCTATCCAGAAAAGCTTTATAGAGGAGGGCGCCGTACAGTGCGGATTTTGTACACCCGGTTTTATCATAGCAGCGGAGGCCTTATTCATGAGAAATTCAGATCCCGGTGATGAAGCTGTTAAAGAAGCACTATCGGGCCATCTATGCCGCTGCACGGGTTATAAATCTATTTTTAAGGCCATAGACAAAACTGTAAAAAACAGGTACAAGACTTAATCATGAAAATAGAATATCTGCTGTTCGATCTGGATAACACGCTTTACCCGGAGAATTCGGGAATGAGTATCGAGATCGGCCATAGAATGACTGCATTCGTTTCAAAACACCTCGGGATTCCACCCGAATCGGCAAAGAAATTAAGAAGGCAGTACAGAGACAGCTTCGGCACTACTCTGCAGGGTCTTGTCAGCAGAGCAGGATTTAAAAATCCCGAACGTTTTTTTACCGAGGTACATCCTGAAAATGTGGAAAACTATATTAAAAGAGATCCCGAACTTAAAAGGATGCTGTCCGGAATAAAAATACCGAAATCGATACTCACCAATTCCCCATCCGAACATGCCGAGAGGGTACTTAACTATCTTGATGTTAAAGATTCTTTCGAACATATATTTGATATCCGATTTAATAATCTGAACGGCAAACCCGCATTCGAACTTTACGAAAAGGTGCTTTCTGCAATTGGTAAAAAACCTGAGAATGTCCTGTTTATAGACGACCTCGAAATGTACTTAAGACCTTTTAAGGAAATAGGCGGCAGCATATTACTGGTAAACAACCGTACGGAAAAGCCGGAGACAGCCGGTATTCCCGTAATTAACAGCATCAAAGAGCTTCCCCTTTACCTCGCTTCCATTTAGATTCCGGTCTTTAAGCTTTTATCCCGGCCCCTTAAGTCTATAGTTCCTTCCACCGGTGACATGCAACAAAATGATTCCCGGAAGCTTCCTCCAATTCGGGTTCGGCTTCTCTGCATATATCCTCTGCATATTTACATCGCGGATTAAACCTGCATCCCTTCGGCGGGTTCACAGGATTCGGAACATCACCTGTAAGAATGATCTTCTTCATTTTTGTTTCCGGATCCGGTATCGGTATTGCCGATAAAAGGGCCCGGGTATAGGGGTGATGAGTATCTTCGAATATATCATCCGTAGAGCCTAACTCCATGATTTTACCAAGGTACATAACAGCAATTCTGTTGCTTATATGTTTTACAACAAGAAGGTGATGTGTAACAAAGAGATAGGTCAGCTGAAAATCGGCCTGAAGTTTCTGAAGCAGATTAAGTATTTGAGCCTGCACGGACACATCGAGTGCGGAAGTCGGTTCGTCCATAAGCATAAACTCGGGGTATGTGGCAAGAGCGCGGGCTATCGCTATCCTCTGCCGCTGCCCGCCGGAGAATTCATGAGGATAACGCATCAAATGTTCTTTTGCCATACCAACGGTATAGAGCAACTCTATGACCCTTTTTTCTATCTCTCTTGCGTTCATAAGCTTCTGCGTTATTAAAGGTTCGGCAATAATTCCCTTTACCAGCATTCTCGGATTTAAGGAATTGGAAGGATCCTGAAACACAATCTGTATTTTTTGACGCAGCGGAAGAAGTCTGCGCCCATAGAACTTTGTTATATCGATTTTCTTCCTCAGTTTTTGGCCTCTGCTTCTTTCCTCCCGGTCTTCGGAAGAAAGAAGCCCCTCTACCTCTTCTACCTTTTCCTGAGGTTCATTAAAGTATATTCTCCCCTCCGTTGCATTGTTAAGGCGCAGTATGGTTTTGCCTAATGTCGTTTTTCCACACCCCGATTCCCCTACAAGACCCAGGCATTCACCCTTTTTTATGGCAAGGTTTACACCGTCCACGGCTTTTACATCTGCAATATGCCTTTTAAAAACCCCGCCCTGAACCGGATAATATTTTTTTAATTCCCGTACTTCAATTATATTATTACTCATCTTTAATAAGTCCTTTTTTAAATGTAGAGGTAACATGCAATAAAATGACCTTCGGAATACTCGATTAAAGGAGGCTTATCCCCGGAACAGATATCCTTCGCATGGGGACATCTCGGATGAAACCTGCAGCCGGAAGGAGGGTGAATAAGATTCGGTACGGTTCCGGGAATACTCTCCAGTTCCTTTTGCGCTTTCAGTTTAGGCACGGAACGCAGTAACCCTTTAGTGTACGGATGCAGCGGCTCTTTAAAAAGGTCCTTAACCGCTGCAGTCTCACATGCATCACCCGCATACATCACCGTTACCCTGTCGCACATCTCGGCAACAAGTCCGAGGTCATGCGTGATAAACAGTACCGACGCTATACTTGTATTCTTTAATATTTTTATCAGGTCGATTATCTGTGCCTGTATGGTAACATCGAGATTGGAGGTCGGTTCATCGGCAATTAAAAGTTTCGGGTGACATGCAAGTGCAATTGCTATAACAATTCTCTGCTGCATTCCCCCTGAAAGTTCATGGGGATACATATCTACGACATTGTGCGGATTCGCTACCCCCAGCTCTTTAAGAAGATCGACCACATGAATTCGAATCGTTTTATGAAGCTTTTTACCATAGTGTTTTATAAAGGGCAGATGCCTGACAAATTGAACAACAGGAACCGTTTTTCTGAGTCTGTCGCGTTTCCGGTTAAGATGATTCCGTTCGTCTATGGAAGCCTTATCGGCTGCATCTTCCAATTCGTAAAGACGTTTGTCTATCCCGGCTACCATCTCAGTATATTTCTCCAGGCCGTCAAGTTCCGCTTTAAAAAGAAATTCTTGAAATTTTTTCCACCATCCTGCAATAAAGAATTTTCCCGATTCGATCTCACCTTTTAAGGTATCGATTGTCTCTTTAAGCATTTCATCGAGACGGTGCAGTAAAAAGCTCTCTGCAACCTGATAGCCGATAGAGAGAACAGGATTTAAAGAAGTGCTGGCCTCCTGAAAAATCATGGAAATATCATTTCCCCTGATCGATTCCATATAAGCTTCGCTGCGTTTAAGAATATCTATTCCCTGCTCTTTATCCTCCAGGCTCAGAAAGAGAAGAATCTTACCATCGACTATCCTGCCCGGTGACTGCACAATCCGCATTATCGACCGTACCGTAACACTCTTTCCGCACCCCGATTCGCCTACAAGCCCGTAAGTCTCACCCTGGTTTACAATTATACTTACTCCGTTTAACGCTTTAACAACACCTTCGAAGGTAAAAAAATCCGTATATATATCCCTGGTTTCAATTAACTTCTGCACTATCGTCTCCGCATTTTAGGATCGAATACATCACGGGCTGCATCGCCTAAGAGATTCCAGCCTAAAACGAACATGGCAATAACAAATCCCGGAATAATTACCACGTACCAGTACGCAAGCCTGTTATCTGCAGGTCCGACTATCCAGTTTCTGGACATCGCTACCATCTGCCCCCAGTCCGCATACCCGGTTTCGGAACCGAGACCGAGAAAAGACAGAGCGGCTGCTGTCAGCACAACCGTTCCTATATTCATCGATGCTATAATAAGAACCGAATAGATCGAGTTCGGAAGAATGTGTTTAAAGATGATTCTTAAACTGGATGCACCGCCGGCCCTGGCAGCAAGGATATAATCCTTTTCCCGCAGAACGAGTATCTCGCCGCGTATAACACGTGTATATGTAGGCCAGCCTAATATGATAAGTACAATAATAACGGCTTTTAGGCCCCTGCCGATTGCAACAACCAAAGCCATGGCGGCAACAAGAAAGGGTATGGCATAGAACATATCCGTTATGCGCATAATTATTTCGTCCGTAATACCTCCGTAATAACCGGCCAGGGCTCCCAGTATGATTCCGATTAAAAGGTTTGCAAAAACGACTACTACACCGATACGGAATGCAAGTCGTGTGCCCCACACAACACCATAAAAAATATCGTACTGCTGCTCGAGAGTCCCGAGCGGATGCAGATCCGAAGGCGGTGAAGGCGCCATTTTCCATCCGGTATGCGGAATCCGGTAGGGATCGGAACCCTGAGGAGGAGCAATTAACGGCGCAAAAACGGCTATGAGTGCAAAAAGTATTATAATAACAAGCCCTATTATCGTTAACGGATTTTTCAAAAACCTCCTGGTGGAGAACAGGAATTCCTGCAGCCTCGGATGAACCGCAATCTTTTCTTTTTTTTCCCTTTCAGTTACAACAGTGTCATTCACAGCAGTTTAAAAAACCTCCTGAAGTTAATATTCATAACATCGGAATACAGGCTAAGCAAGCCTTATTCTGGGATCGATATAAGCATAAACGACATCAACAATAAGATTAAAAACAACAAAGACAGTGCCTAAAAACAAAACATTAAACATTATTGCAGGCACATCCATCTGGAGAGCGGCACGTGCCATCCAGAGTCCTATTCCGTCACGCGCAAATATTGTCTCGGTAATAACCATACCTCCTAACAGACCGGCAAAGAGAATTCCCGAAATAGTAATAACCGGTATCATCGCATTTCTCCGTGCATGAATATTATAGATTGTACGCTTATCCGCACCCTTGGCCAGAGCTGTTCTTATGTAGTCCTGCCCTAGCGCTTCGAGCATACTGGACCGCATAAGTCTCAGGATGAGTGCACTGTTTAACAGAATAAGATTAATAGTCGGCAGGGCAAGGTGATACAGGGCATCCCAGAAAATATTCCAGCGCCAGTTAAGAACGGCATCCACCGTTAAAATATATGTGTATCTCTTAAAAGCCGGGCTGAACAGTATATCCTTTCCCTTATTGGAAAGATACCCGGGTGGAAATATTCCCAAGTAGCCGTAAAAAATCATTAAAAGAATCAGGCCGAGCCAGAAAGTGGGCAGTGAATATCCTATTATGGCAAAAACGCGTGTTGCATGATCCAGCGGTTTATCCTTGTGCACGGCACCGATAGTGCCCAGCCATATACCTACGAGTATTATTAGCGGTGTGGCATAGAGGACAAGCTCCAGTGTTATGGGAAAATATGTTTTAAATCCCTCGATAACGGGTGCGGATGCGGTAACGGAATACCCGAAATTTCCCGAAAGGATCTGTTTTAACCAGCGCACATACTGAACAGGTGCAGGGTCATCCAGCCCGTACTTTTTTATCATGGCATTCATCTGATCCGGAGTAATCTTCTCCTGTGTTACATAAATTGCGGCACGCCGTCCGGGCGGGATAATCATCATTATAGCAAAGACAAAGAGGGAAACCCCGAACAGAACAACGACCATCAACAATACTCTTCTAATGATATAATTTAAAAGGCTCAATGTGATTCTCCATATTCCGGGAAGTGCGGTAATGGTAAGCTAAAATAATAATTACGTCAATATAAAGATTTACCCTTTGGTTTTAATAACTTAACACGGAAAAAAGGCTCCGGCGGGTAACCGGAGCCTGCAGGAATTACTATGATATAATAATTCTAATATTGCTTTCTAAGTACCGGAAGGAGATCGAAGGGCGAACTCTGCATAGGATTATAGTATGCACCCTTTACCCAGTTTTTCATGTACCGGTTTCCGACACCCTGGAGATTAATGATACCGACAGCATCATCGAGCCATATCTGCTGCAGCCTGTAGTACATCTCTTTTCTCTTTGCAGGGTTAAGCTCGACACCGGCTTCTTCGATTAGTTTATCCGCTTCGGGATTCTTGTAGCCTGCCCTTCCCGCATAAGTACCCGTTGAATGCATATACGGATATACATAGTTGTCCGGATCAGGATAATCGGGCGCCCATCCAATGAAGTATATCGGCATCGTTCTTCTTCTGATCATATCGACATACTCTGACCACTCAACGCCCCGCACATTAATCTTAAATTTCGGATTAAGCGACATTACATTTTCCGACAGCATTTTATCGGAAGCTTCACGTACCTTGTTGCCCGAATTATAGAGAAGGTCAACCTTAAATCCGTTCTTCCAGACCTTGCCCCCGAAGGCTTTCTTAAAGTGCTCTTCCGCCTTTTTCTTATCAAAAGGACGACTCTTTAAACTCTTATCCTTGTACGGCAGACCGAAGGGAATCGGAGTAACGGGATCCATTCCGTGGCCGTTTACAATATCTTTTAAGAATGTCTGTTCATCCCAGGAGTAAATAAAAGCAAGTCTTATATCCTTGTCCGCAAAGAAATTGCCCGGGATACCTTCGCCGTCGAGTTTTCCGGAGTAAATAAGCTGATTGTCCTGAGTGCTTATTTTCTCATTAAAATTTATGCCGCCGACATTAAGGGTAGGCAAATTTCTATATACGGTTAAACCCTTTTCCTTATCCATCTCGGGATAGTATAGGGGATCTACAGTAGCTATATCCGCATCGCCCTGAATGAGCATCAGCTTTCTTGTAGACCATTCTTTAACAATCTTATAGATACCTTTCTTTAATGCAGGTTCCGGTCCCCAGTAGTTATCGTTCCTGATAACCACCATCTCCACGCCCTTTTCCCAGCGGTCGAGCTTATACGGGCCTGTTCCGCATTCTTTGTCGTACATTGTTTCCGTATTCTCTTTGGGGTTGTTGTACTTTTTCCAGGTGGCCTCGGTACCGTCCCATCCGCCGTTTGAAACAATGTAATTTTTGGAATAAACAGAAGCAGAAGCCCATGCCCCTGCTACAACTCCCAATAAAGGGGGAAAGGGTTTTTTAAGGTTAAATACCACATAATCGCCGTCTGTTGTAACTGCTTTGTCTATGCCCTTAAAGTCAACGACAATATTGCCCTTGCCGTCCCGCGAGGAATATGTGCCCAAGAAGATATAGTACCATATCCAGTCGGGTCCGCCGCCGACATCCAGGACCATATTTCTTTTTATCGAGTATGCAATATCTTCCGGCGTTAATGTATCGCCATTGTGAAACTTAACACCCTTTCTGACTTTAAATCTGTACGTCCTGCCACCGTTGGTAATTCCGCCGTTAGCTACTGTCGGAACCTCCGTGGCAAGTACAGGAACAAATTTATCGGTAGCCGAACCATCGTACGTTACCAGGGTATCATACATTGTCCTGAGCATAGTCCATGATGCCGTGTCATAGGCTTTTGCGGTATCCAGCGTATCGATCGTACCGTATGTTGCATAAACCAGCGTATCCGGATTCTTTATCGCCGGTTTTGCCGGTGCCGGTGCCGGCGCTTCCGCTTTTTTCTCTGCAGACGGCGCCTGCTTCTTCGCCTGTTCCTTAGTGCCCCCTGCAAAGGCAGAGAAAGCTACTGCTAACACCAGTAGAGTAATTAGTACCTTTTTCATGGTGCCTCCTTGATATATTTTTTGTATATATCATATCAGGAAAATGAGTGTTTGGAAAGACTTTTTATTTTTTCATTAATTTTTAATTTCTCTCCTTCTTAATCTCTTTTAATTATTTAAGAATTGATGTACTATATTTTCACCCTAATTTATCCGACAAATTAAAACGAGGTAAAAACGATGGATAGTACGGAAAAACTTAACAAAAAATTCCAGAAAACCATAATGAAAATGATAGAAAATGCACCCCATAAGCACACGGTTATTACAGAGCGCAATGTCTATCAGGAGGGAGACACAAGAAATAAGGATCTGATGCAGAGTATTCTCCACGAATTGATGCTCCCGGGAAGCGGAATAATCGGTTTTAACAACCTTAAAGAGCTTTACAAACTTGCTCTGGAGGGCAAAAGATGCCTGATACTTATGGAGCACTACAGCAATTTTGATATACCCTGTTTTTACGACCTTATGGAAAAAGAAGGTGAGTGGGGAGACAAAGTAGCTAAGTCGATAGTTTCGGTGGCGGGAGTAAAATTAAACGAGGAAAGTGCACTTGTCCGCTCGTTTACCGAAATATTTACCAGGGTGGTAATCTTCCCCAAAAGCGGGCTCGAAAAGATCAGCGCCCGGGAAGAACTGAATAAAGCGCAGGAGAGAAGAAAAAAAATAAACCTGGCGGCATTAAAGAAGCTCTTTGAACTGAGGAAATCGGGAAGGTTAATTTTAGTATTCCCTGCAGGCACCCGCTACAGACCCTGGGACCCATCCACAGGCAAAGGGCAGAAGGAAATCGATTCCTATATAAAATCTTATGACTACATGGTGTTTATAGCGATTAACGGAAACACATTAAGGCTGAATCCCAATGGAAAGATGGATGAAGATATTCCGGCCCCGGATATTATGATCTACACTGTAAGCAAAGTGAACAAGTGCAGGGAATACAGACAGAAAGTACTTAAAAGTCTGGCTCCGGGAGAAGATATAAAGCAGCATGTAGTAGATGCGGTAATGGGGGATTTAAAGAAAATACACCTGAACACGGAACAAATGCGAAAAAACCTTCTTAATAAAGAATAATCGAGTCTAAACTTATGATGCAGTACAACACCGAAGAAGTATCTCGTATTCCTGAAAAATTTTGCAGAGATCTTAAGTTCCTATTCACCGACATAGATGACACCATAACTACGAACGGCCTTATAGACTCTTATGCTTTCGATTCAATATGGAGATTGTACAGAAACGGAATCAGTGTTGTACCTGTTACCGGGAGACCGGCAGGCTGGTGCGACCATATAGCACGCATGTGGCCTGTCTCCGGAGTCATCGGAGAAAACGGTTCGTTCTATTTCAGCTACAACCGCAGGACAAAAAAGATGAAAAGACGCTATTTTCTTTCCGAAAAAGAAAGGCGGGAAAACAGCAGAAGACTAAAACATATAGGAGAAAGGATAGTAAGGGAAGTTCCGGGAAGCAGGATAGCATCCGATCAGTTTTTCAGGATTTCCGATCTTGCAATCGATTATTGCGAGGACACAGAACCTTTAAATAAAGACGACGTAAACAGAATCTGCAGAATCATGGAGGAGGAAGGAACAGCATATAAGGTTTCGAGCATCCATGTAAACTGCTGGTTCGGAGACTATGACAAGGTATCATGTTTAAAATGGTTTCTTGCCGATATGAGCGGTTTACAGATGTCCGCTTTAAAAAACAGGATAATCTTTATCGGGGATTCACCCAATGATGAGCCTATGTTTAAAGAACTTCCATATACGGTAGCAGTTGCTAATATCAAGAAATTTCTTGAAGACCTTGAATTTCTGCCCGGATATATTACAACAAACCCGTCGGGCAGAGGGTTCGAGGAAACAGTGGATATAATTCTTAAGAAAAGACACACCGAATAATTTTCTATAGCTGTTCCATATTAAGCTCCAGGGTTTTAGAAACAGTTCTAAAACCGAAACTTTCAAAAATAGATATAGACTCAAACAGGCTATCGGGAAGCGCGATATCTATAAGGTTGATATTCTCCTTAAGTGTAAAGTCGACAAGGTGTTTAAGTAATGCCTTTGCAATTCCAAGCCCGCGATACTCTTCTATTACATACAGCTGCACAATAAGGAAATACTGTGTATTAATGACGGTCTTTTTTTTCTTAATAACCCATATAAACCCGGCGGTTTCATCGGAAGGAGTCTGCGCTGTAAATACTATGGAACTCTTATCATCTATATCCGGAAGATTTGATATTCTTTTATTGTACAGTTTTTCGGCAACTTCCGGTTCGAAACCTTTATACCATCCGAATACGGCTTTCCTGTCAAGCTCCGCAATAATGGCAGGATTATTATTATGCCACCTTGTAAAAACAAAATCACTCAATACGAGATCTTCCGTTTCCGCGGCAGGGATTTGAATTTTCTTTAAACCCTGAATTTCACGATTTGTATTATACCATTCATAGATTATTCTTTTTAACTCCCTTTCTTTATATAAAAACCATTTTCGTTCAAGTACCGCATTCCCTTTAAGACTGTTTTTGAAATTCCTGAACACCTTTCGTCCCGATGCAATAGCGTCCAGAAGCTGCTGCCTGTAGATAGGATTATGAAGTCCTGAAATAAAACTCTCCATTAACCTGTAGCCGTCCACAGGCCTCCATTCGGGAATTTCGATATACTTTTCATCTTTAAGACTTTCATCATCATCTCTTACCTCTGCCAGGCCGCCTGTATCCGGATTTACCACAAAGCTGTTCTCCTGGTCCTCCATGGCAAAGATGATTTGATCTATTATTTCCGGTGTTAATTTAAACATCTTTTAAACTAAACATCCTTTTGCTGTTTATTAAAAAGTGCGGAAATTTCTTCCGTAATTTTTTCTTTCGGAATAAGCCGGGTAAACCCCGTCTTTCTGTCGCTGATTTCAATAACACCCCTGTTCAGATTACGTGATGACACCACAACTCTTACGGGAATACCGAGCAGATCAGAGTCCTTTAATTTTACTCCCGGAGATTCGCTGCGGTCGTCGAACAGTGTAACAGCTTCCATCTTTTTATATATATCCTCGGCAGTCTTTTTTACAGTATTCGACTTTCCGATAGTGATAAGATACATCTGATACGGCGAAACAGCATAAGGCCATACGATCCCCCTTTCGTCATGGTTAGATTCCACAATTGCAGAGAGCAGTCTGCCTATTCCGATACCGTAGCATCCGATATGTGCATAACCTTTTTTTCCATTATCATCCTGAAAATGCAGATTAAGAGCTTTTGAGTAGCCGTCACCAAGCTTAAAGATATGTCCGATCTCTACGGCTTTTATTTCCTTAAGCTCACACCCGCACTGCAGGCATACATCCGCATCCCCGGGCAAAGAGATATCGGCGATATTATCCGCAGTATAATCTCTCCCGTAATTGATATTCTTAAGGTGATAATCCTTTTCATTTGCTCCGTATACAAGGTTCGATGATTTAACAATAGTGTCATCCGTAACAACCTCTACGGACCCCTTTATTCCCAGGGGAGATAAAAATCCGGGAACAAGGCCGGCACTATGAAGCTCATCATCGGACGCCAGTCTAAACACGGGAGCTTCGATAGACCGTGAAAGTTTCTCCTCGCTGATTTCGTAATCACCCCGCACTACAGCCATTACAAGCCCTTTTCCTGTATGATAAACAATACTCTTGGCACATCTATCCTTTGTAATTCCCAGATAGCCGGCCAGTTCATCTATTGTAATACGATCCGGAGTATATACCTTTTCAGTTTTCAGAAGTTTTTCCGTATGATAATCCCTGCCCGTAGTTGCAATGTTTCTGTTCGCCAGGTAATGACATTTTTCACAACTTATGATGGTATCATCACCGGTTTCCAGAGGCATCAGAAATTCATACGATTTTTTGCCGCCTATAAAACCTACACCTGCTTCCGCTGTAATAATTTTGATTCCGCACTTCTTAAAAATTCTTTTATATGATGCAAATATTTTAGGGAAAAAATCGTTAAGGCTGTAAAAGGATCTGTGAAATGAATATGCATCCTTCATTAGGAATTCTTTTGCCCGCATCAATCCCCCTCTGGGCTTTTCTTCATCACGAAATTTTATCTGAAATTCGTAGAGAAGCAGCGGAAGCTCCCTGTAGCTTAACAAACTTCCCTTAACAAGTTCTATCATCGCCTCCTCGTGAGTGGGGGCAATAACAAGCTCATGATTGTTGCGGTCTTTAAAACGTATCATCTCCTTATGAATCCATTCATACCTTCCGCTCTTCTTCCATATTTCCGCAGGATTAATAAGCGGCACCAGCACTTCCTGTCCTCCGAGCCGGTCCATTTCTTTTCGTATTATTCCTTTTATCCTCTCAATAGTTTTTATTCCCAGAGGAAGGTACGAAAAAAGCCCCTGCCCAAGCGGGCGTATATACCCGCCCTGTATTAACAGTGCCGAAGATGCGAATTTTACCTCATGAGGAGGTTCCCGCAATGTTTTGCCATGTACAGCCGAATACCTCATGAATAGTATTTTATGCTTTTTTCCTTCCCTGGGTCAAGAAATCCGAAGATTTAAATATTTTTAACGCCTTAACTTGACAGTTGCACCAATTAATCTACATATTGATAGATATAAATTATAAATACAGGAGATTTAAAATGAGTATTATTGACTACGTCGAAGCAAGAGAGATTCTGGATTCCAGGGGAAATCCGACAGTAGAAGTCGATGTTATCTTAGAAGACGGCTCCATGGGACGTGCCGCAGTACCGTCAGGTGCATCTACGGGCGAACACGAAGCCGTTGAACTTCGGGACGGAGATAAATCGCGCTACATGGGCAAAGGAGTTCTTAAAGCCGTACAGAATATAAATGACATAATTTCACCGGAAATCATCGGATTGGATGCACTGGATCAGGTAGATATAGATAAAACCATGATAGAGCTTGACGGAACGGAAAACAAGAGCAAATTAGGCGCAAATGCAATACTCGGTGTTTCCATGGCAGTCGCACGTGCTGCAGCGGATTATCTGGCTGTTCCACTTTTTAAGTATCTGGGAAGCTACCATGCGTCACTAATGCCTATTCCCATGGCGAATGTTCTTAACGGAGGGGCACATGCCGATAATTCCGTTGATCTGCAGGAGTTTATGATTGTTCCGGTCGGCGCTCAGTCTTTTCACGAGGCGGTACGTATGATGTCCGAAACCTTTCATAATCTTAAAGCGGTTCTAAAGAGCAAAGGATACAGCACGGCTGTCGGCGATGAAGGAGGCTTTGCACCCAATTTAAAGTCCAATGAAGAAGCCGTAGAAGTTATTCTTCAGGGAATCGAAAAAGCAGGCTACAAAGCGGGAGAAGATATTTATATTGCATTGGACCCTGCGGCATCCGAATTCTATGACGTCGAAAAGAACAAATATATCTTTAAAAAATCCGACGGCAGAGAGCTGACGCCGGCTGAAATAGTAGATTTCTACGCTGACTGGGTATCAAAATATCCGATTATATCTTTGGAAGACGGAATGGCGGAAGACGACTGGGATGGGTGGAAGATACTTACCGACAAACTCGGCAGCAAAATTCAGCTCGTCGGAGATGATATTTTTGTTACCAATACAAAGAGAATAAAAAAAGGAATCGACCTGGGAATATCGAATTCCGTTCTGATTAAACTTAATCAGATAGGAACTTTAACAGAGACATACGAAGCGGTCGATATGACTAAAAAAGCAGGTTTTACCGCAGTTGTTTCTCATAGAAGCGGTGAGACAGAAGATACTTTTATTGCGGATTACGTTGTCGCATTGGAAATAGGGCAGATAAAAACAGGATCCGTATCGCGGTCGGAAAGAATAGCCAAGTATAATCAGCTTATGAGGATAGAAGAACTTCTGGAAGGAACCGCCCGGTTTGCCGGAAAGGATGCATTCTATTCCGTAAAAAAATAATGACAAATCGGAAAATCATAAAGCCGGCACATTAACTGCCGGCTTTTTTTAATACTGTACGGTGAAACCCCTGTATAATCCGCTGTACGTGCTGTTCTGTACCTTAACTTCCCTGACAAAAGCGCCGGGAGGGCCTTTTTTTAGCCATTCTATCAGCCTGGTACAGTTCTCCGGACTCCCCTCTGCCACAACTTCCACCGAACCATCCGGCATGTTTCTTACATACCCCGAAATTTTCAGCCTCCTTGCCATGTACACAGCGGAAAACCTGAAACCGACCCCCTGTACGGTACCGTAAACATGAGCTATAAAGGCTTTGTTCTTAGACAATTAACTAATCCTGTTCGTTTTGTTCCGCCTGCAGAGACTCCGCGATAAGTTTTTCAAGTTCTGTGTAGTCGAACGGTTTGTACAGTACCGGAAACGGAATCAGAAAATCCGATTTTAAAAAGCCGCTTGTAATGATAATTTTCTTATCACCGAGATAACGTTTTAAAAACCTTACCCAATAATCTCCGCCTAATATATCCATTCGATAATCCGTTACGATAATGTCTATTGTATGATCAAGGAGATGTTTTATTGCACCGACTCCGTCGGAGGCGACAAACACCTCATATCCCTTACGCTTTAAAAAATCCCGCAGCGTCAGCCGGATCGAGTCTTCATCTTCGACAACCAGGACAGTACCTTTTTTATGCGCCATTTCCCCTTCTATACTTTAAAATCAAATCATTAATTTTTACTACAAGCACTTCCAGATCCAGCGGTTTGGTATATATCGCTTCCGCACCCTCTTTTAAAAGTGCTTTTCTCTCTTCCGGATTATCCAATCCCGTTATTCCTATTATAACAGGATTGCCAAGATCCGGATCGGATTTAATCTTTCTGCACAATATATGTCCATCGATGCCCGGAAGATAGATATCGAGTATTATTATTCCCGGCTTCCACTCGGATATCATTCTGCCTGCTTCGTATCCGTCAAAGGCCTGCAGAATGGTAAATTCGGGCATTTTTCTCGACAAATACCGTTTAATAATATGATTTATATCCCTGTCATCATCTACAATGAGTACTCTCTGCCATTCTGCAATTTCTTCCTCTCCTGCATCGATTTCTTCCGGAATCCGCATTCCCCTGGATTTTAAGAACTCGAGCAGATCCTCCTCATAAACCCGGTACTGGCCGCCGGGAGTCATAAATGCTTTTAAATAACCGCTTTTTATCCAATTGATAGCGGTCTGATTTACGACACCGCATATGTTGGCTACTTCCAGAGCAGAAAATATCCTTATCTTCTTTTCATTTTTGGCCATATACCCTATCCTTCTGTAAGGATATTTTTAAGAGTTTATTTCTCTATATTCTTTAGTATAGTGATTATGTCCAGTATGTCAATGTCAGATTTTCATAAAGCTGTTTGCGATTACCGTTTTCTCCTGGAGCGGGGATACCCGGGAAAAGCTTCGCTGAAACTTATAGGGGACAGGTACCGGCTGTCTAAAATCCGGAGAAACTGCCTTTTCCGCGGTGTTGTAGATTCCGGAACGGCCTTTAGCAGGAAAAGAAAAATAGTGCCCCTGAAAAAAGCCGAAGCTGTTGCTGTCGGTGTTGACTGGTATAATACACTGATTACCGTAGAGAGCTATTTAAAAGGCTGCACTCTCTTTATAGCAGATGATGGTATTGTAAGGGATTCGGCAGGAATACACGGAAGCTACAGAGAAAGCAGGGTCACTGAAAAAGCGGTAAATGAGATTATTAAACATCTGGTAAATTTAAAACCGGACAGGCTGGATATCTTTATCGATTCTCCTGTTTCATATTCCGGAGTCATGGGAGAAAAGATCCGCAGCAAACTGGAAAACGCCGTTAAAGGGAAATACAGTGTGCAGCTTGTTCCCTCTGCGGATTACCCTCTTAAAAGATATAGAGGTATTGTAGCATCTTCCGATTCGGTTATCCTGGATTCCGCTGCTGCCGTAATCGACCTTCCCAGGTTCATACTGGAATACTGTTTTAATTACATTCCGCCTGCAGTTGAAAACCTCAATCTTCCATAACGGTATTGATGATTTCATAACTGAAACCTTTCCGGTACAGTTTTGAAAATAAAATCTGCCTGTTAAGTTTTTTCTTTTCTGTAAGCTTAGTAAGCTTATTAAGAACCGTACGTGCGCATTCAAGTTCCATCTGACGGCTGCATAATTCATTTACTGTCGATTCCGCCAGAGCCCTCTCCACACCTTTCTGCATAAGGTGGGAAATCAATGCAAGTCTTCCTTCCGGATGTCTTGTAATTCTTGATGCAAGCCAGGTTTCGGCGAATTTTGCATCATCTATGTAGCCCAATTCCTCCACCCTTTTAAGTGCCTTATCAATAATATCCTCACTAAAGCCTCTCTGCATAAGCTTAAGCTTTAGCCCTTTCCGGGTATGCATCGAATGCGACAGAAGGTTTAGTGCCTTTCTTTCCGCTTCCAGTGTTTTAGACTGCTCTTCCAGAACCGGCAGAGTTTTACGCTCTACCTCATCACCTTTAAAAATCCCGGCTTTTAAAAGAATATCTTTCAGTAAAAAAAGAGAAGAGCCGTCGGAAAATCCAACTCTATAGAATCCCCCCGCTGCGCCTCTCTTCTGCACGGAAATGACGGTTAAATTACCTCTTGGAGAACTGGAATTTTCTTCTTGCACCCCGTTGTCCGTATTTTTTCCTCTCCACCATACGGGAATCTCTGGTTAAAAAACCATTCGCCTTTAAGACCGGTCTATTGGCTTCGCTGTATGCAAGCAATGCCCGCGCTATGCCATGCCGGCATGCTCCGGCCTGCCCGGAAAGCCCGCCTCCTTTTAAATTTATAAGAATATCAAATTTATCCAGAAAATCGGTTACAACAAGAGGTTGTTTAACATATATTTGATATTCCTCTATCGGGAAATAAGTTTCGAATTTCCTGTGATTAACAGTTATCCTGCCCGAACCTTCTCTTAAATATACTCTTGCAACAGCAGTTTTCCTTCTGCCTACTACAACTACCAGATTTTTAACCACTCTTTTCTCCTATTCCTACTTAGTTTTAATCTCCGCTTTAACCGGTTTCTGCGATTCATGCGGATGTTCGGGACCTGCATATATCTTTAAATTTGTAAATAATTTTCTGCCGAGTCTTCCATTCGGGAGCATTCCCTTAACGGCATGTTCGAGGGGAAATGTCGGTTTTTGTGCCATTATTTTACTATAATTTACCGCTTTAAGCCCCCCGGGATAGCCCGAATGCCTGTAATACATTTTCTGCTGAGCCTTTCTCCCCGTTACAACGATCTTGCTGGCATTTACCACTACAACATAATCGCCTACCTCCATATTCGGGGTAAAAATGGGCTTATGCTTCCCGCGAAGTAAATCGACTATTCTAACCGCGAGTTTACCCAGAACAATACCTTCGGCATCTATGATGTACCACTTTCTTTGAATATCTTTTGGTTTTAAAAAAATTGTTTTCATATTACTACCTTAACGTATAACTATATTCTTTCGTTTTGTTCTTTTAACAGATAAAACCGGTGTTGTCAAGCATCCGGTTTTTCTTCCGCAGACTTATCTTCCGTTTCATCTTCCAGTTCCTCGTTTTTTGCCTCTATTTTATCTTTAATATCAGCTATTCCCACAAAAAACGAAATTGCGCCTATAAACAGAGCAAAAATAGGTACCCCGCCTTTTACAAATTCCAGAACATTATTCCACCAGTTCAAAGCCCAGGGAAAAGGAAGCACCGAATATACGGCAAATAAAACAAGTAAAATACCTAACAAAAGAGCAATCATTTAGAACCTCCAATAGACCTTTTTACGACTACTACCCGTACTTACTGCAAAGATAGTAATTTTTATAAAACTGTCAAGCCTAATTTTTAAAGGCATACAATAATCCTTGACCTTTGTTTATTTTAATACCATATTTATTTTTATACAACAATAGCTTTGTTTAAGGAGGTAGTATCATGTCCGACAGGAACCCTGTAAGTCTTTCCATAAAGGCGGTAAGGGAAAGGACCGTTCTTCGAAATGTTTATCTATGGATGGCTATCGGCCTTGCATTAACAGGGGTTGTAGCGCTCGGTTTTGCATCGACACCGCAGCTCGTATTAGCTCTCGTTAAAAACCCGATTCTCTTTTTCGGAATCATAATCGGTGAGCTTGCCCTTGTATTCTTCCTTTCCGCAAAAATAATGACATTAAGCCCCACTGCGGCGACATTAGGATTTGCCGCTTATGCCGTATTAAACGGTGTTACGCTCTCGCTTATTTTTCTGGCATACACAGGAGCAAGTATCGCGTCCAGTCTTTTCATCACAGCGGGAACCTTTGCCGGCATGAGCATCTATGCCGTAACGACAAAAAGGGACCTCTCGTCTTTGGGCCATTACCTTATAATGGGATTATGGGGGATAATTATAGCTTCCGTAGTAAATATGTTCTTAAAGAGCAGCGCCTTGTACTGGCTTCTTTCCTACGGCGGAGTCGCCCTTTTCCTGGGCCTTACGGCATACGACACACAGATGATTAAACGCTGGAGTGACGAACTCGGCAATTCCCCTTCCGAAGCTGATTTCTTAAGAATTTCTATTCTCGGTGCCTTGAAACTTTATCTTGATTTTATTAATTTATTCCTGTTCATACTTCGCATCTTCGGGAGAAGAAGGTAATTTCCCCGAATAAAAATTAAATCGTAAGAGGAGTAAAAAATGAAGGTAAAGATTGATGAAGATCTGTGTACGGCATGTGGTCTATGCACAGACAGTGTTCCCGAGGTTTTCGAGCTGGGTGATGAATTTGCAACGGTTATAAAGCCCGAAGTTCCGCCGGAGCATGAGGATGCCGTACGTGATGCGGCTGCCGATTGCCCCGTAGAATCGATTATAATAGAAGAGTAAGATAAAAACCTGGCCTGTACCGGCCGGGTTTTTTATTGTTTTAATTTTCTAAAAAATCAATACACTGGGAAAAAGGGGGCTTATTATGGAAGTAATCTTAACTGAAGACTATAATGAAATGAGTAAAATATCTGCCGGTGAAATTGCCAGACAGGTCAGAAAAAAGCCTAATTCGGTTATAGGCCTTGCTACAGGCAGTACTCCGCTCGGCACCTATAAAGAGCTCATCCGGCTTCATAAAGAGGAAGGGCTCGATTTTTCCAAGGTAATTACATTTAACCTGGATGAGTATCTCGGCCTTCCTCCGGCTCATAAGGAAAGTTATAACTTTTTTATGTGGGAAAATCTTTTTAAGCATATAAATATAAACCCGGAAAATGTACATGTTCCGCAGGGAATGGTAGAAGATGCAGAGGAATTCTGTGAGTGGTACGAGAAAGAAATAGAAAAGGCCGGCGGCATAGACCTGCAGCTTTTAGGCATCGGGAGTGACGGACATATAGCATTTAACGAACCGGGATCATCCTTCGGAAGCCGGACCAGGGTTAAAACTCTGGAAGAACAGACTATCGAGGATAATTCCAGATTCTTTAACAGTATCGACGAGGTGCCCCACTTCGCAATCACCATGGGAGTGGGAACAATATTAGAAGCACGAAAAATCGTACTGGCTGCTAATGGTAAAAACAAGGCCCAGGTATGTGCCCGGTTTATAGAAGGACCGATTGATTCACAGATTACAGCTTCCGCTCTCCAGCTTCATCCTCATGCGGTTATAGTTCTGGATGAAGCTGCAAGCTCACAGCTTAAACGTAAAAAATACTACAACTGGATCCGGGACAACAAACACATGGTAAAAAAATATTTAGGCAGGTAGATTATAACAGACCTGTATGAAAGATATAAAGGAAGAATTAAGCAGAATAATCGGCTCATCGAATTTTATCAGCAGTATAAGGGCAGTAAAAGAAAAAAGGGGAGAAAGCGTACTCTTCGGGGATTCCATACGGAAGCTTACCGAAGATGAGATAAAAATCCTTAAAGGTAACGGAAACTACTGTAATGACTGGTCTTTAATTGCGGTTGTTTATGATTTTAATCCGGGAAAAATCATAAACAGCCTCTTCTTCGGAAAATGTGTTTTGGGGAAATTTACCGGCGAAACAAGAGATGTTGCCGGAAGTATCTCTCTGCCCACAGGTATTTACAGAAGTACCATAATCAATTCGGAAATAGGAAATGAAGTATTTATTTTAGGAAACGGCAGTATATCCGGATACATAATAAAAAGCGGAGCTGCAGTTATTAATACGGTAAGTCTATCACATATTGCCGGCGGCTCCTTCGGTAATGGTCTGGAACTTGCAATCGGAATAGAAACGGGAGGCAGGGAAGTTCTTTCCTTTGCAGAATTGACAATAGATACCGCAGCACGCATTGCAACGGAGAGGGATAACGAACAGGTACTCTCCGGCTATAACAGATCTGTTAAAGATTATACGGAAGCTGCAAAGAGCAGTTTCGGAGTGGTGGAAAAAAACGCACGGATATTGAATACAGTAAGAGTTGCAAATTCCTATATCGGTGATTATGCCGTTATAAATGGTGCGAATGTTATAGAAAATTCTACTATTTTAAGCGGCAGCGGAGAAGAAACAGAAATAAGCGGCGGAGCATATGTCAGAAATTCGTGTATCCAGTGGGGCTGTTCCGTATCGTCTATGGCAATCGTGGATAGTTCCGTATTAACGGAACATTCACATGTGGAGCGCCATGGAAAAGTAACAGAAAGCATCATAGGCCCCAATACCGAAATTGCAGAGGGTGAAGTAACTTCATGTATAGTAGGGCCCTTTGTTGGTTTTCATCATCAGTCGCTTCTTATTGCCGCAATATGGCCGGAAGGCAGAGGGAATGTCGGATACGGTGCCAATGTCGGTTCCAATCATACATCAAAAGCACCTGACCAGGAAATCTTCTGCGGGGAAGGAACTTTTTTCGGACTTGGTGTAAATATTAAGTTTCCCTCCGATTTTTCCGCAGCACCTTACAGTATCATAGCGACAGGGGTAAGCACACTTCCGCAGAAGGTAGAATTCCCTTTTTCTCTCATTAATGAACCTGCCGCTCATTTTCCCGGCATATCACCGGCATATAACGAAATATTCCCTGCATGGGTTCTGTCCGACAATATCTATATGATAAGGCGTAATGAAGGAAAATACAGAAAACGAAATAAGGCAAAACGGACGCAATTTATTTATGATGTTTTCAGACCGGATATTATAGACAGGATGATACGTGCACGGGAAACGCTTCTGTCTGTCCGGATAAAAAAGGATATCTATCTGGATAAGGATATCAGGGGAATAGGAAAAAACTTTCTTCTGGAGAAAAACAGGGTCAAAGCAATAGAGACTTACTCATACTATATACGGTACTATGCCCTTTCCGGCATAAAAAAAATGATAGATAAAATAATCGGCAGCGGGAGAAAAATCAGGGAAAGCATGCTGCACGATAAACTTCCGGAAAACAAAAGATGGGAACATGAGCATAAGATTCTCTGCAAAGAGGGACTGGCAGATAACGGCATTAAAGAAAACCTTAAACTGCTGCTCGAAATGGAGGAAAAAATTGCACGCTCCACCGGGGAATCCAAGGCAAAGGATGATAAAAGGGGAAAAAGAATAATAAAAGACTACACTGCCGCACATAAACCGGCTGAAGAAGACAGTTTTGTTATCGAAACATGGAAAAAATATCATAATCTTAGAAAAGAGATAGAAAGCTATGAATTCTGCAGTTGAAATCAGGGCACTTGAAAAATCAGGGCATAAACTTAAGTACAGTCCGACAGAAAAAACAGGTGTTATAACGGTAGATAATTTTCCCGAACTGGGAACATTAACAGCATTAAGATTCTTGGAATGGGTGCAGAAAAACCCGGGCGGTGTAGTATCCCTGCCTACAGGCAAAACCCCCGAGTATTTTATAAAAGAGGTCAGAAGGTTAAAAGAAGGCTGGGAAAGCAGCTCCGTAAAAAAAGAACTCGAAAACCGGGGAATAGACCCGTCTGTAAAACCGGACTTTAAAAGCCTCTGCTTTGTTCAGATAGATGAATTCTACCCGATAAGCCCTCTGCAGCATAACAGTTTTTACTACTATGTCAATGAGTTCTACATTAACGGTTTCGGACTCGATCCCGGAAAAGCTCTTCTTATAAACTGCAGCGAAATAGGCCTTCCCGAAGGAAAACAGATGGAAGACATCTGGCCGGCGGGTAAAGTAGATCTGTCTCTGCGCTGCCGGGCTCCGGAAAGCAAAACGGAAATTCTGCAGAAGGAAACACTGTACAAAATAGACCAATGGTGCGTCGAGTACGAAAACAAAATACGTTCGTCAGGCGGAATAGGTTTTTTCTTAGGAGGCATAGGCCCTGACGGCCATATAGGATTTAATGTCCGCGGGTCGGATTTCTACTCCACAACACGTCTCGCCGGAACAAATTACGAAACACAGGCGGCTGCAGCTACCGACTTAGGCGGAATAGAAGTTGCCAGAAACCGGCTTGTCATTACCATCGGGCTTTCCACAATCACTTTTAACCCTGAATGTACTGCCATAATCATTGCAGCAGGAGACGCCAAAGCTAAAGTTATTGCAGATGCAGTTCAGAATAAAATGAATGTGGTATATCCTGCCACTGTCCTTCAGAAATTACCCAATGCACGTTTTTTCTTAACCAGGGGTGCATCCGGACTTTTAATAGAACGCAATGTAAAGTCATTCACCGAAAAAAGAGAACCGAAAACAGATGAAATAGAAAAAATCATAATCGACCTTTCCGCAGAAAAGGGCAAACCGGTCTCACAGCTTGTTCCCGAAGATTATAATGCTAATTCTCTGGCAAAAGCTCTATACAGAAGATATCCGGAAAAAATAAAAACATTTCAGGATCGGACAATACAGGACCTTAAAGCTAAAATCGCACGGGGAACAAAAATAAACAGCGGCAGGGTATTCCTCCATACCGAACCGCACCATGATGATCTGATGCTCGGCTACCTTCCGTTTATAGTACGTCATATAAGAGACCACAGCACGCGGCACTACTTTACAACCCTGACAAGCGGTTTTACATCGGTTACCAATAAATTCATGCTGAATCAATTAAAAAATCTCAAAGAATACATTAAAAAGGGATACTTTAACCGGCTATTCCGAACTAATTACTTCGATTCTGATAACGTCGAGGGGAAAAACAGGGATGTATGGCAGTACTTAGACGGTGTTGCTGCAGACTCGGAAGACATGAAACATGAGGGAGAATTAAGGCGTCTTACACGGAATCTTATCCATATATTCAATGAAAAGGAACTGCAGCAACTTGAGTACCGGATAGACGAACTTATAAACTATTTTAACACGCAATACCCGGGGAAAAAGGATATTCGGCACATTCAGCTCTTAAAAGGGATGAGCAGGGAGTGGGAAGCAGACTGCCTCTGGGGATATTTCGGCTGGCATTCGGATTCTATTTTTCATTTAAGATTAAGCTTTTACAGGGGTGATATCTTTACAGAGGAACCTACCGTAGAGGGTGATGTAACCCCTGTCCTTAATCTTTTAAAAAAGATTAATCCGGATATTGTTACAGTGGCATTCGATCCGGAGGCAAGCGGACCGGACACTCACTACAAGGTACTCCAGGCGGTTACGGAAGCCTTAAAGCTTTACGAAAAGGAATCCGGCCGTTCCGATATAGAAATAATCGGCTACAGAAATATCTGGTACCGGTTCCACCCCTCGGAAGCGGACATCTTCGTGCCCGTTTCGCTTAATATGTTTTCTCTCCAGTCCAATGCCTTTTTAAACTCCTTTATAACTCAAAAAACCGCCTCTTTCCCCAGTTACCTTCATGACGGGCCGTTTTCCGAACTGGCTCAGAAGATACAGGTAGAACAGTACCAGACGCTTAAAACCTGTCTCGGAAGAGATTTTTTTAACAATCACAGAGTTGCACTTATGCGTGCAACACGGGGAATGGTATTCCTGAAGAAGATGAGTTTAACGGAATTTTACCGGTACTCACGGGAGCTGAAAAAGGGAACAGAGAATAGATAGCATAATCTTCTGCAGCTATCTGGGTATTCTCTTTCGCACAATTACCGTAATAAAGGCAAAGATAAAGAAGATCATCGGAAGAACAGACAACAACAGCTTAAGGGCGGGAACTCCGTAAAGAGTAATTACTATATTGCCGGTAATACCGAATATTTCAAGTGTCGTATATACAATATTTATATACTGCACGATAGTTCCTATTATTACAAATATCCAGGCGATATCCCGGGTTTTCGACCAGAGTAAAACTGCAAAAAAGGTGGCAATGCCGCCCACTGCAACCTTTGAAATAATCAATACGAAATCAGCAAATTCCATTCTCTACTTTCCGTTTATAACTTTTAAAAGTCCGATTATCTTTTTCCGTTCCCCGTCCGAGAGCCCTCCGGGCATAATTGTAGGACCCGGGAAACAGGGAGATATAATTACCCCTTCAGCCAAAAACTTTTTAAATACGTTTTCGTACTCTGAAATACTGCACTCGGCTTTAAGGTAGATACCCTCCCTCTTCCAGATATTAAACGACTTAGGCAGCGAAAGGTCAACCCAGTCCGGTATTTTATAATGTTTTAGCCGGTACATCACATGAATAACACCGGCTAAAAGAACTGGAGAAACAGTATCCGAAGCAGGCAGTACATCCGCGGCCTTATCTTTAGAATCTTTAAAGCACAGTACCGCCGGAGAACCGCCGGCTGCAAAAGGGAAAAGGGGAACGAGCATTTTGTATTTCTTATAAAAAGTACTGTCCGTAAAGGGCCGCCAGTATGCGGCTTTATAACTTTTATCATCAGGGCCGCCGGCCGAAATCAGTACGGGATCCGTAATATCCTCTGCAGTTATACTCCCGCCGGATAACAAAGAAATATCCTTTAAAACTCTTTCAAAAGACCTTCTTATTCTAAATGTACTGTAAGCGGGAAATATTGTGATAAGAAGTCTTATTAACCTCTTTTCATAAACCGAAGGAAAATCGTACAGCAGCCCTTTGGAAAGAGTATTCTTTAGTGTCCTTGAAAGTTTTTCCGCCCTGTGACCCAGGAGTGCATGCCCGTTATTCTGATAACAGTCTATATACCTTCTGCCTGTGCAGCCATACAATCTATAGTCCCTGGCTCTTTTGATTTCAGGGATAAGTTTATTAAGGTCTATCAACTTTAAAATCTCTCCGTATCATTGCATATGCACTGTGATTATGAATTGATTCCATATTCTCCGCTTCTACGGAAAAAAAACGGAGATAGGATAATTTCTCCAGTCTTGCCGCCACTTCCCGGACAACATCCTCCACAAATTTGGGGTTTTTATATGCCTGCTCTGTAATGTATTTCTCGTCTTCGCGCTTCAGCAGAGAGTAGAGAGGACAGGAAGCGGATTCTTCTGCAATCGTAATCAGGTCTTCTATCCATACAAACTTAATCATTTCCACTGTAATTGTCACATATCCCCTCTGATTATGGGCCGAAAAATCGGAAATTTCTTTGGAACACGGGCACAGTGTATGAACAGGAATTCGTACCGTTGTTGTTATGGAAAGATGCTTATCATAGGTAGCGGCAATAATACAGTCATAAGACATCAGGGATTCCCACAGAGTAACGGGGGCCTTTTTTGTTAAAAAGTACGGAAACGAAAATTCGAGATGCGATTTTTCGGCATTCAGTCTTTCCTTCATCCTTAGGAGTATTCTGTCCAGATTCTTATAGCTTACCTCTCCCTTAAACTCGTTAAGTACTTCTACAAGCCTGCTCATATGGGTACCCCGGTAATGATGGGGCAGGTTTACATAAAGGCTCACATCCGCAACTGTCGGCTGTCTCTGGTTCTTTCTATCCTGTACGACAATAGGATACCTGATATTTTTTATTCCGACACAGTTAATAGGTATATTTCTTTTATCCCTTGAATTTTGAATATCAACCATCACCAAGCTTTTCCCTGAGGATTGCCGCAGCAACTTGAGGATTTGCCCTGCCTTTTGTCAGCTTCATTATCCGGCCCATAAGAAACTTAATGGCATGATCCTTCCCCTTACGAAAATCGGCTACCGACTGCGGATTTTCTTTCATAACCTCCGCAACAAACCCTTCCAGTTTATCCCTGTCGGTAATCTGATTCAGTTTAAGTTTTTTAACAATAGTATCCGGAGACTCTCCGGATCCGGCCATCCTTGCAAAGACCTTCTTTGCAATCTTGCTGCTTATAATGCCGCTGTCAACAATTTCCATTAATTTTGTTATATTTTCCGGGGGGAGAGAAAACTCCTCTATCGTAAGTCCTTCGGTATTCAAGTAGCCTCCGACCTCCGTTATTATCCAGCTTGCTATTTTTACCGGTTCTCTATAACCCTTTGCGGCAGCCTCGAAGTAATCGCTTAAAGCCTTCGACGCAGCAAGAACAGAAGCCGCACCCTTCTTAAGTCCGTACTGCGAAACAAATCTCTTTCTCTTTGCAGCGGGCAGTTCGCCTACTCTTTTGCCCATTTCCGCTTCCAGATCTTTCGTTATCACTACAGGTTTTAAATCCGGCTCGGGAAAATATCTGTAATCCGCCTCTTCTTCTTTTTCCCGCTGTACTACGGTTTCCCCTGTCCTGTCATTATAACCCCTTGTTACTTTCCCTGTATCCGTAAGAGTCAGACGTTTCTCTCCCCATTCGGCAAGCTGCCTTTTAATCTCGTATTTAAGTGCATTCCGCATGGCCTTAAACGAATTCATATTCTTTACTTCGGAGATCGGGGTTTCGTACCTTTTATCATCTTCATAGATCCACAGGTTGATGTTTGCATCACACCTAAGGGACCCTTCCTCCATATTGCAGTCCGATATGCCCAGATACTTCATTATCTCGCGAATTCCCTGCACATACGAAACAGCCTCTAAAGGCGAGCGCATATCAGGTTCCGAAACAATCTCCAGAAGCGGAGTACCGCAGCGGTTAAAGTCCACATAGCTCAATCCGGAACCGTCTTCAAGGTGTAAATTTTTGCCTGCGTCCTCTTCCATATGCAGACGAATAATCCTTATGCTCTTTTTCCCGTCTCCGGTTTCTATATCGAGTTTCCCGCCTGTGCAGACAGGCATATCGTACTGTGAAATCTGATACCCCTTCGGCAGGTCGGGATACATGTAATTCTTTCTGTCGAACCCGGTTACAGACGCCACTTTACAGTTTAAGGCCAGGCCGGCTAAAACAGCATCTTCTATCATTTTCTGGTTAACGACAGGCAGAGCTCCGGGCAGACCGAGACATACGGGACATACCCTGGTATTAGGTATTCCGCCGAACCTGTTTTCGCAGCTGCAGAAAGCCTTTGTTTTCGTTAACAGCTGGACATGAACTTCACAACCGATAACTACCTCATATTTCACCGCGGCGCCCCTTTAAAAACCAGGTTTTAGCGGCACGCAATAGACCCTTTTCGCCGAACATGCGTCCTGTTAACTGCATGCCGACCGGCAGTCCATCAGAAGTCGTACCTGCCGGAATCGAAACGGCAGGCAGCAGCGCGAGGTTTGCAAAGATGGTACAGATGTCGGTAAGGTACATCGAAAGGGGATTATCGATTTTGGACCCGAGTTTAAACGGCGGGACAGGTGATGTGGGCGAGAGAATATATTCATACTCTTCGAGGATTCTATTCAGTTCTTTTTTAAGAAGATATCTTACCTGCATCGCTTTTTTATAATAGGCATCGTAGTACCCTGCGGAAAGCACGTAATTGCCGAGAAAAATTCTCCTTTTAACCTCGTCTCCGAATCCTTTTGTCCTGGTATTAACGTATAAATCTTCCAGGTTATTACCTGTAATATCCCTTAGACCGTACCTTACTCCGTCGTACCTTGCAAGATTGGAAGAAGCTTCGGCAGGGGCAATAATATAGTACATGGCAACAGTTGTCTTAAGGAGCGGCATGGATACTCTCTCCGGGACTGCACCTTCGCTTCTAAGCCATGAACAGAACCGTTCCAATACTATGCCGACTTCTTTGTCTATACCTTCACCCGACAATTCTTCAGGTATTGCAATTTTTTTTCCCTTTAACCGCATTCTTTTAAGGGGGAACAGAGCGGAAAAATCGACATCTTCGGAAGTAAAGTCATTGGAATCGAATCCCGATGCCACACTGATAACAAGGGCAATATCATCCGGATCTCCGGAAATAACACCTATCTGATCCATAGATGAGCCGAATGCAACCAGGCCGTAACGGGAAAGACTGCCGTATGTAGGTTTAAAGCCGTAGGTTCCGCAGAATGAAGCGGGAAGCCGTACCGAACCCCCTGTTTCCGATCCCAGAGCACAAGGTGCCTGGCCCGATGCAACAACCGCAGCGGAACCGCCCGAACTTCCCCCTGTTACATATTCCCTGTTAACAGGATTCTTAGAGGACCCGTATACAGAATACTCACAGGTGGAACCCATGGCAAACTCATCCATATTTGTTCTGCCTACGGGAATAATGCCCTCATTCATAAGCCGCTCCACAACGGTAGAAGAGTAAGGAGCTGTAAATCCCTGCAGTATCGCAGAACCGCAGGTAGCTTTTCTGCTGCTTATCAGTATGTTGTCCTTAACAGCAATCGGAAGTCCTTCGAGAATTCCCGAAGTACCGGTTTTTCTCGCCTCATCCGCCTTTACCGCCAGCTCCTCTGCATCACTAAAAAACTCGATATAGCCGTTTAAAGGTACCGGTTTTTTCCTGTCACTTTCATACTGTTCCTTAAAGGACGTAATTATTTCCAGAGCCGATACTTCTCCCCTGTCCAGCAGTCTTTTAAGCTCCGTTAAACTTTTGCCGGCAATCTGACCCATTATTTATCCTCCCCTCCGGAAGCATCCTCAAGAATCCGCGGAACCGGGAAATAACCGTCCTGGAAATCCGCTGCAAAGGTTTTTATGATAGCCAGAGAAAAGGAATCCTTAATTTCATCGACCCTTAAATCTTCGATCGGAATACCTTCCCCGGCACTCAATTCCACATTTTCAGTATCCACGCCTGTTAAAACTTTAAAATAAGAAAGTATTTCCTCTATCTGTTTTCGAAATTTCTCCTTTTCCTCACCGCTTACCTGCAGTTTGCTCATATAAAGAACAGAATCCAGAACCTTATCATCAATCATAACTATCTACCCTTTCCAGACCCGAATAGCGGGCTATAAACTTCCCGACCATACCAGTCTGAAACTTAACAAGAACATGAAGTTTGCCGTTATTATACCAGTTCCGAAGGATTATTCCAGTACCGTAATCATAGTGGTAAACAGAAGTACCAACCGGGTAATCGGATTCTTCTTCGGGAATACTTTCATTTCTTATTTTTATCAGCTCCGGCGGAATTTCCCCGATGAACTGCGAAGGCATCTGATATTCCGTCTTTCCGTACCGTCTTCTTGTTCTGCACGATGTTAAATAGAGTTTTCTTTTTGCACGTGTAATTCCGACATAAAAAAGCCTCCGCTCTTCTTCTAACTCTTCCTCGCTCTGTGTACTTGAATAGTGAGGGAATATATCCTGTTCCAGACCTGTTATTATTACACGCTCGAATTCCAATCCCTTTGTATTATGAAGCGTTATAAGAGTAACGGCCCCGCTCTCTCTGTAAGGGTTTTCCTTATCCGGATCAAGGGAAACATTTTCCAAAAAACGCAGCAGCTCACCGGTTCCTGTACCATAACCGGAGGCAGCATTGACCAGTTCTTTTAAATTCTCGGCTTTAGCAATATTTAAACCTGTATCCTTTTCTCTGTAGTAATCATAAAGACCTGTTCTTGTAATGACATCCTGCAGAATTTCAGCAGTAGAAAGGGCATCCATCCTTTTTTTAAGATAGTTAATCATCCCTAAAAAATCTTTGGCTCCCCTTAGACCTTTCCCTGACAGGTTTTTTAACCCCTTCTCTGTTTTTTTAAGCAGATCCTGCCTTTCGGAAACGTCTGCTCCGGTGGAAATAAGAATTCTGCCCAATGTTTTTTTCCCGATACCCCTTGGAGGTTTATTAACAGCCCTTGTAAAAGCTACTTTATCGCCCGGATTTACAAGCAGGGAAAGATAAGCGACTGCATCCTTTACCTCTTCACGTTCATAAAATCTTTTAGTTCCCACAATCCTGTACGGGATATTGTGATTCATGAAGTACTCTTCGAAGGTCCGTGACTGAAAATTCATACGGTACAGCACAGCAGTGCCGCCGTAATCTCTATCCGCAACTACACCTGCACAAAACTCAGCCTCCCTGTCCTGATCGGTCAGATAGGCAAGCTCCACAGGACTTCCTTCCCCTGAAGATGTCCAGAGTTTCTTTCCGAGCCTGCTCTGATTATTTACAACAACAGATGAGGCTACCCGAAGGATAGTTTCTGTGGACCTGTAGTTCTGTTCCAGCCTTATTGTATCGGAACCTTTAAAATACCCGGGAAAGTTTAGAATATTATCTATTTCCGCCCCTCTGAATCTGTATATCGACTGATCCTCATCCCCTACTACACATATATAGTTACTGCCGTCATAGAGTTGTTTAAGCAGTTCAAATTGAGCCCGGTTGGAATCCTGATATTCATCTACTAAAATAACCCGGAACCTCTGCCTTGTTCTTATCCTGATTTCCGGATAGTTTTTAAGCATATCAACGGGGAGCATGATTAAATCACCGAAATCCACGTTACCCGACAGCCTTAAACTCTCCTGATACTTTGCATAAATATCCTTGAACTTACTGTGAACCGAAATCTCAAGTGTATTCCCGTCCGGTTTAATGCAGGAATCTTTAGCCCTGCTTATCCAGTGTGCAAATTTCTTTAATTCTTCCTTTTTTAAAGCTCCCTCTGTTACATCGCTCAAGATTTTAAGCATATCATCGTCATCATAGATGAGAAAATTTCTATTCATCCCGGTTAAATGTGCATTGTTTCTTAAAAGCCATGAACCAAAGGAATGAAACGTTTTAATCATTACATCCCCCGATTCAGGAATCATACTGTGCACCCGCTCCTTCATCTCACCTGCTGCTTTATTCGTAAATGTCACCGCAAGGATCGATTCCGGATATATCCCGTGTTTCTCTATCAGGTAAGCTATCTTTGTTGTTATTACCCTGGTCTTCCCTGAACCGGCACCTGCAAGTATCAAAAGCGGAGAGCCGAAGTGCAGAACAGCTTTTCTCTGTGCCTCATTTAATTTATCAAACAGATCACTCAAAGTGCCGCCTCCAGGTCGAAACCCGCACTCCCGGTAATTCTTGCATCGACAACCCGGCCCGGACTTAAATCACGCATGGTTTCCACGACAACCGCTCCGTCCACTTCGGGCGCCTGCATAAATGAACGTCCTATATAAAGATTTTCATTCCGGATCTTTTCTTCTATAAGAATCCGCATATTCATGCCTATATACTTTTTAAGCCGCTTTTCCGTTATCGCAGTCTGGGCATTCTCTACGGCTGCTTTTCTGTTTCCGGCAGTCTTTTTCGAAACATGATGTTTCAACGAAAAAGCTCCCGTCCCTTCCTCTCTTGAATAGGTAAAAACACCAAGCCAGTCTATTTCCGCTTTTCTCTGAAATTCCAGCAGAGTATTAAAGTCATCATCCGTCTCACCCGGGAAACCAACTAAAAAGGTGGACCTGATAACGGCATCCGGCAGAGTCATCCTGATTTTTTCTATTAATTCCAGATACTTTTCCCTGTTTCCCCGCCTTCCCATCGAGGCAAGAACCTTCCGCGATGCATGCTGAAATGGCAGATCAAAATAGGGAATTATCCTTTCATCCGATTTAATAACGGACAGTATTCCGGCATCAAATTTATCAGGATAAAAGTAGAGAGGTCTCAGCCAGAACTCCTCTTTTAAAGAAGCTATTTCTCTAAAAAGCTTATCAAGTTCCTGTGCACCACGGTCGCTTCCGAAAGAGCCGAGGTCCTGTGCAATCAAATTTATTTCAAAAATACCGTGAGCAAGGAGATATTTAATTTCATCGATAACGGATTCGATGCTCCTGCTCTTAAGCCTCCCGCGTATAATAGGAATGGCACAAAAAGCGCATCGATTATCACATCCCTCGGAAATCTTTACATATGCACTGCCCGGCAATGAAAGGAGATTATCCCTTCTGTAATAATCAGGTTCGTAAAAATTACTCTCAGGGAACATCCGTACCCTCTTGCCGTCCAGAACCATTTCGGATGCTTCTACGATCCGGCTTAAAGACCTGTTGCCGAAAAAACCGTCGACCTCTTTTAAGCCCTCCGGCAGTTCGTCCTTGTACCTCTCGCTTAAGCATCCGGTTACCAGCACCTTCTTGTCTCCGTATACAGCCTTAAATCTCAGCGCAGTATCTATGGATTCTTCTTTCGCGGGCTGAATAAAGCCGCAGGTATTTACGAGCAGAAGGTCGGCCCCCTCGGGATCATCCGATAATGTCCACCCTGCTTTAATCAGGTTCTTAACTATTATCTCCGAATCAACCTGATTCTTCGCACATCCGAGGCTTTCGATATAGAATGTCCGTGATTTTTTCATGAGAGATTACTGCATCAATAAACGGAAAACATCTTTAGAAGATATTTATCGCCTGTACCGTTTTTTACCCATTTTATCTGTTTTGTAACCACTTCGCCCGGTCTTCCCATCCCGACAGACTCTCCTGCTACGGAAACCTTTAAAGACCCCGCATTAGATATCCACAGAATAACCGTATTTTTTATATCCAGGGAAAACTGCTCACCCTTGTGGAAAAAACGCTCATCCCGCTCTTTATTATCTTTTAAATACCTCAGCATACAGTAGCCGCGGAACCGAAAATCCACGGCAAAAGGTTCTATAGCGGATGATTCCAGAATAGTAACACTTGCAGCAGCAGAACTTACAGACTGTCCCGTAACGGCCGCTTGGGCGGGTTGTCCTTTTTCCGCTGAGGCAACCGGTTTAATAATCTTATAAAGTCCGAGATTAACTCTCTGTGCATCGGTTGTTTTATCTATATCATTTAAAATAATTCTTATATCCGGTTTCGAATTAGAATCCAGGTCCAGATAATTTTCCGAACCGACATGCAGATTAATCAATCCCTTACCGGTTTTAAGTGTTAACCCGTCGTCTATCCTGCTGATCTCTATACTGTAAACCTTTTTCCCTAATTCATATTCTATTGTATCTCCCTTATTAAACCACCTGGTTATTGCCTCTCCCTGAAATACAAATTTACTGCCCTTTTTGCCTGCATTAAGAACCTCGGCTTTTTTAACAGTTTCCGCTTTTTCCCGGCCCGCTGAAAAATACTTATAGATGAAGTACCCTCCGGCTGCTGCGGAAACTGCAATTAAAACAATAACCGCCAGCCTGGAAATATTGCGCACTGCAGGTTTCACCTTAAGAAGTTCATCCATCGGAACCGGCTGTTCCTGGATCTTGATGTTTTTATAAAGATTAATGAGTTCACCGGGATCGAGCCCCAAATAATCGGCATAGTTTCTTAAAAAACCGATAATATAGGTTTCGCCCGGGAAAATACTAAAATCTTCATCTTCCAGAGCATGAAGATAGCGTTTGGATATATGCGTCTCCCGTGCAACCTGTTCGATATTGCATCCGTTTTTTTCGCGTTCCTGTTTCAGCAACCTGCCTATTGATTCCATTTTAACCTACTCTTGTGACTCAAACAAAAAATTATTAAAAACATTGGCATAAGCCGGTGCATCATAATCAAACCGGGAATCAGGAATATTCTGGTTTGCCTTTATATCCTGAAAATCAAAAACCAGCTCATCATACCCCATAGTCACCCCTTTGATACGCCTGATTAATCCGTTTTTCCCGATAGCCATTTCTATCTGCCGAAATCCCTCCGACACAGACCGGGATGTGAGCTTTAGTTTTACAACCAATTCTTTGGATTTTTCATCCAGAGGTACAGGATCAGGGCCGACGAGGTATGCTATACTGTAATTCTTTCTCATGAATATCAGCCCCTGTTCGCTTGCCATCGAGGCAAGAGCCGATTCACTGTGTCTTTTTAATTTCTGAGTCATTATAACTTCGTATTTCGGTATATATATGGTAAGTTCTTTGCCGTTAGTTACAAGAACCTGATCCTTTGGTTCGGTGAAATCTATTCTTAAAAGATTGGGGATTTTATAGTAAAGTACACCTTTCATTACCGTATCACCCCGCGTAATAGTCACTTTTGCTTCATAATCCTTTACCTTGCCGTATGTTTTAGAAATTTTATCGAAATATTTCTCCGCAGTAAGAATCTCTTCTCCGTAAGCGGACAAAACGCACAGCAACAACAGAGTGACGGTAAATGATAAGATTAATGTTTTTTTTTCCAAGGCCTTTCTTCTTAATCGAATGGTTTTACATAACATACTACTTAAACTGTATCCTTTGTCAAGTAACCCTTAAGGAGATAACGCAGAGAATCATCGGGGAGTTTAAGATATTCTCCGCAGTCAGGGCATGTAAAACGTTTATCCTTAATATAGCCGGATACACACTTTACACAGTATATTTTGCCGCAGATATTACACCTGCCCGCCGGAGCTTCGTCAGGCACATTACCGATAACCCTTAAAGAAGACTGCCGGGCTATATTCAACGGAACGTGCCAGCTCTGTCCGCATATCGAACATGAAAGCTCTTTCATATACCTTTTATGTATACTATCAAGCAGGGTGCGGGCCGAATGACTGGAGGAGTTCTTACCGAGAATATCCTCTGCAAGATGCAATGCCTTTTCCACATCGAGCCTCTTTAAATATAATCCCGCTAAACTGAGTTTTAAAATCTCATTATCCTTCTCTATCCTTAAACCTTCCAGGAAGGACATTTCAGCTCTCCTGTACTCCCCTTTTATCCCGGCAACCGTACCAATAAGATTATAGGCCGACGGAGAACCTGTAAGATCGAGAAGTTTAACGGCAAGCTCTTCGGCCCTGCTTATCATGTCGTTTTTTATGCAGGCGGAAGCGTAATTCTCTATATACGAAACATTATCCTTATCGATCCGCAGGGCCTTCTCATATTCGTAAACAGCGTTCTGATATTCATGCTTCCGCACAAACATATTACCCAGTTGATTATGCAGCCTCGCATTATCCGGGTTATCTTTTAAGTTTTTACGGAGCAGGGAGGCCGCATCACCGAGTTTACCCTTCTTAAAAAGAAACCCGGAATAGTTTATCAGTATATCGATCTCACCCGGAGCCGCTTCGAACGCTTTATGCAGGTATTCCTCTGCCATGTCAGGATTATCCTGTTTCAGGAAGTAGAGGCCGTAGAGGTTATTTATCCAGGGATCATCAGGATCGATTCTGTATGCTTCTTTCAGTTCATGAACCGGATCCCTGTTAAGGAGGAATTTACTCTCTGCAAGTTTAAACCGGTACGGAGCAAAATCAGGTTCTATCTCCACTGCCTTTTCGTAGAGTTTTGCAGCCTGTTCCCGGTCTCCTCTCTTCGCATGAATCATGCCGGAAAGATAATATATCGAACTATCCCCGGTATTTTTCTTAATAAGCAGGGAAAAAATATCCTCTGCATTTTCTTCTCTGCCCTCGAAATAATGTATCTTTGCTTTTAAGCCCATTGTCGCATTATTTTTCGGATCTATACGCTGCATACGGGTAAGCACTGCAGAGAGCTCATCGTATTCCTCCCTTTTAAGAAGCAGAAGAGATGCATCTCTATACTTATCGAGCGCCTTACCGTTTTCCCGCAGCATCTCCATGCAGCGCGCCTCATTGACCATAAAGAGTGTATTTTCCGGTTCTATCTCCTCAGCCTGCTTATACGCCTTTAAGGCCTCTTCCATGTTCCCGAGTGCATACTGAGTATTGCCCAGAATATTCCGGAGCATTGCATCATCCTTAAACCTTTCGCAGATGCCCGCTATAAAATCTCTCGCTTCCGAATACCGCCTGAGCAGGTACAGAAGATGAGCTTTTATTACCAGTGCATCGTCCATGTCCGGATCTATCTTAAGAGCACGCTCCGTTTCTTTAATTGCATCGCCGTAGAGTTTTAAACGCATTAAAATCCGTGCATAAAGAACAAAATATTCGGGCACATCCCTTTTAGATGCAAGGACTTTTTTTACCTGCACAGCCGCAGGTTCAAGGTAGGAAAAGGTACTATCCGACATGGCAATAAACGTTTTTGCAAGATTAATCCGGAACTCCGGTTCCGCAGGGATATACTTTGCCCATCGCAAGTACATCTTTTCTACCTCAGCCGGCTTCGAATCTATCAAATAACTGTTAAGATAGAATGATGCCGGAGCCCTGTCGTTAAAATTCTGACCTGCAAATCCTATATATCCCTGATATACGGTTTCATCTTCTATCTCCGCAACCCATTCATCATCGATATAAAACGAAAAACGAGAGCCGTCCGCTATCAGCCTTACATGATTCCCGCCGCGGGTGATAAGGGGATTTTCGGTCCATTCGATAAGACGGATGGGATTGCCGTTAAAGACAACATCGAGTCTGAACATCGCTCTATTGGAAAGCATAAAATAATAAAAATTCTCTTCATTCATATATCTGAAAACAAAGCCTGCAGCGGAATGTCCGTTCTCCCGCCCAAAGGAAATATCCGCCTCTATAAAAAAATCTCTGTATTTATAATCTCCCTCGAGAGCCCAGGCAAACAGATTTTTCCGTTTTAATGTAAGCATAAATGAACGACGATATATTTCGGCTTTATACGAACCGGTTTCTTCGGCCGTGAACCTCTTCTGCTGGTACCACTTAAAACCTGTCTTCCATCTCTCGTAAACGACTCTGTCCGGATCTCTATGCTGCTTTCGAAACTCGAATATCATGGCTCTTTCTATTTCCGTCCGGTTATGATTTTATAACCCCCGGTAAGCCAGTTTTTTATTTCCCTTTTATAGTACCGTGAAAAGCGTCTTCCGCTTGCCCCTCCGGGAATGACCGTATAGGCAGTATTATTACCAAAATCCGCAATAAGCCTGTATGACGGGCCGAAACTCATATCCATATTATTCGCCCTGTACATTGTACCCTGATGCACTGTACTCCTGGATCCCCGAAGCGGATAGCGCACTGAATTAAAACCCAGGACCCTGAGTATAGTACTGCCGAAGAGAAGATGTCTCATAGTTATGCTGTTTTTTCTGCCCCAGGGTTCTTTTTTATTTCTTTTAACCCTTAAAAGGGCCTCTTTAACGGCCTGTTCCCAGTCGATGTCCTTAAAAATACCATCCTTTTTTAACCATTCTTCCTCCACCGCCTGATGGACGAGAACAAAGAAAAAAGTTTCTTCGTATATTTTTCTTCCGAGCTGTTCCGGAAAGATAATCCCGGTTCCTGTTATGAGCATAAGTTCTCTGTAAAAATCTTCGAAAAGAGATGCTTCGGTACTCTCAGGTACAAAACGGCAGTCCCATGCAAGAAGCTTATCACCGGCTTCATCACCCTTAAGATTGGGCTTTAGAAAATCAAGAACTCGTCTTACCTGATTGGAATAAACATCCATCTGAATCCTTCCCATCTTTTTATAATTTAAGGGTTTCGAACTTAAAATCATGTCTGCTATTCTATCCGCCCTGTCGGAGGAGAACGGAAGATTCTGGATTATTCCCTTCTGCTTATCATCCAGCCTGTTGTTTGCGGTAACAATAAAACCCTGTTCGGGATTGTACCGGTTCGGCAGTTTATCACGGTCCATATAACCCGCCCAGTCATAACCGGAATCCCATCCCGGTATGGGAAGGATGCCGCTTAAGCCCTTTCTCCGTTCCGGTATTATTCCGCTCATCTGAAAACCGATATTGCCTTTACTGTCAGCGAAAGTCCAGTTAAGAGTTGGTATATCTATCCCGGATGTAATACTCATTCCCTCTTTTACCGAATCCGATAAGGGGAGTTTAAGGAAATTATCAATAGTTTTGCCCAGAATACTTTCCGTACCGCTCCACTTTCTGGCAAGATAAATACCTTCTTCGTAAGGATTTCCCTCTAAAGTGCCATGCTGATTTTCGTACACTGTAAATTCGATTTCCCTGCCTTTTTTTGTTTTAATAATCTCTTTTCGTTCGACGAAGGCATGATACTTACCGTTCCTTAAATACTTACCCTCTCTGCATTTTTCTATAAAAAAATCTTCCGTATCAGCAGCTGTAAAAGTGATTCCCCATCCGATTTTCCCGTTAAAGCCGGCAGGAACTGCCGGTGCACCCGGAACCGTAATACCGGAAAACCATACTTCGGGAGTATCGATTATAATTTCGTACCAGATACTCGGCAGACGGGAAATCTCCAGGTGAGGATCGTTGCAGAATATCGGTTTGCCTGATTCGGTAAGGCTTCCGGAAACAGCCCAGTTGTTGCTTCCGCCGATTGAATTGTCGAAAAGCACATTTTCGGAAAGAGGGG
This sequence comes from Spirochaetota bacterium, assembly GCA_013151965.1. Classification (GTDB taxonomy): domain Bacteria; phylum Spirochaetota; class Spirochaetia; order SZUA-6; family SZUA-6; genus SZUA-6. The sequence goes on from JAADHF010000112.1 coordinate 58,434, forward strand.
TTTTTAGTTTTATTCCCTGAAACCATGAGTAATCGTATCCCGCAAAATAGGGATAAAAAAGCTTCCCCAGGTTATCAAAGTACTTTTTATCCTGGCAGATAACATCCGTCAGCACCTTCTCCGCTGATCCCTGACTCTCCGCAAGGCCGACATACGCCATTATCCTCGATAATGCAAAAACATCTTTTAAATTCCATGGTTCGGGTTCCACTCCCGTAAGTTTAAATTCAAGAGGTCTGTAGCCGGTTTCCCTGAAATCCTCCACACCGGATATATATGCATTAAGCCATGTAAATGCCTTATCCGAAATATCATTAAATTCTTCTTCCGGCGAACCTTTAAAATTAAGTGTTCTAAAATACTTATCCGCATTTATAAGATCTTCCCTGTCTCCGAAATACTCGGCAGCTCTTCCTTCCGCCAGAATCTTTACAAACCACATCTGAAACATCCTGTCGTACGCATGCATTACTCCCATGCCGTAGTATGCGTCTTCGAGATTCGAAGCCTTTATCACCGGTGTCCCGTAACCATGCCTTGTTATGAGTATATCATTATGCGGATAAATACTGCCGCCTTCCTTTAAGGCTTTTGTTATTTTCATTTTACCGTTCTTAAATTTAAACCGCATAGATTTCCTCTTTTTAAATTGCAGCCTATAGTACCATGCTCATAACACCGGTTAATTTCCGGCTGCTACAGCATGCCGAGGTTAAGGTTGTTTCCGGGATTCTCGATTTCCTTTATCCGGTCACGCAGTTCCGCTGCACGTTCATAATTCTCATTCTTAACAGCTCTTTCCATATCCGTTTTAAGTTTTGCCAGGGGTGTCTCCCTGCTCTCCGCTACCTGCTTCAGCGTTGATTTAAGATAGTTAATCGATCTGATGCGTTCAAACTGAAAAGCAGGAGTATCAATTTCCGGCATCGCTTCGATATCATTTATAGCTGATTTAAGAATCTCTCTGGCCGTAGTTTTCATCTCATGATGCAGGAGAATCATGGCCCGTGAAATGGCATTCATCCGCAGAATATAAGGCCTGTACTGGAGTATCTCTTTTTTATCCTCTTCATTCTCCGCATAATCTTCGACAATATCGCATACCTTCAGATTATGTTCGGTATCTCTTACCGTCCTTTTAAAATCACCGATCTGAAACAGAACGAGATAACGGAAGTAGTACAGGATGCCTTCGTTCTGGATCTGCAGAAAATCTTCATGACTTATTGTATAACCGGGATTGCCGTCTATCCGGGAGAAGAATTCATCCAGTACCGATTCCCTGTTAAAAGGTCTCTTACCGTCCGGCCTGCCCTCCAGTTCATACTGCTCTATTCCGAGCGGCTGCCTGACCTGGAGCACATCCCTTCCGTCATCCGCCTGTATAATTCGAATTTGATCTCCCGGCTCATATTCCCATTTTTTTAATAAACCAGTAATATCCTGACTCATCACTCTACCCGTTTTCTCTTCCTTAATTATAATTATACAGTAAAATAGTCCGCCACGCTACCTTCTTTAAAAGTTATTTTTTAAGCCGTCATTTTCCGGGGCGGTTAACCGCATGAACGGCTTTCCCTGTTGTAAGGTATTCCGCAATCTGGTTAATAACCATAACGGCTACATTAACCTGGGCCTCCCTGGTAGAAGCTCCTATATGAGGCGTCGCCGTGACCCCGGGATGATTCACAAGACTTAAGTCCGAAGGGGGTTCCGATTCGTAAACATCTATTCCGGCTGCTGCAACCTTACCACTCTCAAGTGCATCGAGCAGATCCTTTTCCACAACTATTCCGCCCCGCGAACAGTTAATAAAGATAACACCATTCCTCATCTTTGTAAAAGCCGCCCTGTTTATAAGGCCTGCTGTTTCTCTGTTACTCGGAACATGTATGGAAATAAAATCCGATTTGTTCAGCAGATCTTCAAAATCGGTAAGCTCCGCACCTATTTCCTTTGCTCTTTCCCGTGAAAGATACGGATCATACGCAATAACAGTCATTCCAAGTGCTCCCGCCCTTTCTGCGACGATACCGCCCACAAAACCCGTACCGATTATACCGAGTGTCTTGCCGAGTAATTCTACTCCCATAAAGAGTTTCTTTTCCCATCTTCCGGCCTTCATGGAACTATCCGCCTGTGCTATCTTACGCGCTGCTGCAAACATCAGAGCAACAGCTAATTCCGCTGCCGCTTCGGCGTTGCCGCCCGGTGTATTCATAACAATGATGTTATTTTCCGTTGCGGCGTCGATGTCGATATTATCAACACCCGCGCCTGCTCTTCCTATCACCTTTAATTTCCCTGCCGCCTTTATTACCCTTTCCGTTACCTTTGTTGCCGACCTCACTACCAGTGCATGGTACTCCGGTATTTCTGCAGCAAGTTCGTCCTCTGTCATACCGGTCTTAACAACCGCTTCGATTCCTCTATGTTTTTTAAGTTCATCGAGCCCTTCCGCCGCTATTTTGTCGGAGATTAATATCTTCATTTACAGTGTCCTTTCTTATAACAGATTATAATTGCAGTTCTACCCGGGCAGGAATGGCAGACCTTGCCCGCCCGTCAGAATCCACACCCATATTAGTCCCTTTTTTCCTGGAAAAATCAACAGAAAAACCATTAACTTAATGGTAAAATTTGCTTGAATATTTTAAAAAACATGACTAATCTTAATTCAGGATGGATAATCTTAAAAGACACAACACTCCGGTGCATGTAATCTCACTCGGAGGATCACTCATAGCGCCGGATACTGTGGACACGGATTTCCTTAAGAAATTCAAAAGAGCAGTTACGGAATACTTAAGCGAAGACATAATGAGAAAACTGATTCTTGTATGCGGAGGCGGAGCAACGGCAAGAAAATACCAGCAGTCCTACACAAGCATAATTCCGGATGCAGCGCCGGAAGAACTGGACTGGATAGGAATAAGGGCAACCAGACTTAATGCCGAACTTGTTAAAAATATCTTCAGGGAATACACTGCCGACATGGTTGTTACCGATCCTACCGCAGTTTCCGTTTTTGCAGGCCGTATTCTTGTTGCATCAGGCTGGAAGCCCGGTTTTTCCACGGATTATGATTCCGTTATACTTGCAGAAAAGTTCTTTGCCGGTACTATCATCAATCTCTCGAATATAGAAAAGGTCTATTCCGAAGATCCTAAGAAAAACCCGGATGCCGTACCGATGGATAAAATAACCTGGCCCGAGTTTCAAAAACTTGTGGGAAATGTATGGAAACCCGGCATCAATGTACCCTTCGACCCTGTAGCCTCGAAAAGAGCCGCACAAAAGGGTCTTCGTGTTGTGATTGCATCCGGCAGTAATATTCCCAACCTTCTCAGCATACTAAGGGGGGATAAGTTTACCGGCACCAGTATCGTCCCGGCTTAAGGTTTATCGGATGATCTGGATACTCCTCATCTCACATTATATCCGCCGGTGAAATGCCATAATGGTTTTGCCATATCACGGGGGAAGGGATTGTGCTTTTTAAAATCAGGCATCCATTCGTCACTTTCGGAGAATTCCTGCATAAACCCGTCATCTATCTCTAATTTAAAAAGATAGTCCGTTACGGCACTGTATTCGTCAGCGGAAAGCATTCCGGGTATTCCGGTTTCCGATTCTTTTGTTCCTCTGTGCGTATCCACAGGAATAAACTGAAACATCAAAGAAAGGACAGCCCTTTTATACCACCTGTCCTTAAACAGTTTTAAAATTTCATAGGTTGATTCAAGGGCACCCGGAATAACGAGATGCCGCAATATTACCCCGCGGACCATCCTTTTATCATACATTTTAAGGGACTTCATATCTATCATACTGCCGGCCGCTTCCGCGGCAATTTCGGGATACAAAGCCGCTTTAAATAAATTCAGAGAAGCTTTCACGGACAAACTTTTTAAATCCGTTAAAAAAATATCCACGGTATTTTTTAACAATATCAGCGATTCTTCTTTCTCGAAACCCGATGTATTCCAGACGATGGGTATTCCGAGCCCCTTTTTACGCGCCCTTTCCACGGCATCGACAATATGAGGAATAAAATGTGTCCCGGTAACAAGATTGATATTTTCGGCATTCATCTTTTCCAGTCCAAGCATAATATCCGAAAGTTCTCCGGCAGTGACTACGGATCCTATCCGGCTGCCGGAAAGCTGATAATTCTGACAGAAAGTACATTGCAGAGTACACCCGGTAAAAAATATTGTGCCCGAGCCGTTTTTCCCTGTAATAACCGGTTCTTCGCCATAATGGATACCGGCCCATGCAATTCTTACATCTGCGGATTCTCCGCAGAAACCGGTTCTGCCTTTTAACCTGTTAACACAACAATTTCTCGGACATAATGTGCAGTGTTCATAACCTTTATGATTCATTGTATGAATATATCTTTACAACAGAACTGATTTCTTGACAAGATACGGAAAGATAACTATTCTTTACCACTGTCACAGGTACTTAAAGGTTCCGTTTTTAAGCACATGAGGAAAGTGCTGCAAATTATGCCGGCGTGATGAAATTGGTAGACGTGCCAGACTCAAAATCTGGTGGGCCTTGCGCCCGTGTCGGTTCGACTCCGACCGCCGGCATATATCGTAATGAAAATATTAATAGTTGAGGATGACAGCAGAATTGCCACGTTTATTTCCAGAGGATTGACGCAGGCCGGTTACACGGTAGATCATCTGGAAAGTGCGGAAGAGTGCCTCCGGATTACCAAAAACATACCGTACGACCTGATAATAATCGATATAATGCTTCCCGGAATGGACGGCATAACATTGATAGAGACTCTAAGAAGCAGGGGTTCTATCATGCCGATACTTATTTTAAGTGCCAGACAGTCCGTAGATGACAAGGTAGAAGGGTTAAGGCACGGCGGCGATGATTACCTTACCAAACCTTTTTCATTTACAGAACTTCTTGCAAGAATCCAGGCCCTTATAAGAAGATCCAGCCGCATATCGGGCAGTTCCGCAAAACTAACAGCAGGCGATCTCTCCCTCGACCTTTACAGTCATGAAGTAAAACGGTCAGGGCAGAAAATCGATCTAAGACCGAGAGAATTTGCCCTGCTTGAATACCTCATGCGGAACGCCGGTAATGTTCTGACAAAAACCATGATAATGGAAAAGGTCTGGAATTACGATTTCGATCCGCAGACAAATATCGTGGATGTGCTTATATCCAGGTTGAGAAATAAAATCGATAAGGATTATGAAAATAAAATGATAAAAACCATCCGCGGTGTGGGCTATGTTCTTCAGGTCACTTAAATTCCGTATTGCCCTGTTTTTTCTCATCCTTTTTATTTCAGGTGCCGCAATACTGTACAGTACTTCCTATCTTTTTTTTACAAGATCGCTAAAAAATGATTTCAATAATGAAATGAGATTCCTCCTTTTGAATTTCTGGGCACAGTACCAGTCCGGCGGTCTCGAATTTTTATCACAGGAACTTGTCCGGAACAAATATGAAGGAAAAGCCTTTCTTATCCGCATAGCAGACAGGACAAATACGACACTTTTCCTTCTCTACCCGAAATTATGGGATAATTTTAATTTCGATTCCCTGGACAGGATAAAACCGGCCGATAACGGGAACGGTATTCTTCTTAAAACCCCGGAATATTTATGGAATATAGAGGTAAAAACGGTACTTCTGCCTGACAGCAATATCCTTCAGGTCGGGATCAGTAACGAGGACACAATAAAAATGCTTAAACATTTTCGGGGTATCTTTCTGCTGGCTCTGCTCCCGGTTCTCCTTATAAGTTTTGCAGGGTTTTTCTTATTTGCAGCAGGTGCTTTAAAACCCCTCGATAAAGTAATCGATACTGCGGATAACATAATCAGAACAGGAAAAATAAAGACAAGGATTCCATATAAAGACAGCGGAGACGAGATCTCAAAACTTATCAATACCTTTAACACAATGTTAAACAGCATAGACTCTTCCATGGAAAGGATGAAAAACACCCTTGATAATGTTGCCCATGACCTTAGAACTCCGATGACACGCCTGCAGGGAACAGCAGAAATAGCCATCGGAACTGCAAAAAACAGCGAAATGTACAGAGAAGCCCTGCAGGAATGCGTGGATGATACCAGGACCATAATGACGCTTGTAAATACGCTTATGGATATTTCCGAAGCGGAAACAGGTATCATGAAATTAAGAAAATTATCCGCCGATATTTCCCTGCTGGTTAAGGATGTTGCAGAATTCTATTACTACCCTGCAGATGAAAAGGGAATAACCATTACAACGGATATACCTAAAAATATCTCTGCGGAAATCGACATAAACAGGATAAGACAGGTCCTGGCCAATATTCTCGATAACGCCGTTAAATATACTCCCGAAAACGGTGAAATAAACGTTTCCCTCTACAGGGAAACAATTAACGGAACACCTCATATTTGTATAAGAATCTCTGATAACGGACCGGGTATTCCCGAACAGGATATTGAACACATATGGAACAGGCTTTACAGGGCTGATAATACCAGGAACATAAAAGGCCTGGGATTGGGCTTAAGCCTTGCAAAAGCAATTGTAGAGGCTCATAACGGCAGCATAAAAGCGGAAAACAGAAAGAATCACGGAGCCGTATTTACCATATCTTTGCCCGTCCGTCAATAATCCGAATACGGGTTAATTTGCCAACATTACAAAATTGTAACATTTCCGTAATCCTTCTGTAATAATTCATCATTATACTATCTTTAAGTAAACAATAGATCCAAGGAGGATACTATGAAGATCAAAAAATTTTTAGGTTCCAAAGGATTTCTGGCAGTAAACATTTTTTTAATTACCGCTGTCGCCGTAATCCTGGTTGTTTCCCTTTCGGGATTCGGAGGCAGAGGAGAACAGCAGACACCCCAGCCTGTGAACAATCAACAGCCTTCAGGTACTGCAGTTCAGCCTCAGCAGACCGGAAATACTTCCGGAAGCGGGGGAATACAGGCACTGAAAGAAATGCAGTTCTCATTCAGGACTGTTGCCAGCAGGGTTATTCCTACCGTTGTGGAAGTAGATGTTGTTGATATTATCAAACAGCCCGTTCCGCAGTTAACAAATCCATTTGAGTTCTTCTTCGGGCCCCAGGGAAATAATCAGGAAAAGAAACAGTACAGGGAGTATAAACAGTACGGACTCGGTTCCGGTGTTATAGTAAAGAGGTCCGGAAATAAAGTTTATGTACTTACCAACAACCATGTCGTGGGAAAAGCGGAAGAGATAAGTATAAAACTGCACGATCAGAGAATTTTTAAAGCCAAGCTTGTAGGCAAGGATGAGAAAAAAGACCTTGCCCTTGTTGTTTTCAAAACAAAACAGTCCGTTCCCATAGCGGAGCTCGGCGACTCGAACACTCTGCAGGTCGGCGACTGGGTACTGGCAGTGGGCAATCCTCTCGGCTTTGAATCCACAGTAACAGCCGGTATTGTAAGTGCAATCGGAAGACATCCCATAAGGGGCAGCGGAATTGCTACATTTACAAATTATATTCAGACGGATGCTGCAATAAACCGCGGAAATTCCGGGGGTGCTTTAGTTAACTTAGACGGACAGGTCGTCGGAATAAACTCATGGATAGCTTCTCCCTCCGGAGGAAGTATCGGTCTCGGTTTTGCAATTCCGATTAATACGGCAAAAAAAGCCATAAATGAATTTATAACAAAGGGTAAAATCGAATACGGCTGGCTCGGTGTTTCCATGGGTGATGTTTCTCCCCAGATTGCAGCCGGATTCGGCTTAAAGAACCATTCAGGTGCCTTTATATACGGCGTTTTTAAAGGGTCTCCCGCAGGCAAAAGCGGCATCCTGCCCGGAGACATTATTACAAAGATTAACAACCGGACAATTAAAGATTCTACCGAACTCTTAATGACAATAGGTGATCTTCCTCCGAACCACACAATTACGATCGGAATCTACAGATACGGCACTACTACGGAAGTTAAAGTTAAACTCGCAACACGTGAAGAGGAAAAAAAGATTGCCAAAAAGGCAGATAAACTCTGGCCCGGATTATATGCGGTGCCTATTACTCCGGACATCAGAAAACAGCTTAAACTATCCTCCCGTGACGGTGATGTTATTTTAGGAAATGTGATACAGGGCAGTCCGGCTGCAATAGCTGGTTTTAGACCCGGAGATATAGTAAAGAAAATAAACGGCACGGATATAAAAACACTTACGGACTTTTATAAAGCGTTAAACAATTTAAAAGAGAGAAAACTGCTCTTTAATCTGGTTCGCGAAAATAATTCGATCATTATAGGTCTGGTAAGATAAGGTTTTAAAACTATGAAGATATCGGGCATTCTATCCCCATTATATTACCCCTCCAATCAGGTCGCTCTTAAAAAACCGACCCTCCCTGGGGATAGAGGCCCGTATTTTACTCAGCAGCTGTTATTTACCATAATAACCGACTTGATTACCTCACCCTTCATCATGCTGTAAAAACCTTCCACCGCTTTGTTAAATGTGAAAATTTTCACCCAGTTTCCAGCTCTCACTTTACCGGAAGATAATAATTCGACTGCCAGCATGTAATCTTCCTTCTTTGCACCATAAGAACCTATAATCTGTTTCTCCGCTGTAATAACATCATAACTGCTTATCCCCGTTCTATCCTCACGTAATCCGAACCATCCCGCCGAACCTCCCGGACGAATAACTTTAAGAGCAGTTTCTTTGGTTTCTGACAAACCTATGGCATCGATACAAAAATCGAGCCCGTCACCGTACGAAAAATCACGGCATGCCTTTTCCGCATCCGTTCTTAAGGGATTAACAGCTGCTATTGCACCAAGCTCCCCGGCAGTTTTAAGATTTGTGTCCTGCACATCTATCACAAGAACCTCGGCATTTTTAAGAACAAGTGATGCCTGCAGTATCATAAGCCCTATTGTTCCCATTCCTATAATCGCCGCTCTCGGTTTTTTACTCTGATAACACTTTTTATCAGCCGAACCGTCTGTTTCGACATACCGCACCGGTATCCTGTTTAAAAGGTGAATGCTTACAGCCAGCGGCTCTGCAAGAGCACCCGAAACCGGATCGAGGCTGCCCGGAAGAGGATACAGAGAGGTAACCGGTACTGCTGCATATTCCGCCATCCCGCCGGGCATGTTCATCCCGAACACCTTCCGGTTTTCACATAGGTTTGTTTCGCCTCTTTTGCATGCATTGCAATTTCCGCATGGGATAACAGAATTTACCGCAACCGGCATGCCGGGCACAAGAAAAGATGATTCTGCCTGTATTTTTTCCACTGTCCCGCAGAACTCATGGCCTAAAATAAGAGGAGGAATTCTCCGCTTACTGGATGTTTTAAACGATTCGATTTCCGACCCGCAAATTCCGCATGCTTCCACCCGGATAACAGCTTCTCCGCTTTCCGGCTTCGGCTCCGCTACATCCTTTATCTTAAGTGTATTCCAGTCACTATACACCAATGCTTTCATAACTTTCTCCTGAATAATTCCTTATAATATGCAGAAAAATAAAAAAGAAGTAACTGTATACATAGTATAATATTTTATTGTAGTAATTGAATATTAGCAACATGATACCATACGGATAAGGGAGATAAGGCAGGATGGAAAAATATCTGTTTGATCTGAGCGGAAAAACCGCAATAGTAACAGGAGCAAGCAGAGGCCTCGGACAGTATTTTGCAAAAGCACTTTCCGGAGCCGGAGCAGACTTAATCATAACCAGCAGACAAAAAGACCGCCTCGAAACCTTCCGCTCCGAAATAGAAACATCGGGGCGCAGAGTACTGCCGCTGGAACTCGATGTCACGGATTACGGCAGTATACAGAGAATGGTCGAAAATGCATACAGCCATTACGGGAAAATCGATATACTCGTTAACAACGCCGGATGCAATGTGCGAAAACCTGCAGCGGATATTTCCTGGGAAGAGTGGAACACTGTTCTCGACACAAACCTCCGGGGCGCCTTTTTTACAGCACAGGCCGCTGCCAGGAAAATGATCCCCCGAAGGTACGGGAGAATTATTAACATCGGATCGGTTACTGCAGTATTCGGCTATGCCGGGCTGGCTCCCTATTGTGCAAGCCGAGGGGGCATAAAACAGTTAAGCATGAGCCTGGCTGATGACTGGGGAAGATACGGCATCACCGTTAATGTACTTGCACCAGGATGGTTTAAAACCGAACAGACAAAGGCACTCTACGGGAACAGTACATGGGTCGAGTATATAACGGATCGAATCCCGTTAAAGCGTCCGGGATTACCGCATGATCTCGACGGTGCTGTTGTGTTTTTAGCTTCTGACGCCAGTGCATATATCACGGGACAGACCCTGCTCGTTGACGGCGGAATCTCCACAGGTGCAACAAAAGCCACTGTACAAGATTGACTGATTTTTTTAATATAGTATAATACATCTTATGGACTACAGATGTTCTATGTGCGGGAAAAAGTATCCTCTCGATACGGAGCGGTTCAGGTGTAGCTGCGGCGGATTCTTCGAACTGGAAGTCCGGAATATATTTTCCAAAAAAAGCCTTTCCGGGCGTCTGCATACCATCTGGCGTTACAGAGAAGCTTTTATGCTTCCTGATACAATCGAACCTGTTTCCCTGGGTGAGGGCCTGACTCCTATTGTAAACAGAACCATCAATGATAAAAAAGTTTTTTTAAAAATGGATTATATGCAGCCGACAGGCTCTTTTAAAGACCGGGGAGCAAGTGTTTTAATTTCACTTGTTAAGTATCTCGGCATAAAGAGCGTAGTCGAGGATTCCTCCGGAAATGCAGGTGCGGCGGTTTCCGCCTATGCAGCTTCCGCAGGCATATCATGTACCGTATACGTCCCCGGTTATACACCGGAAGGCAAATTATCACAGGCTATTCTGTACGGATCAAAAGTCGTAAAGGTTCAGGGCAAAAGGCAGGATGCAAATGATGCGGCCATGGATGCTTCTAAGAGTTCTTACTATGCCAGCCATCTATGGAGTCCCTTTTTCCCTATAGGGCTTCAGTCATCCGCATTTGAGATATGGGAATTCTTTAACTATAATATCCCTGATACTATCATTGTACCTGCAGGTTCGGGAGGAAATATAGAAGGGATATACACAGGCTTTAAAACTCTTGTTAAAGCCGGGTATTCTGATAAAATACCTCGGATCATCGGGGTCCAGGCGGAAAAATGTTCACCCCTACATACCGCATTTCAGAAGGGACTGGATGATTACGCAAGAATCGATGCCGGCATTACCGTAGCGGAAGGTATTGCAGTCCAGTGCCCCCCGAGGGCAAAAGCGGTTTTACATGCAATAAGAGACAGCGGAGGCAAAACGGTAAGTGTAACAGACAATGAGATACTGGAATCCTTAAAGAAGCTTTTCGGCATGGGTATATACGTGGAGCCGACTTCAGCCTCCGTACTGGCAGGCTGGGAAAAACTTACACAGGCTGAACAGGATGATGCGGTTTTGATACTGACAGGCAGCGGGCTTAAAGAGACAACAAAGCTCGTTGAGCTTTTTATATAAAACTGCTTTACATACAATTCGTTAATCTGCTTTAAATATTCAATCTACAACCCGTATGTATAAGCAAAATCAGGAGGCATCGGTATGAGTCTTGAGGAACTTAAAAAAAGACGGGGAGTATTTGACTGGTATTTTAAAACCAGTCTGCTTATCAGAATACTCATAGGTCTTATCTTAGGGGCAGTAATCGGTCTTATTGTGGGACCCGGTATTTCTTGGGTAAAACCATTCGGCGATCTGTTTATACGACTGCTTAAGATGATTGTAATGCCCGTTGTGTTTTTTACACTCGTTGTCGGTTCTGCAAGCATAAGCCCGGCACGTCTGGGAAGGGTCGGCATAAAAATAATTGTTTACTATCTGTTGACTTCAGCTTTAGCAGTTGCCATCGGTTTAATTGCAGGCAATATTTTCCACCCGGGTCTCGGTCTTGCACTCGGCGGGGGCAAAGCCGCAGGAAGGGTACTGAAACAACCAGGCATTATAGATACACTGCTTAATATTGTACCGAAAAATCCCTTCGGAGCTTTAGCTAAGGGTGCCGTACTGCCGACTATTTTCTTTGCTATCTTTTTCGGAATTGGTCTGTCCTTTCTCATGATCAGCAAAGACAAACGCATCAAAGAGGCTGCAGAATCGGTTTTTAAGTTCTTCGACGGTGCGGCGGAGGTTATGTACAAGATTGTCGGATGGGTTCTCCAGTATGCACCCATCGGTGTTTTTGCATTAATAGCCGTAGTCTTCGGAAAACAGGGCGCTAAGGCTTTCGGGCCGCTCGGCATGGTTACACTCACAGTCTATATAGGACTCGCAGTACAGCTCTTTATTGTTTACGGGGGACTGCTCTCACTCTACAGAATGGGCTTTTTAAAATTCTTAGGAGGTGCAAAGGATGCAATGCTTACCGCATTTGTGACAAGAAGCAGCAGCGGGACACTTCCCGTTACCATGAGAAATGCGGAAGAGAATCTCGGAATTTCACGAAGTATTTTTTCCTTTACGCTTCCGCTTGGTGCTACTATTAACATGGACGGAACTGCAATATATCAGGGTGTCTGTGCACTCTTCGTAGCTTTTGCAGTAGGTATGAATCTAACCTTTGCACAGCAGCTGACAGTTATCTTAACAGCGGTACTTGCATCGATCGGAACAGCCGGTGTTCCGGGTGCGGGAGCAATAATGCTGCTCCTGGTACTAAACTCCGTCGGCCTGCCCGTAGAACCGGGAACTCCTGTCGCCACGGCATACGCAATGATTTTAGGTATCGATGCAATACTCGATATGGGAAGAACCAGCCTTAATGTTACAGGAGATCTGACAGGTACATCGATAGTTGCAAAAACAGAAAAAGAACTGGATTTAACAAAGTGGGGGAAAGAATAAAAGAAAAATATTTCTTTATGCAGGAGGATCCGGGACAGACCGGATCCTCATTTACATTTCAGCCGTCGACTTTTTGTTCACGCTCATGTTTTTCCATAACCTGCCGGTATACCTTTTCTTTAAAACGATCAAAATCCACAGGTTTGGAAATGTAGTCATCGAAGCCCATTGTCAGATACTTTTCCGCATCACCCTTTAGCGCATTTGCCGTAAGTGCTATAACATAGAGGCCTTTTAATTTCTCATTTTTTCTTATACCCTCAAGAACCCCGGGACCATCAAGTTTCGGCATCTGAATGTCGAGAAGTACCAGATCATAATCCTTCTCATTTATCATTTTAAGGGCATTCTCACCATTCTCCGCTACATCGCAGGACAGATGCATCTTATTCAGAATCCTCTCCATCAGCTGCTGATTAATACGGTTATCCTCGGCAAGAAGAATATTAAAATCCGTTTCCAGGTTGGGAACCATGTTCCGCTCCGTCTTTTCATCGAGGTATTTAACAGGTATGCCGGCAATAATACCTTTAAGGCGGAACAGGAGATCTCTGATTTGAGTAATACTGTAGTCATTCTTGTTTATTTCTTCGTCCATTCTTTTTGAAATCTCATATACCTCATCCATCTTAAGATTACCCGACATACCTTTAAGTTCATGAGCTATAAACCGTATTCCTTTTCTGTCTCTCTTTAAGACAGCATCTTCGAGTTTTTTTACCTTTAAAGGCAGCTTTTTTACACCCATTAAAAGCACTTCGACTATTTCCTCTTCACCATCGAAGTTATCTATCCAGCGCTCCACTACCCCTTCATCTGCAGTTTCTTTTTCTCCGTTTAACAATGCTCCTTCGGTCATAGAATTAAGAGATTCTTTTTTATCATCACCTGCCGTCGATAATTCATGACTTTCCCCGGAAACGGTTTCTGCAGGTATAGTCAGGGTAAAAGTTGTGCCTTTGCCGTATGTACTTTTTACAGAAATACGTCCGCCCATGAGCTTTGCAAGTTTTCTGGAAATTGCAAGACCCAGTCCCGTACCTCTCGATGCCGTTTCGGCTGTTCCCATTATCTGCCTGAAAGGAGAGAATATAATCTTTTGATCTTCTTTGCGTATCCCGATACCGGTATCTTTTACGGAAATTGACAGCTTCCCTTTTCCGTACCTGGCAATAAGAGTGATACTGCCCTTTTTAGTAAACTTGAAAGCATTACTTAAAAAATTTATTATAATCTGGCCAAGGCGTACTTCATCACCACGGATTGTTCCGGGAATTGATTTATCGATCTCCGTAATAAATTCAAGACCCTTTTCCTCCGCTTTTCTTTTGAACATACTCACCATGTGATCCAGAACTTTCATTACCGTAAAGGGCCTGGAGACGATCTCCATTTTGTCAGCTTCTATTTTCGAAAAATCAAGAATATCATTTATCAGATTAAGCAGTGTCTCCCCGGATTGTTTGATGATCCTCATGCTATTCTTTTTTTCCGGATCTTTCTCTTCATCCATCAGGAGATTAATAAAACCGAGAATTGCATTCATCGGAGTTCGAATTTCATGAGACATATTGGCAAGAAAAACGCTTTTTAATTGATTGGCCTTTTCCGCTTCTTCCTTTGCCTTTTTTAGTTTCTTCTCCATTTCTTTCTGCTGCGTTATATCGTCCTTCACCGCAACGTAATTAATTATCTGTCCTTCACTATTCATAACCGGTGTAATAACCGCACTTTCCCAGTAGAGACTTCCATCCTTCTTTCTGTTGATAAACTCACCCTTCCACGTTTTCCCCTCCCGAATGGTTTTTTTAAGATCATGGTATGTTTCCTCCGAAGTAAAGCCGGAACTGAAGAGACGGGGAGTTTCCCCCATAGCCTCACTTATCCGGTAGCCGGAGATATGTTCCATTGCCTTATTTGCAAAGATTATTTTCTCATCCACATCTGTAATAACTATCGTACTTTTACTCTGTTCGACAGCCTGCAGAAGTCTTAGAATCTCTCTGTCCGCTTCTTTTAATTTTGTTATGTCCGTTCCATAGAAATAAACGGCATCACCGAATCCGGTTTTAATTGCGGTAAACATGATTATGGCATTAGATCCTGTAACCTCAAATTGGAAAGATTCACCTGACAGCATCTTCTCTATATCACCTTTCAGGTGTATCCGGGCAAGCGAATCTATACTTTTTCCGATAGGATCTTCACCGAAAAACGAACAGGCAACAGGATTACAGAATGTTACTGTACCCCGGGAATCCGTGCGTAATAGTATAGCCGGATTAGCCTGAAAAAAACGTGATTCTTCGCTCAGTTTCCCCGCAATAATTTTTTCTTTTGATATATCCCGGACTAAAGCCATCGATCCTGAGAAATTTCCGGATTTACCGGTAATAACGGAAGGCGTAATTGCCAATACTATTTCTTCTCCGTCCTTTTTTTGTACGGTCAGCTCATACGGCAGAGATGTTCCCGTTCTTCCCTCTTTATTCTGTTCATGTATAACGGAGAAATCACTAAAACGCCTTCCTATCAGTTCCTCACTGCTGTACCCTGTAATATCACAGAGGCTGTCATTTACAAATATTATAACACCATTGCTGTCCGCTATGATTACACCTTCGTTCATCGTTTCTATTAAATCTTTATAACGTATTCCGTTTCTAAAAAACATTTCACCATCCGGTTTGTTTTTAATCTTAATCGATATAAGAATAATACCTGCCGTCAGGATGAGAAGAGCGGCAATAATTGATATTAACAGCCATTCACCGTTAAAAAGAATGATAAAAACAATAAGAACAAGCAATGAGACAATCAGTACAGCCGATTTTTTTATCAGGGGAAACATTTCTTTTAAATTATCGCCATCTTTCAAGTTTAATTTCATTATTATAATAGTAACAACGATATTGCCTGATTTCAATTTAAAGTAATATTATTTTTAACCGGAATTAATTACCCGTATACAGAGGAGCAGTTCACCATTTTAAAAAACACATCCATTGTTCCGACTGATTTCTTTATGTTTTATTTCTGCTGCCGAAATAGAGATTAACAACAGCTATACAGGATGTCGTTACGATAAGAAGAAATGCTATGGCGTTTATCACCGGAGATCAGGAGCGTAAAAATCGTTGTTATAAATGAAAACCGGCCCGGAATAACCAGCCATATCCCCGGGCTTAACATATTCATATTCCAGCCTAATTTATTATCGAAAAACGTACCGACAGCATTGGAAAACATCAACAGGGAAAAGGGTTAATTCCCGATTTGCGCCTTTATCACATGAAAACCCCTGTCCTCTATAGCTTTTGCAACCCTGTTCTGCAGATCCTTACCCGGCGTAAGGGCTATCATAAACCCTCCCATTCCGCCTCCTGTTAGTTTCGCACCCAAAGCGCCTTCCGCAACAGCCAGATCACAGAGGTAGACAAGCTTCTCATGAGAAAGCCCCATATCAATAAGAATTTTATGATTATCCGTTATTATACCGCCCGCTTTCTTTAAATCATTTGCAATCAGCGCAGATTTGACCTCCGTAACCTGTTCACTTATTTTCTTTAATCTGGAAGCATGAAGCTCAGGGTCCTTTCTGTTAAGTTCTTCCACCAGGCCGTCCAGTACGGCAGTATTTGCAGAAATTCCGCTGTTGCCTAACACAACATGTATGGGCTCCCTGACTTTGATTTTTTCCACTACTCTTTTACCGTCTTCCAACCGGAAAAGCATTAACCCGCCGTAACACGATGCAGTATTATCCACCCCGCTCGGCGTACCGTGATAGGCGAATTCTCCCTCCCACGCTATCCGGTTAATCTCATCGATACCCAGGCCCAGCTTAAACTCATCATTCAAAGCCCTTGCAATAGAGACACAGCCTGCAGCACTCGCCCCCACACCGCTTCCTGCAAGCAGGCTGCCGCCTAATGTAATCCTTACCGGATTTTTATCAGTATCGATATTCATAACCTTTAATATTCTATTAATGGATTCCTTCTGCTGTTCTTCCTTGCTCTTTTTATAACCGGGTACTTCTCTCCTGTTATCTTTTAAAATCCATCCTCTGCCGGAAATTCTTTCCACAACAGCATCTGTCTTAAAAGAAATCGATGAAACAATAGCGGGCACGCCTTTAAGCACAAACTGATCCCCAATAAGAATCGTCTTACCATATCCGCTTCCTTTTCCCATTTTTTTCTCCTTATGCGATTAACATATACAGTTATTAAGCAGAACACAATAAGCGCTGCTCTTAATTATATGTCATAAACTTCAAAAACAGTCAATAATAATCATTAAAAGTCAGAAAACAACAGTATCTTTATATTGAAACAGCTATGCATTTTAAGTAGAATATACACATGAATAATTTTAAGGAACTGTTGGAACGGGCCGGGCAGAAGCGCGGATGCATAATCTCTGTTGCACAGGCGGCAGATAAAACAGTCCTGGATGCGGTAAAGCAAGGAACGGAAGCAGGACTCATAAGTGCAATCCTTGTAGGAAGCAGAGCTGCAATAAAGAAAAAAGCCGAAGAAACGGGGCTTAAACCGGGTTCATATACAATTACGGAACCCGAACCGAACGAATCACCGGCAGTTACCGCGGTAAGGCTCATTAAAGAAGGCAAAGCTGATATTCTCATGAAAGGCCTTATACCCACCGGAGAACTGCTTAAGGAAGTACTGCGCAGGGAAAACGGCCTTAATATGGGCAAGACCCTGTCTCATGTTGCTGTTTTTAAGCATCCCGGCTATGACCGCTTTATATTTGTAACAGATGCGGGTCTTAACATTGCGCCCGATCTCTCACAGAAGAAAGATATTGTTCAGAACGCCATCGACCTTGCTGTAAGCCTCGGGGTTAAAGAACCTGTTGCGGCTGCCGTTTGTGCAGTGGAGGTCGTTAATCCCGCAATGCCGGCAACAATAGATGCCGCTTCACTTGCGAAGATGAGCGAACGGGGAGTAATAAAAGGCGGCAGGGTAGAAGGACCTCTTGCTCTGGATAATGCAGTTTCAGTGGAAGCCGCACAGCACAAAGGCATAAAAAGCCCCCTTGCAGGCAGAGCCGATATTCTTCTTGCCCCGGATATCGAGGCAGGAAATATCCTGTACAAATCGCTGATTTTTTTCACTTCTGCCGAAGCCGCAGGACTAATTGTCGGAGCCCGGGTACCGGTGGTTTTAACCTCCCGGTCGGATTCCGCAGCAAGCAAACTGTACTCGATCGCCCTCGGTGTACTTTCCGTCAAAGAGAACTAAGCTCATATATATCCGTTCTTCTGTCCTTAAAAAGATCATTTAAATCCGCAATCTTTTTCGAACGTGCATGTTCCGGGTCTATTTCCACGATGCCAAGCCGGTCTTCCGATTCCGGAGCGGAAGAAAGTATTTTACCGGAGGGAGAAACTATCCGGCTGCATCCGGTATAACGAAGCTTCTTACCTCCCCTGTTCTCCCGGCCGTGCCTGTTTGCAAGCACCCAGAATATTTTATTCTCGATCGCCCTTACCCTTGTTGTTAATTGACCTAATTCGGGCAGAACAAGGTTGGAAGGATGGCATATAATTTCCGCACCCTTTAAAGCAAGAGTCCTGGCAGCTTCGGGAAACATGTGGTCGAAACATACAAGGAGCCCGAGTTTTACCCCTCTGTAATCCATAACATCCAATCCGCCGCCTCTTGTAAAGTATAATTTCTCCCCGTTAAAGAGATGCACCTTCCGGTAAACATACTCCACGCCGTCAGGCGTTATAAAAACGGCGCTGTTATAGACTTTATTCCCTTTCAGTTCCGCTATTCCGGCAACAATAGCACAACCGCTCTTCCCTGCAGCAGCGGTCAGTCTTTCCGTCGAGGGGCCTGGAACAGGCTCTGCACATGCAAACAGCTCTTCTCTGCTTGTAAAAAGATACCCGCTTGTCGCAAGCTCCGGTGCAACTATCAGGTCGGCTTCCGCTTCCGCGAGTACGGCTGCCAATTTTTCCGTATTCTTTTCCGTATTACCAAACTCAGGCGCAAACTGATAGTATCCTATTCTCATTCTGTTTCTCCTGCCTGCAATTAGATTTTCCCTTCTTATTATCTCCGATTTGTACATACAAGTCCACCCGGAAGGGCTTTTTAAAAGGAACAGACTATCTGTTTATTATCTAAAATTAATCTTGATTTTCTACGTATAAGCGATAGTATTTTATATATATGAGCAAATTTATCAGACCGACCCGGTCATTTATCTGAACAGAAGGATAAAGACAATGCCGGAAAAGAAAATTAAACTGCTGGACCTAATACGCCTCTCCTTCATCATCTTTTTGATTTCGCTCGCCGCTGCAATAGCGGTATTCCAGGCCATAAGCTCCTACCATAGTTTTAACAGCAACACCATAAAGGTTCGATCGGATTATATAAAAAAGCAGAAATGGTTAATTAAAAGGGAAGTGGACCATGTTGTCGAAATAATTAAATACGAAAAAGATAAAGTAAAAGCAGAAGCAAAACAGGAAGTTACACATAGAATTAACGAAGCTCTGGATATCGCTGAAGATATCTACCTTCGGTACACCGGCGAAAAGAAAGATGCCGAAATTAGAAAAATGATTGTGAATACATTAAAATCGATCGGTTTTGATGACAATAAGAACAGGTACTTTATAAAAGACGCAAACGGAGTTCCCATTTTAAATATGAAACCGAAGTACAGAGGTTTAAAATATAAGAAAACGGGAAATGCAGAGGAAAGTGCTTTTAAAATATTCAAACCCTTTAACTGGTACATCGGTACAGCTGTTTCCCCGGCCGATATCCGAAAAAAAGCACAGGAACAGCTAAAAAAATATATCGGGAAAATCCGTTTCGGACCTGATAAAAACGGATACATTTTTGTTAATTCATACAATGGCGACTGCCTTGTTCTTAACACTCAGAAAGAACTGGAAGGCACCAATATCTGGAATATTACAGATACGAACGGTGTAAAGGTAGTACAGGAGGAAAGAAAAGCCGCGGAAAAACCGGGCGGAGATTTTATCTATTATACGTGGAATAAACCGTCCACCCGGGAACCTTCTCCGAAAGTTTCTTTTATAAGGGGAATCGATGACTGGAAATGGATTATAGGAGCAGGCGTATATCTCGATGATGTGGAAAAGAATATAACAGCAATGCACGACAAATTAAAAAATAAATTAAAGTATGATTTTCTGCGCATTGCAGTGATAACAGGTTTACTCATTTCGCTTTTTTTATTCTTATTCCATTTAATAAGCCGCAGGATACAGAGTGATTTTTTTCTGTTTATCTCGTTCTTTAAGCAGGCTGCTGTTTCCGATAAGGAAATCGATCAGAGTAAAATAAAATATGACGAGTTTTCCCGAATGGCTGATTATGCCAACAAGATGCTGAAAGATAAAATGAAGGTTTACCATGAATTAGTGGAGGAAAAAGAACAGTTAGCTGTCACTCTGCGGTCCATCGGTGATGCAGTAATTGTTTCCGGCATATCCGGCGGCATCATACTTATGAACAGGGTGGCGGAAAAATTAACCGGATGGGAGCAAAACGAAGCAGCAGGCAAACCGCTTGTAAATGTATTTAATATTATTAACGAATACTCGAGAAAACCGGCAGAGAACCCGGTAAAAAGAGTACTGAAAAACGGAAAGATTGCGAATCTTGCCAATCATACCGTTCTTATTGCAAAGAACGGAAAAGAATACTGTATAGAGGACAGTGCGGCACCTATACTGGATAGTAAAAACAATATCAGGGGAGTTGTCCTTGTATTTCGCGATGTAACGGAAAAGTTAAAGAAGGAAAAAGAAATGTTAAAAGTAAAAAAATTAGAGTCCGTCGGGATTCTCGCCGGCGGAATCGCCCATGATTTTAACAATCTTCTAACTGCAATTTACGGCAATATTTCCCTTGCCAGAATAAACGTAAAACCTGCGGAAAAAGCTTATGAGTATCTTGAGATAGCAGAAGAATCTCTCCAGAGAGCAACCAACCTGACCAAACAGCTTTTAACCTTCGCAAAAGGCGGAGAACCTGTATTGGGTGCCGTTAAAATAGAAAAAATAATCGGGAAAACCGCCAAATTCATCCTTACGGGCAGCAATGTAAAACTTAATCTTTATACGGAACCCGAATTATGGCAGGTAAAAGCAGACAAGGGACAAATAAGCCAGGTTATTTCCAATCTGGTGATAAATGCAAAACAGGCTATGCCGAACGGAGGGAATCTGTATATCGATACAAGTAACGCTGATATAGGCATAAAGAACAATATAAAAACAGTTTCGCCGGGACGATATGTAAAGATTACCATTAAAGACGAGGGGATTGGAATTCCTAAAAAAGATCTCGAACGGATATTTGATCCGTATTTCAGCACCAAAGAGTCCGGTTCCGGCCTGGGGCTTGCAACAGTGCACTCCATTATCCAGAAACATGACGGGTATATATATGTCGATTCGATTCTTAACAGGGGAACTACTTTTACAGTTTATCTTCCTGCTCTAACCCCGGAGGAGAAAGAGCAAAACCTCCCATATAAAGACAGGGAATCCGTTAAAAATAATAATTCCGCTAAAATACTTGTCGTGGACGATGAGGAGGAGATTAGAAAGGTAGCGGGCAAGATGCTTGAAATTATCGGGCATACGGTTGAATTTGCCGGAAACAGCAGAGAGGCTGTCAATAAGTATAAAAATGCTATGAAAACAGGCAGCGCTTTTGATATTGTAATAATGGATCTGACAATGCCGGGAGGATTGGGCGGCAGGGAAACGGCAAAAGAAATACTTAAAGCTAATCCTGATGCAAAAATAATAGTTTCCAGTGGTTATTCCACAGACCGGATTATGGGAAATTACAGGGAATTCGGATTTATAGGAATGGTTGCAAAACCATACAGACTTATTGAAATGAAAAACGAAGTTCAGCGCGTTTTACAGATACGGAATAACGAATAAAATATTACCCTCCTGTTCCATGCACCCATTTAAAAACCATATAAGCAACTGTAACTGCAATACCCTTATCCATTAAATTCACAGGGATTCTAGCCCAAAAGGCAGCCTGCAGCATCGATTTCAGTGCCGTAAACAGTCCTATCGTAAGGTAATCCATGCTGACTCCCGTAACCCCCCCGAAAACAAACGTAGCTATTATGGCACCGAGTACGGCATTAACAAGAACAACTATAAGAAAAGTTACAATTGCATCCGGTACCGTACTGAATCTGCCATTCTTTACCATAAGGGCGACAACAATTGCAGTTCCCGCTCCGACCAGGCCGAATGGATAAATAGTGCCCGGAAAACACTGAAGTACCTCGATAAAACCATTCGTCAACAGACCGACCATGATTCCCGGCACCAGCCCGAACAGGGCGGCTATAACTGCCGTACCTATAGAATCCATAAAAAGCGGAACTGACAGTATCATGATTATACTGCTTAATGCACCGTTTATTACGACTGCAAGTGCACAACTTAACAGGACAAACCACAGTGACTTTTCCAGTACAAGTTCAATTAAGCTATGCCCAACCCTTTTCATTTCTCCATAATCTCTACTATTATAATAATCTCTAACTACTTTTTGTAAAGAAGTATTTTTTAAAATAAAAAAGATGCATATTTTTTTGTATACGGCCTGCTGGAAGAATATAAGCTTACATAGTAGAATAAACGTATGACAAAGCAAAACAGACTATTAAATAGTTAACACCTTAAGACAAGGAGAAATAAGTTATTATGAGAACACTTAAACCGATGGCTGCCGTTATCATCTTTCTTGCCGCCGCAGCAGGCCTCTTTGCAACAGGTCAGCAGGAAAAGATACCGACAAAGGTTGTACTCTACACAAGCGTAGATAAAAAGGATGCAAAAAAGATTCTCGACGCATTTACAGCAGATACAGGTATAACCGCTTCTTTTGTTTATCTTTCCTCCGGTCCTGCACTGACAAGAATTACAGCGGAAAAAAACAATCCGCAGATAGATGCGTGGATGGGAGCACCCAGAGAAAACCACATTATTGCCAGAGACAAGGATTTAACAATTCCCTACAAATCCGGTCCCTGGAAAAAACTCGATGCTAAATTTAAAGATCCCGACGGCTACTGGAGATCCTTTTATATGAACCCGGTAGCCTTCTGTGTAAACACCGCAGCTCTTAAAAAGGCAGGAGCCCCCATGCCGGCATCATGGGATGACCTTCTTAATCCCGTTTATAAGGGTCTTATACAGGCTCCGACGCCACAGTCCTTTGGGATGACCGCTTACAATATATTAGCAAGTCTTGTAACAATGCGCGGGGAAGACAAGGCTTTCGAATATATGGCAAAGCTCAATAAGAATATTCAGACCTATACTTCTTCCGGCACAGCGCCTTCCAAAGCCGTAGCAGCCGGCCGGTGTGCTGTCGGAATACAGTTTACTCCCGCGTTCTTCCGGTTCATCGACCAGGGTTATCCTCTTAAGGTCATATTTCCCAGAGAAGGCGTAGGTTTCGAAGCTCCGGCAGTATCCATTATAAAGGGTGCAAAGAACCTGGAAGCCGCAAAGATCCTTGCCGATTGGCTTGTTTCTGAAAAGGGACAGGATGTTTTATCCGAAAAAAAGACTCACTTCTACCCTGTTAACCCGGAGGCAAAACTGGGCAGTGGAATGCCTCCTTTCTCATCACTGAAGTTGATCAGTTATAATCCGGAATGGGCCGGAAAAAACAAAAACCGTCTTGTAACGCGCTGGGTAAATGAAGTCCTGCCGGCTAAGTAAGATTTATATTTAAGGGGTGTGTGTTTCCGCACCCCCTGTTTAACATTCGGTTCCGCTATTCGTATTTTTTTAAAAGCATAACGGAATTATGTCCTCCGAAACCAAAGGAATTGGAGATTGCAGCTTTAATTGTTCCTTCATATCCTTTATTCGGAACGTAATCCAGATCACATTCAGGGTCCGGATTTTCCAGATTTATAGTCGGAGGGAAATACTGGTTCTTAATAGCAAGAGCTGTTATAACAGCTTCCAGTCCGCCGGCAGCTCCCAACAGGTGCCCTGTCATCGATTTGGTGGAGGAAACCTTAAGCTCCTTTGCATGATCTCCGAATACCGCCTTGATTGCCTTTGTTTCCGTAGGATCATTAATCGGCGTGGAAGTGCCGTGGGCATTGATATAATCTATATCCTCAGGTTTTAATCCGCTTTTTTTAATGGCAAGTTCCATTGCCCTGACTGCGCCTTTTCCCTCGGGATGCGGTGCTGTAAGGTGATACGCATCGCTTGTTATTCCTTCTCCTCCGAGTTCGGCATATATTTTTGCTCCTCTTTTTTTAGCATGTTCAAGTTCTTCGATAATAAGGATGCCCGCTCCCTCTGCAATTACAAAACCATCTCTGTCTTTATCAAAGGGTCTGCATGCCTTATCCGGAATATCATTGAATTTAGTACTGAGAGCCTGGAGAATGCAGAAACCCGCAACTCCGATCGGAGTAATGGCAGCTTCCGACCCGCCTGCCACCATAATATCCGATTCACCGGATCTTATCCATCTGTACGCCTGCCCTATCGCATCCGTGCCGGAAGAACATGCACTGACAACCGTATAATTCGGACCCAGCGCCTGAATCTTTATAGCTATATTAGCCGGAGCGATATTGCTTATCATCTTCGGAACTGTAAGAGGGTGAATAGTCATCGGTCCTTTGTTGTACAAACGTTTAAACGCTGTCGTTAACGTTTCTATGCCGCCTATTCCGTTTCCAAGAATAATTCCGATTCTTTCAGGATCATATTCCCCGATTTTAAGACCTGCATCATCCATGCCCTCAAGCGCGGCCACCATGCCGTACAATGTAAACGAGTCCATTCTTCGTGCTTCACGTTTATCCAGATAATTTTCAGGCGAGAAATCCCTTATTTCACCTGCCACTTTACTTGTATAATCCGCGGTATCAAACTTTGTAATGTTTCCGATTCCGGACCTCGAGCTCTTAATGCTCTCCCATAGTTCTTTAACATTATTTCCTATGGGGCTTACTGCACCCAGTCCGGTTATTACTACTCTTCTTTCCATAATATTCCTCCTTAAATTGCCATTCCCCCATCCACGATGAGTACCTGGCCTGTAATATATGATGCTCTGTCAGAGGCAAGAAAAACAACTGCAGATGCTATTTCCTCCGGCTGAGCTGTCCTTCCCAGAGGTATCTGTGCTTTTAAGGCCTCTCTTGCTTTTTCTCCGATTTTCTTAGTCATATCAGTCTCCACGAAACCGGGGGCAACTACATTAACCCGGACACCGCGTGATGCCACTTCTTTCGCAAGGCTTTTACTAAAACCGATAAGCCCGGCCTTGGAAGCGGAATAATTCGTCTGTCCGGCATTGCCGGTTATTCCCACGATAGATGAAATATTTACTATAACACCTGACCTCTGTTTTATCATTATACGGGCAAGCTGTCTGCATGTAAAAAATGCGGATCTTAAGTTAACGGAAAGCACTTCGTCCCAATCATCCGTTTTCATCCGGAAAATAAGACCATCCCGTGTAATACCGGCGTTATTTATCAGAATATCAACCGTTCCCGCTTCCTTTATTATCACATCTATTACTTCCGCTATACTCTCTCCGGACACATCCCCCTCTTTCCAGTAAACAGAAGTACCTGCGGATTCCGCTATATTCTCCATTTCCTTTTGATGTTCGCCTCTGGAACGGGATATGTAATAAACCGCTGCACCTTCCTCTAACAGTTCCTTTACAATTGCAAGGCCTATTCCCCTGGACCCTCCCGTTACAATGGCATTCTTACCTTTTAAAAGCATACTTTTTATCCCTCCAGAATCTGTTTTATCGCATCCACAGTCCCTAAAGGAGTGCATACGATCTCCCTGTTAAAGGAACGCCACAAGCCGGACAATACCTTTCCCGGGCCTACTTCATAAACCGTATCAAAACCGTCTCTTAAGATGCTCTCTTCCTCTGTAACCCATTTAACCGTAGATACAACCTGACGAATACAGTAATCCTTTGCTTCCCGGCCGCTTTTAATCCTGTCTCCGGATACATTCGCATAAACCGCCTTAACAGGATCGGAATACTCGATTCCGGAAAGCAGCTCAGCCAGTCCCTTCCGCGCATCCTCTAAAAGCGGTGAATGAAAAGGACCGGATACTTTTAACCTGATAAACCGCCTTGCCCCTGCATCCTTAAAGGCATCTTCCGCCTTATTAAGCCCGTCGGCAGTGCCCGAAAGGACTACCTGTGTAGGACTCGAATAATTTGCAAGATAGATTCTTTCATTTTCCAGCCCGCCTAAAACTTCTTTTGCTTTCTCAAACGAAAGCCCTACTACGGCAGCCATTCCCGCATTTCCGGAAGAAGAATCAAGACCCCTGCTCGCCTTTTCCATTAATTCGCCGCGGACCTTTACTATAACGAAAAGATCCTGCAGTTTTACGATACCGGCTTCGTACAGTGCGGAATGCTCTCCGAGACTAAAACCTGCAAAACCTTCCGCATTTACACCGTTCTCTTTTAAGACGGTACTTGCGGAAAGATTTGCCAGAGTAACGGCAATCTGTGTTTTATCCGTAGCTTTGAGTTCTTCCTCCGTTCCCTCAAAAAGCAGCTTTTTAAGATCCATCTTTGCACTTTCAGATGCAACTTCGAAAAGCTCCTTTACTTTACTGCTGTAATCCCATAAATCCTTTGCCATGCCGGGATACTGAGCCCCCTGTCCCGGAAAAAGAAACACCGTTTTTCCCATAAAAACCCCCCATAAGGTTACTTTGCGGGAAATTAACACATTAATTCCCTGTTGTCAAGTTAGATTTATTATCCCGCCGGCATACTTATTATAAGAGCGCAACGGAAAAGATAAAAGCACACGGATAAAATATTATTACAAATATACTGGTATATAAAAGAATTCAAATTACAGCGATATATAAAAAAAGTAAGAAAATTAGTTCCAATAATAAAAAAACCGGTGTATAATTTTTTCGGAGTTTTAATATGAAAGTAAAAAAAGAAAATGTTCTCGAAGAATTGGTGAGGGCGGGCTCTCTGCTTTCACGCGAACTGGAATTTAAGTCATTGATTTCCACTCTTGTCGACCAATCTCTGGATATCACAAAATCGGATATTTCATGTCTGTATATTTCGAAAAATCCTGATATCCGAACCGGTTATTCTCTTATCCACAGAAGAGGCAAGTATCCGGTTCCGCAGGAACTTACAGCCGAAAGCACGATTGTCCGGTTTATCGCCGAAAGCTGTGAATCGGTAGTATTCCTTAAAAGAAGAGAACACATTTTTCAGGAAGTACTTCTTAACAATCAGATGGAAAGCGGCATTGCTCTTCCCATATTTACACCGAAATTAAAACTGGGAATTCTTGTTCTTAATTCACAGGTGCCTTTTTTCTACAATAGAGAAAAATTTAAATTTCTGGATTCATATACAAAATTAGCCGGAGGAATGCTGCACAATTCTAAGATGATACAGGAAATAAGGGAATACCTTAAAAAAATAGAAGAACTAAAGCGTTATCAGGAGAGCATTTTCTCTTCCATGACAAACCTTCTTATAGCAACAGATCCACAGGGAAAAATACGCTACTATAACAGAGCGGCGGAAGAAAAACTCGAATTACAGAAAGACGACACAGGTTCGGAATTAAAGGAGCTTTTCAGGGACAGGATTAACGAAACAATACTCGGAACCGTAGATGAAGCGGGCAAAACAAAAACTGAAAATCTGGGAATAGAAGGTATCTATAAATCACAGAAGAGAGAAATGGATTTTTCGCTCAATATTGCCCCGCTCAAAGGCGCCCGGGGCAGATACCAGGGGTTGACGCTTCTCTTTACAGACCAGACATACGAACGTGAACTGCAGCAGAAAATGAAAAAGGTGGTCGAAGAACGGAGGATTATAAAAGATATGTTTTCCAGGTACCTTTCGCAGGAGGTTGTCAAGCAGCTTATGGAATCGCCAGACCTTGTCAAGCCGGGGGGGGATAAAAAAGAGGCAACGATATTTTTTGCCGACATACGCGGATATACCTCATTCTCCGAAGGGAAAGACCCTGAATATATAATAAAAATCCTCAATGAATATTTCGGCGAAGCGGTTGAAATCGTTGTTAAACACAGAGGATACATAGATAAATTTATAGGTGATTGTATAATGGCTGCCTGGGGAGTTCCTATGCAGACTGCTGAAGAAGATGCTTATCAGGCGGTTTCATGTGCACTCGAGATCCAGGAACTGGTTGCTTCGGAGAAGAGAAGTTTTTTCAATGGAGAGGCTTCTAAACTAAAAGTCGGTATCGGAATGCATACAGGCCCTCTTGTAGCAGGTAATCTCGGCAGCAGCAGAAGGATGAACTATACGGTTATCGGGGATACGGTAAATGTGGCTGCAAGATTAGAGGGAGTTGCCGGGCCCGGAGAAGTCATTATAACGGAAAATACAAGGCAGTTTATAGGCAGTAGATTCATCCTGGAACAGAGAAAACCGGTTAAAGTAAAGGGCAAAACAAAGCCCATACCGATTTACAGCGTTCTCAAAAAGGCCGTATAAACGGGTTTACACAATTTACAGACGGCATAGGAGGTACAGAATATGGAAAAGTATTTAAATATGGCTTCGGGCTTTATTCCGTTATGGGCAATAGGAATTATTTCGGCGTTAATACTCGGAGTTATAACAATTTTTATTATAATAGTCATATCAAGAAAGCGATTCAATAATCTGTTAAAACAGGTTATGCAGCACCCGGAACTCTCTGAGAGTCTGATACTTAAGAGATACAGTTCCGCAAAGCTTTTACGAAGATCGAAATTAATAGAAAAATTCGCCCATAAAAACGGTAATGAAATTATTGGTTATACAAAAATCGACGATCTCTGGCTTAAAAGGCTCATGGCAAAACGAAGAGAACAGGATTTTAAAAGAATTATGAACTATGCAAGAGCAAAGGGCATATTTACCTGTTTTATAGTAAGTCTTGATAATAAAAAACTTTCCTCGCTCTTTATGCGGATACTCAATGTTTCCGAAGGATTTCTGTCATTGCGGAAGCTTGCCCTTGCCGGAAACGGAGAAGATTTTAACGGGGAAAAGGCATTATTGCTTTTTAAAGATAAACTCGATGAACTTCGCGAGATGACCGGTTATCCCGAATGGCAGGCAAGATACTTTGCCGTTAAAATTCTCCTCCACGATAATGATGAAAAATCCGTCCGGGCAATCCGGGAATCATTTAAGGATTCGTACCCGCTTATCAGGAGAACCGCTGCTTCCGAGTTTAAAACCGGAGAAAAGGAAAAACTGTACAGTACCTTATACAATCTCATATTAAATGATCCGTCTCCGGAGGTGCGTTCCGCAGCCTGGAAAAGAATTCAGAACGATTTTAAGGATCTTTACATACTGAAATACGAAAAACTTAAGGGCTCACAGCTTCTTCATGCATTGGAAGTTTTACAGCCCTCATCAAAAAACGATGAAAATACTGCGCTTAATATGCTCAGGGATAAGAATCCTGAAATAAGCTTTTATGCCGCTCAATTTTTAAAAAGAGCGGGAAGCTTAAACCGCTTATTGATAGAGACCGACATGGGTGATATGGACCTTGTGGAGAGAAATCTTGAACTCTTAAAGAAAGCCGTGGAGGTACACGAAATCTCCTTTCTATCTTACATAAAATCCGCAGACAAACCGGCACCTCTCTATATCGGGGCGAAGATACTTGCAGATGCTGGTCCGCGTGACTTTATAACAGAATTAGCCCGCAAGATTTTTGAACTGCCGGATAATGGCCCCGAATACTTTACCGTTTACGATGCGGTACTCGATGCCGTTCGGAACAGGGGAACCGATAAGGCCCTTTTCCTTATGCATGAAGAATTAAAAAAACGGCAGAATAATCATGAAAGGTTAATCAGAATTTTAAACCGGATTCCTGCAAGAGCTGATTTTATTTTTATCGATACCCTGTTTTCACTTTTAGAGAATCCCCGGTTTAAAGAACATCAATCTCTGCGCAGAGTTTTCGGTACGATAGCAGCAGATACATATATCGACAGACTCATGGAAATTATAAGAGGAGGCAGGGAAAAATATCCTCACAAGGTCCGCATTGAAGCGCTGAAAATACTGGGGGAGACAGGAAAAACCGGCTGTCTTCAGATTATACTAGAAAACCTTCCTGTACTGCCCCTTGACGAAGCTAAAGCTTTTACAAAGACCCTGCACGAATATTCGGGTGAAAATTTTAACAGAAAAGCGGCAGAACTTCTGGATAATGTCGACTCCACAATAAGAGCATCCCTGATAGCCGCTCTCCCTGCAACGGGCAGCAAAGAGTTTATAAAGGAAATCAGAAATTCTTTAAATGATTCCGATCCCGATGTCAGAATAGCATGTGCATGGGCGCTTGCGGATTTTGGTGATTACAGATCGCTAAACCAGGCATTAGACATGCTTCGCGATCCGGTAGAAAGAGTGCGGGAGGAGGCAGCACGTGTAATCGGTTCTGTGGGGCAGAAAGAGGCTGTTTCCGGACTAAAAAAAATCCTTACGGATAAAAATGAAGTTCTATCCGTAAAGGAATCTGCCGTTAACGGGCTCGCACGCTCCTCTTCGCTTGAATCCATAAATATACTCATCGATGCCGTCGAATCCGATAAAAGCCTTCGTGATCCGGTTATCCGGGCATTATCCTTTAAAAGGAAAGAAAAAGAGATTAAAAGTCTCATCGAACATTTTAAAGATGCCGGTCCCGAATTAAAGGATATTATAACGGAGACATTTAAAAAAATGGGTGAAACGATAGAGGCTCCTCTTTCGGAATTGATGCGGCAGGATATTGCATCTCTGCATCAATATATTGTGGAAATACTTGAAAAAACAGGCTATGTGGATGCCGAAATTCGAAAACTTGCCAATCGTGATGTAAATGTACGTAAAAGGGCTGCTTCATTTCTCTCGTTAGTGGGATCGCTTTCCGCTTTCAGAGGTATTGTCCTTGCAAGCAGAGATCCTAATATCGAGGTACGTGTAGAAGTTGTAAAAGCACTCGAAAAACTGGAAACAGAGGACGGAGAGAAGATACTTAATTCCCTAAAAGATGATCCTGATAAAAAAGTGCGTACATATACATTATGGGCAATGGAGAGGCTTAAAGCCAAATCATTATAAATCAGCCGGTGTCATAATACACTATAATTATCAATAAGCTATCTGCGCGCTATTGACCTATTGGATTGATGGTATTACAATAGCCTTCAAAATTTTCGGAGGTTAAAATATGAGAGCTGTAATAAAATCGATTGGTGCCTACGCACCTCCCAGACGGGTAAGTAATGATGAATTTGCGAAAATAGTTGATACTACCGATGAATGGATAGTCTCCCACACAGGAATAAGATTTCGACATATAGCTGCCGATGATCAGGCGGCTTCCGATATGGCAATCGAAGCAGGTAAAATTGCAGTTGAAAGATCCGGAATAGCTCCGGAAGATATAGATCTGGTAATCGTTTCTTCCGCCTCCAGCGATTATCTTGGTTTTCCCGCCACTGCATGTATTGTCCAGAATACGCTGGGTTTAAAACACGCAGGGGCAATGGATCTCCTGGCAGGCTGTACCGGATTTATCTACGGTCTCGAAACAGCAAAAAACTTTATAATATCCGGGTCTGCAAAGGCAGTTCTCGTAATAGGGGCGGAGATACTTACCCGCATAATGAACTGGAGCGACAGAAACACATGTGTTCTCTTCGGCGACGGAGCCGGAGCAGCTGTCGTAACGGCATCGGATGACGATGACCGCGGAATTATCGATTCTATTTTAAGAGCTGACGGATCCGGAGCGGAACTCCTCGAAAGGCCTGCAGGCGGAACCAGAAAACCCTTTAAACCGGGCGAAACCGATCCTTCCGAATTATGCCTTAGAATGGACGGCGGAAAAGTATATACATTTGCTGTCCGTGTAATAGTAGTGACGATTAAAGCTCTGCTGGAGCAGAATAATTTGACAATAGACGATATTAAATACATAGTTCCGCACCAGGCAAACAGCAGAATAATAGAAGCGGCATCAAAGAGGTCCAGAATACCATTGGAAAAGTTTTATCTTAACATACAGGAATACGCCAATACCTCTGCCGCATCGATTCCTCTGGCACTTAATGAAATGACAGAGAAAAACCTCCTTAAAAAGGGTGATAAAATCATTACCGTCGGATTCGGTGCGGGGCTTACGTACGGGGCTAATCTTATAGTCTGGTAAACAAATTGCGGAACCGGCGCTATTCGTCTAAAAAACATGCGGAGAAATGACCGGGACTTACCTCCCGCATACCGGGTTTTTTCTTACTGCACTTAAGCATTGCGCGCAGACACCGCGGATGAAAATGACAGCCGGAAGGCGGCTCCATCGCACTGGGTATCTCGCCTTTCGGCATCTCTTCTATTCTGCGTCTCTTTGGGTCGGGCACAGGTACAGCAGCAAGCAATGCCTTTGTATACGGGTGGTGCGGATTGCCGAAAAGTTCATCTTTAGTACCTATTTCGACAATTCTCCCGAGATACATAATTGCCACACGGTCGCATAGGTATTTGGCAGTTGCAAGATCATGAGTAATAAACAGATATGTAAGATTAAATTCAGCCTTAAGCTTTTTCATTAATTCAAGGATAAGTGCTCTGACAGAGACATCCGCCATTGCTATCGGTTCATCTGCGACAATAAAATCCGGCGATGTAATAAGGGCGCGGGCCAGTACAACTCTCTGACTCTGACCGCCGGAGAGCTGGTGAGGGTATTTTCTGTAAAGGAAAGATGCAGGGGTTAACCCTATTTTTTCCATTAAATCCAGAACCTTCTCTTTCCGTTCTCCTTTTGTACCCATATTGTGTATTTTTAAGGGATGTTCGATAGCTTCTCCCACACTCATTCTGGGGCTTAAAGAAGAGTTGGGGTCCTGAAAAACAATCTGAATCTTGGAGCGGAGAGCTTCCATCTCCTTTCTGCGTATGGAAATCATATCCTTTCCGCGGTAATAGACACTGCCTCCGGTAGGTTCGAGCAGCCTTAAGATAAGTCTCCCTGTCGTAGATTTACCCGATCCGCTTTCGCCTGCAAGCCCTAAAACCTCACCCTCCCTGATACTGAAAGAGACGTCATCTACGGCATGGATGAAATTCCTCTTTCTGCCCGCAAGCAGAACATCCAGAATGTTTTTTTCCACAGGGAAGTTCTTGGTCAGATTTGTTACTTTAAGTAATTCAGGCATCTTTAATTATTCCTTATCCTTACTCGTAGAGCCGGCATGCAATCTTCCTGCCTTTATACATCCTTACTTCAGGTACTTCCTTTTTACATATATCCATCACTCTGGGACAGCGCGGAGCAAAACGGCAGCCGTCAGGCGGATTAACCAGGTCAGGAGGATTGCCGGGCATTGTGATTAACTCTTTCTGTTCAAGTTCGATATTCGGAATACAATTTATCAAGCCGAAGGTGTACGGATGCAGAGGATCGCTGAAGATATTATCCGCAGATCCAATCTCCATTATTCTGCCGCCGTACATTACGGCAACCCTGTCGGCTATTTCCGCCACAAGCCCCAGGTTATGCGTGATAAGGATAATCGTAAGGTTAAACCTTTTCCTTAATCTGTTTAATAAATCTATAAATCCGGCTTCTACAATAACATCGAGTGATGTTGTCGGTTCATCGGCAACGAGTATATCGGGCTGCATTATCAGCCCCAGGCCTATCATTATCCTCTGTCTCATCCCCCCGGATAACTTGTGCGGATACTCATGCATGCGTTCCTTATCTATTCCGAGATCCTCAAGAATATTTTCCGACATTCTGATCGCTTCTTCCTGTTTAATTTCCGGTTTGTGGTAATGAATTGTCTCTAAAAACTGATCCTTTACTTTAAACAGGGGGTTAAGTGAAGTCAGAGGATTCTGAAATACCATTGCTATATTCTGTCCGCGGAAATTTAACATCTCGCTGCCGGACATCTTAAGTACGTCTTTCCCTTTGTATAGAATCTCGCCTCCGGAGACCTTTCCGGGAGGCCTGATAAGCTTTAACAACGACAGACCGAGTGTCGACTTTCCGCAGCCGGATTCGCCGACAAGG
Organism: Spirochaetota bacterium; assembly: GCA_013151965.1. Taxonomy (GTDB): domain Bacteria; phylum Spirochaetota; class Spirochaetia; order SZUA-6; family SZUA-6; genus SZUA-6. The sequence goes on from JAADHF010000112.1 coordinate 92,564, forward strand.
CCGAGAACCTCTCCCCTGTTTAAGATGAGACTTACATCTTCGACTGCGTGTACCGTTCCGATACTGATCGGATAATCTATATAGAGGTTATTAATCTCCAATATCGGTTTATTCAAACTACCGCTCCAGCAGCCTGGGATTTAATATTTCCGACAATCCTTCTCCAAGCATGGTAAAACCCAGAGCAAGAGTCATAATCATTAAGCCGGGAAAAGTTATCATCCACCAGATTCCGGAGGGAAGATATTTTTTACCCATTGCAAGGTCCATGCCCCAGTCCGGAATGCCGGCGGGAAGTCCCAATCCGATATACGACAGGGCTGCTTCCGTCATAATTGCATCAGCTATATTCAGAGAAAATACTACAACAACCGTTGCTATGACATTGGGAAAGATATATTTTCTCAGTATAACCGAACGTTTGGCGCCGATAGCACGGGCCGCTTCCACATACAGTTCTTCTTTTATCGATAATGTCTGCCCGCGTACAAGCCTGAAATAGGTAGGTATATACACAACGGCAACGGCAAGTGTAATGTTTACGACTCCGGGACCGAGCATTGCTGCAAAGGCAATTGCAAGGATAAGCCCCGGGAAAGAATAAATAGAATCCATAATCAGTGAAAATATTCTGTCGAATACCCCGCCTATGAATCCTGATATTAAACCAAGGGGAATTCCGATTAAGGAAGAAAGGATTGCAGCCGTGAAAGCAACACCTAAAATCGTTCTCGATCCGTATATCATTCTGGAAAGAATATCCCTGCTTAAATTGTCCGTTCCGAACGGGTGGCCCGGACCCGGAGCCATAAGCTGAGGCCCTGTATTCTGATCCAGCGGATTGTACGGTGCTAATGTGCCGGGGAAAAGAGCCATATAACTTATAAAAAGTATGATAACGGCACCAAAAATCAGTATCCACCATTCCACACCGTATTTCTTATTGGCATTTATTAACCATTCAAAAACTCTCCCCATCCTTCCGGAAGCGGAATATCCGGAAGCCTCTATATTTTTTGATTTCTGTGTCAAATTTATACTCCTAATATTTTACACGCGGATCTATCATTGCATAAAAAATATCCACTATCAGAGATACAAGGCTGACAAACAGCGCAAATACCACAATAACGCCCTGTATCGTAGGATAGTCGCGCAGGTATATTCTTTCCATCAGAAGTCTTCCGATTCCCGGCCAGGAAAATGTCATCTCGGTTAGAATAGCACCGGCAAGCAGGAGAGCAAACTGCAGCCCTAACATTGTCAGTATTGGTATAAAGGCGTTTTTAAGTGCATGTCTGTATACGATTTTTCTTTCGGGAATACCCCTCGCCCTTGCGGAGAGAATATATTCACTTTTTAATACATCCAGCATATTTGCCCTTGTCAAACGTACAAAAATCCCCGACAGAACGATTCCAAGTGTAAGCGAAGGCAGAAACAGATGCAGCATCACATCACCGAAAGCATAAAGATTACCAGCCAGAAGGGTATCTATTGTATAAAAACCTGTCCTTTCGAATGTAGACACTAAAATCCTCGCATTAACGCGTCCGGCAATAGGAAACCAGCCCAGCCATATTCCTAAAATAAGCTGCAGCATAAGCCCCATCCAGTAAACAGGGATGCAGTAAACTACATTGGCATATATCCTGACGGCAAAATCTCTGCCTGTCCTCCTTTTACTTGCTGCATACGCACCTAGAAATATTCCGAATAAAAGGGTAAAAAACATTCCGAAGAGAGTCAGTTCTATTGTCGCAGGAAGTTTCTGTTTTATCGGTACGATTACTTTCTGTTTAAAAATCATGGATTCGCCGAGATCAAAGTGAAGAAGCTTATTCATATAATTTATATACTGGATTATAATCGGTTTATTTAAACCGAGCTCCTCCTTTTTCTTATCGATAACCTCCTGGGGTGCATGTGCTCCGAGCATTGCGGAAACAGGGTCGCCGGGCATGATGCGCAGGATAACAAAAACAAGGGTAAGCAGGATAAATATCATGGGGATAGTGAGAAGTACTCGTGTAATTATATAGCGTAAAAGATTTTTCATGGCAGATAAAAGAAAAGACGATTGCCCGGATTTATCTTTAAACCCGGGCAATCAAATTCAGCTCCTATTTCTCGAAATATAAAGCATTGTAGTTAAAAATAAGTGTCGGACCTATTTTAACTCCCCTGACATCCTTCCTTGTAAAGACATAGAGGTTGCCCTGGAAAATAGGTACCGTCGGAACTTCGTCTGTCCACATCTTCTGGATTTTTTCAAATACAGCCTTTCTTACTGCGGGATCGGTGTTTGTCTGTTCCTTTGTAAAAAGGGCATCCCATGCGGGATCAGAAAAGTTAATGCCCATTCCCTTCGAACCTGACGTACCTGCAAATGCTGCCGTATAGTTGTCGGGATCGATGTAATCGGGATACCACCCCAGCAGATAAACCGCCATCTGTTTGGCCTTCCACTGCTGTTTGTATGTAGCCCATTCTGCGGATTTTAAAGTGACCTTAATCATCGATGATTTTTCCAGCTGGGCCTTTAAGACCTCCGCCATATCGACTTCCGTGTCCCCGTAGTGGGAAGGAGTATACCAGAGATCGAATGTCAATGGATTGGCCTTTGAATATCCGGCTTCTTTAAGAAGTTTTTCGGCAAGCGCTATATTGCCGTCACCGAGCGTATTCTTAAAATCATCGGTATGATAGATCATCCCCTTTGGGACCATTGAGTAGAGAGGTTCGTTCTGATTTAAGAAAACCTTCTTCATTATTTCCGGCCTGTTTATAAGAGCACCGAAAGCCTGGCGAAGCCTCTTGTCCTTAAATACGCTCTCCGAAGTTTCGAAACATACGTACCTGATGTACGGACCGCTTAATTTATACGTTATAAAATTTGAATTCTTAGAAAGATCTGCAATATCGGATGGATTTAATGTCTTATATGCAAGGTCGATTTCACCCTTTTCCAGTGCAAGCCTCATCGTTGTTGCATCTGCAAAGTATCGAATGACAATCCTCTTGATCTTCGGTTTTTCACCGTAATAATCGGGATTTGCTTCGAGCACCACTTCCTCATCCCTCTTAAAGGATACAACCTTGTAAGGACCGAGTCCTACCAAAGCCCCGCCTTTTAACTCCGACGGATTCCGCACAATCTTATCCTTCGGATAAACATTGGGATTCTCGGGAAAGTAGGGAACCGTTGCAGCCAGAGCCGGAAAATATGCAATCGGGCCTTTCAGATTAAACCGGACAGTATAATCATCGATAACATCCACTGATTTTACAAAATCAGTTACCAGCCATGAGGGATCGCCTTTGAGTGCTATAACACGGTCTATTGTCCATTTTACCGCCTGTGCATTAAAGGGGGTGCCGTCTGTAAATTTTACACCCTTTCTCAGCTTAAAGGTAAACTGATCTCCCTTTGCATTGGCGGAATAGCTCTCTGCAAGACCGGGAACTATATTGGTCTTCCCCGGGGGATAGCTTAACAACCCCTGATAGATATTCTGAAAGATTTCCCAGGTATGGAAATCATAGGCACTGGCAGGGTCCATGTCCGTTACTTTTTCGGTTGTACCATATACCAGCGTTTTAACTTCTTCCTTGGCACCGGTCGCGAAAACAAAACCGGTAACAAGAAAGAGCGCCATGAGCACCGTGAAGAAATATTTCATTTCTTCCTCCTCCTTTAATTATTAATTTTTAACATTTTACCCTACCGGAAATGTATAACTATGTCAATATATTTGATAATTTTAAATATTGTTCAGCAGCCCGGTTCGTTTATTGAACTCCTCTATGTATTCATCCCACTCCGAGACCTGGGAATATGTGTCTTCCCAGAATTCCGGTTTCCAGAGTTCGTTAAGCTCCTCGATCGTTCTGCCCTGCTGTTCTATCCAGGTAAAGTACTTAAAGTTATGGATGGATTTTTTATCGTAGTAATTAAGTTCTTTCATATAGTCTGTCTTTACATCGAGGAGATCCTTTCTGTAATCGAGCTCTGCAAGCTGTTCGGAATAATTTCCGTACTTCTCTTCCTGTTCGACAATTCTCGAACGGTAGAGATCCGCAGAATCGGTGAGTACGGTAAACACCACATCATTCTCATCATATTCGAAATACTTAGAAATTTTAATCGATGCAAGAAGATTTGCAATACCTGATATTCCCAGAAGTTCAAGACTATCCACGAATTTATTGTTAAAACCTTCATTTCTAAGGTATCCCTTACCCTTTTCTTCATTGAACAGCCGCAGAAGGTTCATGCACTGCTGATCATGAATATCGACAACCATGTCCGTATTTCTTGTATTATGAATCCATGGGATATGTTTATCCCCTATTCCTTCTATCTGATGTGCACCGAAACCGTTTAACAGAATCGTCGGACATTCAAGGCTTTCCGATGCCACAACTTTTGTGGCCGGGCTGATTTGTTTAAGATAATCGCCGGCAGCTATGGTTCCTGCAGAACCGGTAGCGGATACAAACGCCGACAGTCTGCTCCCATCCTTTTTTACCCTTTTAAAAACCTCCTCTATAGCACTTCCCGTGTTATGGTAATGCCATATCGAATTGCCGAATTCTTCGAACTGATTAAAGACAACATGGTCGGGTCTGGTCTTTTTTATTTCCCAGCATTTGTCATAGATTTCCTTTACATTCGATTCGGAACCCGGGGTTGCAATAACCTCCGCCCCTATGGATTTAAGCCATTCGAACCTCTCCCTGCTCATCTCCTTGGGCAGTATTGCTACTGCGGTACATGCTAAAAGTGCGCAATCGAATGCACCGCCTCTGCAGTAATTTCCGGTAGAAGGCCATACGGCCTTCTGAGTTGTGGGATCAAAACCGCCGGATACAAGCCTCGGAACAAGGCATCCGAAAGCAGCCCCGACCTTATGTGCCCCGGTAGGGAAGTATTTGCCGACCAGCCCGATTATTCTGTTTTTTACACCGGTAAAACTACCTGGAAATTCGATATAATTTACACCCCCGAAAAGACCCGTTTTTATATCGTTTTTCCAGGTAATTCTGAATAGATTCAGCGGATTAACATCCCAGAGATTTATACTCTTAAGTTTCTCTTTAATTGTCCCGGGAATAAGCTCAGGATTTTTAAGCTGCTTAAAAGTGGGTATAATGATGTTCCTTTCCTTTGCCCGCTTTACCGCTTTTCCCAGAACTTCCTCATTTACATGTTCTATTATCCGCATAGCCGTTACCTCCTGGTTTAGATAATTTTAATTTATTCATGCTGACATATACTCTGGGCACACGGTGACTTACCCGTAATGTTACCTCGTAAGGTATGGTTCCGGTCATCTCTGCTATTTCGGCAGCATCCGGAGCATTTACTCCGCCTTTATTTCCACCGGCACCGAAAAGGGTAACATCGTCGTAGAGTTTTACATCGTTATTTACTCCCAGGTCCACCATACATTGATCCATACATATTCTGCCTGCGATAGGATACAGCCTGCCCCTTATCAACACTTTTCCCCGGTTGGACAACAGCCTGTTATAGCCGTCACCGTAGCCTACGGGAAGAGTTGCTATTACCGTTTCATCTTTTGTTCTGTATGTCATCCCGTATGATACGGGAGTACCCGCTTTTACCTTCTTTATAAAAATGACCTTTGTTTTAAAATCCATAACCGGTTTAACGGGCACCTTCTCCGCCGTACCGGGAGACGATCCGGAGGGATAATAACCGTAGCATAACAAACCCGGTCTTACCATGTCCATATACGATTCGGGAATAGAAAGCAGGGCATCTGAATTTGCCGCATGAATAATACCTGCTGTAATTCCACTTTCCCGTGTTTTGTTTACCCAGTATTTGAATATTTTTATCTGTTCTCTGGTAAAATCCGCATCGGTACTGCCGGAAGCAGGGAAGTGCGTGCATATGCCCCCGAGTTTCAGATTTTTATTTTCACTTATCCTTGCAGCAAGGACAGGCATGTCCTCAGGGATGCATCCTATTCTTCCCATCCCTGTATCCACCTTTAAATGAACGACAGCGGCAGTGTTTTGTCTTTCAGCTTCGGCTGCAAAGAGATCGATCAGTTTTTCATCACCCACAAAAGTTCCGATCTTCATTTTCAGGATCAGCGGTATTTCTTCCGGCACCGGAAAACCGTAAAGCAGAATGGATCCTTTTATGCCGGCCCGGCGCAGTTCCGCACCTTCCTCCGCCGTTGCTATTCCGAAAGTATTAATTCCGGCGGCCTCAGCGGTTTTTGCAGCGGCAACGGCTCCATGCCCGTAAGCATCCGCCTTTACACTTAAGCATATGGATGTTCCGCGGCCTATATGCTTCCTGACAGCACATAAATTATTTATAAGAATGTTAAGATCGATGACAGCCCTGGTAGCCCGCATTTATTCCGTCCCTGCTTTTATACCCTCGTATTTATGCTGATTTAATCAAATTTAACCGGACTATTCCCCCTGCATTAAAAAATGATTTAAATACGGAAGAGCCCCGGCTTTACTTTCTATTTCCTTTTTGCCTGATAAAAGTGCCGATGTAGTATCCCACGTACCGCTTAGAAAAACTTCCCTAGCGGAATCGCTTATTTCTATTTTAAAAACCTTACCGTTTCCGCCGCCGGGAAGGCCTGCTTCCACTATCTTTTTATCCAGGTCCAGGGTCAGTACCGCTTCCGGTTCTTTCCCGGTAAAATCCATCAGTTCCGAAACAGCTCCGGCTTCCATTGTCACAGCGGGAATCCCGAGTGCAGTGCAGTTCCCAAGGAAAATCTCTGCAAACGATTCACCGATAATCGCCCTTATCCCCGCACGCATAAGCGACTGCGGTGCATGTTCGCGCGATGAACCGCATCCGAAATTCTTATTAACAACAAGTATTTCCGCGCCGCGGTACCTTTCGTCATTAAAAGGGTGATCCTTTTTGTTCCCATTTTCATCGTATCTTTCATCATAAAATGTAAATTTACCGAGTTCATCGAATGTAATACATTTAAGATAACGGGCAGGTATTATCCTGTCCGTATCGATATCATCACCGGGAAGAGGCATTCCCCTCCCCTTTATTACTCTTCTTATACTCTCTTCAGAAACTAACATGATTCCTTCCTCCGCCTGCTATTCTATAGTGTATAATTACCGTCTCTTGCAGAACGCTGTGCGGCATTACAGCAGTTCGCGTACATCTGTAACCTCTCCCATAACGGCTGCAGCCGCTACCATGGCAGGACTCATAAGCAGTGTCCTGCCTGCCGGAGAACCCTGTCTTCCTATGAAATTTCTGTTGGAAGAACTGGCGCTTAATTCGCTGCCCCGAAGTTTATCCGGATTCATTGCAAGGCACATTGAACATCCGGGCAGTCTCCATTGAAAACCGGCTTCCAGGAAAATTCTATCCAGACCTTCCCGCTCCGCCTGCAGAGCCACCTGTCTTGAACCCGGAACAACAAGCGCACGGACTCCTTTTGCTGCCTTTCTTCCTTTTGCAACGGAAGCCGCCTCACGAAGGTCACTTATTCTGCCGTTTGTACACGACCCGATAAACGCGACATCGATCTTTTTGCCTCTTATGGTATCTCCCTCATGAAAATTCATATGCTCATACGCTCTGGAAGCAACCTCTCTATCCTCTGAATCGGAAAGCATGGGAAGTTTTTCCGTTATTCCTACTGCATGGCCGGGATTTATCCCCCATGTAACCATCGGCTCCAGGTCACCGGCATCGAGAACAAATTCATCATCATACTCAGCATCCTCATCCGACGCTATTCCCTTCCAGAAAGATACGGCTCTGTCGAACTCATCCCCTTCGGGCACAAACTTTCGTCCTTTAAGATAATCGAACGTTACCTTATCCGGATTGATATAACCCGCCCTGGCTCCTCCCTCTATACTCATATTGCATATCGTAAGCCGTCCTTCCATATTGAGATTTTCAATAACCGGGCCTGAATATTCGTATGCATATCCTATTCCGCCTTTTACACCTAATTCAGCTATTATTTTCAGTATAATATCTTTTGCATATACTCCCTTTCGAAGAGTTCCGTTAATAGTAATCCTTCTCACCCGCGGCCTGCTCATCGAGAGTGTCTGCGTTGCAAAGACATCGCGTATCTGCGACGTACCGATACCAAAGGCTATGGCGCCTAACGCGCCGTGAGTGGATGTGTGAGAATCACCGCACACTACCGTCATTCCCGGCTGAGTCAGCCCGAGTTCCGGACCTATAATATGTACAATTCCCTGATAATCCGTATCCGGACCGAAGAATTTTATGCCGAATTCTTCTGTATTCTTCTCCAGTGCCCTGATCATCTCCTCGGCAAGGGGATCCCGAAACGGCCTCTTTTGATTATCCGTAGGTAAAATATGATCTGCAGCCGCAAAAGTCCTTTCCGGAAACATAACCTTTAATCCCCGTTCGCGCAGCATCTGGAAAGCCTGCGGAGAAGTAACTTCGTGTATAAGGTGCAGGCCGATAAACAGTTGATCCTGCCCGGAGGGCAGTGTTTTTACCTTATGAAGTTTCCATACTTTGTTAAAGAGGTTTTCACCCATTCGAATTTCTCCCTTTATAATTTCTTCAGAATTTTACAGTATAACTTAAAGCCAGTCTGTAAAGAGCAATATACCAGCCGGAATAACTGCGGTATTCAAAGAACCTGTTTCCTATTGTCTCATCAGTATAGTCACGCCCGTTCTTTAACTGAAACAGTACAGTAAGGTTTGATTTTTCCCCGAGCCTGATATTTGCAAGAGGTCCGAAGTAAACCTTTACAAAGTCGCTTCCCCATCCTCCGGATTCCATAGTTGAAAGGGCTGCGGTCTTACCCATATACTGTTCCGTATCGACAAGGATACCCACGGTATCAACGGCAAGAGGGAGCTGGTAACCCAGAAAGTAAGTGCTTTTAAATTTGAACCCGTTAAAATTTTCACCCTCATCCGCTTCCCACTGCCACGGGGTATTGTTATCCGCTCCGGTAAATGTCCTGTACTCTACCTTCGGCACGGCAGCCATAACAATATGCATCCATTCTCCCGGCACAACAGCTCCTACATCAAACTGAAAAGCAGCAGACAACCAGAGTCTGCAGACAACACCGGAAAAGGGTTCGTGCCGAGGCGCATCATTATTAATGCCGGCAAGATTTCGACCCAGCCCGTTAAATCCGGCATACCAGCCTGTGCCGGCTTCCGCACCTGCGGATAACTTTAAAAGCGCTGCCGGTGTAACGGTTACGGAGACAAGTGCATTTACCGAAACAGGAGAAAGTTCGCCGGAGAACTTATACGCAATGGAATTATCCTTAAAAAGAGCCCCGTTCCCGGTTAAAAACGGATATTTTAAAAGGTACGACACTACAGCCTTAGCCTGGGCACCTCCCCACGTTGTGCCGAGAGACCTCCCCGGATCATCCGTTTTATGAGACAACTGCGAACTGTCGACAACTTTATAAGACAGGGGAGCAAAGCCTCCGTTTATGCCCCATCCCTCTGAATTTCCGAATGTATATGCACCCTGAAAACTAAGGCTTAGAGTACCTGCGGATTCAGGACTCCTGCTGCTTCCCTCACCCATGACAAAGGAAAGCGAAACCAGAAAAAACATCACCGGAAAAAACCTTAAAACATGTCTCTTAACACTCATAATCTCCCTCCGCCGCCACCTTTCAGGTGTCTTTTAAACTGTCAGTGCTTTTATATGAGAATCTATCAGAAAAGTCTATCCTTTTCCAGTGGATTTTCTTACGAAAAGAGTAATTGCCCGCTTCGGCAGAGAATATCTATGATAGCCGTAAGAAATACACTCTGGATGGGCGCTGCCGGTGTATATCCCGTTACACTGGCTGAGCATGGTTTTTTCTCACAGTTATGGGCGCAGACATCCACATGTGTCGATTGTGCACCCTTCGGAGGAATAGACGGTACATTTTCCACCAATCCTGTTGGTTTTGCCTTTCCCATAAAAAAATCTTACGCATCTGTTCCCGGGACGGTATTATCTCCGATGCATAAGAGAAATAACCCGGATATACCGGTTGTAATATCCGACTTTTCCACGGCATCCATGTCCCTGGGAAAGGCGAATACACTTATCACGGCAGGGGAAAAAGCACCGGAAGAGATTTTTCTCGACAAGAACGGGAAACTCACCGATGATCCCCGTGTCATGAAGGATAAAGGAACACTTCTCTTCTTCGGGGGCAAAAACTACGGCTACAAAGGATACGGTATGTCGCTCTGGTGCGAGGCCTTAACAGCCATGGCAGGAGGCAGTGCAAACAACCTGCAGTCTAAGACCAGGCAGTCCTTTAACCTGACAGTTATAGATCCTGCTGCCTTTGAAGGCACGGAGTACTACTACTCCGAAATAGGCCGGTTTATCGCCCGCGTAAAGCAGAGCAGGCTGCGCCCGGGCTATAAGGAAATAAGACTTCCCGGAGAAAGATCACTAAAGCAGCTTATTTATTCACAGGAACATGGTATCGATGTAAACATCGATCTGCTCATCAAACTTAACGATATCGCCGGTAAATACGGGATAAAAAAATAGAACAGCAGAAGTAATTACTGCAAGCAGCGGTTCTATGCGGAGCAAGGCAAAGGAGAAGGTAAAAGAGAAGGAGAAAAGGA
>JAADHF010000036.1 GCA_013151965.1 Spirochaetota bacterium
TTAATAAAACCCCGTGTATCCCGTGATGCAAGTGCAATCGGGACCTGGTCGAGGGGGAGTTTCGTAACTTTGTATTTATACCCCGCTTCGGCAGTTTTCTCTTCGGTCAGACCCATACCGGAAGTTGCAGGCAGTCTTCCTGTTGCCACAAGAATCTGTTCCGCTTTTACATCTGCATTTTTCATGATGAACCTCCTGATCTTTTAATGGCGGTAACCCGGTACGCTCCTGCACGTTCTACCGCTTTTTTTATATCACTGTCCTTAATGGTTTTGCTGCCTGTAATATAGGCTTTTCCGTCTTCGAGTGATACTGATACCTTCTTAATTCCATCCACTTTATACAGGCTTTTGGCTACAGCAGCGGTGCACAAACCGCAGGTCATACCATCGATAGAAACAACGATATCAGGTTTCCCGCTTATATCTGATGCAGGTTTTTCTGACGCTGACTCTTTGACACTTGCAGCCGGTTCTTCTGATGCTGATTTTTTTGATGCCGGTTCTTTAACTCTTGCAGTAATAACAAAATAGCCGGTCAAGAACACCGCTGAAAGAATTAATACAAAAATTAACCATCTCTTCATTTATATTCCTCCCACTATGTAAAAAACAATCCAACAATTTTATAAAAGGCCAGTGCAGAAACAGTCAGCACCAGACCTGCCCAGAAAATAACCCTTGATAGAATCTGCGCCCTTTTATCCGCAATACAGCCACACTTCTCCTTTTTCAGATACAATTTCCAGAAAGAATAACCGAGAAGGATAAATGCGGCGGCAAGAAAGTACGGGCGAAACACAGAGAGTACAGTCAGCCTGCTTAAAAATCCTATCGAAGTTCCAAAAATAACGAAAACAGCAGGGCCTATGCAGCAGGATACTGCAAGCAGAGCCGTAAACACACTGCCCAGCCCCGAAACTCCGCCTCGCCTGACATTAGCTCTAAGCTTTTCTTCCGCCAATTGCAGACTCCATTATGATTTACTAAGTACTTCAAGTATCCTGCACTCCCGTGCAGGCAGATTAACATCACACTTACCCGATAGTTCTATAAGTGCCGCTTTTATCCGCTTTAATTCGGTAATCTTTGCCTCTATCTCCTCTATCTTCTGTTCTGCTTTCTTCTTGACATCTGCACACGAATAACCGGGAATAACCTTTAAAGACAGAAGCTCTTTGACCTGCTTCAATGAAAAACCAAGTCTTTGAGCATTCTTTACAAACTTTAACTGCTGCGAATACTCTTCCGAATATTGTCTGTAACCGGACTCGTTACGTTCCGGTTCCGGCAATAATCCTATCCGCTCATAATAGCGGACAGTTTCTATATTTACACCCGCCTGCCGCGCAAGCTTTCCGATTGTAAAAAAGTCCATTTCTTTCCTCTTAATAAAAATTACAGCCCGTACCATAGTACGGAGTCAAGTGTTTTTTATGATTATATGCCGAATATTTATTAAACCTTATATCCGGCCTCTGTTCGCATAAAGCCTCTAATAAAGCCCAGGACAGGACGCAAGCTTGACAAGACGCTATTATGGATTACACTGAAAACGATATACTTTACGGGAGTGTAAAACTTGATGGATACAATTTTAGTTTTTTCCGATACTGCCCGGTTAGGAAATTTACTTGGAGATATTCCCCTTACTGTTATTAAAACTTCCTCCAGGGCCGAGCTTGCACGAATGATCGTGGAAACAGATGATTTAAGAATCCTTATTATTGATATTAAAGAAAAAACCGGCCTGCATAAACCTTTTTTTTATTCCCTTGCAAAGAGCTTTCCCCTTCTTAAGGTGATACTGATAACAGAAAATATAATAGATGACTGTCCTTCTAATTGTATTCAATTGCATCGTGGTAAGATAAAGGATAAATTAAAACCTGTCATTGAAAGTACCGCACCTGTAAATTCGGGAAATGAAAGAAGAAAATTTAACAGATTTGACTGGCCGTTAAAGGGTCATCTCCTGCAAAAGGGCAGACAACGGAGAACCTGCAATGTAAGATCCATGAGTGCCGGCGGTGCTTTCCTGGAAAGCATCGAATCTCCGCCGCAAACGGGCAGCCGTTTTCTGATACGGATAGATTTTCAGGATTTTAGGGTTCTGACAAACTGTGAGATTATGGATTCGAGACATGCATCCAGTAATCTGCCCGCAGGATTCGGAGTCCGCTTTACCGATCTGACACAGGCATCCGCACAGGTCATAGACCGGATTGTCGAAGATGCTCTGATTCATGCACTTCTTTCGCCCGAATCGAAACCGGAAATCCCGTCCATTGGGGAAGAAGAACTGCTTACAGCAAGCTTCGATATACTGTAATAATATCTAATCTTAAAGCAAAGTTCCGCAATCCATGTCCTGGAGTTTCTAATTCTTAACTACCGAAAAAACCTCTTTAAGGGTACCGGTATCCAGGGAGACAATGGAACCGTTCTTTGCATTTAAATATACAACCTTATTAAAAACCGTAATATAACTGTCCGGAGAAATTTGTGTTTTACTCTTTGTTACTAACTTCAGGGAACTATCGAATTTTCCGAGAAAATACTCTGAACCTTCCGATACAACTGCATAAATAAACTTTCCGGAGGGAAGAATATAGGCAGAGGGATACAGTTCGTAATCACTTACATATACCGGTGTAAGTTTCCTGGGATCCAGAGAGAACAGTTTTGCCGTTTTCCTGCTGTTATCTACATAGGCCGTTACAAGTATTCTGCCCCCCGCAAACATGAGTTTTTTTTCTGATATCTCCAGGATGGAATTATTTAAACCCGAGGCTTTTTCTGTTATTTTTTGTTTTTGAGGATCTATAATTATAAGGCTCCAGTTTCTGCCGGTTGATCCGGAATTTCCGGCAAGATTTAGATAATACAAAGTATCGGTAATGGATTTAACCTGTAATTCGGTAACCGCTGCAGTCTTCCCGGAAGCAGCTGTTTCCGCCAGAACCGCTGTCTGATCCTCTGCAATCTGCTGCCGTTCCGCCTTTATCTCTTTATTTTTTTCTTCTATGGCCTGAGACTGTGCGGTCACCGTCTTTTTCTTTTCCTTAACAGCTTTTTCCTGTTCTGCCGCCTTAGTTTCAAGCTCTTTAACCTTCTTCTCCTGTTTTTTTATTTCTTCGGAGCTTGCAGTACTGCTTCTCTTCTTTTTTTCCAGAGTCTGTTTCTCCTTTGCTAATTCTCCTTCGAGAACCGCTTTAGCTTTCTGTTCTTTTTTAAGTGATTTCTGCAGTTCAGTCAGTTTTGTCGATTTTTCGGTTACTTCCCGTTCCTTAAGCTGCACCATCTCTTTCCTCTCGTTAAGCCCCTTGCCCTGCTTTTTTCTCATCTGTTCGACAACCTTCTTCTCCGTTACTTCAGAGGTGCTGATAGAACTTAAAGAACCTTTCCCTGCTTCCGGTGTCAATGGAATTACCATTCTCGTTCTGCCCGGCCATTCATAGTATTTCGTAGACAACCCTGCATTTTCCCGGGAAATATAAGACATAACTACCGGTTTATACACTTTCTTAAAAAAATCGATATTCCCCCGGAATACTGCATTATATATCGTAATAAATTTAGCAAGCAGTTCGGCATCTTTTAAAGAATATCCGTAGTACCCTTCTAAATATCCGGATACAATACGCCGGATATTGTCGATATGATCCACTGTTGCATCCTTATCGATGGAGATAATATCCGCATCCAGCCCATGCGAAACATCAGGGGCTACTGCATGATAAACAGAATACTTTAAAGATATCCTGCCTTCCCTGCCGTTACTTTTTACAAGCTCTGCAAGTTTCTTTCCGATTCCGATTATTTCTTTACTGGTTTCTACAAATTCAGGTTTCCCGGTATAATTTATAAATACAATCCCCTCTTTCAGATTCTTCTTAAGTTCTTCCACATCGACACCCTGGGTAAAACCCGAAACCGAACAAACAAGAAGTACGAACAGTAAAAGACAGAAAACAACTACTTTATTTTTCATTTTTCCTCTCCAATTTTAATGATACTCCGGAGTGTATCCTCCGCTGCTTTCTGCACAGCAGTACTTGAGCCGGCACTCCCGAAATTGATCAATATCGAATATGTGGAAGACTTCTTAAAACCTCGGTTTATTATACCCACTTTTTTTAAAGATTTTATCACATTCAGTACAATTCTCTCATTATTTTTATTTTTTCTTAAAATACCGGCTAACATTTTTTCGGAAGAGCCTTCGGGATCCATTCCTATGTTTCCGATGGCTTTGATGCATGATACCTTAACATCTTCATTCTGCTCATATACAAGCAGATTTACAAGAATCTGCCGTGCCTTTTCGGTGCCGAGCAAACCTAATAATAAATCGGACCGTGCTCGTACTTCGGGAAAGTTATTTATAATATTACCTAACAAACGCTCCCTGTTAAGCACTGATTCGGAAGAGAGAAAACTCAATATACTTTCCTCTTTATCCGCATAGAGAGGGAGAAATGTTTTGTATCTTAAAGAATCTTCGATGGAATCGAGTGCCGACATTTTCATTTTCCGTGAATCGGAAAAAGCCCTTTCACTGATAGAATAATACACTCCGTTCTCTTTATCCGCAAGTGCATTCTGTCTTGATGTATTGGACGCATCATGCAGAATTGCAGACCAGACATTGCCTTTGCCCTGTTTATAACCTGTCTCCAATGCGGTTAAAATCCAATCCGCCGACCCGGCATAAACAATACCGTCAGCAGAGAGTGCAATACCCGAAATCTCCCCCTGCCTTCCGTAAAACTCCTTAACGGCTCTCTGTTTTAAACTGTTCTTCCGCATGTAAACAGAGTAGAGAATACCTTTTTCCGATATAAACAGTACATTCCCATTCTCCGTAAGAACGGATAGAGACTTAATTTTGATTCCCGAATCAAATTCCACCTGCTTTTTCCCGGAAGCCGATATTCTATAGAATTTTCCTTTCCGTGTAGCGGTAACTATACTTCCGTCATTACTCTCCAGTATTCCCCGGACTCTGCCCGGAAAATTATAATTCCATAGAACGAATCCTCCCCTGTCTGCAGATGTAATACCGGAAGAACCTATATAAATCCTCCCCTGTTTTCCCGCAATAACCAGACTGACGGTTCCGGGAATTCTCAGCTTCCATAATTTTCCGCCATTCCCTTTAACCGCGTAGAATCTGCCGTTATCAGTTCCTGCATACACACTGCCGTTAATATCTGCAACAGGCCCTGCTGTAATTCTGCCTGCAAGGCCGTAG
This sequence comes from Spirochaetota bacterium, assembly GCA_013151965.1. GTDB lineage: Bacteria > Spirochaetota > Spirochaetia > SZUA-6 > SZUA-6 > SZUA-6. The sequence continues at coordinate 5,257 of JAADHF010000036.1, forward strand.
CGCCAGATGAGCCTGCCTCTGTAATCTATACTGTACAGTACACTGCCGCACGGAAAATAGATATTCCCCGTATTACCGATAGCTAAATTACCCGTAATTTTTCTATCCGATTTAAAGACCCACCGTATCGAGCCGTTTGGTTTATATGAATATATTTCTTTTGTATTAAGCGGTACAATTATAGAATTATCAAAACCTATTACAGGTGGAGCGGCAGGCATTCCCTTAAGCTGCCTGCTCCAGCTTAAAATACCATCCGGATTAACCGCATAGAGCCTTTTGCTGTCCGTAACAACATAAATAACTTTACTGTAATCTATTGCAGGCTTATAGATTATTCTACCGTCTGCGGCAGACTGCCACCTGATACCTGTTGTAACTTTATGATTTTGATCACCGAAAGCGTAAAAAAAAACCGAAAAGAATACTACTATTATAATTACATAATATTTTACGGCATAAACACCGCCCATTACTTTCCTGCACATTTAGTTTATGGAATTATAACATAATTACCCCGGAAAGTAATGAACCTTTGCATTGCCGGGACGCCTGAATTCCTCACGAACCGGGTAAAAAACATCCTCTATTTTCGCACCATGTTCCATGGCGCGTATCGAATGTTTTTCATAAGTCTCCACAAAGTACAACTCGCCCCTTCTCATTAACTGCGTTTCCCCTTTTATAGTAACCTGAACCGCTCCATCCATAATTGTTCCCACCTGTTCATGGGGATGGCTGTGCTCCGGGATTTCCGTTCCCGGAGCCATCTCCATAATGGTTACCATCATATCCCGGCCCCATGCCGCTTTAAGTTTTATTCCTTCCTTCATTTCCTGCCAGGGAAGATGTTCGGGAGTAACGAATTTCATTACTTCCGTGCTTCCTCGTGCAGCCATGGATTCGAAGCACCTGCCACATCACCGAATTTTGTAAGTGCCGCCTTGTTCTTTTTCTTCATCAGTTCCTCGTAGCGGTCATCATCCACCATTGCTACGATTCTTGAAATACTTGATTCACCATCCACGAATCTCCATGGAAAACAACCTATTGTAGCCCTCTGGTTCAGAAGAAGGTCGATATCACCGCCTACACATTCGGCATGTATAATACCGTGATTAAACATCTCTAAGTGCATAAGCTGATACTTATCATCCGTAAATACTTCTTCCACACTCTTTCCGAATTTTTTCCGGAAAAAAGCATCCGCCTGTTTTGCCTGTCTCGGCATCCAGTTTCGAATAATTGTATTCATGGGATGGTCGGCACTTCCGCAGTCCACACCAATCCAGCGTAATTTTTTCTTCTTTGCCCATTCTGCGAATTCTCTGTCCGGGCCTGGATGCTGAACCATATAACGGATCTCATCTGCAGCCGGCTGATCCCAGCCGTAGTGATGAAAACCGGTATGAATAATAAGAATATCTCCCTCTTTAACCTCTACTCTTTCCTCCACCTGTTTTGATGTGTAAATATCGTAGTCGGTTGTACAGTCCGAAAGGTCGACAATAACACCCTCGTGAACAAGAAAATCCATATCCAGACTGGCAATATCTTTACCCGGCGTATAGAAGTGGATTTCGCCATCAAGATGAGTTCCGAGATGGTTCGAATGAGTTACTACCTGTCCATTCGCTCCGTTCGGAGCGAGCCTTTTAAAATACTTTATCTGAAGCGGTTCATAGGTCGGCCATGGCGGTGTTCCTATACCCAATGGAATTGTTAGATCGAGTAATTTCATCTGATCCTCCTATAGATTTATATTTTTTAGTTACCATACTTTTCTGCAAATGCCTCGAGTGCATCATCGAAACATTTCTGCGGCGGCCTTGCAAGACCTGCCCCTACCATTCCGATCCCGGGTTCTTTATGAGCAATTCCCGTATTGATTCGGGGCAGTATCCCTGTTTCTGCGATTTTAACAAGATCAATCGCAGTCGGAGTGCCGCGGAAATCAAGGAACGGTATCTGATACGTATCATTTTCCGTGACTGTTATTTCGTACATCTGTTTAGTGTATTTTACAGCATCCTGCGGTGTCCCGCCGACAAACTTAACAATTGCAGGCGCTGCAGCCATGGCGAACCCGCCGTACCCCGCAGTTTCCGCTATAACAGAATCACCGATATCCGGAGCAGCATCTTCCGCAGTAAAACCCGGCAGATACAACCCGTCCACCATTGTCGCCGGAGCTGTAAACCATCTATTACCAAGCCCGGATACCCTGATACCGAAGTCTGTTCCGTTACGGGCCATCGTATAAATTACCGAACTGCCTTCGATATCTGCTGCAGGTTCAACAGTACATTTCGCCGCAGGCATTGTGAGGTTTAAGAAAAAGTGATCATTTGTATGCATAAAGGTAAGAACCCCGGCTATCTTTTCCCTCTCTTCATCCAGCATAACCAGATACGGGGCCAATTCTCTTATCAGCAGAGATGTTCCTGCCCTGTTCCTGTTGTGTCCTTCATCACCCATCTGAAGCGCCTGAGAAATAAGGCTCTTCATATCTATATCACCATGCGCCTTTAAGGCCTTCCTTAAAATAGGCGCCAGATCCGTTTCCATCCATTTAAGTTTGATAATAACCTCTTCGGAAAACGCACCGTATCTGAGTACCTTGCCCAGTCCTTCATTTAAAGTACAGTATGCCCTGTTTCCGAAAGTTTTATTCTCTAAAACCCAAACAGGCATACTCCAGGTAACAACCCCTGCCATGGGACCCACCGCATCATGATGATGACAGGGTTCAAAAATAATATCACCGGATGCGGCAAGTTCTTCCGCTTCCTTTCGGTTCTTCGCCGTGCCTTCGTATAAAAGGCCTCCGATAACAGCGCCGCGCATCGGACCGCACATTCTGTCCCATGTAACCGGAGGTCCTGCATGAAGAATCATATTCTTCTTCATTCCCGGGACTGCCCCGCCGGCTGTTGAAATATCAACAATAGTCGGTTTTGCCTTGAGAATTCTCGAAGCAGCTTCCTGATTCGCTTTCTCAATATCCACCTTCATAGTACTTCTCCTTCTACCTTCCCAGTCTAGCAAGCAGGGAGGCAATTTTTTTATTTCCACCTGCCGGTGGTTTCCAGTTCATCTGAAGAACCTTAACTCCCTGGTCTTTCAGATTATCTGCAAAAGATTCCAGACCCATATTTATAACAACCAGATCCTCGTTAAAAAGTTTATTAACAGGTTTTACATTCATAGTTATTCCACCTTCCTGATTATTTTTAATGCAAGCATCGATGCCTGGTAATTCGAAGGCATCACAATACAGCCGATAGACTCGAGTTTCTTTTTCTGCTCTTCCATATTCTGAAAATCACCCTTTGTTCCTGTAATCGATGTTATTATGGAAAGATATCCGTCCCTTTCTTCCGCTTTTTTCTTTGCATCAGACAGGCTTTTTAGAATTGCGCCGGCCGGGTCCTCATGCGAGCCGTATCCCAGAACAATATCGAGCAGCATTACAGCGACTTCGGGATCATCCGCTTCCTTAACAATCCGCTCTTCTCTTGTCGAAGGATCTATCATCGGGTGCGGTCTTCCTACCGTAAATACATCATCGCCGAGATCTACTATTGTATGGCCTTCGGAAACATGAGGATCTTTAAGCACCAATTCCGGGTTTGTCTGATTGTTGGAGTAAATCCCGCCAATCCCGCTTTCGAATAAAATCATCGCTTCATCAGCAAGTGTGCCTCCGGTATAGAGTCCGCGCAGGTATTTCTGCCGGGAGTTCATTTTTCCCGTTTCCCGTGCAGCTATTTTTTCCGTTTCATTCTCCGGAACGGTAAAAGCTTCCGGTCTGTATTCTTTTCCTCCGGCAAGTGCTGCCGCCATGCCTGCAGTTTCTTCCAGGCTGCGTGCATAGTGGAGGTTGCCCGAATCAGCTTCCGTTTTTAAGCCGATAAAGTGAATTACACATGGTTTTCCTGTTTCTTTCAGGTCTGCAATAACCTTTTTTGCAGCATCCTCCGCAGGCGGCTTGGAGATTACAACGATAACTTTAGTTTCGGGATCATTCTTTAATGCCGCTATTCCCATCCGCATCATTATTCCGCCGATCCTGCTGTTCTTAAGATCGCGCCCGCCTGTTCCTATGCCCTGGGTAATTCCGCTGCCGAATTTATCGATACTGCAGGAAACCTCCTGGAGGCCTGTTCCGGAAGCCGCTACGATTCCTATACTTCCGCTGCTTATAACATTGGCAAAGCAGAGAGGTTTCCCGTTAATAATTGCCGTTCCGCAGTCAGGACCCATCATGAGCAGCCCCTTCTCCTCCGCAAGTTCCTTTAACTCAATTTCATCCTCGAGTGATACATTATCAGAGAACAACATCACATGGAGATTCTTATTAAGGGCCTTTTTTACTTCCCTGGCTGCATAATTTCCTGGCACCGATATCACTATAAGATTTGCATCCGGAAGAATCTCCACAGCTTTATCGAGACTGACAGGCCTGTACTCATCCCCCTCCTGAGACTGAGTCTTTTTCTTATTCAACAACTCCTTTGCAGCCTGAATGGCTTTATCCGCTGTTTCCTCTGTTTCCGCTTCCACGGCGATAATTAAATCATTCGGAGTAGAATTTTCAATTTCCGGATTAAACAAACCCATCCCTTTTAAAAGTTCGGTGTTTACATCCGTGCCCATCGATACAACCGCATCTTTAACTCCGTCAAACTGCTTAACTTCTTTATTGATAAGCATTAAAAAGACCGAATCGTAATACGAATCCTTCTCCACAAGTATCTTCTGCATAATTTCCTCCTGATACAATATACAAAAATATCAACGGGCCAACGCAAGCAGAACACCTGCTGCGACAGCAGAACCGATAACACCGGCCACATTCGGTCCCATTGCATTCATTAATAGAAAATTGCCCGGATCCTCCTGCTGACCCACTTTCTGCACAACTCTCGCAGACATGGGAACCGCAGATACACCTGCAGCACCTATCATCGGGTTTACCTTACCTCCGGAAAGGACCTTCATCAGCTTCCCTAACATTACACCGGTGGCAGTTCCCAAAGAGAAAGCAGCCAGGCCGAGTAAAATTATTATAATAGTTCTGCTTGTTAAAAACTGATCGGCAGACATTTTTGAACCCACGGCGACCCCTAAAAATATCGTTACAATATTTATAAGCTCATTCTGCGCGGTTCTGGAAAGTCTTTCGGTAACACCGCATTCCCTGAAAAGATTTCCCAGCATCAGCATACCTATAAGCGGCGTGGATGCAGGAACCAGCAATGCCGATGCAATCATTGTGAGTATCGGAAATAGTATTTTAACCTTCTTCGAGACCGGCTTTATCTCCGCCATCACTATTCTCCGCTCTGCTCTGGTTGTAAGCAGACGGATGATAGGAGGCTGTATGATCGGCACCAGGGCCATATAGGAATAGGCGGCAACGGCCACCGGGCCGAGCAGCTCATCGGCAAGCCGGGATGTAAGATATATTGCAGTAGGTCCGTCCGCACCCCCGATAATTGCTATGGAAGCTGCTTCCGGGAAGTCGAAACCAAGAGCTCTGGCGCCGAGAAGAGTTCCGAATATTCCAAACTGTGCCGCCGCTCCTAACAGGAACGTGGAAGGTTTTGCGAGAAGAGGACCGAAATCGGTTAATGCACCGACACCGAGAAAGATAAGAGGCGGAAATATTCCCGACTTAATCCCAAAGTAAAAGTAATGCAGGAGTCCGTTATCCTCTAAAAGACCCGTTAAAGGCAGGTTTACAAGAATTGCACCAAATCCGATCGGTATCAGCAGAAGCGGCTCATACTGCTTTGCTATGCCGAGGTATATCAAAAGTCCGCCTATGCCGATCATTACCAGATTCTGCCAGGTGAGAGCAATTATACCGGTACTATGCAGGAATGAGAGAATCAATCCGAAAATATTCATGTCCGGCTCCCTAAGATATTGTAAGTAATAATTGATTTGCTCTGACGTTTTCGCCCTGCCGGACCATGACTTTATTTATAACGCCGGAAACAGGAGCATAAACATCGATATCCATTTTCATGGCTTCCATCACCAGTACGATCTGTCCCTTCTCCACTCCCTGACCCGAAGCAGTCTTTAATTCTTTTACAACTCCGGTAATCGGGGCGGATAGATTACCCGCACCGGAAACTGTCTCTTCGGCAGCAGAAACCTGTCTGGCCGCAGCCGGCACGGATACTGCCTGTACAGCCTGAGATACCAAGGGCTCCTGCGAACCGGATGCCGGCGGGGCCGCGTGTTGCGCCGGCCGGGGCTCATGCCGTGCTGCCGGCTGGGCCGCCTGCTGTGCTGCCGGAATTTGCTGTTTTTCCTCCGGAAGAAGTGTTACCTGATAGACCGAACCCTCACTTTCCAGGGTCAGAACATTTCCTTCACGTTCCACATCAACAATATATATACTGCCTTCAAATTGAAATCTTATTCGCTTTTTCATTATCTACACTCCGGACCATTTCTGTAATAATTTTCCCCTGATAACCCAGGGATCATACTTCTCATTTGTAACAGGCTGCCAGCCCTCCGCGGAGCGGGGATACAGTTCCTCTTCCTCCTCAGTAATATACGCAGATACGGCAGCCACAATCCATTCGGCTTTCTTCTCATCCTTTACAGCGATTCTTTCCTCTTCTCTAACAATCTCAGCTCCGGAAACCGTTTTTTTCTCTTTAAACAGCACTTTAAGAGATACCATAAGGAAACTTAAGAACCAGAGAAAGAGAAAAACTACGGTCATACCTATTACCGCTGTAAAAATACTGTAAGAATAAGCTTCTATATCCATTGCACTCTCCCTAATTTTATAACTGTAATCAAAGCGGAATATTTCCGTGCTTTTTGGAAGGCCGGTCTTCACGTTTACGGAAGTTCATCTCCAGCGACCTTATCAATTCTATTCGTGAATACTTCGGTTCGATGATATCATCCACCATTCCGTATCCTGCTGCAATAAAGGGATTCATGACAGTCTCTTTAAATTCCGCTATTTTCTCCTGTTTTTTCTGCTCCGGATTCTCCGCAGCTTTTATATCACGGCGGAAAATAATATTCGCGGCACCTTCCGCACCCATAACAGCGATTTCCGCCGTTGGATATGCAATAACCCTGTCATACCCAAGAGCCTTGGAAGCCATAGCAATATACGCTCCGCCGTAAGCCTTCCTTATAATAAGGGATATTTTAGGAACCGTTGCTTCTGCAATCGCATAGAGTATTTTTGCTCCATGCCGGATAATACCTCCGTGTTCCTGCGAAATACCAGGCAGAAATCCGGGAACATCGACAAGGGAAATAATAGGTATATTAAAAGCATCACAGAAACGTAAAAAACGGGCTGCTTTATCCGCAGAATTAATGTCCAGAACAGCTGCAAGTATCTTCGGCTGGTTTGCAAAGATTCCGACCGTTCTTCCGTTAAGTTTTGCAAAGCCTACGACAACATTGGCGGCATACTCCGCATGCACCTCTAAAAATGAGTTCCTGTCGAAAATTTCGGAAATAAAATCTCTGATATCGTATGGTTTTTTAGGCTGATCCGGAAGAAGATGCAGAAGATCCGGTGTTTCACGGTCCGCAGGATCTCCGGTATCAGAAACAGGGGGAAGTTCCAGATTATTAGAGGGAAGGTAACTTAAAAGTTTCCTTAAGAAAGTCAACAGCTCCTGTTCGCTTTTAAATCTGAAATGAGCATTTCCGCTGGTTACACAATGAGCCTGCGCCCCGCCTAACGCCTCATGGGATATCTCTTCGCCTGTTACAGCTTTTATCACCTCCGGCCCCGTAATGTACATATTACTGACTCCGTCCACCATAAGGGTAAAGTCGGTAATTGCCGGTGAATACACAGCACCTCCGGCACATGGACCCAGGATTAATGAAAACTGAGGAATAACCCCGGAACTTATTGCATTTGCCTTAAATATTTTACCGTAGCCGTGAAGGGAGAGTATCCCTTCCTGTATCCTTGCGCCGCCGGAATCATTTATCTGGATAAACGGTGTCCCGTTTTTGGCCGCAAGCATCTGGACCTCTGCAATCCTTTCCGCATGCATCTCCCCGAGCGAACCGCCGAGAACGGTAAAATCCTGTGCAAACAGAAATACCTGTCTGCTGTTTACCTTTCCGCTGCCGCTTACAACACCATCACCTAAAAATTTCTTCTTTTCCATTCCAAAATCCGTTGACCGCACCGTTATGTACGGCTGGTGCTCTATAAATGTTCCGCTGTCCAGTAATAAATCGATTCTTTCACGAGCCGTCAACTTGCCTTTTTCATGCTGAGCTTTAACCCGCTTTTCTCCTCCGCCCTGAAGCATCACTGCACGGTTCTCTCTATACCGCTGTACTGATTCCTGATTATTCACTTATATTCCCTCCGAAATAAATTAATACCTTGTATTTTTTTATTAAAATACCCATCGGCAAACCCGTGGAAATATGTTACCCTTTGCGGATAAATAAAACAATCAGGTACACCATATTCCGGTGTACCTTTTTATAAATTAATCATGATACTCTTTTTTACCGCTCTTAATACCAAGGTATATCCTCTCGGAAGTTAATGGAATCCTGAAGTAATCGATTCCAAGGGCATCGTAGATGGCATTACCGATAACCGAAGGAACGGAAATCATAGGATGTTCGGCAACACCGCGTGCTCCGAAGGGCCCGTCCATCTGCGGATTCTCTATCATATGCTGCGACATCTTTTCCGGCAGATCCTTAGCTGTTAGTATTTTGTAATCTACCAACCCTGCATTTAAAAATTTCCCCCTGCCGGAGAATTTAAACTCTTCCGTTAAAGCACTTCCCAGGCCCTGAATTACTCCGCCGATAATCTGTCCGCGTGCGAGTCCTTCATTTAAAGTCTGGCCTATGTCGAAGGCGGATGACAGGTTAAGAACCTTTATCTCTCCTGTTTCCAGATCCACCTCTACTTCCGCACCATGGGCGCCGAAAGTCCAGTCGAGTGCAGGCAGTCCCTGTCCTGTTTCGAAATCGAGATTTGTTAACCCCTGAGCCGTATATCTGCCGCGGCCTATTACAGGCCCGCCGATCGTATTGCCGTTCGGATAGACATAACCGTTTATTATCTGCTTATATTCGAGATACTTACCGGGATTATGCTCCGGGAATACCTTCTCATCTTTACATACAAGGTCTTCGACAGTACAGCGGAATACCTGCGCGGCTATTTCTTTTATCTGCATAAGCGCATCCTTTGCCGCCATAATCGTTGCATTCCCGGACATAAAGGAGCCCTTACTTGCAACTGTCTGCCAGTCATAGGGTGTAAATGAAGTATCACTGTCCCAGGGTACATTGATTCGCTCCACAGGCATCTTTAATACTTCGGCTGCAATCTGCGCAAGTGCCGTATAGGTGCCCTGGCCGTAATCGGTAAGAGATGTCATTAAATCCACAGATCCGTTTTCGTTGAATTTAAGAATAACGGCAGTTGTTGTAAAGGTAGGCATTGCAGGAGCTTTGTGGAGAACAGCCACACCTTTGCCGCGGACTTTTCCTGTCTTTTTCTCTTTTTCTCTTTCGGTTTCCGATTTTAAACCGTTCCAGTTAATATCTTTAGCCACAGCATCGAGGCACTCATATACCTTTCCATGAGAAGGCCCTATTTTTTCGCCTGTTATTGTTTCCGCTCCGGGTCTTAAAACATTTTTTTGCCTGAACTTAAGAGGATCCATACCTATTTTACGGGCAACAATATCCATATTCCGTTCTATGCCCCAATGAACTTCAAGATGGCCGAAACCGCGGTAAGCTGTTCCGAAGACTTTATTGGTATAAACTATAAAGGAATCTATTTTACAATTCGGCACCTCATAGGGACCTGCTCCCGAATAAGCACCTGCACGTCCTACATTTACACCGTAATCGGCATAAGCGCCTGCATCCCAGTAGTACTTAATTTCCAGAGCAGTAATCTTACCATTCTTTGTAACCCCGGTTTTAAAGTCGGAATACAAACCCTGGCGCGAGGGAATCGTATTAAATTCTTCTTCCCGCGTCATTGCAAGCTTTACAGGCCTGCCGCCTGCCTTTTTAGATAGAACATAGGTTAACGGTTCAAAATGAATTCCTGCCTTGCCTCCGAAACCTCCGCCGACATAGGGAATCTTAACCCGGATATTTTCCAGAGGCATACCGAAACATACCGAAAAGAGATTACGTACGGTAAAGGGAGACTGTGCAGAGGTATAGATAAGCACTTTATCTCCGGGCAGTGCCTGGCAAATAACCGTATGAGTCTCCAGGGGGACATGCTGTACAGGGGGATTATAGAAACTTTCTTCTATTATATAGTCGGCATCTTTAAAACCCTTCTCGATATCTCCATGCCGGATCTTCTGTACATGGGGAATATTTGTATGTGCCTGAGGCTGAAAAACCCCTTTCATATAACTGTAATTACCAAGATCAGGGTGTACAAGAGGAGCTTCGGGTTTCAGCGCTTCCCGCGGATCAAGAACAGGTTCCAGTTCCTCATACGTTACCTTTATTTTTTCACATGCCTGTTCTGCAATCAGCTCGGTATCGGCTGCAACCGCTGCCACAGGTTCTCCCTGGTAACGTACATAATCTTTGGCCAGAATATCCTTATCAACCACATAAAGACCGACTTTATAGCTTAATTCTTTGCCGGTAACGACTGCCCTGACACCTGGCATTTTTTCCGCATCGTTTGTATCGATACTCTTAATCCTGGCATATGCATGGGGTGATTTAACAATCCTGGCATAGAGCATCCCCTGGAGGATCATATCCTGCACATAGAGTGCTGTTCCTGTTACCTTCTCCACCCCGTCTTTTCTGGGGATATTTTTACCGATATATCTGTAATTTTTCTTTTCATCTACCAACATTATATCATCTCCTCCCTAACTCTTTTTTCGGGCAACTGCTTCTATTGCTTCTATAATAGGTTCGTAACCCGTGCACCTGCATAAGTTACCCGAAACGGCTTCCACGATTTCCTCGCGTGAAGGGTTCGGATTCCTGTCTAGAAGGCTCTGTGCAGACATGATAAAGCCGGGAGTACAAAAACCGCACTGTTCGCCGTGATGTTCTATAAAAGCCTGCTGTAAATCCGTTAACTGATAATTCTTTGCTTCACCTTCGATCGTATGGATTTCCGACCCGTCGACTTCTGCTGCCAGAATAGTACACGAAGTAACGGGTTTACCGTTTAACACAATAGTACAGGCGCCGCATTCTCCTATGCCGCAGCCCTCTTTGGTCCCTGTTAACATAAGATGTTCCCTTAAAAAGTGAAGCAGTGTCATATTAGCGGGAACGCTTTCCCTGTATTCGGCACCATTCACTTTTACCCGTATATCAACAATTTTCGAATATTCTTTCATTTTTTTACTCCTTCCCCGCTACGAACAGATCTTTCTGATTAATCTTTTAACGTAAACCGATGCCATATCACGCCTGTACTCTGCAGATGACCGGACATCATCGATGGGCGCAATCGATTTCCGGGCAAGTTCCGCGGCCCTGTCGGCAAGCTCATCCACATTGTCCGTCTCTCTGTAAAGTTCATCCGTTCCTTTAAGCAGCACAGGTGTAACGGCACATGCACCGATACAGATCTTTAAAGTTTTTGCAGCGGGATCAGCGATACCGGCAACGTTGACCGTAGCAAGGTCATGGCCCCTGCAGCGCTGCTTCTTCAGAAATGCCATTTTACCGTCAGGTATTTCCGGAATTTCCACTTTTACAACAAGCTCCCCTTTTCCCAATGCCGTCCGCTTAACCCCGGTAATAAAATCAGATATGAGCATCTTCCTTTCACCGTGCGGTCCGGTTATTACCACACCGGCACCGAGCACATACATGGCAGGCGCCATATCCGCAGCAGGAGATGCATTGCATAAATTTCCTATTAAAGTTGCTCGATTTCTAAGCTGATATGTGGCAACCGAAAGTGCCGATTCCCCTAAAACGGGACAGATGTTTCTTAATTTCGCATCATCTATAAGAAAATTCAGATTTACTCTCGCCCCTATTGTAATGCCGCTTTTTCCATTTGCAGAAAACACATCAAGTTCATCCAGACCCTTTACATCGACCAGAAGGCCGGGATTTTCCGTACCATTTCTCATATTGATAATAAGGTCAGTGCCGCCTGCAATCGGCCGTGCATTTTCATTCTGTAAAGCTTCTACGGCTTCGGCCAGGGAGTCCGGTTTAAAATAGGCAACAGGCTTAATCATAGCCATGGCCCTCCTTCCTTGTATTATAAATTTGTTAAGCTGACAGTTTATAATTACTTAAAATGCAAACTGTCAGCCCTGTTGTAAAAAATAATAGTTCAAATAACATTTTAATATGTTTTTGAATTTTTGTCAATAAATCAAAAAAATAATAAAATAACGCCGGAAATATTTCTTCTATATTTTGTATTATGCCGTAATTCAAATTGCTGAAGATGATTTTTCGCTGAGAGCCTCAGAAAAACCATAAACAAGGGATGGGATAATAAAAAGAATGATGTATAAAATGAATGATGATATTTTTACAGTTCCACTGACAATATGTTAATCTTTATTATTTATCCTGATCAAATCCATTAAGAGACAGGATGTTATGGGAAATTTTATCTTTGCTTTCATAAGTTTATGGAGATATTGTCCGGCAACTTGGCCGAAAAAAAAGCTTCCAATCAAAACAGGATAAGTAATAAAACGAAACCCGAGTTTCCCGAATATTCTTAAAGCAATAACAAAAGGTACGGGAATATGTACAGCCAAAGTCCATTGGAATGAGAACCTTTTTACATTTGCTCTCCAATAGCCGAAAGGTATATTAAATAAAAATATAATTAAAGCCGCTAACCAAATATTCATTTTTCATTAAATATAAATTATTTTAAAGCTTATATCACAGGATAATCGAAATATCAAGGGGATCGAATATGAAAATATTTAATGCATAAGATTTTATAGCTCCTCTTGATGATAATTTGAATATTTCCGAATTAATATCTTGATTGATAGTACCTCGAAGTTCCGCTTGTGTTTATGACATACCCTGTCTGGAGGTTGTTGTAAAGTTTGATTTAATCATAATTTAATATTCAGCTAATTAATTCCTAACATTTTGTTTCTATTCTCCACGTAAGGGAGAAAAAATAATATTACGAAATGGTAAATCTACTGCCGGATATATTTCCTCATCCCTGCACTATCCCTGTGCATTTAAATAAAAAAAATGCTTGACAATATTAAATACATATGGTATACAATCAATATACAATATGAATATAATTTGTATTGTATCGCACCAGTCTGTTTTTCAGAAATCAATATCAATTTGGTAAAGTCCTTCAGCTGTAAATAATGAAGGATTAAAGAGAGGAATATACATGAACGCTATGAAAATTGCAGTAATGGGAGGAGGAAATGGTTCTCATACGATAGCCGCAGATCTTACGCTTAAAGGCCACCGGGTTAATATGTTCGAGTTAGAGATATTTGCGGAGAAGATGGATAAAGTATTTAAATCCCGCCAGATAGAAATTTCGGGTGTAGCAGGTCAGGGAAAAGCTCAACTCAATCTTGTTACAACGGATATTAAGAAGGCAATTGAAGATGTCGAAATAATCTTTATCCCTCTGCCTGGATTTGTAATTAATACATATGGAGAGTTATTAGCGCCGCATTTAAAAGAGGGTCAGCTTGTAGTAATTATGCCGGGCACATTGGGGTCCCTTGAATTCAGAAACATTCTAAAGAAGAAAGGCAATAAAGAGAACATTGTATTGGCTGAGATCGGAGGTCTTCCTTTTGCTACCAGATTAATAGAACCCGGTAAAGTAAAAACATTTCATATAAGGTCTATTTGCCCTTTTGCCGCCCTCCCGGGTAATCGAACAAGTTTAATTTATGACAAAATAAAAAAGCTCTATCCATCCATTAAAGCCAAGAAGAGCGTTGTAGAAACCGGATTTGGTTTTCTTAATCCCGTTCTTCACCCCGCCGGGGTTTTACTGAATACAGGAAGAATCGAGAGATCTCACGGAGATTTTTATATGTATGAAGAGGGGATGACCCCTTCGGTTGTAAAAGTAGTCGAATCGGTCGACAGAGAGCGGCTTGCAATAGGCGAAAAGATGGGCATAAAACTGCCGACAGCCGTCGAGATGATGGTGGAATCCGGATATGGGCCTGAGGGAACACTATGGCAGTCCATTAATGCAAGTGAGGGTCTTACTCCCATAAAAGGGCCTGATTCATTAAACAATCGATATGTCACTGAAGATGTTCCGTATGGTTTAGTCGTATGGGCAAGTATGGGTGATGCAGCCGGAATCGAAACCCCTATGATGGACGCTCTTATTGAGATTGGCAGCACTATCATGGGTGTGGACTGCTGGAAAGAGGGCAGAAATCTGGAGAAGATGGGAATCGACGGACTAAGCCTGGAACAGATTATACAATATCTGGAAACAGGAGAACATCCGGAACAGAAATGAATTTCACAACTGCTTTTAAAGAAGTTATGTTAATGCAATTTTAGATAAAGAATAATATTATTTTAAGGAGGTATGTATGGAGTAAGGGAGGTATCGATTTACTTGTAAGAAGATCTTTCGATGTTGAAAGATTCGAACGACAAAGTTTAGAAAAAAATTATGGAGGTTTTTATGAGAAGTTTGTCAAAATTATTCGGAACGTTTATTTTAATGACTGCACTTGTATTTTCCATTGGGCTTGCAGCCGCCGGCGGTAAGGCGGAGAAAACTGCCGCTCCTGCAAAAAAGGCGTTAACCCGTCCGGATCTTGTGATTGCGGTACAAAAGATCCCGCCTGTACTGGAACCGATGCGGGAAAACAGTAATGTGCATGAGCGCATTGTTTACAGCGTTACAGAACCATTAATCTTCATCGACTATAAACATAATCAAAAGCTCATTCCCGGGCTTGCCGTATCATGGAAGCGCCTCGATGACAGAACTATTGAGTTTAAACTGCGTAAGGGTGTAAAATTCCAAAACGGTGACGAGATGACGGCTGAGGACGTTGCCTTCAGCTTCGGTCCGGAACGTCTCTTTAACAAAAAACGCGGCTGGACGTTTGCCCAAATGTATTTGGGAGGCATCGAACCGCCGAAAGTCGTCGACCGCTATACCGTTATTATCAAGAGCAAGCAGCCTGATTTTCTGCTCGAAAAACGCTTTGCCAATTATATGAGCGAAATTATCAGCAAAAAGGCTTTCCTTGCTGCAAAGGACTGGGAAACCTGGAGCCGGAACGTCGTAGGCACCGGACCTTATAAGATTGTCAAGATCAAGACCGGCGATTACATCAAGCTGGCGTCGTTTGATGACTATTGGGGCGGAAAACCACCGGCCAGGACCGTCACGTTTAAAGTTGTGCCCGAGGTTGCCGCGCGGATAGCGGGACTTAAAACGGATGAATATGATATAATCACGGATATCCCTCCTGATCAACTCGCGGGCATAGACAAGACTGAGGGCATCTCGACGGTCGGCGGACCGATCCCGAACATTCGGACCGTACAATTCGATGAAACAAACAGCTTATTGAAAGACCCCGACCTGCGGCGTGCAATGATCATGGCGATAAACCGGCAGCTCATTGTCGATACTCTCTATCACGGCCGTACTACCGTCCCGAATGGTTTCCAAATGAAGTTGTTCGGCGATATGTATATAGCAGACTTTAAAAGCCTTCCCTATGATCCGGAAAAAGCAAAAGAGTTGATTAAGAAGTCAGGCTATAAAGGTGAGACGATACACTACCGCATACTGCCCGATTATTACACTCTGGAAGTTGCCACAGCACAGATTCTGGTTGAAATGTGGAAAAAGGTCGGTCTAAACGTGAAGATTGAAATGAAGGAGAACTGGTCACAAATTTTAAAGAACGATAAAACCCGCAATCTTTTTAACGTGTCGAACACCGCGTTTTACAATGACCCGGTGGGCTTGATAGTCCGCCGCCTTGGCCCCAGATCCTGGATGAGGCTTAAAAATAAGTACGGTGGAAAAGACGCTTTGTACGTCTTTGATAAGAAGTTCGACAAGTGGGGCAAAATACTGGAAACCAGCACCGATCTTAAAACACGCAGGGATGCTGCCCGCAAAATGCTGAACTACATCGAGTACGAAAATCCGACTCAGATTAATCTGCACGCACTGACCATGTTCTACGGCAAACGTGATGATGTTTTATGGACCGCATACCCCGCTGCCGGCATGGATTTTTCTCCGACTAACTTAAGTTTTAAGTAATATTTATATCCCGCACATAGATGAATTGCGGCGTCATTTTATGACGCTGCAATTCATCCGGTTTATTGATTAATTATAGGGAGGCAGATAAAATATCAATATTAACCATGAATGCAAAACCACCGGAGCCCGTATTAAAGTCACAACGAAAGCCGCTTCTCCAAATCTCAGATCTTACTGTGGATTTCGATACACCTACCGGCTGGCTTCGGTGCCTGCATGGAGTAGATTTGGAAGTTTACCCGGGCGAGATTCTGGGATTGGTGGGTGAAAGCGGCAGCGGCAAAAGCATCACATGTATGGCCCTGATGAAGCTATTGGGCCCCAGGGCTCGTATCCGCGGCAATATTCGATATAAAAAACAAGATATACTTACTTTAGATGAGAACGAGCTAACACAAATGCGGGGCCGTGATATCGCCATGGTCTTTCAGGATCCTGTGATGTCTCTTAATCCCGTTCATACTATCGGCCGCCAGATAGTTGAATCGATTATTTACAACACCGGAATACCGGCTTTAAATCACACTAAGCCGACCGGCGAGCAAATCGCAGGGATGATAGAAAAACATCAAAGGGTAACAGGCCGTGATGCACGCATCGAGGCCGAGCGCCTGATGAGCCATGTCGGCATCCCTGAAACGAAACAGCGGCTAAAGGAATACCCTCACCAACTGTCCGGCGGGATGAACCAGCGAGTAATGATCGCCATGGCTTTGGCCGGCCGGCCTCAGCTGCTTATTGCAGATGAACCGACGACGGCGCTGGATGTAACCATCCAGGCGCAGATACTCGAACTGATTCGTGAACTGCGCAGAGAAATTGGCATGTCCATTATTTTGATTACACACGATCTCAGTGTTGTCGCAGAAACATCCGACAGGCTCGCTGTAATGTATTGCGGACGGATTGTCGAGAAAGGTCCTGTTGAAAAGATATTCTCCAATCCCCGTCATCCGTATACCCGCGGATTGCTCGCATCATTACTTCGTATCGACCGGCGGATCGACACACTATATTCCATTGAAGGTTCGGTGCCGGCCCCTTATGAAATGACTCAAGGCTGTGCCTTTGAACCGCGCTGCCAGGTTGCCCTGGATAGATGCAAATCCGATCAACCGGCACTTAAAACAGGACCGGAGGGCTGCAGTATAGCCTGTTTTAATCCCCAATCCGGAAAGTCTGCAGCATTTACAGTATTGAATAAACAGGAAGGTGTCCCGCATGTATTCCAACAGAAGCAAAACGGGCAGCCTTTGCTGGAAGCCGCCGATCTCTTAAAGTACTTTCGAATACGAAAAAGAGGCGGACTATTCGGCAAGGAAAAGAATCTCAAGGCGGTTGATGGTGTTTCGTTTTCCGTTAACAGGGGCGAAACCTTCGGCATCGTTGGCGAGAGCGGCTGCGGAAAATCCACAATAGCACGTCTGCTGCTTAATATCCATACCCCGACATCTGGTGCCGTTATGTTTAATGGGCGGAAGATTTCCGGGCTGCCGCCTGCCAGGTGGCGCAAAATCCGCCTGCATATGCAGTATGTATTCCAGAATCCGCTCGATGCCCTGGACCGGCGCATGAAAATCATCGATCAGGTTGCCGAACCGCTCCTGATACATAACATTGTATCCGTATCCATGAGACGTAATATGGCCGCTGAACTTCTTCGTTCCATGGACTTAAAAAACTACACATTCGACCGGTATCCGCATGAATTAAGCGGGGGTCAGCAGCAACGTGTGGTACTGGCGCGGGCGTTGATTCTGAAACCTGAACTCCTTATCTGCGACGAGCCGACTTCGGCACTCGATGTATCTATCCAGGCTCAGGTTATCAATTTGCTCACCAGATTGCGTAAGCAGATGAATTTGACAATGGTATTCATCAGTCATGACCTGAGCATCGTGCGGCATGTCTGTGAACGGGTAGCGGTGATGTACCTGGGTAAGTTTGTCGAAGTGGCTAAAAGCGATCTGTTGTTTAACAGCTCAGCACATCCGTATACCCAGGCATTGCTTTCCGCCATACCGATTCCTGAGCCGGGGCTTAACCGCAAACGGATATTTTTAGAAGGCGATCCGCCGAGCCCTATCGATCTGCCCCCTGGCTGCTCCTTCCGTATGCGCTGCCATATAGCCAGGCAAATTTGTGCGGAAGACAGACCTGAATTAAAGTCTCTAAAGGATGGCCAGTCGGTCGCCTGCCATCTCGCACATGGCAAAGCTTAATGTGAAGGATTAATTAACATGTCAATCCAATTTATCATACGAAAAATATTTCGCGCCCTGTTAACAATATGGATTATCGTTACCTTTATTTTTATCGCTCTGCGTATATCCGGCGACTCTGCATTACTGATTTACGGCCCCGATGTAAGCGCAAAAGCTCTCGCAACACTTCGCAAAGCATGGGGTTTGGACAAACCCATCTGGCAGCAATATTTAATTTACATCAGTAATATTTTTCACGGTGATCTGGGTAAATCATATCTCGACGGCCGCAACGCAATTAAAGTGGTGGCGGAACGCGTACCAAAAACTCTCTCCCTTATGTGGGTCACTGCCGTCATTACTTTGTTGATCGGAATTCCAGCGGGTATTTATTCGGCACTTCATCACAATACCAAAAGGGATCGAATCACAATGACACTGGCTGTTATGGGTTTGAGTATCCCAAACTTTTTTCTCGGTGTACTTTTAATTCTACTTTTTTCAGTGTCCCTGCGATTACTGCCCAGTGCAGGAAGCGAGACATGGAAGCACTACATTATGCCGGTCATAACTATGTCCACTGCGGAGGCCGCTGTGTTCGCCCGGTTTACACGGTCGGCTATGCTGGAAGTACTGAATCAGCCATACATCCGAACCGCCATAGCCAAGGGTGTGCCCTGGAAAAAAGTAGTACTGGAACACGCCCTGCCGAATGCCGCCATATCGATCGTGACAATGGCGGGGTTTTTTATCGGCAGCCTGATTGTCGGAGGCGTCATTACCGAGAATGTATTTGCGTGGCCCGGTGTAGGACGGCTTCTGGTTAATTCGGTGGCTAACCGGGATCTGGCAGTAGTACAGACTATCGTACTATTAATTTCTCTTTCCATGGTAACTGCCAATTTAATAGTCGACCTTGCTTATGGATGGCTGGATCCACGTGTCCGCGATCTCCGGTCAGAAGAGTCATAGGATATACCATGATGAACAAATCACAAGCTGAATCGACATTAACACTTTCTGCAGAGCAGCCCCGGGACGACTTTCGAACCCGGATCCGCCGCTTTTTCGAGCGCTACCCGCCGCTTGCCATGATCGCAGCGCTGTGGCTGCTGTTCATGATCCTGGTTGCTATTTTTGCACCGCTTATTTCTCCCTACGATTTCACGGCGATCGATCTGCGGGCACGGCTGCAGGCACCTGTTTTTTTGGCCGGCGGGGATTGGAGCCATCCGTTCGGTACCGATTCCCTCGGGCGCGATGTTCTCAGCCGTCTCATTTTTTCTATCCGCATGAGTCTATTTGTTGCATTTTTGGGTACCGTCATCGGCGCAGTTCTGGGTACATCACTGGGCTTTCTGGCTGCTCACTTTCGCGGCTGGGTCGATGACATTGTTATGGTAGGTATTGATTTTCAGGCTTCTTTGCCCTTTTTCATCATTGCACTGGCATTTCTTGCATTCTTCGGCAACAACCTGGTGCTGTTCATTAGCCTGATGGGTATCTATGGCTGGGAGCGCTATGCACGGCTGACACGGGGACTAACATTATCTGCAATGACCCGTGGTTATGTGGTTGCAGTTAACACTCTTGGTGCAACGCCGGTAAGAGTCTATCTGCGCCATGTTCTTCCGAATATATCCAGCGCGTTAGTCGTAAATATGACCCTTAACTTTCCGGGCACCGTCATTCTGATGAGTTCTTTAAGTTTTCTCGGCATAGGCATCCAGCCGCCGCTGACGAGTCTCGGAAACATGCTTGGATTCGGCAGAGACTATCTTACTACCGCCTGGTGGATAACCGTTTCACCGGGTGTTACTATCTTTTTAGCAACCCTTTCCATGAGCATTCTGGGGGACTGGGTCCGCGACCGGCTGGATCCAACGCTAAACTTATAACCGCTTAAAAATTAAAAGGACAAACAAGTGAGTTTAAGGAGTAATTAAAAAGATTATGAAACCGAAGAATATATTGTTCATTACTGCAGATCAATGGAGAGGAGAATGTTTGTCTATTCTGGGACACCCCACTGTTAAAACACCGAATCTGGACTCTCTTGCTGCCGACGGCATTCTCTTCCGAAACCACTTTACTCAATGTATACCATGCGGTCCGAGCCGGGCATCGCTCTACACAGGAATGTATCTCCAGAACCACCGTTCGGTTGAAAACGGTACACCACTCGATGCGCGCCACACCAATATCGCACTGGAGCTCAGAAAACTTGGCTATGATCCCTGCCTGATCGGATATACCGATACCACGCCGGACCCGCGTTTGTATCCTCCGAATGATCCGGCACTTAAAACCTGGAGCGGCATTCTTCCCGGGTTTAACAAGTTTCTGGACGTATCTACCATCTGTCCGGAAGCATGGGCACTATGGCTCGAAGAGCGGGGTTATACGGTCCCGGAAAATCCCCGTGACCTATATTATAAAGCCGTAGAAGAGTATCCCGGGGCGGAAACACGGGGGAAAACCTATGCTCCTGCCTGTTATTCAAAAGAAGAAAGCGATACCGCTTTTATTACATACAAGGCGCTTCAGTTTATCAGAAGGCCGGGAAGGAAACCCTGGTTTCTTCATGTCAGTTATCTTAAACCGCACCGCCCCTTTCTTGCACCGGAACCTTATAATTCTCTTTACCATCCCGATGATATTCCGGATTTTAAGCGGGCATCTTCACCGGAGGAAGAGGCAAAACAACACCCTTATCTTGCCTATCTGCTGAACCAGGATTTACATAATGGCTATTATCATGCCGGTATATACCCAAGAGATGAAAAATCGATGCGGCAGTTACGTGCTACATATTACGGACTTATAACGGAACTCGACGATAACATCGGTAAAATCATTGCACTGCTAAAAGAGAATGGTGAATATGAAAATACAGTCATCGTATTTTTAAGCGATCACGGAGCTCAACTGGGAGACCATCATTTGCTGCCGCCGTCTGCTTACTTTGATCAGAGTTTTCATATACCCTTTATTATACATTTACCAGGTGCAAAAAACCGGCAGAAACGAGGTCTTGTTGTAAACGCCTTTACGGAGAATGTGGATGTCTTGCCTACCATCCTGGATATTCTTGGTGCCGGCATTCCGGTACAGTGTGACGGCCGTTCCCTTGTTCCTTTTATCATGGACAAAACACCGGAAAAATGGCGGACCGAGGTTCATTGGGAAGTTGATTTTCGATATATGGAGGAATCCTGGGGATATTCACCTCCGCCTGATAAAGAGCTGGGTATCGATTTCGAAGCATGTTCTTTTAACGTGATCCGGGATAAACAATACAAGTATGTCCATTTTGCCGGTCTTCCTTCATTATTTTTTGATCTTAAAAACGATCCTGATGAGCTGCATGATCTGGCGGGGAATCGGAAATACACAGAGCTTATCCTTAAATATGCCCAAAAGATGTTATCCTGGCGTATGGTCAACGATGAGCGGACACTGGTACATATGACGGCCGGGCCGGAAGGCATTACCGAGCGGCCGATATCCCACCGGTAAGCAGAACCGGAGCCGCAGTTCCTATCAATCCATATCATATAGTCTTGATATAGTCCTTTACCCTTTTAACGATGTTTTCGAGATGGTGTTCGATCAGCTTCTCCATTTGGTCCGGATCCTTTTGTTTCAGGGTCTCAATAAACTTCGGGAGATCAGCCTGGAAAATAGCCGGTTTATAAGAAATTATTCTTTCTATCCTGATGAATTGATTCATTACTATGGTCAGATAGTTATTTAAATAGGAGTTATTTGCAATCTCCCGGATAATTTTGTGGAATTGTATGTCGTAGTTAAGCATGGCAGACAAATCTTCATAATCCGCCTGTTTAACCTCCACATTCAGTTCCTCCAGATGCTGGATCTGTTCCTCGGTGGCTTTCAGTGCAGCCAGCCGGACTGCTCCCCGCTCCAGGATTAATCTTATTTCGATTAACGCCTTAAAGTCATGAAGATTAATGTCAGCCACCCGGGCTCCTGAGCGGGGTATGATGATGACCAATTTTTCAGATGAGAGGCGAATCAGAGCCTCCCGAATTGGTGTTCTGCTGACCCCAAATTCTTCCGCCAATTTTACCTCGTTAAGGGGATCACCCGGCTGATAATAGAGATTTACAATTCGTTCTCTTATCAGACTGCAAACATCATTCTCCATAAATACATCCTTCTTAATATCCGGTTTTTAAAAGCATTAAAACGTATAAACTTTATCATCTTACAGGAATTAGAGATCTTTTTCCATCAATTACAGGCTGGTTCAATTTTTATATATGGTATGTTTATATTGCATACTATATGTATACTATTTGTATTGATTATTGTCAAGCAACTTTTTATTTGGAACTCATCTCTTTTTTGTTTACTTCCCTGACACCGGCCGGATCGAAAATCAATACGAAGAAGCCATAACCAGCGGCGGTATTAATTCTAATATTATATTCTTAACTTAAAAAGAATATCGTTATTCCATCGATATACGATAAATACTATATTCTCCGTTTAAGCCTTTAAAAACCTTTTTAGATTTTGTTACAGTTTTTGTATAGGAAATGATAACCCTTCTGCTTTCCTCATTCTTAAAAATATTTTCCGAAATAACGATTTCATTTGGTTTTGCTATCCCCTGTATTCTGGCAGCCATATTAACTGTACTTCCAAAATAATCAAGTTTGCCATTTAAATTCACTACAAGAGTGGTCCCGGTATGAAGGCCGATTTTTACCTCGATTCTTTCATTTTCCGGTTTTGTTTGATGGTTCCTATAGAAACTGATTAGAGACTTTTGGGATTCTAAAGCGGCTTTTAAAGCTTCCGCCTGGCTGGTAAAAGATCCCATAACGGCATCACCGATTGTCTTTACCGGAACGCCGTTATATTTTTTTATTTCATTAAAA
The DNA here is from genome assembly GCA_013151965.1 of Spirochaetota bacterium. Classification (GTDB taxonomy): domain Bacteria; phylum Spirochaetota; class Spirochaetia; order SZUA-6; family SZUA-6; genus SZUA-6. Next base: position 28,668 of record JAADHF010000036.1, read on the forward strand.
AGTATTCTAAAATGGTCCCTGACCAGGTGAAACGCCTTCGAATCGCCCAGGTCGGTATACATTTGCGTCGATCCCTTAATATCGGTAAATAATATAGTGGTCTTCATAATCTCGAGGCTCTGGTCCGGCAATAAAACTTCTTCCCCCATCAATTCCCTGAAAACCGGATTCTGAATAATATCAACACCTTTAATAACAGTCGGTTTTCTCCACATAAACATCTTAGTAGCCTTGATTCCATCAATGTTGTTTTTTATATATTTTTCTTTGTATTCCATTGAAATCTTTTTTACTTCAGGATGAATCGAAAAGAAAACTTCTATATTATCATCCAGCTTGTTATTGAAATTAACCTTACAACTGTTGCAAAAATTAGAACTGGCGGCATTATGAATTGATAAGGATTCACTTGCCACCCCTCCGCAATAAGGACAATGGTATTCCCATTCCATTATAAAAATTCCCTCGTGTAATCCGCGGATAAACAGCTCAAGTAAAACCCTTTTATCGACCTTCCATTTTTCTGCCAGAGAATAAACATCAATATGAAATAACCCGGGATCATCGGAACTATTAATATATCGAATTAACTTTTCAACCAGGGACCGATCACCCGGATATTTAAATCTTTCAATCAGACCCGCCATACACCCTCCTCAATGAATTATAAAAACAGCATGTATTTATAAAATTGATAGAAACTCATTTCTGAATATTTTTTCTCTTCTCTTGTAATCCGCTAACGAATTTATATCTTGTTTATACAACTCTTTTGTTAGTTTTTCATAGTTCGTTGGTAATTTTTCCAGTTCGTAGCTATAGTACAGCCTTCTATCTTCGGCAGGGGCATATTTTCCATTTATATAGTATAAGCATTTTAAACCATATTGGATTGCAGTATTTAAATTCGCATGTAATTGTAAATATGCATTACGAAGTTCCCATCGGTTTTTTTTATAATCAGATAATAAATAGGCTATATATCCCGAGTCTTTTTGTTTTTCTCTATGTCGTTCCAGTGATGCAAATTTATTTATAATCTCAAGTTCGTTTGAATACTTATTCTTATTTTCCCATAAAATACAGGATTCCAGTAAAGCAAATTTCTTCGATTCTTCCAGTTTCTGAAAATTTAAATTATCTAAAAATTTGTTAAAGGCAATTTGAAACCATTCCCCATCACGTTTTATACAATGATAAGGGATATTCGTATCCTCATTTTCTCCGAACAATTCCTTAAGGGTAATCGTGGATTCTTTTTTTGACATTATCGTTAAATCTATCATTGCGCCGTATTTTCCCGGATAATAATCACCACGGGCAACGCTTCCGGATAATAATATTACTTCTAATTCCAATTTAGGTATAGAATTTACATACTTAATAGTTTTATCACGAATATATTTTATATATTCTTTTTGTTTCTTTCTTATTACAGATAACTTCTTCATTTTCTATTCTCCACTGATTTCACAGAAGGTTCCGCTCCAATCCGAAGTTGGCAGGCCAATGGAAGCAATCC
>JAADHF010000024.1 GCA_013151965.1 Spirochaetota bacterium
TTTTTACATTCTGCTGTCCGGTGTCAATTCAAAAAACGAGCTGCAAGATTTACATTTGCCTCTGGCGCGGAAGTAATACTTTATAGTAAAGTAGGCTAAGAATCCGGCGATAAACCCAAACGCCATATTCCAGATAAGAGATACTCCCGCTGTTACGGCAGCAGGGATGATGTCTTTGGTTCGTAATGTGAAAACATATTTCGTTAGAACGAATCCTACCATGAACAGCATTGCGCCGATAATGCCCATCGGGAAAGCTGTAAACAGCCCAACGATAGACTTAGAGAAAAATAGTCCGAGACTGATTTCTATAATTCCTTCGATGATGTTCGCTCCGCCGGTCCGCGCGCCAAAATAGTATTGCCCGGCAAGCCCGCCGGCGCCATGGCACATCGGCATCCCGCCGAAGAGAGTAACGATGACGTTTATAACACCCATGTTAAGGGCTAATTTTTTTTCGCTGACCGGTCTTTCGGGCCAGTATTCTTTTATTAAAGCCGATGTGGCGATAATTGCATTTGTCGCAGTCAATGGGAGTTGAACAAATCCCGCCAGCATCATCCCCTGATAAATGTCCCGAAAGCTGAATATTGTAATAGGCGGAAGCTCAAAGCCAACCTGAAATACTTTTAACAGTTCCCCCTTTATTGCAACAACAGCAATACCTAAGACAACTAACACTACAGCGGCGGGTGCGTATCTGTTTTCCCGCAGGGTCAAAACGATTATGACAGCAATAATGCCCAGAATGACATTGACAATCCACTCGTTCGACATTACCGTTAATTTCTGCCAACCGATAATCCACTTTAGCCCCTGCCATCCCAGCATGACTCCCAACGCTATCTGGATACCTCTTACTACTGATTTTGGCGTATGATTTGCTAACTTTTGAGTCCAGCCTGTCAAAGATAAAAACAGCCATACAATCCCTGTGCCGAATCCCGATGCATAAATCAATTCAGGCTGCCACTTTTGCGCTATCGCCGTAACAGCGATAACTTTCTTTGGTTGCAGAGGCATCGGGAGTTTGTAAATTAATCCCAATGCGATATTAGTCAACCCCATCATCACGAGGAATCCTGCCGGATTCATGCCGTTGACCACAATGTATCCGATCGCAAGCGGAAACAGCGTCCCGAAATCTCCCATCGAACCTGCTAATTCCCGTAAGTTGAATTCAAAGCTGCCTATGCGCATTTTTCTTCTTCCCCTGCTTTTCTGTTCTCTTAGAAGTGTCGCAATCACCTTTCTCCATATTTAAAAAGTGTATACAAACTTAATCTCTGCAAAATCGTTGTTTTTATACTGTCCGAAATCCGTATCTGCATTCCCGTTAAAGAAAGTATATAATACTATTAAGTGTAAATCATCCGTAAATGCAAAATCCGCTTTGGGCATGAGTATATAATCCTGATGTTCGAAGTTATAAGCACCATCGAATTCGAGCTTTAGAAGTTCGTTAAAAAACGTATCGGAGACAAACCATGCCAGAGTATTGTTTGTGTATATTGCGTCGCTTTTGTATTCTATGTCTCCGTTCTCTATTTTATCGCTGCCCAGAATATAGGAACCGATAATCTGAATATTCATGTATAGATTATGTATGGGTAAATCTCTGTCGAAACCGGCAAGATACTGTATGGAATTGTTGTGCACCATAGGTTCATTGTTATTATAATCCGGTGTCAGATTGTAAGCTGCCTCCATCCATGTGTTAAATCCGAGAAAAACTGTCGATGCTTCCAGGCCGAAGGTGTTAACTCTATCGTATGAGATAGTAACAGTTCCTTTCGATTCTAAAGAGGAAGTATCGATAACCGGATTCCGTAAAAAGCCGAAGTAATCCGAAAAACCTAAATCCACCCCTGCGGCGGAGAAGGTGTAGCGGCCTGCAAACTGGCTGTAGAGCAGAGTATCCGTATCCGGTAAAACCAGATGCTCCTCGTCCTGTTTCTGCTGCGCTGCTGCGGATGCTGCGAGTCCTGCTGCCTGGGTTGCAGCGTACTGTGCCTGCCCGGAATCGCCGGTTGCAGAAAGTACAGCCTGGTATGTGGAATTGTATGTATTATCGTAGGCGGATGTGTATGTATCTGTTACGAGTTTTTCCACGGCGGAAGATACCAGGTTCTGCAGTCCGGCAGCTTGTGCCGAAAGCCAGATGCCTGCTTCGGGGTATAGATCGGGAGTAAAAACCGGTTCATAGGCAAATTCAAAATACCCCGTTTCTCCCGCTGTTACACCCAGTTTAAGCATTAGTTCGGAAACCCTGCGGTCCAGATAATCCTGATTTATAAAGTCCCTGTAGTCATTTGCATTAAGCCTGTCTATTACATGCATACCGTCTCCCTTTCCCCATACTACCTTGGTATAACCTGCAAGTATGTCTATTGGCGAAGAGAAAAAATGTATATATGCTTCGTCAATTTTACCTGTAATACTGTTTAAGCTTTCGTTTATATTATTACTCAGATTGATATCTGCCTTTATCTTATCGCCTGAATATTTAAAATTAAGAACAGTTTGTGCATAGGGATAGAGCGGGATGGTATTAAGCAGTGTTTCGAGATCACTGGAATTATTAACATTAATACTTGCAAGGGCATCCGGATTAATCATATATCTGCCTCCGGTATCTATTTTGCCGCCTATAGATAGTGGAGATTTACCTCCTGCTTCCTTAAGGGTATTAAAGAAAGATTCCTGTGCATATCCTGCGAAAGCGGAGAAAATAATTAGAATTGATATTAAAATTGTATTCTTCATAGTTTTACTCCCTGGTTTAATTAGTTCGTTTTTCCGCGTTTAAGAAATTGTACTGTAAACATATCCGCCGGAATATTTTTATCGTACTCGATCTTTAAATTTGTGAGTATTGTACTTCTTCCGGATTGGATATTTTTCATAACTGTCTTATATGGAGTCCAGTAGCCGTCAATCTTTTTAAAATCGTTCATGGTAAGGACCTTTTTAAGCTTCCCATTGGCATCGTACATTTCTACCTTAAGAATCATCCGGATATCCTTTGCTACCCACTTTATCGTTTTTGAATAGTGGTAGCTGTCAGGGTGTTTCGGAACCGATTCCACAACATAGCAGTCGCGACCATTATAGGTTTCTTCTCTTAAAATAGTATGCGTATCTTCATCTATGTTTCTGCTGCTCATATCTGCATAAGTGAATTCAGTGCCCATAAAAGATTTGTTTCGGGCAGAAGCCGCTATTCTCCGTACCCTTTTCAGGGCCGGCAGATATATATGCTGATCATCCGGTCTGCCTTTATTTTCCACAATTAAAAAGCGGGTACCCTTTATGGATGACGGCTCGATGAAATCTATTAAAGACCTGTTTAGACCTTTGCTGTTTTTCCTCGTCCACATTTCGAGAATGCGTGTCTTTTCCGTACCGTTTTTCTCAACTATATCTAACTGTATGGCGGCATGAGTTGTTTTCGGTGATGATTCTTTCTTTACCATTTCCATGACATCTCTGCCGGAAAGTGCGAAGATGTTTTGTGAAAGCAGTAAGACAGATAGAGCAGCAAGTGTGATAGTTAATTTTTTATTCATTATTTTCTCCTCTCATTGTTTGTTTGATGATTTTGCTGTCCGGAACTTTAGACCCTCTGATGAATTTGGGTTTAAATAATTTCAGTAAAAATGGAATAATGGTGAGCGATGCCAGTGAAGATACCACCATTGTTAATGCAATAAGAATCCCGAGATACATAAGCGGTACGAGACTCGAGAATATTAAAACTGCAAAACCTGCCCCGACACTTGCAGCGTTAAAGATTATGGCTTTACCGGTTGTAAGCAGTGTATTGTGCGAAACTACTGTAAGATTATCAGTTTTTGATCGTTCATATTTATAGGCGGATAAAAAGTGGATAGTATAGTCTATCCCGATTCCTACGGCGATGGATCCGACCATTGCCGTTGCTATATCCATTCGGATTCCAAAGAATCCCATAACACCGAAGTTTATAAGGATTGTCAGCCCGATAGGAATAATACTGAACAGACCGGCCACAAGTGATTTGTAGTAGAGTGAAAGTATGATAAAAACGGCAATAAGCGAGATTAAAAAACTTCTTATTGCACCGTTTACTATAAGATTGGTTAAATCATTCTGAACAATTGCAAAACCTGCTGTTTCCAGGCTGTATCCTTTCGGAAGTCCCGATTTTGCAAATCTTCTGATTTCTTCTGTTATATCAGTGATATTTGAAGTACCTTTGGAGAGCAGCAATACCTGCATTCTCGCCATCGAAGGTTCCAGAGCATCATCTGTCCAGTCGGATAGATTGCCGGAGAACAGCAGCAGGTACTGCGAGATAAGATTCTTTAGCTGTTCCCTATCCGTCATAGAGTATTTTGCTAAATTGTGCGGAATCTCGTAGTATGCTGCGCCCTTGTAGTTAAGTTCTTTATTGATAAGTTCTATAAGTTCAGGCGTACTTATATTTATGCTTTCTGCATGTGCATAGGCTCTGTTCAGTAAAGCTGCAAAATCCTGCGGAGACATTGTATTATGGGCGGATATTACGGATGTATCCGAATTCATATTATCTGTCGATGCCGGAACATGCATGGATTTATTCATTAGTTTTATAAAATCCGTGAAAGAAATTATCTTGCCTATTTGCGGGAATTTTTTCTTAAGGTGTGCGGATAGATTGTCCATAAATTTTAGTACTTCAGGGTTTGTAAGATCGCCCGGTTTTTTCCCATTTATGATAATGCTGAAGGAACTGGTTCCGCTGAAATTTTTACGTAGAAATGTATCCGCCTTTACAATTTCGCTGTTCTTTTTAAAATAGTCGATCATTACATTATCTTTTACAAGATGCATACTGCCGTATATGGAAAAACCGACAACTATTAAAAAAACCATAATAAACCAGTCCGGACGGATCTGGATAAATCCATGAACGGAAGATAAAAGTTTCTCGAAAAATGTCACCTTTGCTGCTTTTTGCGGTTTTGATTTATGTATACTATGTCTTACAAGAAGGAGAGCCGGAATAAATGTTATGGCAACAAGAAAGGCCGCACCCACACCGATTGCTGTGAAGATGCCGAAATTTTTCATCGGAATAACCCTGCTTGCAGCAAGGGATCCGAAACCTGCTATAGTTGTAACAGCTGCGAGCAGAACAGGCATGCCTATTTGTTTTACCGTTCCTTTTACAATTTCTCTATGATAAGCGGGAGTAATGATGCCTTCTGTTTTACGTATCTCATCATAGTAATAGCTGATAATATGAATCCCATAGGCGCTTCCCACTGCTACAAGAAGCACGGGGATAATTGTTCCTATAATGGAAAGTTCCACATCGAAAATAGCCATAATCCCAAGAGTCCAGATGGTACTTATTACCACTGTAAGTGTGGGAAGAATAATACCTCCTGCCTTTTTAAAGGAGAGAAACAGGATAAAAAGAACTACAATTAAAACAAAAGGAATAAGGGTTCTGATGTCCCGATTTACATTTTGTGAGACCAGAACAATTATAGACGGCATACCTGCTATAAAGAAATTAAATTCTTCATGACTATAGTTGTTAAGGACATTCTTGATAGAATAATAGACTGCCTTTTCTTCGTCCTGTGTAATACCGTTTTTAAGTTTTACCACTACCTGGGTGGCTGAGAAATCATTGGATATAAGATTACGTCTGTATAATTCCCACGAAAGCAGCCGTTCATGTATTTTGTAAAGCTGCCGGGTATCTCCGGTAAAATCTTCTCCTATAAGAGGTCCGGCTTCCATACCTTCGGGAGTGCCGGTTATAAAATCGGAATTTGTAAGGGAAATTACATCGGCCACATTATTAATAGTTGATATTTTTTCTGTTAATGATTTAACAAGTAGAATTCCTTTTTTCGAAATAATCGAGCCTTCCCTTGCCTGGACAGCAATATCCATTATTTCCTGGTTACCGAATTGCTTCTGAAGCTTTTTGGTTGCCACAAGAGAGGGCTGGTTTTTAGGAATGAAGTTAAAATAATTATTATCTATCTTTAAGTGCGGGAGCTGGAAAATAAAAAAAACGGTAATCCCTGTTATCGCTGCAATTATTATCCATGGATGCTTAAATATACGGTCTATCATTTTTCCCCCTCTATAAACGAACGAATGTTCGTTTTTTAATTATAGTAAGAAACCATAATCCTAATCCGGCAGGTTTTCAATAGTTTTAAGACGTAATTACATTTCTTTTACAAACGGGTCAGGGGGCGCAACATTCTTAAGTTATGGACAGGACAGGAGCAGAATACATATTACTTTAGTACCTTAAAAAATAGCTCAGTAAAATTTTCACTTTTATTCAGCCTCTTAATTTGTTTTGTAACTGAAGTTTCAAGGACATAATATATTAGTCCGCCCATAAAAAGACAAATCGCTTCAATTTCATTTACTTTTTTATTAAATCCCCATACAGATTTGCCTTTCTTAATACTGTTTAAAATCCAATTTAAGAAGGTGCCTTTAGAATTAACATTAAATTCTTCCGGCACAGGATAATTTTCGAGAATTGCATATAGAATTATTTTTAATATCGACGGATCATTGCAATTGAGATTTAAGAAAAAGCTCTCAAATTTCTTTAATGTATCAAAAAATTCTTTTTCAGTGTCCGGCAGATTGATATTATAGTCCGGCCTTCTTAATTTTAAATCTGAAACAACAGCAGTCAGCAAATTATCTTTATTGTTAAAATATCTAAATATTAATGCTTCGTTTATTCCGACCTGTTTGGCAATCATTCTTGTTGTTACGGATTTAAACCCTTTTAATGCTATTAACTTGTATGTTGTCTCAAGTATTTGTTTCCTTCTCTCATAAGCACTTAATCTTTGCCGCTTTGCCTTCAATTACCAGACTCCCTTTTAATTTGTAAGAACACATCTTTTGTTATAACTTTAATTCCTTTTCTTGCAGCCTTTTTTTCGACGCCTTTTTTTACAAATCGTTTAAAACCGCCCGGAACTATTTTATTAAATGTAGTTAATCCTTCTTCTGTCCATGCTGTTTCCGTTTCTAAATTATTTTCTTCTATTGTGTTAGTATTGTAATCATTAAGAGGAATTATGTCTTGTTCAAAATATTGGTTCAAGCGAAACTTAACTTCGTCCGAAGCCTGTATAAGTTGTGAAATTTTATTTCCGACATAGTTATTGTGGTATCTTGCCCCAGACGGCGAAAAAATAGTTTCTTTATCATAATCTTTGTCTTTTAATTGCGACAATAGTTTTTTAAATTTTACGTATTTTTTAATTTTTTTATTACATACTGCACAGTTATAATTTCCTTTTTTATCCACATGGAACGTATCGGAAAAACAGATTGGGCATATAAGTCTATCAGTAAGTTCTGAATATTTAAAATAACGGACTGTTTCATCTTCCAATGATTGAATAAGAGATTTACCTAATTCATGTATTATTTTTATCTTAGACGGCGAAAGTAGTATTTCTCCTTTTAGCCCTGTATCTCCAATTGTAAACATCCCGACAGTTCGACAATTGTATATTTTTAAAAATTCAGCAGGTATT
>JAADHF010000142.1 GCA_013151965.1 Spirochaetota bacterium
GGTTTAGTTGTTCCTTAACCTTTTTACCAGCCGGTTTTTTCCGATAATCTACATATGACGGCAGAAAAAAACGAACCTTTAAAGGCATGGGTTGTAACGGTAGATATGGGTCTCGGGCATCGGCGGGCCACATACCCCCTGCGTAATATTGCAGAAGGCGGTATTATTACAGCAGGAGGTGAGGGTTTTGCCGACGAACAGGAGAAAAAACTCTGGGACAGGATACGAAATTCCTACGAATTCTTATCCAGGATCAGGTCTTTCCCTGTTATAGGGAAACCATTGTTTAACATACTCGACAGGATACAGAATATACCTCCTTTTTATCCGATTAAAGATATGTCCAGTCCTTCGATGCAGGTAAAACTTGTAAAAAAGTACATAGAAAAAGGCATGGCAAGGGGAACCTTAAAAATCGTAAAACAAAAACCTCTTCCCATAATATCGTCCCACCCGATTCCCGCACTTGCCGCGGATTATAACGGTTTAACCAGAAATTACTGTATAATAGCCGATGCGCAAATTTCCAGAGCCTGGGTTGCAGTAAATCCGGAAAGCTCCCATATCCATTACTGCGCCCCGTGCGGCAGAGCGGTTATGAGGCTTAGAAGCTACGGGGTACCTGACGGCAGAATTTTCCTTACGGGATTCCCTTTTCCGCTTAAATTACTGGGAGATAAAAATCTTTCCGTGCTTAAGGCGGATGCTGCGCAGAGACTTCATTACCTTGATCCGAATAACAGATTCTGGCCTCTTCATCATATAAATGTCGAACACTTTCTCGGAAGACGAAACTGCAGATTTAAGGACAATCGTGTTCTGACGATAACCTACGCTGTCGGGGGCGCCGGTGCTCAGAAAGAAATAGGCTACAAGATAGCAAAGAGCTTAAAAGAAAAACTAATTAATCATCGTGTGCGGCTTATCCTTGTAGCCGGCGTACGGGATGAAGTCCGTGATTATTTCGAGAAGACAAAAACAGAAATTTTACCGGATACCGATGATATTCGTATTATATACGGAGCTACCACGCAGGAATACTTCGAGAAATTCGACGATGCAATAAGGGAAACCGATATCCTGTGGACAAAGCCAAGCGAGCTTTCCTTCTACTCCGGCCTGGGAATTCCCATTGTCATGTCTCCCACAATAGGCAGCCAGGAGGAGTATAACAGAAAGTGGCTGCTGGAAATTCAGGCCGGTATTCAGCAGAACGATCCCGAGTATGCATCAGAGTGGCTTTTTGACCTTCTAAAAGAGGGGAGACTGGCGGAATCGGCATGGGACGGCTTCTTAAAAGCAAGAAAGTACGGAACCTATAAGATCCGCGAGATACTGGAAACAGGTACAATGGCGCGGGAAACATCTCCGCTTAAACGGTAAAAAATACCTGCGGCGGTTTACCGGCCATTACAACCTAATCCTCTAAAATTATAATCTCCACCCTGCGGTTTTTTGCCATATTCTCCTCCGTATCATTCGGAGCAACAGGTTCTGTTCCTCCTCTCCCTTCATAGAGAAGCCTTTCCGGTTTTATGCCTTGAGAAACAAGATAATTCACTATTGTTTTTGCACGCTCCACCGAGAGCCGGTACTGACTTTCCCCGGAACCTATGCGGGCTGTATGCCCTACAACAAGAAAACTTCTCCCCTTTACCGAACGGAGGGCATCAGCAAGAATCTTAAGCCGCGCCTGTTCATCCGGAAGAACAACTGCCCGGTCGGCAACAAAGTGAATCTTGTTTATAGTGAGGGCTACACCTTCTTTCCTTTTTTCGACTGTAATGTTTTTAAGGTTTTTTTCTTTAAATGTTTTTGTGATTTTCTCTGCGAGAGAACTCCTGTTCATTAAGGCTATGCTGTCAAACCAGGTAAGGATAAACCCCTTAAAGGTTACAGACTTATCATTATCACAACTGCCGCAGAACCGGTAACTTTCTTCCATCCTGTCCGACATAAAGCTCATCTTCTCCCCGGAGGAATCATAATACAATGTCACAACGTGCTTCCCTGTAATACTCTTTATTCTTTCATCGCCTGCAGGATCATCCCCCTGTTTATACCTCATGGCATACTGTGCAGTAATAACATCATAATCCCTGCCGTTTTTTTTCTTTTTACCCAGATAATGATACTCGGAGAAAAATTTGACATGCGTATACTTTCCGTCTCTTAAAGGATCTACAACCCTTACACCGAATGCCCGCCAGGTATCTCCGGGATGCAGTACCTTTTCCGGGAACACAGGGAAACCCTGTACAGAGGGAAACGGCTGCGGTTTTCCGGCAAAAATAGTCCCATTACCGCTGATTGCAAAGGATACCGGTATCATATTATCTATTTTTTTTGCGACATGCCTGTTATTGTGTTTTGTATCTTCAAAAACATAAAAATTACCCTTTACAGTCGTTACGGTAGTCTGTGCCGGCAGACGAAACGGGCGGGCAAGCTCCCCGGCCTTGTAAAACAAGCCGGCTCCGGAACCCTCGCCGGTCTCCAGAATTCCCCTTACCTCCCGGTATAACAGGCCCATAAACTTTCCGTTTCTGTACCTTCGCAGGTCTGATCTCTCTATAAGCTTATATTTTTCGCCCGGATAGTACTTAATGCCGAACCGTACCCCATCTGCGGGAACCGAAGTTAAAAGAGTAACCATAAGCGTAAAAATAACAGCGGAAAGAACAACAGTTCTGTTCATGCCGCCTTATTCCTTATAAGCAGGAAGTAATAACCTCCAAGCAGTATCAAATAGCAGTTTCCTATCCATAGAATCAATCTTCCCCTTGCAGAAACCGGTAAAAGCGGAACAACAAGCAGTACAGTCACTAAAAGAGCCGGGACCCAGGCCGCAGCCAGGGCAAATATAAGAGCAGTTTTCCCTGCTGTCGACTTTATCATAATCCTGATCTGCCAGTATGCAAAATATAAAAATCCTGCGCCGAAAATAACCCATACATAGTGCGGCAGCACACTGCCGTTAAATAATAAACCTTCGACTTTTTCGGATAAAAAAAGAAAAATAAAACCGACACCTATATTCAATAACGCATCGAAGGTAAAAACGTGTTTAAAACTATTTTTAATGTCCATAATGATATAATCTCAATTTTTTTAAATATTTTCCATACACATTCGATAATTTAACATTTTTTCTTGCAATATATTACAATGTATTGTTAAATATAAAAAAAAACAGGAGAAGGAGCTATTATGGCGAATGAAGTTCTTATTGTAGCCTCAAAGGTAAAAAATTATATCAAAGGAAAGGCGGGAATGAATACATCGGCTTCCGTAGTCGATGCTCTATCGGCAAAGGTCAGAGAACTGTGCGACCAGGCAGTAGAAAATGCTAAAAAGGCAAAAAGAAAAACAGTTATGGATAAGGATTTTTAGGGAATAATCAATTCTCTATTTCCGGAAACTGTTTTAGAAAACATTCTCTTCCAGACATGGTATAAAAGAAAGAAAGGTCTATGTCCGTAAAAAAGCGTGCAGATTATTTAAGCTGGGACGATTACTTTATGGGCATAGCTCTACTTTCTGCGATGAGGAGTAAGGACCCGAACACACAGGTCGGGGCGTGTATAGTTAATTCTCATAATAAAATTGTAGGCGTCGGATACAATGGTTTCCCGACAGGTATCTCCGACGATCTTTTCCCATGGGACAGAGAGGGAAATTTCCTGGAAACAAAGTATCCCTATATATGCCACGCAGAGCTCAATGCAGTAATAAACAAGATAAGTGCCGACCTTTACGGCTGCAGAGTATATGTTGCTCTTTTCCCCTGTAATGAATGTGCAAAGGTGATTATTCAATCGGGGATAACAGAGGTTGTATATCTTTCCGATAAATATGCAGATACGGATACTGTTAAAGCTTCCAAATTACTTTTCGACCATGCAGGGGTCAGTTACAGGCAGCTCTCCGCAAAAAAAGAATCCGTTACACTTTACTTTGATATAGAAGAAAATCAGCGGCTGTAAACAGACGGCAGACTACCGCTACCCCACTGGAAAACCCTTTTTTCACCTATCAGGGCCCTTTCTTCCCGCCTGTAAACTATTGTTAAGATAATAAATTTTCATAATCATATCCATAATGAAAATTTTATTTCTTGCAATAGATTCCTGATTACGTTACTATCAACAGATAAACATTATATTTTATCCTGCAAGAGGTTTTACTATGCAGATCAGGGGTGCATGGCTTACCGATATTGACGATACGCTTGTCGGGTCCGGAGAAATGCCTTCGGAGAATTTTATCGGCTGGCTCGCGGGCAGAATCAGAATTCTTATGAAACACAATATTTACTGGACACCAATGAGCGGAGTTGCAATGGATAAACTTGGTCCGAGGATCCTCTACCGGCTGCCCGAAGATATTTTATCGAATATTATCTACTACAGCGGAGACGGAAGCCAGAAGTACACATATAACGGCAAGAACGATAGCTGGGAAGAGGACAGGAATTTTACACGTCTTTTCACCGGCGTACAGACCGAAACGGTAATTTCTATCATAGACCGGTTTAAAATACGGCTTAAAGAAAACGGGTATAACCCCGAAAAATCGGAAACCTATTTCCGCGGAGGATCTGTCAGCTGGATGATGTTAGGCGATATATCCGCAGAACCATACCATGAGCCAAAAGCAGCCGCTCTCCGGCAGGAGCTCATCGAAACCGCAAAGAAAATTCTCAAGGAAAATAATTATTTAAGATATTCAGGGGACAGCGGTATAACTGTACCATTTCCGGGTGCACGGGGCATTAAATTTGTTCTTGAGGGGAATGACAAGGAACGGGGAGCAAGAGACCTCATAGAAAAATACGGAATAAAGCCGAAACACATACTCTTTGCCGGAAATGAGCTCTTTACAGGCGGAAATGACAACATGATACGAAATATCCCGGGGATAACCCTGCTCTCTGTAGGGAGAAGAGAAGATCCGGGAGAAAAGGTTGTGGCCGGAAGAATAGAATCCGGAAAAGGTACGGTAACGGACACGGATGCCAATAGAAAATGGTTAAACTGGACATGCGGCAGGCTGGAACTCGGTTACGGCTGGGAAGGGGTACTGCATACGATGACCCTGTTAGGCTCACGGATATTTACTATTACGGATAAAGTCAACAGTGAAAAGGTCAGAAGAAAATCCCCCTCTCATAAAGAAATCGGTGCCGTTTTTTTTGATAAAGGGGGAACTTTAAGTTTACGCGAGCCCTTTAATGATAATGGTGTTTCCGATATAAAAAAAATAATGTCAATAACAGGAGCAAAGGGCTCATTAAAAGAGTTCCATGATCTTCTGATTAAAAGGGACAATCAGTACAAGAATTGGTCGTTAGAAACTTTGATCGAGGCGGACGAAGAAGAAATATGGACGCGCTGGATGCTTCCCGAATACCCGCCGGAACTTACCGCTGATAACGCAGTGAAACTTACCCTCCTTTTTTCCCATTCGAAGGGCACCAGAAAATTCAGAACAGAGGCATACTCTATTATCAGAGAACTGTACTCCCGCGGTTACAGAATCGGAATAGTAAGCAACACGGTAAGCAGAGTCCTTGTCCCCGGAGAAATAGAGGAAACCGGCCTTGCGGAGTATATAGAGACTCTTATAATGTCCTCTATGACAAATATACGAAAACCTGATCCCGGAATGTTTCGTATGGCTGCCGAAATTATGAAGATAAGTCCTGAACGCTCGGCATATATCGGCGATAAGCCGAACAGGGACGTAGAAGGCCCCAGGCGTGCCGGTTATAAGCTTACTATTGTACTAAACAACAGTAAATTAAAACCGGTTAAAGACCTCTCTCCAATACAGCGCCCCGACATTGTCATTAACGGTTTTAAGGAACTGCTGGAAATTTTTCCCTGAAAAACCGGCCGCCGCAGGACATGAATATAATTAGAAAGTAATTTAAGTTGTGCCGAGCTTTTTTATTTCGGGGAAAATCGGTGAAAGGGCATCATATATTCTGCGGTAAACAGGATAAATATTATCATACACTTCCCTGTTCTCTTTACATGGTTTTACAATATTCGATATCCCTACAAAACCATCCGTCTCTTCCGTATTTCCGTACAACCCCAGTCCCACGGCTGCCATGAATGCCGCTCCTACAGCACCTGCATTTACCGGATCTTTTACAACAGAGAGGTCTCTTCCCAGAATATCGCTTATTATCCTGGGCCATACCATGCTCTTTATCCCGCCGCCGACTGCATGTATGGTTGTTATGTTAAGGCCTGTTTTCTCCATCTCATCGATAATCCACTTAAGCTGATACCCCACACCCTCCATAACAGCACGAATAAAATGTCCTTTCCCGTGGTTTAGACCTATCCCGATAAAGGCACCCCTTGCGTAATGATCGAGCACAGGTGCCCGTTCTCCCGAAAGCCATGGGGCAAAGATAAGATGTTCCGCTCCCGCTTTTACCTGTTCCGCAAGATCGTTCAGAACCTCATAAGACATTATCCCGCCTTTTTCATCTGATATATTCCCTGCGGTACCTTTAGCATTAGCATCGATCTCTGCCGGGCCGCCTCTGTTTAATAATTTTTCACGGAGCCACATTAACGCACCTCCGCCGGTTTCCATTTCGCCCGCTATAATATACTTATTATGATCAGCATGCTGTAAAGCCCAGAAAGGTTTTTCCCGGTTATTGTACAATTGTCCGGATGATACTCCTATCCACGTAGCAGTTCCCAGGCAGAGATGCGCCATACCTTCTCCGCCCGCCCCCGAACCTGTTTGAGCTGCTGCAACATCGCCCGCACAGAGAACAACCGGCGTGCCGGGCTTAAGTCCTGCCGTATGTGCCGCTTTTTCCGTAACCGTTCCTATAACCTCTGCGGGCGAACGTATCTCCGGCAGCATATGCAGAGGGATGTTAAGCTTATCAAGCAGAGGCAAAGACCACCTGCCGGTATAAGGATCGAGCAGAAAGAATACAGAGGCACCATGACGGTCAATTATAAACTTACCTGTAAGCTTATGGATGAGATATTCCTTGCAGTCAAGGAGCTTATACGTTTTCCGCCAGATATCCGGCATCCTTTTACGGAGCCATATTATCTTCGGGATTATATCCTTTGCCATAGGAATATTTGCAGAGTGATCATAAAAAAATGCTCTTTCATCCGCATCTGTCAGTTTATCCGCCTCATCTATACTCCGTTCATCGAGCCAGCTTATCATATTCATAAGCGGTTTCCCCTTCTCATCCACCGGCAGAAGGTTAAACATCTGGGCGGTAATGCCAAAACCGATAATGTCGCCCGGCTCTATGCCGCTTTCCTTTATCACACTGCATGTAGTTTTTGCCACCGCTTCCCATATAACCTCCGGATCCTGTTCCACCCATCCGGGCCATGAATATATAAGCGGGTATGAATGGTAAGCCGAATAGAGTATCGTACCTTTAGTGTCCGTTATTACCGCTTTATCTCCGCCGGTACCTGTATCATGGGCGATAATGTATTTTTTCTTCA
>JAADHF010000121.1 GCA_013151965.1 Spirochaetota bacterium
TATGAGCAGTCTAAAAATATTAACAATATTATAAAAGTAATTTCGGACATTTCTTCGAAAACTCACATACTTTCCATTAATGCCTCTATTGTTTCAGCTCGTGCCGGTGTTCACGGCAAAACATTCGAGGTTGTTTCCAAAGAGATTCGAAATCTTGCTATGGATACCGAAAAATCTTCAAAGAAAATTGAGGAGGAAATCCACAATATCCAGGAGACCATTAAATTGGCGGTTGATACTATAAGAATGGCTGTGGATCAAAATTCTATTGAAAGGAAATCTCTAATTTCCGTAGTAGGTTCTTTACAAGGTGTAATGCTGGGAGTAGAAGTAATACGAACGGTTAGTGATGAAACAAAAGAAAAATCCAACACACAGGTAATTAACTTTTCGGACATCTTTACCGTATTAGGAAATGTTAATGGGAAAATCAGCTTTTTCTTTGATATGCAGGCGGAACTTAAAAATGAGATTGTAACCGCTTCGAAAGAACTTGAAAAAATAAGTGAAATGGTAGATAAATGAAACACAATATGCGGTAACGCAAGCTGTATTACCATAAACAGGGGATTATCATGTTATCTTTTTCCTCTTACTAAAAGCAGGGGTTTATCCACATTATGTTTAATTGCATCAGAAACGCTGCCAAACATAAAGTCGTTAAAAACCCTGTGCCCGTGGGTGGCCATGGCAATTAAATCCCAGCCGGGTTCGCTTGCCTTTTTAACCGCTTCTTCCGAAGGCTCCCCTTCTGTAATAGAATAACCCGCATTAATTTTTTCTTTCTTAAATATTTCCATGACCCTGCTAAAACATTCCTTTACTTCTGAATACATAACCCGTTCCTGATCCAGGGTGTGTGCATGGATAACATGAAACAGATGAATTCGTGATTTGTGAAATTTCGCAAGTTGTACAATATGATTAATAATCGCTTCATCCGTGGGAGAACAATCCATGAGCAACAGGATATTTCTATACATCTTCTACCTCCCTTATATGAATATGGTTGTATATAACAGGTACAGATTTAAAGAAATAATTATTGCAAAAACAAAAAGAGCAAGCAGAAACTCGATGTTTGCACTTCTTAAGTTTCCCATTACATCTTTTTTTCGGCATAAGATGAGAAGCGGGACCAGGGTAAAGGGAAGCTGTATACTCAAAACAACCTGGCTGAATACCAGTATTTTAAAGGTGTCCACCTTTAAAAGAATAATAAGAAAAGAAGGTATGGCTGTTATAAAGGTTGATATCTTGTACAGAAAGGTCTTAGGATCTTCAGGTTTTCCCAGAAAAGCCGTAATAACATTTACCTCCGCCATCGAGGATGTTACGGAAGATGAAATACCGGCCGCCAGAAGAGCCAGTGCAAACAGAAACCCTGCCAGATTACCTGCAAGAGGTCTTAATGTTTCCGACGCCTGCTGAAGACTGTTGACAAGAACACCATGCTTAAAAAAAACTGCGGCAGCAACAACAATCATAGCGGAATTTACCGCCCAGCCGACTCCCATCGCCGTTATTGTATCGATTTTGCTGAATTTAAGAAATCTTTTCTTTTCTTCCTCCGTTTTTCCCCATTTTCTGCTCTGTATTAAATTCGAATGCAGAAAAATATTATGAGGCATTACTGTCGCACCGAGTATCCCCATTGCAATATATATGTTTCCTTTTGTTATTTTCGGAATGATTAGGGCAGGTGCTAAAGCTGTCCAGGATGGCTTAACAATAAACAGTTCGATTACGTATGAAATAGAAATTATTCCAAGAAAAACCAGAATTATCCTTTCAAGTTTATGATATCTCTGGGTAACAATAAAAAAGACTTCGAATATCACTGTCAGTAATGCCCCAAGCCATAAAGGAAAACCGAATAAAAGCTTAAAACCGATCGCTCCGCCAAGCAGTTCAGCAACATCCGTTGCGGCACATGCTATTACTATTGTTGTACCTAACAAAGCAGAAACCGGTCTCGAAAAACGCTCATGTATATTAACTCCAAGCGACTTTCCCGTTGCTATTCCGAGGCGGGCACTCATATTCTGAATAAGTATAAGCATTAAGGTACTTAATGTTATTACCCACAGCAAATCATACCGAAAATCCGCCCCTGCCGCCATATTTGTCGCCCAGTTGCCCGGATCGATAAAACCTATTGTTATAAGAAACCCCGGTCCGAGAAATCTTAGCATGAGCTTTCCCATCATTTTTTCATTTTTGCTTTCAACCATAACGGAGGCAGTGTACATAGTGATTGATTTGCTGTCAAATGACGGGTAGATTTATTTAAAAAAACCGCTATGCTGTTATAATTGTAAAGATCATTTCATGGGAGGATGCAGATGCTTAAAATAGATATACCGGGTTTTGGCGTTTTTGACATTAAATATCTTGTAATGGATTATAACGGGACTCTTGCAGAGGACGGTATTTTGATTAAAGGAGTGGATAATATATTAAACGAATTATCAAAACAGGTTCTCATCCATATTATCACTGCGGACACTTTCGGTATGGCTGCTTCACAGTTAAGGGGAATTCCCTGTAAACTTGAAATCCTTAAACAGACCGATCAGATATCAGGAAAAGAGAAATATATAGATAAACTCGGAAACCGGCATGTTGCATGCATCGGCAATGGCAGAAACGACAGCCTGATGCTTAAACACTCCGCCCTCGGCATTGCTGTTATCCAGCAGGAGGGTGCCTCTGCAGAAACCCTGATTAATGCGGATATTATCTGCCGGAATATTTATGATGCACTCGGTCTTTTTAAGAATCCCGGACGTCTAAAAGCGACTCTCCGCTCTTAAATAAACCTGAAAGACTGTGGTATAAGAAGACGCCGGGGGGAAGGGCTTTTATGTCCGGACATTAAAATCGGGACAGTAAAATAAAAATCTTATGTTTTTAAAGCGGTACCCTTCCATTTAACGGATATTTTTAAAATTGCCAGTACCGTAGCCAGCGAGTAAAAAAACATAAATATAAGCATAGACGGCACAAACCATAACAGAAACGACGTACGATCTTCGTGATACAGCATTCCCGCCGTAAATGCAAGAAGCCCCGGAAACACAAACGAAGTTGCAGGAAGCATAAACAAAAATGGAAAGAAAAATGCAAGAGGAATTAAAAGAATACTTACGGTTAGATACAGTACGACAAACCTGTAGCCTATCCGGGATTGTAAATCCGCCGCATAGAATCCGCCGCTGTTCCAGCGTACATGCTGCGAAACGAAACCTTTCCAGCTCTTCTGAGGCAGCGTGTGAATCATTGTTTGCTTCAGGGTGGAAACCCTGCCCTTCCACTTTTTAAGTTTGCTGACGGCCCCTAAAAATGCGGCATCCTCCGTCGGTGTATAACCTAAGGACCTAAAACCGCCTACCTCATTAATCACTTCTCTTCTAGCACCCAAATTATTGCCGAAACAGCCCGTTAAAATACCGAGCCCCGCAGTACCCGAATTGTACTGATGAACTAAAAGCTGGTCGAAGGACTGATATCTTTCAAAAAAAGAATTGTCACCCTTCACAAGGAGCTGACCGAAAACAACACCGGTTTTCGGATTCTTAAAATAATGACGGTAGTATTCTATCCATTCGGGTGCAACTGTGCAGTCGGCATCTGTAAAGAGAAACAGATCTCCGGCTGCTTCTTTAATACCGAGGTCGAGCACAAACTGTTTGGGGTTACATTCTTCCGGCTCTTTGTCATTGCGGATAATTTTTACCCTGCCGCCGAGTTCATCTTTAAATTCTTTCATTATCTTTTCCGTGCCGTCGGAAGACCGGTCATTAATAAGGACAATTTCGAATTCATTAACAGTCTGTTTTTTAAGAGACTCAAACAAATTCGGAAGATTATTCTCCTCATCTCTTGCAGCCACTATGACCGAAACACTTAAGGAAGAGCCGGCAGTTTCCTTCTTTATATTTCTCCGTTTAAGTAAAAAAAGGTCCCGGACACGATTTAACAAAACACCGCAGAGAATCATGATATGTACCGGAATAATTATAAAAGTTAAAATTACTGCAGGATAATACAGTATAAACGGCCTCATACTGGAAATATAATATAAAAATAATCTTTTCACAATCCTGATTTCTATATAAACTATTACCATGGATATTTTAGGAAAAGAATGGAACCAGGATACGGTTCTGCTTGCAGACGGTGCATGGGGAACCGAACTTTTAAAACTCGGGCTTGTTCAGGGCGATCCGCCCGAAATCTGGAATACGGAACATCCGGATAAGATTAAAAGTATTGCACAATCCTATCTGGAGGCGGGAAGTGTATTTATTCTCACAAATACTTTCGGAGGAAGCCGTATCAGGATGGAAAGGCACGGATTGGCGGACAGGGCATTTGAACTCAACAGGAAAGGAGCTCAACTTACCGCAGAAATCGTTCAGGATAGGGCAATTGCCGTCGGGGACATAGGTCCCACGGGGAAGATGCTCATTATGGGTGAAGTAACGGAACAGCAGATGTACGATTCCTTCTCCGAACAGGCCTCTGCTTTAAAGGAAGGCGGCGCTTCGTGGATTCTCATAGAGACAATGAGTGATGTAAACGAAATGGGTATAGCAGTCCGGGCTTCTGTTAAAACAACGGGGCTCCCTGTCATAGCATCGATGACATACGACCCAACTCCCGGCGGTCCCCGTACAATGATGGGCCACACTCCTGAAGAATGTGTAAAACGTGCAGAACAGGAAGGAGCATCTGTAATCGGAGCTAACTGCGGAACAGGCATAGAAAACTATATCCCTGCGGCACGGGAAATCAGACAGCTTACAAAACTCCCGGTATGGATAAAGGCAAATGCGGGCATCCCTGAACTTGTTAATAGTAAGGCTGTATATAGAATGACTCCTGATGAATATGCTTCCTATATTCCCGAACTTCTTAAAATAGGTGTTAATGTCATAGGAGGATGCTGCGGAACAACACCCGAATTCATAAAAAAAATGAAACCGGTTATCGATGGATTTAATATGAGAGGAAAATGATAGGAACATTCATTTTTATTGCCTGTTTAATTTTTGATCTTGTAGTACAGGATTTTGTTCTCAGGTTTCACTATCTCTTTTTAAGGAAGAATGTCGCATCGTATTACAATAAATTTCAGATTGCCAGGATAAGGGCCATTTACAAATATGCGCACGTATATACGGGATTCAGTATAAATGTTGAATCCGCATTAAAGACCCGGCTACCGGAATCATTTGTGATACTCTGCAACCATCAGAGCCTTGCAGATATATTGGTTGTATTTTATGCTTTTCCGGGACATTTTATAAAATTCGTTGCAAAAAAGTCATTAAAATACGGTCTTCCCAGTATATCATTAGGTGCAAGGATCGGCAAACACGCCTTTATAAATAGAAAAGGAGATTTTAAATCTACTATTCGTGAACTTAAGAAACTTGCAAAAAATACAGGCGAAGGGCGGTGTCCCGTCATATTTCCCGAAGGCACACGGTCCAGAACAGGAGAAGTCGGAATATTCCATTCGGCAGCCGTAAGAGTCATATTGGAAAATACTAATCTTCCGATTCTATCCGTAGCTATCGGAGGAGGAAGCAGGATAGTTAAATTTTTTGACCTTTTTAAACATCTTCATGAAACAAGATTTATGGTAAAGATACTTAATCTGCATCCTCATCCGAGGGGCAGAAAAGAAATAAAGAATGTACTTGAAAAGGCAAGAGAAGAAATCTCCAGACAGGTGGAAGAATGGAAAAAAGAGAAGAAGATATAAAACAATACTGGAATAACAAAGAGACGGTTCACGGCGAAAAACTTATTTATAAATCAATAGCGGAACTTAAAACTTCGGGAAAATCCGGTAAATTCGGAATTCTATACCTCATGGAAAAAAATCTTTACATGGATTATTCGGAATCGGGGAGAAAAACACTTTTAGACATTTTTATGCCAAAGCAAAAAAAGGACTCAGGAAATAAAAATCTTACCATTCCCAGGGACGATATTGAACAATGTTTTTTAATACCTGCAGTTAAAATACGGAAAATGCTCGCTGCAAGTGAAAAAGACCGAAACAGCGCACTTCTCTGCCTTGAAAAACGTAAAAACAGTTCCGCATCGTTTTTTTTAGCGATGCTCTACGGCTCGGCGCTCTGCATTATTCATAAAAACGGCATTCTTGTTGTACATACGCCATCCAACAGGAAATGGCTTAAGCAGCTTACTTTTTAAAAGCCTGCCCTTTTGCCGGGACAGGCTTTTATCTTAAGCTTTTATTCCAGACTTTTATTTTAAGCTTTTATTTTAACGGAAGTCTCTCGGTCTTCTTCCCACCTTACTGCACTGCTCGCATTTTGCTATGTTTCGCAGTTTTCCGTTTGTAAAAATTGTTTTCATCTTAATTTCACCGCCGCAGGGACAGTAGAATTTTTCAGTACCTGCCCCTCCCCGCGCGTTCTTACTCAGTTCAGCCATAATCCTTCTCCTTTGCGTATATCACAGGGCTCTCCAAATTGTCTATAATGAGCAACCTGTTATAAAATAATTTTTGAATTATGCAAATTTACCCGGATTAAAAGAAAAGTCAAGACCTTTGACATTTTTTTTCAATAAAAAAGCAAAAGGAATGTTCCGGAACCGCCTATACCGCAGGCTGAAGGACAGCAAGTGTATCCGGTTTAACCAGCCCCTTTTCAGTAATGATACCGCTTATAAACCGTGCGGGAGTTACATCAAAAGCAGGGTTCCGTGCAGTTGTACCTTCCGGAACGATCCGCACAGCTTTAATCCGCCCATCCAGGTCCTTTCCCCTCACAAAAAGCACCTCATCTTCCTGTCTCTCTTCTATGGGAATATCATCGCCTTTCGAACATGACCAGTCTATTGTAGAGGTCGGAGCAGCAACATAAAAAGGAATACCATTCTCACGCGCCAGAACCGCTTTCTCGTAGGTTCCGATTTTATTTGCCACATCGCCATTGGAAGCAATACGGTCACTTCCCACAATTATTAAATCTACCTCTCCAAGTTTCATAAAATAACCCGATGCATTATCCGCTATTACCGTATAACGAACACCTTCTCCTTTAAGTTCCCATGCGGTTAAACGGGCACCCTGCAGCCTGGGTCTTGTTTCATCCACCCATACGAACGGATCCCTGCCCTCTCTCTTTGCATAAAATACAGGCGACAGAGCAGTACCCCAATCGGTAAAGGCAAGCCAGCCTGCATTACAGTGAGTCATTATCCTGCTTTTTTCCCCTATCAATTCAGCACCGATTTCCGCAATTGTTCTGCACGACAGAACATCCTCGTCTGCAATTCTGCCTGCTTCATCGACCGCAATTCTGCATGCAGTCTGTAAATCCGGTGCTCTTAAAACAGCATTATACACCTTGTTAACAGCATAAAAGAGATTCTGAGCTGTCGGCCTTGTGGAGACAAGCATTTCCCGCGCTTTACGTATATATGCTTCGCTATCCTTCTTCAGATTAAAAGCTTCCAGTACAGCCTGTGCCATACCGAAGCCGCCTGCTGTTCCGATCGCTCCGGCGCCACGTACAATCATAGTTGATATTGCTCCGGCAGTACTTACATGGTCAGGGCAGTTATAAATTTCGAATTTATGAGGAAGAAGCGGCTGATTTATCATTTTCACCGTTCCGTCATCCATCCGGACTGTTCTATAATGAATTCCGTTTACAAGCATAACCTATATTAAAATCTTTTGACGAATCTGGCAATAACCTTTGCCGGCAGATACAGATACTGCCTGCCCGTACAATTTTTACACCATGATCCGGATTAGATACTTATTTTCTGCTGTTTCATCTTGATTATCACACAAAAATATTCAATTATACCTCATATTATAATTTTTCATATAACGGACAGGGATAAGTTAACAGGTGTACAGAAAAAGAAAATTCAGAGGATTTCTTATCGACGCTGATAATACCATATTTGATTTTGACCGTTCGGAGCATGAAGCGTTTTATGAAACAGCACAAACCTTTAAGCTTCCTTACTATGATGAATCGATATATACTACTTATAAGGCCATAAACGATAATATCTGGCGGAAACTGGAAAAAGGTGAAATTGAATGGAAGCAGCTTCAGGTTGAACGCTTCAGAATATTTTTAACTACAATAGGAAAAAAAGCAGACCCCGAAGAATTTTCCGAAGAGTATCTTAACAACCTATCCAAAAAGGCCTATCTGATTCCTCATTCCGTAGAAGTCCTTGCCTTTTTATCCAAACGGGCATTTCTTATTTTAGGCACAAACGGCCTGGCCAAAGTACAGCGTTCCAGACTGGTACGTTCGGGAATAGAAGTATTTTTTCAGGACATTATAATTTCCGAGGAAATCGGCATATCGAAACCTTCCCCGGCATTCTTTAAAATCGCGTCCGGGAAGCTGCATCTGCCGCCCTACGAAATCCTCTGTGTAGGCGATAATCCAGCTTCGGATATTCTGGGCGGGTACCAGGCTGGTTTCCCGACCTGCTGGTTTGCATATAAACAGATTGCTTTTACATACAGGGATTTTAAACCCGATTATGTCATAAATGACTTAAGAGACCTAAAAATCTTTGCACCTGATTTTTCATAACGGAGGTACTAAATGAAAAATAATAACAAAAAGGAATACGGTATTATACTCATAGGACATGTTTCCAAAGATATAATTATTGCCGGAGGCCGCACAACAAAAACGCTGGGCGGAGCTGTCTATTATTCATCGATTGCTGCAAGACGGTCAGGAGCGGAAGTACTTGTAATAACAAAACTTGCCGAAAACGACATGAATCTCTTAGAGGCGTTTACTAAAGAAAATATTAAATTTGTACCGTTAACGTCGCCGGAAACAACATCGATTGAAAATATTTACTATACCAAAGATATGGACAGAAGAAAGGTGACATTGTTGTCTCAGGCCGAACCTTTTGCCCTGAAAGATATCCCGGATTATGATACCGGAGTTTATCATCTTGCAGGCCTGTTCAGGGGTGAAATACCTGAAACCTTAATAGAACCTCTGTCACGCAGAGCAAAGGTGGCACTGGATATACAGGGAATCTTAAGGGGCAGTGAAAACGGAAAACTTCTCTTTAAAGACTGGGAAAATAAACAGGATTTACTCCCTTTTATTACATACTTAAAGACGGACACAGCGGAGGCCGAAATAGTTACAGGCCTGACAGACCGTACAAAAGCAGCCGAGTATCTTTACAGTATGGGTGCCAAAGAAATAATGATAACACATTCATCCGGGGTTCTGCTCTATAACGGCACTAAATTCTACCATGCTCCGTTTACTCCATCCAACCTCTCGGGAAGAACGGGAAGAGGTGATACCTGCTTTGCATCCTACCTTGCATACAGGCTTAATCACGGCATCGAAGAATCATTAAACTATGCGGCTGCTTTAACAAGCATTAAAATGGAGAAACCCGGAGCATTTCATGGAACAATAATCGATGTGCTTGCAAGGATAAACTCATAGATCAAGAGTTTTTTTAATTTTCCATGTACCGGATTTTTCATCCCTGTAAAGTTCATCGAATGTTATGTTAAATATTCTTCCGTCTTCGCTGATAAGTTTAACAATCTTTACCAGTATGTTGATTTCCAGTATTTTAAGTACCTTTCCCTTGACAGGTATTCTTGTGCCTTCGGAAGGCATATTTCTTTTTAAAGCACAGTATGTACCGTACTCATAGGAAAGGCAGCAAAGGAGCCTGCCGCAGGGTCCGGATATTTTCATAGAATTCAAGGTAAGGTTCTGCTCTTTTGCCATTTTGATCGATACAGGTTCCAGTTTATCGGCAAAGGAATGACAGCACAGAGTTCTGCCGCAGACTCCGATACCACCCAATATCCTTGATTCATCCCGGACTCCGATCTGCCTCAGTTCTATCCTCATCCTGAAAACCGATACAAGCTCCTTTACCAGTTCCCTGAAATCTACCCGTGATTCCGCTGTGAAAAAGAACAGAATTTTCGGTTCATCGATAAGGTAATGGGCCTGCACCAGTTTCATCTCCAGATTCTGTTCTTTTATTTTTCCGAGACAGAGTTTAAAAGCCTTTACTTCACGCTTTGTGTTTTCCTCGTATCTGAACAGATCCTCATCACTTGCTTTTCGTATTAGTTTTTTAAGATCGATTTCACTATCGTCTATATTTTCCTTATTGGTAAGCCTGCCCTGAATACGTGCAACGGCATTTCCATACCGCGTGGAAACAATTATCCTGTCATCCGGAAATAATTCCGGATCACCGCTGTATTGAACTATCTCCGTATCGTTCGAATGGAGTATTTTGACCCTGATATAATCTCCGCGGGAAATTGCCGGTCTTTTTGCTGCCGCCGAATTCCCTGCCGTTATCGAATCATCCGCTGCTGTTAAATCCTCTGCGGCCATTGTATTGTCTTCCACTGCCGAACCTTCTATTTTAATTTCTTCTCTGTTTTCCATTTTTTAAAATCCTGCCCATTTATGTTATCAGGTCAACCAGCAGACCATTTATTTCCTCTACCGCGCTTAGAATCTTAATCTGATCTCTTTGATTTCTTAAAACTTCTGCTGCCAGACTCTCTAACTTTTTATCTATAACAGTTACAAGTGTAAATTGTTTCCTTTTAAGTATATTTACTCCGGATATTCTTTTTTCCAGAGTTACCATTTTATCTACTACCCTGTTAAGAAAATCACGAACCGCTTTTTTATACTCAAGTATATTATCCAGGTCGGAATTCTCTTTTAACTTTGCTCCCTGCTCATAAACCATATCCAGAAGTTCTTCCAGATCTTTTCTACTACGCCTGTTACCGTAATCCCTGCCGCGGATTCCCTGTTTTTCTTTAACAGACTGCACCAATGAAGGAAAATTCTTTGCAGCCTTAGGTGTCTTCGACCCTTTTTTCTTTTTTTCGGATCTTTTAAATATCGCCGAATCACCGGCAGATTCTATTTTATCCATCTATTCTAATTCATCAATTCGATTTGGACAGCATCCCGGATGACAGTTCTGCTTTCGACTGATGCGGCGTATTATTACCATTATCACTGTTTCGAATTTTTAACTCCGGCTTTTCTCCGGCAACATCCTTTTCTTTTTTCAAAGAGGAAACAGTATTCTTCCGGGCGGAATGCTGGGGCGTCTCTATCCTGCAGTTTCCGTTAAAAAGAACACCCTCTTCAATAATAAGGCGCGGAGTAAGGATATTGCCTATCATCATCCCGGTAGACAGCAGTATAACCTTTTCCGTTGCAAATATATTACCATTCACAATCCCGCCGACTACAACAGTACCTCCGTATATTGTACATACAGCCCTTCCATTACTTCCGACTAAAACTTTCCCTTTTGTTCTTATTGTCCCCGAAAAATCACCGTCTATGCGCAATAACCCATTAAGGTCGAACTCACCTCTGAAACGTGTTCCCTCACCTATAATCGAGTTGATAAATGCTTCTTCCTGATACTGACTGCTGCTCATTTTTTACCTGGTCTTTTTCGCATACTTAACTACAAGCGGGCTTTCAATATTTAAAAATTGAAGCGGATCAACAACCTGAGTTCCGATCCGCACTTCGTAATGAAGATGCGGTCCGGTCGAAAGTCCTGTGTTTCCCATATAACCGATGACCTGACCCCTTCTCACGTATTGCCCTTTCTGCACAACGATTTTTTCAAGATGCGCATACCGTGTAAAAAAACCATACTTGTGTTTTATAACAATATAAAGTCCGAATCCGCGGGCATCATTTCCCAGAAGCTGTACCATGCCGTTCGCCGTTGCTACGATTGGTACACCATATCCCCATGCTATGTCAATGCCTTTGTGCAGATACCATCCTCCTGTAAAGGGATGAATATTCGGACCGAAATACTGTGTTACATTTCCTTTAGGACCCTTAAGCGGCCAGAGAGTCGGTATATCGACAAGCAGTTCCTTTTGGGCAAGAAGAGTTTTATTTATCTCGGACAGAGGCTTTAATGCATTGTCGAGATACGACTTTAAGCTCCTCAGTTCACTTAATTCCCGCAGACTGTCCTCGCCGGAATTACCGAGGCTGATAAACGAGGACAGATCACCTCCGATACCTTTCTCCAGATAATTTTTCGCATCTTCCGGATTCATCGATGCGAGAACTTTATCCAGACGGATTTTAAAAAGCTTCATCGACTTGCGCAGCTGTGATATCTCTTCCTTGAAATTCTCCAGGGTAGTTTCGTTCTGCCGGAGATCAGAGGCTATCGATGTAATCTGCCTGTTTGTACTTGTAAAATGTGTAGTAAGACCAAAAAAAGAGATAAGCAGTACAAAGAGCAGAAACATGAAAAATACAAGTGTAAAAACCGATATTTGAAAGTTAAAAATATTCTTTTCAGAATGGGGGATAAACATGACTGTAAACTTCTGTTTTCCCTTCTGAAACATATTGGAAAAAAACGAGCCGATTCTGCTCTTTACATGGTGCGATTTTCGGCCGATTTTACCAACAAATTCATTTTCTATTTTCTTATATCGATTAACAGGCGACATTGCCGATTCTCTCCATCATTAGCTCATATTGAGACATATCCGGTACTTTTTTTAGAAGACTATCATGAGATTTCATATTTGTCAAATAAATTGTTGACTATGCCCCCTTTACATGTTATTCTTAATTATACGATTCTCAAACCTAAATTATTAATAAGTGGTAAAGTATGAGATTTTTTGACACACATGCACATATTGGATTGATAAACGAAGACCCTATCGAGCAGCTCCTCATAGTAAAAGAAGCAAAGCAGGACAATGTAGATGTTATAGTTTCGATTTCTAATAATCTTCTCGACTTTTTCCAGATTTATGATAATCTCAAGACCGCAACACATGTCTTTCATAGTATCGGCGTTTCTCCGTCGGAAGTTACACATCCCGGCAACGATTGGGAATCAAAACTCGAAGAAGGTTCTAAACTTGACAGAATTGTCGCGATCGGTGAAATCGGACTTGATTACTACAGAAAATACGGTGATAAAGATTCTCAAATCGAGCTGTTTATAAAGCAGCTGGAAATTGCGGATAAAATCAATCTGCCCGTTGTTATACATAACAGGGACTCAGGGCAGGATGTGCTGGACATATTACGGGATGAATTACCATCACGGGGCGGTATTCTGCACTGTTATTCGGAAGATTATGAGTACGCAAAGAAAGCATTAGAGCTGAACCTTTATATTTCTTTTGCGGGAAATGTCACCTACAGAAATGCACGTAATCTTCATGATACGGCAAAAAACATTCCGGTCGAGCGTATGGTAATAGAATCCGAATCCCCTTTTATGGTTCCGTCGGTTTATAGAGGCAAGAGGAATAAACCGTCTTATATAGTGGAAACGGCAAAATTTATAGCCAATCTGCGCGACATGGAACTGGAAGAACTTACTGAAATTCTTTTTAATAACAGCTGCAGGCTCTTTGGTCTGGATCCAGCGGAAACAGTCTAAACTCATTTAAACATGAAAACAGGTGTTAAATAATCTTCCCGGTAATATTTTTTTAGCTCCCATGGCAGGTTTTACAGATACAGCGTTCAGAATTATATGTATTCGAAGCGGCGCTGCGCTTGTTTTCACGGAGATGGTATCCGCTGAGGCCGTTACAAGGGGAAACAGAAAAACATTCGATCTTCTGCAGAGAGGAAGAGAAGAACAGTTCTGGGGAATACAGCTTTTCGGATCTGATGCAGGTGTTATTGCAAAGGCAATTTCCATTATACGGTCTGCCAATCCGTCGGTAATCGACTTAAACTGCGGCTGTTCCGTTCCGAAGGTCATAAAAACAGGTTCCGGTGCCGCACTGCTTAAAAACCCCGGCAAACTTTACTCCATAGTACTCGCAATGACAGAAAGTGCGGGTATTCCCGTGTCCGTAAAGATCCGCTCAGGGTGGGATGCCGCCTCCATTAATTTTACGGAGATCGGAAAAGCGGCGGAAGAGGCAGGAGCTTCCGCTGTCATGTTTCATCCCCGTACAAAATCGCAGGGATTTTCCGGAAGAGCATCATGGAACCATATAGCATTACTGAAAAAGTGTCTTAAAATACCCGTTATCGGCTCCGGCGATGTCTTTTCACGCAAAGATGCAGACAAAATGTTTAAAGAAACCTCCGCAGACGGAGTTCTTATAGCCCGCGGTGCTATCGGAAATCCGTTTATCTTTGATAAAAAATACAATGATAAAAAACCGGACTATAATTATATTTTATTTACCGCACTGGAACATGTAAAAACTGCAGTACAGTATAAGGGAGAATACAGGGCATGCAGGGATTTAAGGAAACATATAACTGCTTACTCAAAAGGACTGCCCGAATCCGCTTCCTTCAGAAACAGAATTGTTCATGCGTCATCATTAGAGGATTATGAAAAGATTATAAAAGAATACGCAGCTCAGCTAAATACCGGCAGTGTCAAGTTCTTATTGCAAAACGGAGATAAATAAAATACAATAGCCGTTATAAAGAGAATAGGTAATGGCAGGATTATTAAACACTTTAAAAGATCTATTAGGCAGTCTTTTTAACAGGGATCCTAAGGAGATACAGAAAAGGAAAGAACTAAAAAGGATTGCGGATTTCCTTAAAACTATCCGCCCTTCCTACTATAAGCCGGGGAATGCCCGGGTTTTACCCGGGTTTGCGTCGATTCTGTACGAATTCACAATGCTTCTCATGCCGGTATATGAACTTCTGCAGAAAACAATCGATAATAAGGATCCGAAACTCTCCGATTTATACAGAGGTTATCTCATCGAAAGCCGAATACCTCCGGAGAAACGAAAAAAACTTAAAGATTTCACATACAATTCGATCCGGGAGAGAGTTCTTAATTCGATATCGCCGGAATCAGAATTAAAATTAATCGGACATGAATTCATGAACATACTAAAGCTTTTTTCCGCTCCCGAATTTAACAGAATTGATATCGAATATAAGCAGCTTGAAAAACTGCTGTCGATCTGCAAAATCGACTATGAAAAAATACTAAATCGCTTTGATCCGAAACTAAGACTCTTGCAGCTCAATTATAAACCGTCGTTTTCTCCTGTTCCGGAAGAAGATGTAATAAATGAAATACTCGATATATACTATGTAATCTGGGGATTGGAGCTGTCGTTCGGAGTAGAGAATAATCTTTCGCTTTTACTCGAGAGGCTTAATAAATCAAATGCAGACGAACTGAAATATAAAATTAATAAAACTATAAACAGAATGCAGCAGCTTCTTAATAAACATCTTGCTCCGACAACACTTCTTTTTCTAATTCGTGCAATAAAAAAAGACCCCTTTTATGCTCCCGAAGCAGACAAAGAGATGCAGCATTACCTCGACAAATACATAACAAAACTGACAGAACGATTTCAGCACAGCCGCGACCTGATAATCAGAGAAAGGAGAGAAAACGCAATAGAACAGGATCTTAAAGCTCTTTTCGGCGAAGCGGAACTGCTTACCGCAGAGGGCTATAATGAGGAGTATTCCGGCATATTAAACGATGAAGGCTTTGACAGCTTTAAATATATCAAACCTCTCATGATAGTAAAAAGTTTTGTTGTAGCCAAATTCGAAAAGAATATGAGAGAAAATGTTAATAAAATAATTATCGAGGGATACTTTGAGAGCGAATCGTTCCAGAACAGACTCTCCAATCTGTACTACGGCTGTGATAAAATAATGAATGAAATCATCGGCTTCGAAGAGGAATTTACAGGTGAGAACAAAATATCCGTTAGAACAATACAGAGCTATTTAAAATCCTATCACTCCGGAAAAAATGTTACATCCCTGCTTAACAGAGTTGTACAGTCCGCTAATTCCAAAGCATTCAGTATCATAGACGATACAACCAATCTCTTCTATAGACTGGCATCTACCCTGCTGGAAATCATAAACGATTATAAACAGAATACACCGACATTTATCTCGAATCTAAAGGTGATCGGAGGTATAAAAAACAGAGAATTTATAGGAAACCTTGTAAAAGATTATAATGATTTAATAAAGTTCGTAAGGATCATGAAAAATTTTATTATAATTGATACTACGGTAAAAACTGCAGTTAAATCATCCGTCGACTGATCTTTCCTGTTCTTTTCTTTTCTCCCACCACTCGATCCGCCTTGCAAGCGTTTTCTCGTAGCCGAATTCCGTTGGCAGGTAATACTTTCGTTTTCCCATTACATCCGGAAAATAGGCCTGCGAGACAACTCTTCCGGGAAAATCGTGCGGGTACATATATCCTCTTCCGTACCCGGCCTTCCGCATTACAGAGGTTACCGGATTTCTCAGATAAAGAGGCACCGGTGCGGAAGCATATTCCTTTACATCTTTTTTAGCACTGCCGTATGCTGTATATACCGCGTTGCTTTTTGGTGCAGCTGCCAGATAGACTACAGTCTCTGCAAGGGCCAGATCGCCTTCCGGCATGCCCAGGAAATGAACGGCCTCTTTTGCATTAACCGCAATGGTAAGTGCGGAAGGGTCTGCAAGGCCGACATCCTCCAATGCAACACGTATTAACCTTCTCGCTATATAGAGAGGATTTTCCCCGCCCTCCAGCATTCTTGCCAGCCAGTACAGGGAAGCATCGGGATCCGATCCTCTTATACTCTTATGAAGTGCGGAAATCAGATTATAATGAGCTTCTCCGTCTCTGTCATAATCAGGAACCTTGCCGGAGAAAAGTTCTTCCAGTCTTTCCCTGGTAAGTATTATCTCTCCGCTTTTTCCCTTTTTTTCCGATTCCACTAACATCTCCAGAACATTTAATGCAGTACGCCCGTCTCCTTCCGCATAGGAGGCGATTATTTTAAGTATCTCCTTGCCGCACTTTAAGTTTAAACTGCCGTATCCTTTTTCTTTATCCTTTAGCGCATCCTTAAGGAGTTCGATAATTTCTTCGTCCTCCAATGGATTAAGAATTAAAACTTTCATCCGGGAAAGAAGCGGAGACACGATGGAAAACGAAGGATTTAAGGTTGTGGTTCCTATTAAAGTTATAACACCCCTTTCCACATAGGGCAGAAAAGCATCCTGCTGGGCTTTATTGAACCTGTGAATTTCATCTATAAAAACTATATTCTTTCCTGTAGTTTCACGTTCCAGATTCAGGAACAATTGTTTAAGCTCACGTATTCCGGAAACAACAGCGGAGAAAGAATGAAAACTATAATTAAAGATCTCTGCAAGGATTCGGGCCAGAGAGGTTTTTCCGCAGCCGGGAGGACCCCACAAAATCAGGGACGGAAGATGTCCTGATTCGATAATCAGTTTCAGCGCCTTACCCTTATCAAGAAGATGTTTCTGTCCTATAAATGATTCAAGATCGTCAGGACGCATTCTCTCGGCAAGGGGCTGCCTTCCTGCATCCCCATGCTGTGAATTATCCGTTTTAAACCCATTATAATTATTATCGAAGAGCTCCTGATTTTTCATTTCTATATTAATCTAACACTAAAAGTTTTTAATGGTCAATCTGATGTTTTTAACCACTTGACCATTTAAACCTGCTGATGATATATACTTATATGGAATATGACAACAATGCTGTTATTGACGACAGCCCTGCACATTACTGCGGAATTGCGGGTATCTACTCGAAAGAAAAGATTAATATTCCGGAAAAGCTTTTCTATGCACTTTACTCCCTTCAGCACAGGGGCCAGGAAAGCTGCGGCATAGCATACAGAAGGCATGAAAGAATTACAGCATATAAAGACCTTGGGATGGTTTTCGCTGTTCTTTCGCATTATTTAAAGGAAACACACCCTTCCAATGCAGGCATCGGCCATGTAAGATACTCCACACACGGCGGAAATAAGCTGGAAAATGCTCAGCCTATAGTTGTTTCATGCAACAAGGGAGAAATAGCCCTTGCACATAACGGAAACCTGTCCAATTCCGAAGAACTTCAGAAAAAACTGTTCAGTGAGGGCTCCATCTTCCAGACCTCTACGGATACGGAGTTAATACTTCACCTGCTTGCACGCTCACAGAAAGATAATTTCCTGGATTCTCTGATCGAGGTTCTTAACATGGTAAAAGGTGCATTCAGTATTGTGATGATTTATAACGATAAGCTTATAGCTCTGAGAGATCCGTACGGATTCCGGCCCCTTGTAATGGGTAAAAGTGACGGCATTACTGTTTTTGCATCCGAAACCTGTGCACTGGATATTTACGGACTTAAAGAGGTACGGGAAGTTCAGCCGGGAGAGCTCATTATAGCAGATGAAACCGGCACTTCCTCCTTCTTTTATACAGAACCGAATCGAAAAGCGCATTGCATATTCGAGCTGATCTATTTTGCAAGACCCGATTCCCGTCTATTCGGGTATTCCGTTCATGAAATAAGAAAAAAGATGGGTAACTGCCTTTTTGCCATCGATAACAACCCCGGGGATCTTGTAATTCCGGTTCCTGATTCCGGAAACAGTGCGGCCCAGGGGTATTCAATAGCATCGAAACTCCCCTACGAACAGGGTTTAACACGTAACCACTACACGGGGAGAACATTTATTCAGCCCACAAAATCCATGAGGGAATTCGGCGTAAAGATGAAACTGCACCCTGTCCGGGAGGCAATTAAAGATAAAAAACTTACCGTTGTGGATGATTCACTTGTGCGGGGCACGACAAGCAAAACCCTTGTAAAACTTCTCCGTGATGCCGGTGCCGGGGAGGTTCACCTGCGTCTCTCCTCTCCGGAAATAAAATTTCCATGCTATTTCGGCATCGATATACCGACAAGGGAGGAACTTATCTCCAACAGGCTTTCACCGGAGGGGATAGCGGAAGAAATCGGAGCCGATTCTGTAAATTTCCTTCCCCTGTCCCAGTTAAAAAAATGCGTTAAAAATCCGGAAGATTTTTGCTTCGCATGTTTCAGCGGCGATTACCCGGTTAAGATCTTAAATAAGACATTGACAACCTATAAAGATTCCGGAGTCGATATTGAAAAGGCGGATAAGTTTGTACAATTTATAAAAAGCATTAATTCGAAAACCGTCGGAAAGGAAATAGGAGCATTTTCTTCGGGATTCGATGTGGATTTTACAAAATATAAGAATCCTGTTATCCTGGCAACTACGGACGGCGTGGGAACCAAAATACTGCTTGCCCGGGAACTTAACAACTACAGAACAATAGGAATAGACCTTGTAGCAATGTCCGTTAATGATCTCTTAGCATCAGGTGCGGAGCCCTGCAGCTTCTACGATTACATAGCCTGCGGCAGACTTGCACAGGAACAGCTTAAAGACATCATACTGGGAATTGTGGAAGGCTGTAAAGCCGCATACTGCACACTGGCAGGCGGCGAAACAGCGGAACTTCCCGATATGTATTTAGAAGGTGATATCGATCTCGCCGGTTTTGCAGTGGGTATTGCAGAGAAAAATGCAAGACTGCCGCATATAGACCGGATAAAAGCAGGCGATATAATTTTCGGCATGCCGTCTAACGGCATACATTCCAATGGACTTTCACTTGCAAGAAAGGTTATTCCGAATACTCTAAAAGACAAACGTCAGATTCTTTTAAAGCCGACTAAAATTTACTCCCGCGAAATGTCGATGCTGCTTAAAACAGGCTGCATCCTATCTGCGGCTCACATAACCGGCGGAGGGCTTAAATCCAATATAGAAAGGGTTATCCCTGAAGGCTTAAAAGCCGTACTGAACTACAACTGGAAGATACCTGAAATTTTTAATGCCATACAATCACTCGGCAAGATAGATAATGACGAGATGTTTAAGGTCTTTAATATGGGCATCGGAATGGCTGTAATAGTTCATCATAACGATATACCGGCAGTAATGAAACTTACGGAAAGTAATAATATCGATCTTATTAACATCGGACAGCTGGAAAATGGCTAATTTAGCTGTTTTTGCCTCGGGCAATGGTTCTAATTTCCAGTCGATTGCAGAAGTTATTGTAAAAACAGAGCACTCTATTGAATTTCTTCTATGCAATCAAAAATCCGCTTTCGCAGTTGAAAGGGCGAAAAAACTTAAGGTAAAAGTATACACAGTGGATTACAGGGATAAAAAAAGAGAATCCCTAGAAGCCGAAATTATTAAAATATTAAATTATCACAAAATAGACCTGATTGCACTTGCCGGATATATGAAAATACTCACTCCGTTTTTCGTAAATACCTATAAGAACAGAATCATCAATATACATCCGTCTTTACTCCCTAAATATCCGGGAGCAGAGGGAATTGTTAAAAGTTATAATTCCAAAGACCGTGAACTCGGCATAACAATACACTATGTGGATACCGGAGTGGATACCGGAGAGATAATCTTACAGAAATCTTTTGTCAGAACCGGAAAAGAATCCTTAAAGGAAGTAGAAGAACGTATTCACACGATCGAACATTTATATTATCCTCAGGTTGTCCTGGAATTACTTAATCGATTGGGGGAAAAAGGGTGAAAAAAGGATATGCACTGGTCAGTACCTGGGATAAGAGCGGGATCGAAAAGATTGCCTCTGCACTTGCGGAGGCAGGGTACTCGATACTCTCAACCGGCGGAACAAAGAAATACTTAGAAGAACACGGGATAACGGTAACATCCGTGGAAAGTGTAACCGGCTTTCCTGAAATACTAAACGGAAGGGTTAAAACACTTCATCCGTTTATCCACGGCGGGCTTCTGATGGACAGAGAAAACCCGAACCACATAAAGCAGATGAAAGAAAAAAATATCAGGCCCATAGATTTTCTTATCTGCAACCTTTATCCGTTTAAAAAGGTATTAGAAGCAGAAGAGAAAGAAACTTCTTCTTTTTCCATGGATAATACTCCGCTGTTAGAACGTTTAATAGAAAATATCGATATCGGCGGAGTAGCACTTCTCCGCGCCGCTTCCAAGAATTTCAACTCGGTAACAGTT
The DNA here is from genome assembly GCA_013151965.1 of Spirochaetota bacterium. Classification (GTDB taxonomy): domain Bacteria; phylum Spirochaetota; class Spirochaetia; order SZUA-6; family SZUA-6; genus SZUA-6. The sequence goes on from JAADHF010000121.1 coordinate 20,975, forward strand.
GTTTCCGATCCTGCGGATTACGGATGGATTACAGAGAAAATAAAGAAAAACGAAACACCGACAAAGAGAGAAAAACTTAAACTTGCAGTTAAGGCGTTTAAACAGACATCAAACTACGATTCGATAATCTTCTCTGCATTAGAGAGGTTTACCGGCAGTAACGAAATGGATAATTCATCTGTTCATGAAATCCCTGATAAACTTAATTTAGAACTGGAAAAACTCTTTATTCCGAGGTACGGCGAAAATCCGCATCAGAAAGCGGCTGTATACGCTGAAATATCGTCATCCGCCGGTTCGCTTGCCCCCCCCCGGCAGCACGGCCTGTTAGGCATGAAACAGCTTCAGGGAAAACAGCTCTCTTACAACAACATTCTGGATTCGCAGACTGCTGCCGATCTCGCCTCTTCATTCGATGCACCTGCAGCTGTACTTGTAAAACACCAGATTCCGTGCGGAGCAGCAGCCGGTGATAATATGAGAGCAGTCTTTATAAGAGCTCTGGCGGGCGATCCCGTATCACCCTTCGGAGGTATATTTGCCTTTAACAGGCCTGTAGATGAATCGCTTGCACAGGAAATCGCAGGACTTTTTTTCGAGGTTCTTTTAGCACCGGAAATAACACCTCCGGCCATGGAAATACTTTCAAAGAAAAAGAATCTCAGAATCTTAACCGGTGATATAAAAGCAGTATCCGGATGGGAATTCAGAACATCGGGTCCGCTGTTCCTGATGCAGGAAGCAGACCGGCTCGAAGATAATGTCGAACTTAACTATGTTACGGAAAGGACGCCGGATAAAGAAGAGCTGGCGGATTTACTGTTTGCATACAATGTTTCAAGAATGGTTAAATCCAATGGCATCGTTCTTGCGAAAAGCCTCGCCACAGCAGGCATAGGTTCGGGACAGCCGAACAGGGTGGCGGCTCTGGAAACCGCATTAAGGGGAAAGGAAAAGACAGAGAAGGCTCCGGACGAATTTGTACTGGCATCCGACGGATTTTTTCCGTTCGGCGACACAGTAACACTTGCGGCACAGTCCGGCTGTACTGCAATAATACAGCCCGGAGGTTCTATACGTGATCAGGAAAGCATAGATGAGGCGAATAAACACAGTATAGCCATGGTTTTTACAGGCAGAAGACATTTCCGCCATTAACAGGCAGGGAATTATTCATAAACAGGTAATAAAGGCATTAACCTGTTCAATATCAACCTGCCAACCATAAGTGAGGAGTATTTTGAGAGTTTTAATACTTGGCTCGGGAGCACGGGAACATGCACTTGCATGGAGTTTTTCGAAAAGCAAAAGAATTGCAGGCCTCTTCTGCACACCAGGCAATGCCGGTACCGGGGAATTGTGCGTAAATTTCCCCGGTGTATCCGTCAATGATTTTGACGGTATCTACAGGATCTGCAGGGAAAACAGGATTAACCTTGTTTTTGCCGGGCCGGAAGCTCCTCTCTCCGCCGGTATTGCAGATTTTCTGATCCGGCGCAACATACCTGTTATCGGACCGTGTAAAAACGGCGCTCTCCTTGAGTCCAGCAAAAGTTTTTCTAAAAATTTTATGGAAAAATATTCCATTCCTACGGCAAATGCCGAACATTTCACCGAGTATGAGAGTTTTAAAAAATACATAAACGGCAGGAATGGAAAAATAGTCATTAAAAAAAGCGGACTTGCCGCAGGAAAGGGTGTTCTGGAAACAGAAATAAAAGAAGAAGCACTTATCTTCGGCAGGAAGATTCTTGAGTCGGATTCACTTATAGCGGAAGAATATTTAGAAGGTTTCGAAGTCTCCGTATTTGCACTGTCGGACGGAAAGAGTTACAAGGTTCTTCTTCCCTGTTCGGATTTTAAAAAAGCTTTCGATAACGATAAGGGCCCGAATACCGGCGGCATGGGTTCGATTTCGCCGGTCCCCTGGGTAAATACGGAATTGAATGACAGAATTATGTCCGGTATTGTGGAACCTACATTCTCCGCACTTAAAAACGAAGGCATAGACTACAGGGGTATTTTATACTTCGGGCTGATGATTACGGATGAAGGTCCTAAGGTTCTGGAGTACAATGTTCGATTCGGAGATCCGGAAACTCAGGCCCTTATTCCGCTTCTTAAAACCGATATCGGTGATATCGCCGAAGCAATTATACAGCAGAACCTTTCTTCTCTTTCCATAGAATTCAGCGGAGAATCCGCAGTGGGAGTTGTCATTGCAAGTAAAGGATATCCTGATGAATACAGAAAAGGCATACCGGTAACCTCTTTGCCGAAGGGAAACAATAAAGATTTACTTATCTTTCATTCCTCAACGTACAGAGACGACAGCGGCAGAGTTATGACAGGCGGAGGCAGATGTTTTACTTTAGTCGGACTCGGAAAGGATACTATTACGGCAGCGGCGAAAGCTTACCATGAAGCGGATAAAGTTAATTTCGAAGGGGCATGGTATAGAAGCGATATAGGGAAAAAATTTTTTCTTACTTAATATCTTACATCCTCTGCGGATAACGGAGTAAAACTTATGCAGGATATACTTTTTTTAATTGGTTCGGAGTCGGACAAGGAGAGGATTGCTCCTGCAGTTACTCTCTTAAAAGAAAAAAAGCTTGATTATACGCTGAAGGTTTTTTCCGCACATAGAAACCTCGACAGCCTGCTGGCCTACCTGAAACAAAACGGGGATTCCTTTCGTGTAATTATCGCTGCGGCAGGGCTCTCCGCAGCACTTCCCGGAGTAGTTGCTTCCCGCGTGAATGTTCCTGTAATCGGTGTTCCGCTTGTGGCAGGAAACCTTTCCGGCATGGATGCCCTTCTCTCCATACTCCAGCTTCCGAAAGGAATTCCTGTTGCAACAATGGGAATAGGGAAACAAGGGCTTTTAAATTCCGTTTACCTTGCGGAAAGAATTATAAACCTCACAAAAAATATCCCTGCTGTTTTCTGACCTCGTACATAATAATGCCCGAAGCTACGGAAACATTAAATGAGTCGACATGCCCGAAAGAGGGAATGGAAACAAGCATATCGCATTTCTCCTTTACAAGCCTGTGAAGTCCCTTTCCTTCGCTGCCCATTACTACCGCTGTTCTTCCCCTTAAATCCGTCTTTACAATGGATTTTCCGTCCATGTCGGCACCGTAAATCCAGAAGCCCTTCTCCTTTAGTTTTTCAAGCGCCTGCACAATATTTGCAAGCGTTACTATCCTGACATATACGGAAGCTCCCGAAGATACTTTCGAAACCGTTTCATTTACACCTGCTGATTTTCTGGACGGAACAATCACAAGATCGACGGCAAGCTGATCTGCGGAACGCAGAACAGCGCCGAGATTCTGAGGGTCGGTAATTCCATCGAGGACCAGAACAAGGGCGGTTTTTCCGGTAATGCCTGCAAGGGCGGCATCGAGATTCTTCTCTCTTTTTTCCGGCATTTCCGTAAGCATAAGCAGGACCCCCCTGTGCTTCTTATAACCGCTCGTATAACCTTCTTTGTGTCCTCCGGTTTGCCGGGATTTAAGTTTATCCAGTTCGTCACCGGATACCTGCTTTACCTTTATTCCCTTTTTTTCCGCCAGGTGAATCAATGATAATATTTTTTGATTTTTCTTAGAAACTACGAGGACTCCCGATACCCCTCCCTGTTTCAGTAATTCCTCTATTGCATGATACCCGGAAAAACAATGCTGTTCCATCTTCTATTTTTCATAATCTTTTATAATATCGGGTTTTCCGTCATAGTCGGTATCTTTTTCATATTTTCTTATGTAAATTCCCTTATAGAGATAAATCCAGATATCGACTTTTCCGTCATAATTCGAATCGATCTCCTCTTTCTCTAATACGCCGCCGTCATAGTAGTAGAAGTCGTCCATCTTCCCGTCATAGTTATAGTCAAATTCCTCTTTAGTCATCTTACCCTTGCTGTTGAAATCAGCAATATAATCCACTTTTCCGTCAAAGTTTCTATCGACTTCAAGATGGCTGACGATATTCTGCTTCATATTATACCACTGGTCCGGTTTGCCGTCACTGTTCTCATCGGCAGTGTAAAGTGCGGATGCAGTTCCGAAACTTATCGGGATAGCTGTAAGTATAAGCATAAAAATCAGCCGTGGTATCGCTATTTTCATATACAAGAATGCTCCTTAATAATAAATCTATACTTTTTTCATCGACAGGGCGTATTAAAAAACACAAACATTTATTTATTTTTCTTTTCTAAAAACAAGTATATTCTGATGAATCATCGAGGGAATGTATGAATACTGGTAACCATACAAATGAAGTTTTTTTGATACATCATACCAGATTATATTGGCCTTCCAGACCAGGCCATCGATGCGCGAAACTCTTTCTGCAAGCTCGGAAGAAAGGCAATGATAACTGTTTTTATAATACATGTCGCCTATAAAAATTAACAAATACCTGTCCGGTTTTAAGAGTTTTGAGGAGAGTTCGATAATTTTTACAATTTTTAGAAGCCAGTCTTCTTTTGTACTGTATATTTCACTGTTAAATACGGATAATTTCGATTTTTTTACCTCCCGTGCTTTTTCGCCCGCCTTCTTGAATTTTCCTTTCGACCTTTCCGCCCTGTCCATATTCCAGTACGGAACATCGGTCAGAATCATATCAAAAAACTCATTGTCAATTTTGTTTTTTAATAAATCTTTAAGCACTTCGGATGAATTCCCTGCAATAGTATCAAGCTCATCCATCCCTTCCAATCTGCATACCTGTCCGTATATTTCGATCCATCGTTTATTAATCTCTACTCCGAGGGCGCGGCGTCCGGAAAGAGAAGCTCCGATGAGCGTACCCCCGACTCCCATAAAAGGATCCAGCACCCTTTCTCCCTTTTTTGTGAATATCTTTATAAGGTCGGCACATAATTCCGGAGGCTTCTGCCCCCCGTGCTGCTGTCTCAGCCTGTGCTGAATATTCGGCGGATATACCTTTGTAATAACGGAACGTGTCCAGAAGAGCCATTCTTTTCCCGTTAAATCGTTAACCCTGTTTGCAGTGGAATAGTAGCCGCGGGAACTGCCGCTGTCATCGAAATACTCTATTTTCATACTTAACCGTTTCCGTTTCTTCTTATGAAAATCAGATATTCCGTTATTTCTCTTTTTACGGAAATGCCGGCGCCGTTTCCGAATATCCTGTAGGGATATGAAAAAAGAGTTATAGTCCCGTATTTTTTACATATGCCGGCAAGCTCATCCACAGAGAGCAAACCTTCCGAACTATACGAAATAAAAATCCGGTTCGCCTTTGTACGTGCCAGAAGCGTATTAAACGCATCTTTAACATCCCTTTTTCTGGAGAAAGGGCTTAACAGTTTCCTGTGTCTGTACTTTTTAGTTTTACCGAATACCGGCGGTTTATTCCATCCGGCAAGATTCTCCAGCAGATGATAATTGCTGAAATACTGCCTGCAATTGTACGGGGGATCGTAATAAGCGGTATCCGCATTTATAGAATCCGCAAGAGTTAAAATATCACCGGTAACGACTTTAATATTTCCGGTATGATTTGTTTTTAAACTCTTAAGCCGGAAGCGTGAATAAACCCTTGTATCCACAAGGTGCCTCCCCTCTTTTACAGAAGGGCTTCCTATATGCTTCAGATATGCATCATACTGCCCGATGGTGTTGGAAACCCTGTCTGCGGAAAGGATAAAACCGGCAACCAGGTAGTCATGAAGTTCAGCATCTATTTCTCCCGTTGTAAAGAGCCGTTCGATTTCATCACGTACGGCATCCATTATCATACAATTATCCTTAATAAAATAGCTGCCGGAAAAATGTGATGTGATATATCCTGCAGCCGGCCGCAGATTGTTAAGATAATCGATTGCCGAATCCGCATCTTTTTTATCCACCCTGCAATTATAGAACGCTTTTAAAATTACCGTGTTGGCCGAAAGATTATCCACAGCGGTTACTTTTTTAAATCCTCTTAACAGCGCCTCCCCGGAAATTGCGCCTGTTCCGCAGAAACCATCGAGAAAATCAGACAAATCTCCGGCTGTACTTACTATTGTATCCAGTATCCAGCCTTTAAGATTTTTTTTAGACCCTAAGTATTTTCGATTTTCTATGCTGTAGGCAGGATCCGCCGCGGTAGTACTATCCAACTTTATTTCTTAACTCTTCTAATTCCGATATCAGGTTATTAACTTTCTCCGCAAGCGAATAGAACTGGTCTTTTTTCCTTAAGTGTACCGAAACATTCCTTTCCCCCCCCAGAACCCTTGCAATATCCGCTTCCATTCTGTAAGCAGGCCCTGCAATCCTGTTTGTATAATAGATGCCGAAAACCGCAATAAATATCATAATGACGACATCGTTAATTAAAAGCGGAGGAATAATAATTTCCAGTCTGTTTACTCCCGGAATATCCTTTGTTGCCGTGTATTCCACCCTCTTTTTAACCCCATTCTCTTCGACAACTTTACTTTCCGTAATCTGTTTATGGATGGTAATAATTTCCTTAAAAAGATTATCCCCTGAGGCATAGGAAATCCAATAATAAACTACCAGGCCGCCGGAAAATACAAGCAGGGATACAAGGACCATCAATAAAAAGAGAGCTATAAGCCTGTACTGTACCTGTTTGTTTATAACGTGTATTTTTCTTTTATACATAATATCCCCTTATGCCTGATAGATAAGTATTTCTTCTTTGCCGCGCAGTGCATCCATCACCGCAGAAGCTAAAGCTTCCAGTTCATTCTCTCCCGGATAAATCATAACAGGCGCAATAAAGGACACTCTTTCCTTAATTTCTCCGGTAACAAATTCAGAAAATGCAAGTCCGCCGGTTAAGACTACAGCATCGACATTTCCCGATACCACCGCAGCAAGCGAACTGATCTCACGGGAAATCTGATAACAGAGAGCCTTCATTACCTCCAGGCATTTAGCCCCGTCGAGCTCATCCGTTTTTTTTCCTTTTTTATACTTTTCTATCGTATCTTCGATTGCTTTTGCATTGTTTGTGCCAAGATAGGCGACAACCCCTCCCCTTCCCGTAAGCTTCTTCTGCAGAGCAGCAGGCCTGTCCGAATGAGACAATACATAACGCATCCAGTCGCCTGCGGGAACAGTGCCGGCCCTCTCTATGGAGAATGGGCCTTCCCCGTCCAGTGCATTATTTACATCCACAACGCGTCCTTTTTCGTGTATACCGATAGATGTTCCTCCGCCCATATGCGCTACAATAAGATTACACTCCTTATAAGATTTTTCAAGCGCTTTTGCCGCTCTTTTTGCAGTCGCTTTCTGATTAAGTGCATGGAAAATTGATTTCCGCGGAATTTCCGGTATTCCTGAATATCTGGCAAGAGGCGTAAATTCATCGACAACAACAGGATCTACAATAAAAGCATTAACACCGGTTTCGGAAGCAATTTCATCTGCAATTAATGCACCCAGATTTGATGCATGGCTTCCGTACCTCGCAGTACGGAGATCGTTCTTCATCCCATCGTTTACCCTGTACACTCCGCCGGGAAGCGGTCTTAACAGCCCGCCGCGTGCTGCAACTGCAGATAAATGCTCTAACGGGAAATCCGGTACTTCCTTAAGGCTCTCCAGAACTGCCTTTTTCCTGAAATCAAGCTGATCCGCTATATCATGGTACCCTGAAAGCATATCCGCATCATGGATGAGAGTTTTCCTCCACACCTCTTTAAAATCCGAATATACGGCAAGTTTCGTTGATGTCGAACCCGGGTTTACTGCCAGTACATTTACTTTATCCCCCTCTTTTCCGGCTTTACCCGACAGCACTATCTACCTGCCTCCTCTGCATCTTCTAATAACAACACACATTGTATTCGAATAAAGAGTATTTGACAACCAAAAGCTATCTAAAACCTTTTATTACTCTTTTAAGCATTTTTTAGAATCAATTTGACAATACAAACGAATCGGGTTTATAAGCTGATTTGTGCCCGTAATAATCACAATTACCGTCGTTGTTTTAAAATTCGTATAATATTTTACGGTGCATATATAAAAATGAGCTCCTCATTTTGAGGAGCTCATTGTCAGTAAATATACCTTTATTTCTATTTCAGTATCTAGAACACAGGATAAAAATCCATCGCATCCAGATACATGCTGTAGACCCCTGCATCGGTAGTTAAAAGGCTTACAGGCATCTCGATTCTAAAATCCCCCTGATCACCGGTAGTACCGTTCTGATTTGTGTCTATGGTAACTTCCACCCAATCCTGAGAATCAGGTGAAATAAACGTAGAAGCATTATACGCTATAGCTGTAAAGTCTATATAGATCTCTCCTGCGGTTACAACGGAAGACCCGTTATAATATAGAGACGGATCATCCTGCTTTGTCCAGGTACTGTCATAATAGTATCCCTTGACTTCCACATTATAAGAGTCACCGTCAACGAATCCGAACTGCCAGAGACTTCCCAGATCGATATTCAAATCGTAACTAGTCCCATCCGCCTCTTCAGTTCCGAGCCTGACAAAATAATACCTGTGCCAGAAGGAACCGTCATCATAATTTACATTAACATCGAGGGTATAATCTCCGGCTCCCATATTTGAATAATCCATTACCAAATCGGCATTATCCCCATAGATATCGGAAGGAGGCACATCACCCGAATGATATTCCGGACCGTTTAACTCCCAGTATATACCGGATATTTTCTCATTAGGATCATCCGGTTTTATCTGGTATGTCTGATTAACATTTGTAAGGATTACAAAATCCGTAGGATTAATTATGCTGAAGTTCAGATTCTTTACCTGGTTCCCTAAAAATGCATTTC
>JAADHF010000035.1 GCA_013151965.1 Spirochaetota bacterium
ATTTATAATATACTAAATCATAGCTATTTGGTTTTATTTCGACAGTTTTAATATTAATCCTAGGAAGTGTATTTATTTCAACTTTTTTTCTTATTCCTTTATCATTAGGTGTCATTGTTTTTTTATTTTATTTCAATAAATTTAAAAGACCAAAATTAACAAAAATACAGATTGATAAATTAGTTGAACTCACTGATAACAAATTAACAATTAAAAAAGTATCAGAAGCTACGGGTGTGTCAGAGAAGAAAGTAAAGAAATACTTAAATGAATTAGTATATAAAGGCGATTTAGAAATTTCAACAAATAGCTATGATTTAGTATATTATAAATCTGATTTACAAATAGAAGGGTAAGTTATCAAGTGCTACTTTCGGAATACTTCCTTGCTAGAAAAAATATTACTTAATATATTTTCTAGTTATAAAGTTCCGAATTAGTAAAATCGGTTCTTCTGGGAATTTTGTGGAAAAACAATATGAAATCTAATAAGATGAGGCATAGATGATAAAAAAATATTTATGAGCTTCATCGAGGTTTACACAAAACACTTGACACTCTCAACGATACTGCCAGAACTCATCGGCTTCAGTTACTGAATCCTTTCTCCCCCTGATTCTAAGCCCTCTGTAACTACACATATCGTTTTATATTATACGTGAGATTCATCAACCCTAGTATAGCTTTTGCCCTTTCAATCCCAATATTCCGTATCATCGAACCATTCACACTATTATGTACAAAACCAAATATATGTTCTATTCATGCCCTCACTTTTGATTTCCGCCTGTTTTCTGCTTATCTGTAAGTGGTCGATTTCTGTATCCTTTCTCATGGATACGGTTTCTAATATTTTCCCCTCTCAGCATGTTTTGTATTAAAGCACCAGAATAAGCATAATCCCCTTCCATGGCAGACCAGGCTTTGTTTGAAATAGTGTCTTTGGCTTTCTTCTTAAAGTGGAACAATTTATCTGTTTACTGGCATTTTCATTAAAAACATTAAAAACGGAAGAATTAGAATATTTCCGGTAGATTTGATGAAATAACAGGATGATTATTTGATGCGGGGAAACCCAAAATTGCTGTATGCCTGAATAGAAGCCATTTCTTTCCTTAGCAAAGCCTCTATGAAATTGATGATCTCCCGCTTTTCCGGCTGTATGTAACATTATTCCGGCACATGGAAGCGCTTGCATGTAGTAATGTACCTGAATAAAGGGGTGTGGCAGATTAGTAATTGCTTTTATTGTAGATAATTAGGTAACAAGATATCTAATGTATTGTTACAATGAAACTCAGGAAGCCGCAGGTTCCCTGAGTTTCATGTCAACCTCTCATTCGGATAAATCGTGTTTGGCCATGAGAGTCTTAAGCCGCTCGATCTCTTTGAATAAACGTGTCTGTTTCCTGCCGATCCACATAGTATAACTCCAGATTAAGAACCAGATTATCGTATATGCAGAAAAAAGATACCATAAACTTTTCATAGACTCCTCCTATTATAACTTATCGCTTAATCGAATTTTAATCTCTTCCGCAATATTCATGGCCAGGCCCAGCCTTACCCTGATCAGCAGAAGGTACACATACAACAGCGTAAAGGATCCCAGACTTACAAAAAGTGCAGTAAGCATGGACGGGGCAAGCCCCATTCCCTTACTTGTTATCAGCAGAGGATGCATGGTCCGCCACCAGCGGATTGCCATAAAGACAATCGGTACATCCACAAAACCGGCAATCCCTATAACGGCTGAAATCTTTGCACGCCTTTCCACATTATCTACGGCATTTCTCATCATTATATAACCCACATATATCATCCAGAGTATAAGCATAGTGGTCAGCCTTGGATCCCATGTCCACCAGGTATTCCATGCCCTTTTCGCCCATATAGATCCGGTTATAAGAACCAGCGTGCTGAATACCACACCTATCTCGGCCGATGAATACGCCAGGTTATCCCACTTGATCGATCCGGTTATAAGATATAATACCCCGCCAAGAAAAACGATAAAGAAAGCAAGAAACCCGATCCAGGCCAGCGGAAGATGAAAATAAAATATTTTCTGTACCGCTCCCATAGTCCTCTCCAGAGGGGTGTAAATGAAAGCCATATACAGGCTCAACGATATGGCCAGAAAGGTAAGTATACCCAATACAAATACGGCAATATCTATTTTTTTCATAATTCCTCCTATAACTATTCCTCTATAACATATTCAAAGGTTAACACACCGACAATAATGAATATTCCATCATAAGCTGCAAGAAGGTTTAGCCAGCCGCTTACATCAGATAACGGCTGTCCTTGAAGCACACTCCCCGTTATCTTAACAGCAGCAATTAATACCGGCACAATAATCGGAAAGAGCAGTACAGGAAGAAGAATCTCCCTTAAGCGTATATTCGATGCCATGGCGGCATACAGGGTTCCTACCGCCACAAACCCGGGTGTTGCCAATCCCAGGACCACTGCCAATCCCGGCAGGATCGGAAAAATATTAATATTAAAAAAAATCCCGAATGCCAGAACACTGATTATCTCCACACAAAAGAGAAAAACAAGATTACTGAGCGTCTTTCCAAGGTAAATGGCACTGTGATCCACAGGTGCCAGCATCAGTCCCCTGATCGATTCCTGCTCATGTTCTTCGGCGAAGGAACGTGCAAGTCCAAGCATTCCTGCAAATACAAAGGCAATCCACAAAATCCCCGGTGTGATAATATCGGAATTCTGCATACCCGGCTCGAAGGAAAAGTTAAAAATTACAATGACAATTAAGGAAAAAACGAGCATCGCAGGTGTAAGCTCCTTTGTATGAGCTTCGAGAAGTAAATCTTTAACTGTAATGGCCAATACTTTTTTAAAATATCTCATTTTCTTTCTTTTTCCGTGTACTGAAAGTAGATTTCCTCGAAATTTTTACCATCCAGTTCCGCCTTTCGCGCGCTAAATACAATACGTCCCCCGGCCAGAATTGCAAGATGAGTACATTTTTCCAGACCGATAGTGAGGTTATGCGAAGTCATTAAAATTGTCTGCTTCTGCGAGTGTAAATCACCAAGCAGGTGATAAAAATGTCTCATAGCATGCTGGTCCAATCCCGTACCGGGTTCATCCAGCAGCAGAATCGATGGCCCGTGTAAAAGGGCTCTTGCAATTGTAAGCCGCTGCTGCATTCCTCTGGAAAAATTCCTGACCCGTTCATCAGCCCAATCCGCAAGTCCCATTTCAGCGAGCATATGAAGCACTTTTGTCTTAAGGTTATCGATTCCATAAAGGCGCCCATAGAAAGAAAGATTTTCATAGGCTGTAAGATCACCGTAAAGAAAAGTCTGATGGCTGATTACTCCGATTTTTCGGCGAAGTTCGACAATATCATTTCCCGAATGTATACCGTCGATGGTCAGCTTTCCCTTGGTCTGTTTTAGCAGGGTTGCCAGAATTCCAATTAGAGTGCTTTTACCGGCACCATTGGGTCCGAAGATCAGCCAGAAATCACCGGACCTCACAGTAAGATCGATGCCCTTAAGCGCCCGGGTATGACCGAATGATTTCGCGAGTCCCTCTGCCCGGATAATTACATTTCCATCTTTATCCATCCGACAATCTACCTTATTTTACTTATCCTGTGAGTGATATCGAGCAGACGCTTTTTTTTATTTTCTCTCACAGAACGATATTCTTCCTCCGTTATGTTTCCCTTTGAATATTCATCATCAAGTAAAGCTATATCCTTTATCAGTGCCTCTTTCTCAGAAAAAAGATCCTCATTCGATTTAACGGAAACTTTCTTCCGTTTCTGGTAGATAATATACACAACAATCATAATAATAATGAGAAAAATCAGGGAAAGAGCACCCGCTTTAAAGAAATCTATTTTCCCTCCCGGTAAATTTTCAATTCGTATCTCAAGAGGATCGCCCGGAGCCAGCTTTTTACCCGACAGATGCAGGTACTTTATATTGTCTGCTGTAAAGGATTTTTCAGCTTTAAGCTGATCACTTTTAACCCTGATTTCCGGTATTTTCAAGAATACATCTACTTTCTCAGTTGTATAATCTATGGGCCGAATCAGTGTAAATGAGGAACCTGCTGTCTTTAATTCATATGAGTAAACTATCTGCAGTCCCTGGGGAGTAATCGGTTTATAGACCAGAACAGAATCTCCGGTTATTGTTATTTTTTTTGCTCCTACCTCACCGCCGGTATGGACGTTGTATGCCCCTGAAGGCAATGACAGCTTTAAGGTTAATCCATCTTTGCCTTTGTATGTAAAAGGAGAGGAATTTCGAACTACCATAATCTCTTCCACCTGTATGCCTTTTTCTGCCGGACTGATAATCATGTGATGATTAACTACGAGTAGTTTTGTATTATCGCCGGTTATTTCATAAACCGGCAGGGTAACCTTATGGCTGGGGACCTTCGGATTTAAAACAATCGGATCACTGGAGTACCCTACTCCACGGTAGTTTACACTTACAATGTAAACAACATCCTTGCCTGTTTTGAGTCCTTTAAAAGAAAAATGTCCGCCGCTGTAGGATTTTACTGTTTTCGTATTTGAAAGAGTCATTTTGGAATAGGTTTGTAAGGACACTTCTCCGTTAAAAAGCGGACTGTTATCAGAACTTGCATTTACCACACGGCCGGTAATTACCCCCTGACCTGCCGCCGGTTCCTCTGCCATTACAAATCCGGCACCTAAAAGAAACATTAAAATTAAAATAGCTCTGGACTTAAAACTCATCTTTTATATTCCCCCTTTGTTCCTGAAACAGTACTATAACCGGAGTAATAGCCTGCTCCTGCGTCGTTGATGAAAACTGCAATAAAACAATAATTTTAAAGGCGTTTGCCGCATGAATAACAAAATTTCGCACTGTCGAGATTAAGACTCCCGCATGTACCGCACTTTTTCCCTAACTGTGCCCCGCATGTTTTACAGAAGCTGTCGCCTTCATCATATTCGGCACCGCAGGCAGGACATGTACCTGCGGCAGGTACATGCTGATTGTCAGAAGACGAGTAAAGACCGCTGCGCATTTTCTGTATTTCAGCTTCCACCTCTGCATCGATCGACTCCGTTTCTGTTAATTCTTCCTTATCCATATCACGGATTGCTTTGAGTGCCTCGAGTTTATAAGTTTTATATAGATTTTTATAATCTTCATCGGACAGCTTGCCGGTATTGTAATCGAAATCCAATTCCTTGATGGCCTCATAGCTGGATTCTTTTTTCCTTATTAGTTCATATTTATAATCATTTGCATCATCCGGACCGAAACCTTTATATGCACGAAACCGTATTAACGGATAACCGATAACTACCAGTACAGCTATGATTATAATAATCATGACAACAATCATCTATATATACTCCTTATTCAAAATCCTTAAACTCACGGTCAAAAATCTTTTCATACTTATCGTCTATTTCGGTTTGTATCTCATCTGCTCCTTCATATGCAAGTGTCTGCCTGCGCCGTTTTACCCAGACAAGAATTATTAATGTAATAATACCGCCGCCCACAATAATACCTAAGAATGGGAGTATCCATACTGTCAGATTAAACCCTTTTTTCGCCGGGGAAGCAAGGACCGCTTCACCGTATTGACTGACAAAATACGCTATAATCTGCTTCTTTGTCTCACCGTTTGATAGTTTCTCAGAGATAATCTTGCGCATAGGTACTGCCACACCGCAGCCGCTGTGATTGCAGTTAGTCAGAATCAGAGTGCATCCGCATTGACACACAAGCTCATTCGAAACCTCTTCCAGGGTGGCAGCGGAAGCTGATCCGGTAACTGAAAAAATTATTAATACGATAAGAACCAGTATTTTATTCTTAAATTTCATCGGAAAATACCTCCCTTGAGTACTTAACCAGAAGTCTTCTTTTCTCCCTGCGGTCAGGAAGCATCACCACAATGGTTCCAAGGGCTAATACAAATCCGCCGATCCAGATCCAGTTTACAAGCGGGTTTATGATCAGTTTAAACGTGGCCGAAACTCCATCCGGTTTATAACCCGCCAGAATTATGTATAGATCCTCCTTTAAAGATGACCTTATTGCTACTTCCGTACCGGTTTGTGCTTCCCCCTGTCCTTTATAAGTCTCGATCGAAGGGCTTAAAAATCCGAGACGCTTGCCCCCCCGGGATATTGACAGAGTCGCTGATACGACATCCTTACTCTTAGTGGGATAATTTACAAGTTTTTCATAGGTTATTTTATAATCACGGAGCTGAACACTTTCTCCCCTGGACATATTAACCTCTTTCTCTGCATTAAAAGCCGAACCTGCAATTCCCAGAAAGATCAGAACCATTCCCACATGGACAATATATCCGCCGTACCGGCGCTTATTCCTCCATATCAGCCTGATAAAAGCGGTTAGATAGTTCTCGGATGTCATTTTGCGGCGGGCATTAACCCCCCTGAAATATTCAAGTGCAATTGTCGACAGGACAAAGATGCAGAGTGTAAAAGCAATCAAAGGGTACACCTTTCGTATCCCTGCAGCAAAAAGAACGGCTCCGCCTACGAGAGCAATAATAAAGGGACTTAAAAAATTAATCCTCAAGTTGCGCCCGGATGCCTTTCCCCACGCAATAAGAGGGCAAAGCCCTGTAAGAAATAACAGTGCCAGACCGATGGGAACATTTACCTGGTTAAAAAACGGCGCACCGACAGTAATCTTTACACCCCTTACTGCTTCGGAGATAATCGGAAAGACTGTACCTAAAAAGACCGAAAAAGCCACTCCGATCAGAATCAAATTGTTAAAAAGAAAGCTGCTCTCACGTGATATAATAGAATCCAGCTCATTTGTACTCTTTAAGAAGGGCAGTCGGTGTACAAGTAAACCGAATGCCGTAACAAGGATAATGCCGATAAAAATAAGAAAGAACGGTCCCAGTGCGGACTGCCCGAATGAATGAACGGATGATATTATACCGCTTCTGGTAATGAAAGTCCCGAATATAGATAGAACAAAGGTCAGAATTATGAGAATTATATTCCAGACCTTAAGCATATTTTTCTTCTCCTGGATCATAACGGAGTGCAGATAAGCTGTTCCTGTTAACCAGGGCATAAGAGATGCATTTTCCACCGGATCCCATGCCCAGTATCCGCCCCAGCCGAGCTCCACGTATGCCCACTGCGCCCCAAGGAGAATACCTATTCCGAGAAAGAACCATGAGAATATCGTCCATCGCCGTGTGCTGCGAATCCAGATATCTCCTAACTGCCCTGTTACAAGAGCTGCAATAGCAAAAGCAAAGGGAATTGTAAAACCGACATAGCCAAGAAAAAGCAAAGGAGGATGAAAGATCATTCCGGGATTCTGAAGCAGCGGATTAAGCCCCTGACCATCAGCCGGAAGAATATCAAGTTTTTTAAACGGAGGTGTAATGAAGGTTATAAGGATTAAAAAGAAAAGTATTATTATCATTAAAACAATAACAACATAGGGCATCAATGCACGGTTCTGCCTGCGGTTTTGTAATATTACAATTACGGTAAATACGGCGAGCAGCCATCCCCACAAAAGAAGCGATCCTTCCTGCCCAGCCCATACTGCGGATATGGTATAAACCAGAGGCAGGTCGTTACTGGAATAACTTGCAACATAAGCCACCTGATAATTGTGTGTCAGGAATGAATATAACAGTACTGCCAGACCGATTGTGAGAAGTCCGGCTACAGCAAATGCCGAATTTTCAGCACTGCGGATCAGTTCGGCTTTATTAAAACGTTCTCCTATCGCAGCGGCAACAATACCGTACACTGAAATTACAACAGCAATAAGCATAGAAAAATATCCTAAATCGACCATTAATTAATCTCCTGTAAAATGTCGGCCGGGAATTACAAACCCGGCTTTTATATTTATTCCGATTAAGCCGGAATACCTGATTCCATTACTTTTTCTTCATTTTATCTATTAAGATTCCGGTTCATACTTAGAAGGGCATTTTGTAAGAAGAGTTACTGCTTTAAATACTCCCTTTGAGGTATAGGTTCCTTCAACCACAACTTCGACGCCATTCTTAAAGGTATCCGGCACCACACCTTTATATACCACGGGCAGTGAGTTCGTATTGTCGGTAACCGTGAATTTCAGAATCATGGTTTGTGCATCATATTCGATCGAACCATCAACAACAACACCCCCGAGCCGCATCTTTTCACCATATACACTGCTTCCCCTGTTTACAATTTCAGTAGGCGTCAAATAGTAAAGCTTTGTGTCCCGAATTCCTGCATAGGTCAGATACCCGATTATACCCAGAATAATCACTCCCGCTATGATAAACTTGCTTTTTTTTGATTTAAAATTAATATTCATTATATCCGGTTTCCGTACCGTTGTTCGACCTTATTCATTACATCATCCGCCGACAGTCCCTTTTGCAGCAGAGTTTTTATATAGGTCTTCGCTTCGGCTGCACCCCCGGCCTGGCTGCATGTACAGATATCCAGGCGGTCATTACAGGACCCGCAGGGACAGTTGAATTTCGCAGCTATCTCCTGTACTTCCGCAGGCCAGAAATTATCTAAACCGGAAGCTGTATTTACATTCCGGGAGGGACCCGGTGCGGAAGATCTTGAAGACGATGATAAATACTGTACTCCCAGCACACCCGATCCGAGAAAAACAATTGCCATTAGTACAAATGCAGCGGTTTTCCAGATGTTCGGCTTTTCCTGAATATTATTTCTTCCGGGAATTCCTGCTCTTCTATTGTAACTATTTTTACTAATATTAGAATGGGATATTCCTGCAGTAATATTACCTTTTTTCTTTACTTTACTACCACAATAAACACAAAATTTGCTGTCCGGTTTTAATTCCTTTCCGCAATGATTGCAATATATCTTTATATCGAGTGGTTTTCCACAATTTCGGCAGAATTTACTATTTTGCGGGTTATCGGAATCACAATACTTACATTTCACCTTAAACCTCCTGAAATTGATGATAAAAAAAGTTATAATTCTAGTCAAGTGCCGTCCGTCTTGACTGAGCTTATATGTTTTACTACCATGTTTTTACAACCTGCACAATAGGAAATTATTTCAATCGCCGCGAAAGTCCGTACATGTTAAGGGAGAAAAGAATTGAGAATAAATCGATTCCCTCTATTTATTATAACAGGAGCATTGCTTGTCGTTGCTGCATTCGGTTTTTACAACTACTTCCGGCTGGATATAACATCTCCGCCCGGCATAGAGATAACACCTCATTCCTATAACTTCGGAGTAATTCCCCGCCGCCCGGTGGAAAAAGATTTCATCGTAAAAAATACCGGAGGGAAGCTTCTTTTGATCACAGGCATAAACACCTCATGCGGCTGCACCACTGCTGTAATTAAGAAAAAAAAGCTCACTCCCGGGGAACAGACCAAACTTCTGGTGACCTTCGACCCCAATGTGATGAATAAAGGGATGACCGGTGATATCTATCGAATAGTCTACATCAGGAGCAATGACCCCGAACGGCTCGAAGTAAAAATCGAGATTCGTGCAACATTAAAGAAAAGTGACGGAAATTAAACTTTTTAACCATATCCGTACGTTTCCCTTTACATGGGCAAAGGTTCTTCTGTTTCTCATGTTTCTATTGACTTTCGATAGGACTGTTCAAGGGGCGGAACTTAAAAAGGCCGCGATTTACTACAATAATGCCTGTGCTGCCTGTTCCCATTACATCAAAGAACAACTGATACCCCTATTAAAGAAATTCGGGGTAGAAAAGATTGTCAAAAAGGACTATATCAATGACCCTTCCATGCACAAAGAATTACTAAACCGGAGCAGCCGTCTCGGAATTCCTCTTAAGCTGCAGGGACACTTAACTGTGTTCATCGATAAACGGATAATCCTGGAGGGTCACGTTCCTGAAAGGATCATCCGCAGTCTTTTTAAGGCATCGAATTATGAAAAGATATTAGTCTATCAGGACTCGATGGGAGAGAATGTTAAGAGCTATAAGGTATGGGCTTTCCGGGGACCGGTAAAAGAATATCCCATTACCACACCGGTTACCGAATATCTGGCCTGGTTCCGGTCCAACAGAAACAAACTTGTTCGGAAAAAAGAACTATGGACAGTATGGCAGTGGCTGCCTGTAATTGTGAGCACCGGACTTTTGGACGGGATAAACCCATGTGCCTTTGCCGTCCTGCTATTCTTTATTGCTTTTCTCTTTACTCTGAAGAGAACGAGGACCAATATTGCAAGGGTAGGCATGGTGTATATCACGGTGATCTACCTGACTTACCTGGGAATCGGTCTTGGAATTCTTCGTGCACTTGTATTTGCCGGCAAACCGCACCTGATTGCCAGACTGAGCTCCTGGCTTCTGATCGGTCTGGGACTGGTTAACATAAAAGACTATTTCTGGTATGGACGCTGGTTCAGTCTGAGTCCTTCGGGCAGGCTTCATGAGGCAGGCACGAATTGGTTAAAAAAGGCAACCCTTCCGGCCACGGCTGTCGGCGGTTTTTTAGTGGGTTTGTGCACTTTCCCATGCAGCGGAGGGATTTACGTTGCAATGCTCGGATTACTGTCGGCAAAGACGACCTACTGGACCGGTTTAGGGTATCTCCTTCTCTACAACCTGATGTTCGTTGTTCCCTTAATTATCATCCTGCTGGTACTTTCCAGCCGCCGTGCCATAGGGCAGTTTTCCCGCTGGGAAGTCTCCAGGAAACGCGGGATCAAGCTGGTGACGGGGCTGGTGATGGCAGCTATGGGAGCGGTCATTCTTATCTGGTTTGTCTGATAAAAATACTTGACATACAGGTCTGTCTGCCCTATTTTTTACACCAGTATCATCCAGTAATTCGAAGACAGGAACTGCCGGCATGACGACAACCTCTAAAAATAAAAACCCTCATCAAAGAATACTTGAAACCGCGGTCGAACTGTTTCATAAACAGGGATATAGAACAACCGGGATAAATCAGATTATCAGAGAATCGCAGGTAGCTAAAGCCACTTTTTACAATCATTTTCCTTCAAAAGAAGCTCTTGGAATTGCATATTTACGGGAACAGCGCAAGCTGGGAGAATGTCTGGAAAACAAGGTTATAGAGGCAGAAACAGATCCGTTTAGACGGTTATTAAGTTTTTTTGACTTTGCCGGGGAATTAACCACAAAGTCTGATTTCAGGGGATGCCCTTTTATGAATATAGCCGCAGAAATACCGGACCAGGAGAGTCAGCTTCGCAAAGAAGTTTTTCTAGAGAAGCAGAGAGCCCTGGAAAAAGTACGAAAATTAGTAAACGCTCTTAAGAAATCTTCCGATCGATACTCCGGCATCGATGTAAAATTTATTTCCAATGCTATTTTTATACTCATGGAAGGCGCTATTTCTGCCAGCCAGGTGTTAAGAGATAAATGGCCTATCTATGCGGCAAAGGAAACCGCCGGAAATTTAATTTTAAAGGGGAGAGAGTAATTTTTTCTCCCATATAATAGACAGACCGGTCTGTCTATTATATACTTATATTATTAAATATTCAATCTAAAGGAGTTGGTAATGGATAAGAAATCTATTCTATTAACAGGGGCGACAGGGTATCTGGGAGGATATCTTGCCGGGCATTTATCAAAAAAACCGGATATCAATCTGCAATGTCTTGTAAGACCACGAAAGGACGGCAAGGACGAGTTGCTGAAAAAACTCGGGATTAGAGTTATATACGGAAATCTTCTAAATCCAGAGAGTTACCGGGAGATTCTCTCCGGCGTAGACATTGTAATTCATGCCGCCACGTTCGCCACCCTCTATAACCATGCAGAGGAAGAAAGAAAGTTATTTTTCGAACCGACCAGGACATTAATCCGGCAATGCGCGGAACACGGAGTCGGTAAATTTATTTTTGCAGGCGGCGGAGCGGCTATTGGTTTCGGCCTTCATAATGCAGATGAGTCTCTGCCGCGCAAACGCTTAAATTTTTGGCCGCATCAAAATAATTTAATTAAGATCGAAGAACTTTTAGAAAGTTATCAGCAGGAAGGTACAATAGAGACAGTCATTATACGGTCGGGAATCTATATCGGAAAAGGCGGCGGCGACCATTCTATGGTCACAAGTGTTGCCGAAGGGTTAAGAAATAAACAACTCCCCTTTATCGGCGGAGGAAAAGCGGTAGTATCATTTGTTTCTCTTTATGATGCGGCCGAAGCATTCTATCTGGCGGCAGTTTCTGAAAAATCCGGTGGTCAAATATACCATATTTCATCGGGTGAACAAATAACAATGAAAGAAGTCATCGATTTTATTGCGGACAAACTTGGTTATGATCCGCCTGCCAGGAGTATTCCGTTTTTTATGGCAAAGCTCCTGGGAGGGCTGATGGAAATTTTACATCATTTTACAAAAAAGGAAATATCACTGTGCAGGACAATGGCTTATATGAGCGGGAAGAGTCTACACTTTTCTATCGATAAGGCTGTAAAAGAGTTAGGATATTCACCAAAATATTCCTGGAGGGAAGCGGTAGAAGATACTTTACACGGGATAAAAACCTGAAAAGGACATTTTGTTAAATAATCAACTTTTTTGTAATTAAAGGCAGGGCAAAACTCGCTGCCGGACGTGTGTGTCGTTGGCGCTCAGAATATTAAGGTCTCTGAATCTTAAGGCAAAAGCTCATGGACCGCATTCCTGCTTAAAAATGCCAGAGTTTTTTCTTCAGCGAAGCTTAGATGTTCGAACATCCTTTCATATGCATCCTGAGATTTGCTGTTTATTATTGCATCGACAATGCCCCGGTGCTGTTTTAGCAGTATTGCCCTGTCTTCAGTGTCCGAGTAAACCTTTTGCCAGATCAGGTTTAAAAATTCCTGCATTACATCGAATATCGTGTGCATCATATGAAGCCATATTACATTATTGGTTGCCTTAGCTATCGTTATGTGCAGTCTCGAGTCTTCCTCTTCGGAAGTTTTCCCGGCTTCGAACGAGTCCTCCATGCTTTTCATTATTTCATCAAACTGCACAACCTCCTCCTCGGTCCTTCTTAACGCGGCGTAGAAGGATGTCCATGATTCGATCCCTTTTCTGACCTCTATTAATTCGACAACCTTTTCTTTACTGTGGAGGATTAAATCCGAAAAGGGGTCACCCATTTTTACGGATACGATGGATTTGACAATAGTTCCTTCGCCATGGCGTTTTTCTAAAAAGCCCATGGCGGTTAGAGCGTTAATAGCTTCCCTTACAGGCGGACGGCTTACTGAAAAAATACGGGCAAGGTCCCTTTCCGAGGGGAGTTTGTCACCGGGTTTAAACTCTCCTTTAAGGATTAATTCCTTGATCTGGTCCGATATCTCTTCGAATAACTTTTTTTGCTTTATAGGCTTTAACTTCAATGTTATAACCGTCCTTTTTCTGATAACCTCAACCCTCTTCGCAGGTATTATACAATCATGCGTTTTTTATTGGAAGTCATAAACCTGTTAACCTCTTATTTTACCCGTCGATATGACTACCTGGTTCCTTAATATTTTCAAGGTAATACCATAATACCATTGTTAACATCTATGTATGGGAAATATATAAAATGTTGATAATAAAGGAGAATATTGATTTATCTTAAAAAGACTTGACAGACATTTTTACCGCGTGGTAACGTGGTCTTACCTCAAGAAGATATGAATGCATTGAAATTAACTAAAGATCCTTAAAGGCAGCAGGCCCTGTTATAGGGCCTGCAATTTAAATTAAAGGAGGCCAGCATGGCAGCAAAAAAAGTACTGATGATTGTCGGTGATTATGTTGAGGATTATGAAGCAATGGTTCCATTCCAGATGTTATCGATGGTAGGTCATACGGTTAACACCGTCTGCCCCGGCAAGAAGGAGGGGGATACAGTAAAAACTGCGGTCCACGACTTTGAAGGAGACCAGACCTACAGTGAAAAAAGAGGGCACAACTTCCCTGTAAACACCAGCTTCGATGATGTTACACCCGAAAACTATGATGCACTTGTCATCCCGGGCGGACGTGCTCCCGAGTATATCCGTCTTAACGAAAGGGTTCTGGAAATCGTCCGGCATTTTGCAGAGAACAACAAACCGATTGCCTCCATCTGCCATGGACAGCAGGTACTGGCAGCAGCAGGAGTGCTCGAAGGCAGAACATGTACTGCCTATCCTGCCCTTAAACCCGATATTACCCGTGCCGGGGCAAAGTGGATCGAAGTAAACGAAACATTCTCGAATGTACACGTGGAAGGCAACCTCGTTACATCCCCTGCATGGCCTGCTCACCCTGAGTGGATGCGCAAGTTTATTGAGCTGTTGGGCAGCAGGATTGAAGCGTAACATTAAAAACGGCAGACCCGTAAGGGCAAGCTGAGCATGTTAAAGAAAAACACCATCAGGGAATTCAGAGAAATCCTCGGGAGCAATAACTGCTGGAACAGACCGGAGGATGTAATCTGTTACAGTTACGATGCGGCATACGAAGAGCCCGTTTCGCCGGATATTGTCGTTAAGCCCGGCAATTATAATCAGGTCAGTAAAATCATAGGACTTTGTGCCGAAGAGAATATTCCCCTTGTAATACGGGGGGCAGGAACGAATCTCAGCGGGGGAACCGTCCCATTATCCGGCGGATGTGTTCTGTTGACAACAGGTTTAAACAGGATCCTCGAGTTTAATAAAGAGGATCTTTATGCCGTTGTGCAGGCAGGTGTAATAACTGCAGAGCTTGCCCTGGAAGCCGAAAAAAACGGCCTCTTCTATCCCCCCGACCCGGCCAGCATGAAGGTCTCGACGATAGGCGGCAATGTGGCTGAGAACGCCGGAGGATTAAGAGGTCTCAAGTACGGTGTCACAAAGGACTATCTGATGGGTGTGAGGTTTTATGATGCAGAGGGAAACCTTATTATCGGCGGCGGAAAGACAGTAAAGCATGCAACAGGGTTTAACCTTCCCGGGCTGATGATATCGTCGGAAGGTCTGCTCGGTGTAATGGTTGAATTTATTCTAAGAGTAATCCCAAAACCGGAATATTCCAAATCCCTCATGGTCGTATACAACGATATTATCAGAGCGTGCGAGACGGTCTCTGAAATCATTGCATCGAGGATATTCCCCGCTACAATAGAGATTCTCGATAATTTCACCATAAAGGCCGTCAGGGAAGCCATAAAAACCGAATTCCCGGCAGGCGCCGATGCACTTCTATTGATAGAAATAGACGGACATCCCGAAGTAGTGAATAAGGATTTCGACAGGATATTAAAGATCTGTAATTCCTTTAACGGAACAGTGAGGGTAGCAAACAATAAAGATGAACGGGATAAGGTATGGGAGGCAAGGAGAATGGCTCTGAGCAGCCTCTCAAGGCTTCGGCCGACAGTGATACTCGAAGATGCCACTGTCCCGAGGAGCAAGGTGCCCGCGATGATGAAGGCTATTCAGGAGATAAGCAAAAAACACGATATAACAATCGGTACATTCGGTCATGCAGGTGACGGGAATCTTCATCCCACGATACTTACCGACAAGAGAGACAGAGACGAGATGAAGAGGGTTAAGATGAGTATCGATGAAATATTTCATGCGGCTCTGAAACTCGACGGCACGCTGACCGGGGAGCATGGGATAGGATTTTTAAAGGCCGGGTACCTGGAGGGGGAATTAGGCGCCGGTACTGTTAATTTTATGAAAAAGCTGAAACATGGGATCGATTCCAAAAACATCCTTAACCCTCACAAGATGAATCTCTGAAAATGGCCGGTATTATCTATGAATTAAGTCAACTGGAAGATTCCATTATCCGGTGCATGAAGTGCGGAACATGTCAGGCCGTTTGTCCCTTATACAGGAAAGACCTGGTAGAGCCTTCCGTGGCAAGGGGTAAGATAGCCCTTATAGAATCCGTATACGAGGGAAGACTGGAAAAGGCCGGGGATATTCTGAACCATCTGGAATACTGCGTTCTCTGCGGCAGGTGTAAACAAAACTGTCCGAGCAATGTCAAGACAGACGAGATTTTTCTTAAGGCGAGGGCTGTTCTGAAAAAAATCAAAAAGATGCCGGGATGGCAAAAGAGCCTTCTCGGATTTGTGATGGATCACCCTGAACGGGTTACAAAACTGCTGCCATTTCTTCATGTATGCTTAAAGGCCGGGAGCAGAAGGGTCGGGAACAATGCGTTAAGACCTTTTATGCTGCCGATGTCGGATAGAAATGTTGTTTCCGTAAAAAAGGAATCCTTTGTAAGCAAATATAAAGGGTTCAATTATGCGGAGAATGAGAGAATGAGGGTTCTTTACTATCCGGGATGTTCGGTCAATTACATTTATACCAGCTGGGGGAAGGCAGTAGTCGAAACATTGAAATATTTCGGCGTCTCTGTTTATGTCCCTGAAATCGCAAGATGCTGCGGTATTCCGGCGGCAACAATGGGAGACATCGAGCTTTACAGGAAAATGGTAAATCTTAATTTTGATTATTTCTCTTCCATTGGGGCAGACTATGTGATAACCAGCTGCCCGACCTGTGAGTATGGTCTTAAAGAAATTGGGGAAAGAGAGACAAAGCGCAAGATCCCTTCCAGGGTTATCGATATTCTAATTTTTCTAGACGAGGTATTAAAAATAGATTTTACAATGCCATTTGACAAAAAGATATCCTTCCATCTCCCCTGCCACTATGATTGCTCATACAGTGATTTACCTGAGAAATTCCTGCAGAGGCACTTCAGCAGTAATTATATCCCGCTTAAAAACACAGACTGCTGCGGTTTCGGGGGGACATTCAGCCTGAAATACTACCGTGATTCAAAAGAGTTAGCCCTTGCAAAAGCTGAGGAGCTGGGAGATAAGAAGATCGATACGTTGTTTACAGCCTGTCCGGGCTGCGCCATGCATTTAACCGATGCCCTTGTGTCGGCAGGCTGTAAGACAGAGGTATTAAATCCGATCGAAGTGCTTTATGAAGGGATAAAAAGCGGGGTGCCGAACCGTAACTGATACCTCCCTCTTCCCCCCTTTCCCGTGCACAATCCGGATTCCTAAAAAACTTAAGTTTTATCTTACGGCCGCATCAACACGGAAAGCGTTTCTATATGATATGTCTGGGGAAACATATCAAAAGGAATTATTTTTTTTATCACATACCCTTCTTTTAGAAAATCCCTTAAGTCCCTGGCAAGTACCGGAGGAACACATGATATGTAAAAGATAAGAGGAACACCCATTCCGGCAATAGAGGAAACCATCCCTTTTAGTCCCCTTCTCGGGGGATCTATAATAAGAAGCTCAAACCTTCCGCTTAATTTCCCTGCCGCCGCCGGATTTTTACTTATATCGCCCTTTTTATAAACAATATTTTTAAGATTATTCCTGCGCACGGTTTCCATGCCTTTTTTTACTGCGGCAGCCGATAAATCCCAGCCGTTAATACTGCCTGCTATACCGGAAAGGTGGAGCGAAAGATTTCCATCGCCGCAGTAGAGGTCCAGAATATCCGGCTTGCTTCTTCCATGCATATACTCTTTTATCAATAAACGTATCCTCTCTTTTAACAGGGAATTTATCCCGTGATTAACCTGGGAGAAAGGCATGATATCTTTTTTGTCCGATGATATAAAGGAATACCGGAGCGACCCTTCCGAATCCTCATAAATATCGATTTCACCCTTAGGAACCGGTTTTGGAAACGATTCGGATTTTAACCGCTGTAAAAATCCGTTAATTCCCGGGGAAAGAACCGGGCAGTTGTCGATCTCTATCAATCTATTCGATTCGGCTTCGTAGAAACCAATTTTTCCGTCCCTAAAAAACTTAACACGGGTCCTGTTCCTGTAGCCGTAAACTTTCGGAGAGGGTATTACAGGGTCGATATCAGCACCGGTCTTCCCGATTCTTATAATTGTTTCCTTAAGAATATTCTTCTTTTCCGAAAGCTGCCTTTTATAGGAAACATGCTGCCAGTTACACCCTCCGCATTTCCCGAAATACGGACAGACAGGTTCTACCCTGCACGGCGAAGGTTCGATAATCTTTACAATACAGCCGGTACGGAAATGTTTCTCCCTGCCGGTAATCTCGATTTCAAGCAGATCCTCCGGTGCAGCCAGAGGCACAAAATACACGATGTTATCAACCCTGCCGACTCCCCTGCCTTTATAGGACAGGGAATCTATCTTTATCGTTACTTTTTCCATCACCGGATTATATCGGATATTGTCCTGCTTTTTAAGGTTTAAGTCTTTACAATAAGTGTCTTTAAAGCTTCTTTAACGGATTCCTTCAGAATTTCTTCATCGATATTCGCCTGTATCATATACGAAGTCATCATGAACCCGGTTAAAAACAGATACATCTGTTCGAAGGGACATTTTATTTCTTCTTTATACCTTTCATAGACCTTTCTAAACATCTCTTTGTACCTTCCTGTTAGTTTTGCATCTTTTCTCTTTGTTCCGTAGTACTTCCTGTGAAAAAGAAATAAAATCCTGCTCCTCGAAGGCATATCTACAAAGAAAAGGTCCAGCAGTGTATCTAAAAAACCGGCAATCTCCATATTTGTATCTGCGGCTTTCTCTATATCAGATGTAAACGTATTAAACACATACTTTGTACAACCCTCCAGTATGTCGTCCTTTGTTTTAAAGTACGTGTATATTGTTCCCTTTCCTATCCTTGCTTCACCTGCAATACTGGAAACAGAAACATCCTCGAACCCGTATTTTGTAAAGAGCTTTACAGCCTCTTTTATGATTTTCTCTTTTTTATTCTCTTTCTTAACCTGCATCCGGCACCAGCCATCCCAGGTAGATTCCGCCGAAAGACGGTACAACAATAATATTCCTTATAAAGGGAGAAACACCCATATCATCTCCGATTTCGTTTAATATCAGATGTGAAATTATCACTATATAAGAATCGATAAAAACATCTATACCAAAACTATTCCAGTTTATATTTTTTTTCAAGACCGCATAGTATATATATTTCGATGCAATCTCCCCGGCAATCGTCCCCAGTACCGCTCCGATCTCCATAGCCCTGTATATTGCAGTTGAAAAGGGAGAGAATATATCCCCGCCGGTTAAACCGGTATCGGAAGCCAGTACCAAAACAGGCACTGCAAGAGACTGCCCGATGTATGAACCCGCTGCTCCGCCTGCTGCAGAAATACCGGCAGCAGCATAGTCATAAGAAAACACCGGGCTAAAGGCTGCAATAATCAGTACAAAAGTTATGACGGTTTTCTTCATAACTCCACCCTTATCCCTGCAGAGAAAAGATACTGTCATTCATGGGTTTATTAACCTTTATATCAGAAACCATCATCTTAAGTTCCAGTTTATTACCGGCATATATTTCCACCATCACCGGAATGCCATTGGCAGAATTAAACCAGACTTCCTGCCTTTCTTTTCCCCTTGTAAAGGTATAATGACCGGCTTCGAGGGTTTCTCTGTTTTTCCGCCCCTCTATATTGATATTTTCATCTCCGCGAAAGGTTATCTTCATTCCGGAAACCTCATCAGCCAGATTTCCCTTAACATAGTAAAAAAATATTCCCATATCCTTTCCGGGATTCCGGGTGGATTTGGGATTAATTTTCTTCTTCATTTTCATGTTTAAACCCGGTATATAATCGTAAAAATATTTCCCGTCCAGCGCTATGATTGTCCCTTTCATATTCTCAGGTGCGGCATATTCTATGCGCATCTTTAAGCCGCTCCTTTTAAATGCAAAGGTGTATTCGATCCTGCTCTTTCGATGATTCATAGTGCTCTCTGCAGTTACAAAACAGCTTAACGTTTTTAAATTGTCAGACGATACAATAATACTGCCGAAAGATTCCGCTGCCGCCGTAAAAGGGAATAAAATCACTAAAAAGATAAACATGCAGATAATTGTTTTTTTCACATCGATCATATTGATCATATTGATACCTCCGAAATTCGTTTTTTATTTATAAAATATCCTGTTATACTGAGTAACAGCATTAAAATCACCGAGTATGCTGCAATGCTGAAAATGCCGGAATATGCACTTAAAATGCTGTTCATTACAAACAGAGAACTGAAATTAATGTGAGACATTATAAGGCCCGCTATTGCAGGCCCTATTACTCCTCCGAGGCTTCTCATTATACTGACAATACCGGCAGAGGAACCCTGGTTTTCTATTCCCCCTTCTTCGATAATTATGTAATTCATCGGAGTCATGGAGATACCGAGCCCGACTGCAAGGAGGACAGAGTAAAGGTAAAAAGATACTTCCCCGAAAACATACCTTGCAAACACGAAACTGCCGGTAAGAAAAAGAAGAGAACCGATAATCATTGTTATTCTTGCCCCGTATTTTTTTATTAACACTCCCCCTATCATAATGAAGATAAGCATTGCCGCTGCAAAGGGATCGATGGCATAAACCGACAGGGATACCGAATACCCCAAAAGGGACTGCGTAAAAGAGGGAAGAAAAGTCGTAAAGATAAACATTGCAGTCCCGAAAAACAATGCCATAAGGTTATAGATCAGAAAGCCGGGTTTCTTAAAATGCGAGAGGTCTATTACCGGATTTTCTGTTTTTATTTCACGTACAAGGAAAAGGATGAATGATACTATCAAAAAAGCAAAAAGCATAAGTACATCAGAGCTGAAAAATGAGAAATTCGATAATTTCCCCATCATCAGGATAAAAGCGGTAATGCTTATAGCAAACAGAATTCCTCCCGTATAATCGATCCTCTTTTTTCTGTATTCCCTGTTTTTATCCTCTTTGATCAGTATAAGGGCAGTCAGAACCGAAATGGCTCCTACAATAAAAGGAATTAAAAACATCCATTTCCAGCCAAGGCTTTCGTACGTAATGCCTCCTATATTTACCCCCACTATCACCCCGAGTCCGTAGGTTGCATTTACCATGGCAAGATATTTGCCCTTCTGTTCAGGGAAATATTCGGAAACCATGGCATTGGTAATGGGAAGTATTCCTGCCGCACCAAGGCCCTGTACAAGTCTGCCTGCAATTATAACAGCAAAATTGTCAGTTGCCGCGCTGAGAAGAAGGCCTGCCGTAAATATGGAAATCGAAGCGATAAATACTTTTTTCTTTCCATAGTTATCGCTCAGTTTCCCTAAAATAGGCATAAAAGTTACATAGGTGAGCATAAAACCTGTCATGAGCCACATTGCAAGGCTCTGGGAAACGCCGAATATTTCACCGGCAATTCCAAGAACGGATGCAATAACGGTTATTCCCGCTGCTGCAATAAAGTTCGGAAGCATTAAAGCAAATATCATATTCCGTCCCTCCTTTAATCAGGTTTGCACTATGTACCGGTACCGGTAATGGTATAAGTACCGGCGATGATAACGATAATGATAATGAGCCCTGGCGTTCTAAACGTAACAGCAATGGTACAATACCGACCAGTCGGTTTTGTACCGGTTCAGACAAAGATAATCAGTAACACTTTACCTGTCAAGGGAAACCGTATTTATAATTAAGTTTTTTTAAACTTTGCGTGCTTTTTGCATGCAGTCTGTTTTATCAGGTACAGTTGGAACGATAACTGCGCATAAGAACCTGAATCTGCATTTTTAATAGTATGGGATATTTCAATTATGACTACTTAAAAATAAAATCTTCTCCGCTGGTTAAAACCCGGTCGGGGAAGAATGTCTTTTTCCGGATGCCGTACCTGATTATCTCCTATTATATCCTGTTTATGCCTTATTATGCCCGGATCCCTGGCGATAGATTCTTCCAGGTATTTTAACGATTGCCCGTAGCTGCCGGAACAGTAAGCAGAAGAAGCACAACCGGTTTGTACTTAAAATCCGGGTTAATCGAATTTATTTGCCTGGACGGTTTTTTAAATTTTTTTAGTCATAAAATCAGCACAACTTACTTTTAAAACATCTGCTTGATCAATCCGTTTTTTTGCAGACAGGTCTTAAGACCATACAAATTATAAGTTTCTTATTCTTTATCCTGCTGTTTCTTTGAGGTCCGTTCCGAAACAAGCTGCTGAATGCTGTTCATTGTTTTTAACGCAGACGAACTATCCACAGCCTTTACTGCTATATCCTGTACCTGTTGATATGATTTTTCCAGCTGCTGAGATAAACGTACAATTTGTTTTTCCTGTTCCTTAACAATATCTTCCAGGGACGAAATACGTGTGGTAAGTACACGCCGTTCTCCGTCGAATTCTTTCTTTAAAAGCTCTTCTTTATTCTTTGCTTCTAACTGGATACGTGCCGTTGCTTCTTTTACTGCATCGTTTACTGTCCTTTCTAACTCTTTTGGAAAGGAACTTGCCTTATCCTGTAATTCTTTTAACTCTAGCTCTTTATCCTTTATTGCTTTTTCTCTTTCTGCAATCTCTTTTTCGAACTGTTCCTTTTTATCCTTAATTTCACGCTCTGTTTTTTCTTTTTCGTATTCGTATTTATCCTTAAGCAACTGCTGTTCTTTGGTAATCCTGTATGTATATTCTTCTTTCTCCCTTGCCCTCTTTTTGTCTTCCTCTAATTGCCGTTCTCTAATTGTCTTCTCATGATTCTTTTTTTCTTTTTCCCATTCTGCGCGTATTTCTCTGATTTCGGCTTCCAATTGAGATTTTTTATCTTCCATCTCGGCTTCGAAAGCTCTGCGCTTCTCATTTTGTGCCTCTATAAGGGCAGCCAGCGTTTCTGCTGTTTTTTCTATATCATAGATTTCTTTTAATTCATTATTTTTAATCTCCACCGCTTCTTTTATATCCTGATATTCACTTACTTTTTTATCCAGCATGTCGGAGAGCCTGGCTAAGAGTTTTCCGATTTCCAATTTAAGGTTATCGGTATCTTTGATAATTGTATCGGCAGAGAGCGATTCTGCCGTTTTTATTATTTTTTTCACCTTTTTATCTTCTATAATTTTTTCCGGGTTAAGCTTTGCCTCTTCTTTTTCTTTTAATCTGACAAGTAATTCTTTATAGGCATCTATCATTTCCTTCTTTGTATTGGACATCGTCAGTTTTTTAGTCGGATTATTATCTGTCACTCTACTCCCCCTTTGATTAAAATTATCCAATAGTTATAAAAATATCAAGAGTAGTTCGATTGTTAATGCAAATCCTTTCCAAACACACGTCCTGCGGCATACAACGGAACAAACTTTAATCTTTGTTCGGGCAATTCTCCGAAAGGTTTCTATCAACTAAGTCTGTACCTTAAAAGACAGCGGAAACATCTCCAGAAACCGAATCCGGCCTTTTTCCCAGATCAATTCGGTGCACCTTGCCCGGGAAATATTTTTTCCCGAAATCCATAACGGAATAGGTTTTGCCAACCTGACGTACACCACGTATAATGAGTGGTTTTCTTCCTGAATTATTTTGCCAGGCAAGAAGTTTTTTTTCAACAAACCGGTACATTTAATACCTCTTGTGGATGCGCCACGGGCAGACCCGTAGAACTCTTTGTACATCTTTTAGAATTACAAGGTAAATATGAAAGGAATCCTTTAGCAAAACAAGGTTTATTCCGAACGATCCTTTCATAACACATGAGTTTTTATGCCGGATGATACTTCCGAGTAGATGTTATGGGGTTTTAATTCTGTATACCAGATAATACGGATTGTATTTCCGGGATGTCCTTCCCGATTTTTTTTGCCATTGCCCGGGATGATTTACGAAGCACATCCGTAACCGCTTTTTCCCTGCTGCCGCCCTGGCCGGAAATACCCTGCACGGATCCCGAGTACAAAATTTTACCATCCGCAACCCTTATAATTCTTGTAGTGGCATTGGCACGGGATTTATATATATTATACTTTTTACCGTTTAAAACTATCTGTTTTGTGTAGTAACAATCATTCAGTACCATAACAATATAGGAAATATTTTTCTCGAAACCCAGATCCTTAATGGCAGCAGGATCACCTCCAAAAACTTTCATAAATTTATCGCCAAGAAGGACACCGTTATACTGAGAAAAATCGAATGCCACTTCTTTAAGCTTATTATAGACGGAATCAAGAATAACAGGATCGTCAGATACACCAGTCTTCGATTTTTCCAGTACCACAATCGCAGCTTTTTTTGCCGGAGGGGTATAGACAAAATCTCTCTTTACATTCTCGAATGTGTACGTATAACCTTCTATTCTGTACACAAGAGTTGCTCTTATTATATTTTCTCCATCAGGATTATCAATTTTTGCTATGGAGCAATTTGCCTTACCGTAGTTATTTGTATTAACAAAGCCGTTGAGCAGTCCGGATCCTCTGATAAACTTAAAGGAAACAGGTGCATTGGAAACCACAGTATTGCCGGCCGTCCCCATGTTATAGATTAGAATGATACCTGGCTCGACAGCCTTTTTTGTTCCAATATCAAGCGTACTGGCGTTTATCTGATTCTTGTCCCGGTCTATCCATTCACTTCCGGCTTGCATGATTAATGAAGAACCGATCTTTGCAAGGGTTGTCTCCGCTTCACCGATAAGACTTTTTATTTCATCATCCGGATTACTTATTTTACTTCCCTCTGCCAGGACAGATACAAGCTGACTTATTCCTTCGGAAACCGACCCCTGATACAAAGTATTAAGACCGTTTTTAAGAAGCTCTTTAATTTTATAAACACTTTCGGAATTGTCCTCTGCAGAATTATCAGCTTTGTTCTTTAAGGCAAATTCAGTATTTGCAGCTGCCTTACTCTCCGCGGTACCGTTATTGCCTTTCTTAGAAACTGTTGTAGTTACAGTTGTAGTCGCACAGGAAAATATTGCAAAAAGCAGAACTGCAGCTAAAACTATATTTACAAATTTAAACTTTTTCATTCGTACTGTTTAGAACGTATTCCAAATTTCGATATTCTGTCAAGACACTTCACTAAAATATTACAGACCTCTGAGGCTTTATATTTCCATATTATAAATCAGGTTATAATAGTTAATATCGCCAATCCAACAGAGGAATGATAAAACCAATATTATAGAGCAGTAGTAATAAATATCCGGCTGTATCTCTCTTTACTCTGATAAGATATATTATTGACGGCAGATATACCTGTCCCGTACTGGCAAGCTCGAAGATAGAAACAAGTATTCCGAGTAAAATTGAACTTGCCATTAATGCCGCCGACCGTACATGCACTTTAATCGAACGGTGAATCTGCCGCTTAAAAAAAGAGGGAAGTTAAAGAACCATCTCTTTAGCCTTACCAATCTTTATGAGGTAAAAATCGTACAAACTCAGGAAAGCAAAAATCACTAGAACAACTACCAGTATCCAGCGAATTGCATTTGCAATAACGGCAAAAACAGCAGCAAATACCGGTATAGCCGCTGTCCGTTCAATAGACGGCCCGGACATTACGGAAGAAGAGCTTTCCGCAGAACTACCAGTGCGTTTTGGGGTACTACCTCTACGTTCCGTAGTGCCGGAAATCAAATCTGTTACTGCATCCCTAATATTTTTCTTTATCTCCAGTTTAATATTCAGGGTTTTTTCCAGTGCAGGAATTTCATTTTTAAGGAAGGCCAGACAGCTTCTGCACCCCGGAGAGTAGTAATAATCAAGTACTATCTGTGTATCATAGGTTACAGATTCCGACGCGGGCACAATAGAACCCGATACCCTCGATTCCGCTTTCATCGGCGGGATCAAAGGAAATAGTAATTGAGCCCTTCCCTCCGGGCTCAATTTGTAAATGTTCTCTGCTTACAGTAATGCAGCCGCAGATGCTTACAAAGGAAAGTATAACCGTATGATCAATCTTATTGAATATGGAAATTTCTTTCTGTTAAAGCGTGGTATTAATAACTGTCCCGAAATCCCATGCAGTACTCGAAAAAAACACATCCTCACTGGTGCCGCCCAGCAGTAAAAAAATAAATAGCAATAAAATGGGAGGATAAACAAATCGTACCGGCTTCATTACGGCTTAATTAATCCTTATTTCGAATATGATTTTAATCCGGAATGCATATCCCTGACATACCGGCCTATACGAGCCCTGACAATTTTATCATCCGGATCTTTCTTATAGCTAAAAAGTTTAAAACTGTTCTTATAGGTTACATTTCCTTTTTTAGATACGGTAATATCGAGAATACCGATTCTATTGCCCTCCCTGCCTGGTGATACAAGAACGGTTTTACCAATCCTTATAAGATCGGTAAGTCTCTGTTCATGAACCACAATGATTATATCTATACCGGGAACACGTTTCGCGAGATTTTCGGCATGTTCATACGGCCCATTGTACAGAAGTATTTTAAGGACCGTATTTTTTTCTGCAAGCAGTTTCACAATACCCTCTGCCGTTACTTCCGGCTTTGAAATGATAATATGGTCGGTAACAGATTTCGGATAAAGAGTAAAAACCGCAGGATCCAGAAGTGCAAAAATACCGACAGATATACCCGACCGCTTAACAATAAGAGGCAAAAGCAAAAATATGACGCATCTATTTTCATTGGGACAAACAGAAAGATTATTG
Organism: Spirochaetota bacterium; assembly: GCA_013151965.1. Lineage (GTDB taxonomy): Bacteria > Spirochaetota > Spirochaetia > SZUA-6 > SZUA-6 > SZUA-6. The sequence goes on from JAADHF010000035.1 coordinate 26,508, forward strand.
CTTATAAGGGGATACAGTTTTCTATATTCAAGAATTTTATCTATACCATTGGAGAATTCCTGATCCCCTACTGCAATTGCCGTATAACCAAGCTCCGAATATGTTTTAAGAATTGCATCCGAAAGAAGTATATCCGTAGATACATCAAGAATATCACCTGCATCAAGGAGAATTGTATGATTCTTCGATGCGGACTCTGACATAAGCTGCCGCAGGTATGCAGCTCTCTTAACCAAGCCCGCCCTGGGATTGGATTTACAACGGCATCCGTCTAAATTACCGTTTAATGAAGCAGAATAGATGATACGTATCGAACTTTCTTCCTTTCTGCCCGCAGAAAACAGCACAGATGCTTCGATGAAAAGAAAAAGAATAACAAGTATATATTTAAAGCCTCTCATTGCATGGCCACTGTAAGAACCTTCTGCATATCCTCTATAATTTTCTTTGAATATCCGGTTCCTTTAACCATTACCTTCATATCAGGTGCAATAAGGAAAACACTGGGAATTCCCTCTACTCCATATTTTTTAGCTGTTACGAGATATCTGTCGATTAAAACAGTAAGCGGACCGGGGTTTTCTGCAAAGTACTTGCGAACAACCCGTGAACCTTCTTTATCCGTTGCAAAGACAAAAATCTGCAAGCCTTTTCCGCTGAAATCTTTATAGAGGCTCTCCTGCTCCGGAAGCTCTTTTTTACAGCCTTTACAGCCTGTTGCGAAAAAATCAAGAATAACCCAACTTTGACCAAGTATTTTTTTGGAAAGAAAATACTTTCCCGCCAGGTCGGGATTCATAAAACCAGACGCAGTTTCTCCGACATTGAGAGCAAAAGAGGAAACAATAATCAAAAAGGCAATCAGCACGGCTATTACCTTTTTCATAATACCGGAAATTATATATACACTATCCTTCTTTTACAATTATTACTTTTCCATGGGTATTTGATGAAGAGAGCTTAAAGACTCTTCCGTAAAAAAGGGATATAATAATCCACTGAAATTAATGCTAATATTCCACTTAGAAACTCTATGATAAACTATTATAATCAATAAGTCTTCTTAATGTTTCCCGGTAAATACACTTCTAAAAAGTCTTTTGCTGCTTCTTTCTTTTAATGTTCTATTTGTTTGGAGATAACCGGACAGCTTAAATTACTTTAGATCATTTATAATTGTCTTTATTGTTTCAGATAGAGGCGGAATATGTTTTTTACATACCAGGAAAATTTCTTCAGCGTCGATATCAAAGTATTGATGAGTAATAATATCTCTTAACCCTTTTACGCCTTTCCAATCTATTTCAGGATATTTTGCTAAGAGAGTTTTATTTGTAATTTTATCAATATTTTTTAAACTTTCTCCAATAGCAATTAACTGCATACAAATTGAATCTAATTTTTCCATACCTTCCGGTGAATTTGTAAAATCTTCTGCTGTTTTTATCGGTGCGAAACGTGTAATTACTTTTCGAATAGCATCTAATATTTGGGTTAAGATATCCTGTACTAATTCCTTATCATACATAGATTGTGTTTTTCCCTATATGTTTTTTTAAGTAAGGATTCATATTTTCACGCTTTCTTACAATATCAATATTTTTGTGGAACAATCTTTCCAATTCATCTCTGATATGCACTAATTTAAAAAGGTCAGGTTCCGCAGTCTCAATTATAATATCAATATCGCTTTCATCTCTTTCTTCATTTTTTGAATATGAGCCGAATAATCCTATATTATTAATGCCATATTTTTCTGCATTTTCATTTTTGTATTTTGTAAGAATTTCAAGAATTTCCGAACGAGTCATTATTTACTTCTCCTATATTTAATATCCTATCCAATAGTTTAATAAATCCCTTGTAACTGTCAAATACATTTTATATTCAAAGGTAAACCAAGCTTCCGCATCAACTGTAGTTTTCAGCACCTCTTAACAACTATAACCATGGCCTTTATTAATTTTGAATTATAAAATATTCTTATTTAAATATAGATGTCTCCGCCACCAGCGGGGAAGGTTATTTATAATCATTTTTCCCTAAGGTGATACGTATTATAGTGTTTCAGTATACCCAAATGCGAGCTAATACTGCTTAATAAAACTGTATTTCTCTTCTTTTGCCGGTTTGTGATGCATAATAATACGATTCTGCTTTTCGATGACTTTATATTAATTTCTTCTTGTCCGGCCGGCAATATGGACACGGCCAGGTTTTATTACTACACCCGGATACTTTACACCTTTTGTGTAGTACTGAATATAAATTTTTTCGGATGCAGAGTCAGAACAAGTTCAGATTCTAAGAAATCTCTGATTCCGGAAACCAGGGATTTTAAATAGTTTATATCAGAATGTACCAGTATAAGGTGAGTAGACTGAGGGAATCTCACCCCCAAGCCCTCTCAGAACCGGACGTGAACCTCTCAGCTCATCAGGCTCTCATCATCCAGCCGTTGGGAGAGTTCCTAATTGCCAGTGAGTGAATAATCGTGGTTCTCTTCTTGCCAATCTGCCGAGCCAGTATTCTGCTCTTCGTCTGTGTCGATTGAACCGCTTGTATTTCCGGCGAACCCAGTATACCAGGCATCCATTGAAGTATCTCAAGACTATATGTAAACGGGATTTGTAATAGTGTCCATAATAGTTTATCCATCCTCTTATTATCGGATTAAACATTCGTGATAAATCCTCTATGGATTTATCGGGTTTCAGATGCATTCGCCAGTCGTGTACTACTCTCCTCATGGATTTTATTGCTTTGTCACTCACAGCAGGTAGAAAGCTTACAAAGTATTTTCCGTACTTGTTCTTTGCTCTTCTCGGCCTGAACGTATACCCCAGAAAATCAAACGAGATATTCGGATAATCTCCTCTTCGATCATCATCTTTGCAATACACTATTCGTGTCTTCTCCGGGTGCAGCTCCAGCTTGCACTCCTCAAATCGTTTCTTCAGCATTTCCAGTAGTTTTTCCGCTTCTTGTCTTGTTCGGCAGTGCACCAATCGGTGAGTAGCCCGGGGGAATCTCACCCCCAGGCCCTCTCAGAACCGGAC
>JAADHF010000134.1 GCA_013151965.1 Spirochaetota bacterium
TATTTGCACTAAAGAAAATGTTAAGTATCGAATTATTAAAAGGAACAGATATATTCGGAAAAGCATTTGAACATTTTATAATACTTGAAACTTTAAAATCAATTTCATATTTAAAACAGGAAATAAATATGTATTTTTTCAGGACGTATGACGGAAGTGAAGTAGACTTAATTTTAGAAAAACATAATAAAATTGTAGCAATAGAAATAAAATCATCGGAAAATCCTAAAAAATTAAAAGGATTAAAATCATTTTTAAATGATCATTCTGTAGAAAAAGCCTATTGTGTATGCATTACTCCCAGGACTTATACAATGAACAACATATTATTTTTACCATGGAAAGAATATATAAACAGGCTGAATAATGAAGAAATATTTTAGAACTAAAATATTATATTACAAAAGGACGTCTTCCGGCCGCTCCCAATGTATCCTCTATTGTATCTCCCATAATCATTTATCCTTTTTAACAAATTCGTTTGCTACAATCAGATAACGTTCCGCATTCAGAAAAGGTACACTTACCTGAATTACCTGGTTGTACTTAAAACTATCACCCATACCTGCAATTTCGTCAACCACAGTACTTAATCTTCCCTTATACGCAACAACAGTGCCTCTGGGCGAAACCAGCCGTTTAAGATCGGGTATGATATCACGTATCCTGGAAAATGCTCTGAAACAGACAATATTATACGAATTATTTACATTACTTAAATCATCATTAATTACCGTTGCATTATTAAGGTCAAGGAGCAAAATGGTATTCTCTAAAAATGTTGCTCTTTTCTGAGAACGTTCAAGAAGAAAGAATTTGATATCCTTAAAGAAAACGGCAAGCGGTATCCCGGGAAAGCCGGCACCCGAACCGATATCGAGGAGAGTACAATCATCACCTGGTTCTTCCGGCAGTCTCTTTTTAATTTCATCTATCACATGAAATCCGGAAAGAGAATCGAGAATATGGTTTACAGCTATTTCTCTCCCTTCCGCCTTTACAAGATTAAACCGTTTATTCCATCTCTCTATCTCCCCGATAAAAAGCATGATCTGCTCTTTTTCCCCATGAGAAAAAGGAATATCCAGATTGTTAAGCCCTTCGGAAATAAGACTCTCTATGGAAAACATCACTATAATTTACCTTAAAAAAACAATACTACACTATACCTTCAAGCCGGCAGGTAACACTATACACCCTTTTTAAGGAGAACAAGCAGTACCGCCACATCGGCAGGCCGGACTCCCTGTATCCTCGATGCCTGGCCTACGGACAGAGGCCTTATCTTTGTTAATTTCTCCCGGGCCTCTGCGGAAAGCCCTGCTGCAAGAGCATAATTAAAATCTTCAGGTATCCGCTTTTTTTCCATTCTTTCGAAGCGTTTAACCTGTTCCTTCTGACGCTTTATATACCCCTCGTATTTTATATCCAGTTCGACATACTTAAGGTACTTAGTCCTTCGTTTTGCCAATTCATCATCCAGAGCAGTTAAATCTTTCATTTTTATAAGCGGATCACGTAAGGCCTGTTCAAAGCTTTTTCCGGGATGGTGTTTAAGTGCGGATAAGTGTGCCGTATCGCTTTCATGGACTTTCCGCTTTTTAAGAATTTCCCTGATTTCATCCAGATTCTGTATTTTCTCCTGTAATCTCTGTTTTTCTTCATCCCCTTTAAGTCCGGCCGTGTATCCCTTTTCGAGCAGTCTTAAATCTGCGGTATCGTGCCGGAGAGCAAGCCTGTACTCTGCACGGGACGTAAACAGCCGGTAAGGTTCTTCCGTCCCAAGTGTAACAAGATCATCGATGAGCACACCGATATATGCATCCGCCCTGGAAAGAATAAGAGGCGGTTTTTTCTGCAGAAACATACCGGCATTAATTCCGGCCATTAAACCCTGGGCAGCAGCTTCTTCGTATCCGGAAGTTCCGTTCGTCTGACCTGCTACAAAAAGCCCCTTTATCCTCTTTGTCTCGAGGCTCGGATAAAGCTGGGTGGGATTAAGGTAATCATACTCGACAGCATAGCCCGGACGCACAATCTCTATCTTTTCGAACCCCGGTACCGTTTTTAAAAATTTTTCCTGCACATCCTCCGGCAGAGAGGATGATATTCCGTTTAAATACACCTCCTCGGTGCTTAAACCTTCAGGTTCCACAAAAATCTGGTGTCTCTGCCTCTCAGGGAAACGCACCACCTTATCTTCGATAGAAGGACAGTACCTGGGGCCGACCCCCACAATCTTTCCTCCGTATAGAGGGGATTTGTCTATATTTTCTTCTATTATCCTGTGCGTCTCTGCTGTTGTGTATGTTATATAACAGGGAACATTCGGACGATTTACCTTCGAATCGGAAAAAGAAAAGGGCAGCATCTCATCATCTCCCGGCTGTTCCGTCATCCTTTCGAATATCAGAGAACTCCTTAACGCACGTGCAGGGGTACCGGTCTTAAGCCTTCCCACATCGAAGCCCATCCGCCTTAAACTCTTTCCCAGACCTATTGCCGCAGGTTCTCCGAGCCTGCCCGAAGGGCCTGAATATTCCCCTATAAATATTCTGCTCTCCATAAACGTTCCCGTTGTCAGAACGACTGTCCGGGCTTTAAATATTCTCCCCCGTTCCGTTAATACCCCCTGTATTCGGCGGCCGGATGAGTCGGTAGTAAGATCAACTACGGTATCCTGAAATACATGCAGATTCTTTTCCCGCTCGAGTGTCCATTTGGCAAGCAGTGAATATGCCGTTTTATCCGCCTGTGCCCTGTATGCCTGAACAGCCGGTCCCTTGCTTTTGTTTAATATTCTAAATTGAATCATCGTTGCATCGATAAGCTTTGCCATTTCTCCGCCCAGAGCATCGATCTCACGTACAAGGTTGCCCTTGGCAAGCCCGCCGATTGCAGGATTACAGGACATTTTCCCTATGACATCGGGATTCTGCGTTATCAGTAATGTCTCAAAACCCAAACGGGACAGCGCAAGAGAGGCTTCGATACCCGTATGCCCCCCGCCTATAACTATTGCATCAAGATCCATAGATTTCTCTCCGGTTTATTACTATTTACCCACACAAAAATTAGAAAAAATATTGTTTAAAATATCCTGCGATGTCACTTCGCCCGTAATTTCACCAAGCAGGTGAACAGCTTCCTGCAGTTCTACGGAAATAGCATCGAGAGGATCATTCCTCTTAAGTCCCCTTTTAAACCTTCTTAAAGCATCGAGAGTACGGTCCAGAAGTTCCTTCTGCCGTATGGAATCGATAACAGGCTCTCCCGGTCTTACCGGTGTCCCGTGCAGGATAGTTTGTTCTATTCTTTTAACAAGTTTATCCAATCCTGTTCCTGTCTCCGCACTTAAAGGGAGAAAGCCATCGGGAGCCTTAACTCCGCCTGTGCTTTTTAAATCTATCTTGTTCCACACTTTAATAATTTTGCCTTTTCCGCCGTAACTTCCGCTGTAACTCTTAATAAAATCAGTATCCTCTTCCGTTAATCCGAAAGACGCATCGACCAGGTACAGTATAAAATCCGCTCCCTTAATAACTCTATTGCTCCGTCTTACGCCCTCCATTTCCACAGGACCGCCGCCCTTTCGAAGGCCCGCCGTATCAAAAACACGAACCGGAATACCGGCAACTACGATATTACCCTCGATATAATCGCGTGTCGTGCCGTGATACCGGGACACGATAGAACGTTCTTCTTTTAACAACAGATTAAAAAGTGTGGATTTGCCGGCATTTGTCCTGCCCGCAAGTACGGCAGTAACACCTTCCTGAAACAACCTGCCTGTTTCGTAGCTCGATATTAGCTGTTTAAGCTCATTCTCCACACTGCTGCATTCTTTTTCCGAAACTACCTCTCCTTCTATATCTTCATCAGGATAATCGAGCCTTACCTCCACGGATGAGAGAAAATTAACAAGACGCAGTTTAATTTCCGTTATCTTTCTCTCGATTGTTCCCGAAAGCCTGTTTAATGCAAGAGCTCTCGCTTTATCGGATCTGGACCTGATAAGCTCATTTACAGCTTCCGCCCTTGTTAAATCCATCTTTCCGTTAAGAAAAGCACGCAGAGTAAATTCTCCGGCCTGTGCCGGCCGAAAGCCGCATTTGTAAAGCAATGCCAATATTCTTGTAATTACAGCAAGGCTTCCGTGACAGAAGATTTCCGCACTATCCTCGCCTGTGTAGCTTGCAGGGGCTCTGTAGAGAGCAAGCATTACATCATCGAGTATTTCGCCGCTGTCGGAATCGATGATCTTTCCATAGTGTAAAGTGCTCCCCTTTGACTTCGCTGAAACCCTTATTTTCCCGGGGCTTACCTTATTCCCCGGTTCTGCATCTCCGGTTCTGCGCATGAAGGGTTTAAATATTCTGTTGATAAGAGTCAGTGTATTTCCGCCTGATGTCCTGATCACAGCTATGGCACTCTCCCCCCAGGGGGTGGAAAGGGCAGCAATAGGTTCTTCAACGGTATATAAGTACTCGATCATCGCGTACAAAGATAATAAATAACTAAAATCTGTGCAATAAAAATAACAAACTCATTAACAAGGTATTATTTTAGTAGTATCCTTAACAATATGGAAGATACGGATTTAAACGGATTGGATTATCAATCTGCTAAAGAGTATGTACTGCTTTACATAACAACCTTAAAAAAAACAGACAGAGAAATAGGGAAAGCGCTTTCGGAACTTAGAAAATGGGAGAACCGTGTAAAACTCGCATCGGAAAAAGGAAAGGACGATTTAAAAGAAATAGCCGGACAAAAGGCTAGGGAGGCTAAAGAAACAGTTAAAGCTCTAAATGCAGAACGGGATGAACTTATCGTTAAAGTAGAACAACTTAAAAGAAACCTCTTAAGGGTTAAGGCCGGTCCCGAATATTCCGTAGATGCGGATAAACTCCTTGCGGAGTTTCAGATGCTGTTGGGCGAAGAGGATACAACAGGGAAAGGAATAAAAGAACTGGAGATTGATAAAAGCCTTGACACTCTTAAGGAAAAGTTACATAAAAAACCTCAAACTTAACGGAACGGATGCAGTCTATGAGAAACAAGCCTTTCCCGCCGTTTTATAATAATAACTCGGTTATGCTTTTCGGCCACAGAGGAAACTCTATCAAGGCTCCGGACAATACACTGGCGGCATTTAAAAAATTACTGGATGACCATATTCCCGGAGTGGAATTGGATGTAATGCTGTGCGGAAGCGGAGAGATCGTTGTTTCTCATGATTACAATTTAAAGAAATCGAGCGGGGTCGACCTTTCGATAGAAAAGGAGGATTACAACCGTATAAAAGAGCTCGATGTCGGATCGTGGTTTTCCCCGGAATTTAAAGACGAGCGCATACCGCTTCTTAAGGATGTATTTGAGCTTTTAGGAAACAAGGTATATTACAATATAGAGACAAAATCCGAAAAAATACGAACCGGCCTTCTGGAGGCAAAACTTTTTAATACAATAAAAAACTTCGGATTGGAAAAGAACTGTATTATCTCCTCATTTAATCCCTTTTCCATAAAAGCCGTTAAAAAAATAGCCCCTGCCCTTCCCACCTCTTTAATATACTCGAGGAGTAAAAGGCTGCCGTTTATATTAAGATATGGTGCGGGACGGCTTTTTACCGGATTTTCATTTATTCAGCCGTACTACAAACTCATCAATCCGGTATCCGTTCACTTGAATAAAAATATTTTCCGTAACCCTGTTATTGCATGGACCGTAAATGATGTGTCTGAGTCGAACCGGCTCATCGATCTTGGAATTTCCGGAATCATATCGAATAATCCTTCCGTATTACTGGCCGGGATTAAAAAACCTCCGGCAGAACCTGCCGGAAGCTGTTAATTTACATTGAAATTGTTATAGATTATCACCGAAGTTTGTTAATAAGCTCTTTCCCGAAATCTTCACCGAGTTTATAAAAAGCCGTAGAAAGCGCTGTCGATACATTCGAGCCGAGGGCACTTTTCGTTTTATCCACGGAAAGGAGGATATCCCCTGAGGAAAGATCCACAACCTTTACCGTGCCCGTAACTTTTACAATTACAGTCTCCTTATCCTGCTCATATCCGGATATTTTTCCGTAACCGAATACGACTCTTTTTACTTTACCGCCCGAAACTTTGGAAAGCATGGAAATAACTGCATTGTCGCTTTTTCCGATTATTTTCCATTTCTCAACCGGCAGAGAAGAAACCTTAAAACCTGCACCTGTCATAATCCCGAGCAGACCGTTTTCCGTTTCTGTTTCCTCTATCGGTTTTCCGGATGCATCCAAATCGGCAACTACAATTCCGGTAGCTATATTTTTTGCAAAAGAAGATATATTAAAATGAAAAACGACCTTTTGTTTCGCTGCAACTTCCGACAGGCCGTCCACCATGTTCTGAAGCTTTGAAGGAACACTTTCCAGCATCCCCAGATAGGGGGTTATATCTATCATCATCACAACACTTGCAGATCCTACAAATTGAGGAACCGGATGTAAAAATGACGCATACCCATCTTTATCCGTTTTAATAATTACACTGTTAATCCTCTTTCTGCCTCTTTTGGTTAACACACTATATGTTACTTTTATACTGACATCCGGGATTCCGGGATTCTTCTCTGTTGTTCCCGAAACTACTTTTATCTTAAACGGTTCTTTAAGAGCTTTGCCTGCAAACCCCGTCAGATTATCGTTAAGTTTTATTATGGATATACCGGAAAGTGCCGCTTTTGCTTTATTTATGGTGCGTTCGAATTTGATATCCGCATTATCTATGCCGGATTTAAAAGCTGCGGCGGATGCCTCTATATATTCTATCACCGCCTTGTAATAGCTCTTTCTTTCTGCAAGTTCATCGCCTTTTTTTTCCGGCTCGCTTACAGCCTCTATCTTCTCTTTAAAGAGCTTTTCTATCCTTCTCTTCTCCTTTAGAAGTTCTACCCTGCTGTACTTAACAAGGAGATATACGGTTACCTCACCTGCCTTCTGCTCTACCCAGCGATCGGAAACCTTCAGGCCCGCAATTCTTCCGGAGCTCCTGGAGGTCAATGTCTGAGTGACATCCGTCTTAAATGAATCGAGCGAACCCTTTGCAACAGCCGTGGTCTTCGATGTTATATCCACACCTAAATAGCGCATGATTGCATCCAGTACAACTCCTCTTGCAATCCGTTCTCCCTCTGCAATATCACCTGTCCTGCTTGTCCCCGATCCGGTAAAATACATGTACTGATTGTCCGCAGGAGGAGGAGTAAATACCCAGTTCGGCGGCTTCCGTACTGTATTATTTTTAATTGATTTTTGCGGAGCTGTTGCACATCCGAAAAGTAAGATGAATAATATACCTGCAGGCAGCAATAACCTTACTCTTAAGAAACCGCTTTTAGACCCTTTCAATGTTTATCCTCCGTAAATAACATCTTTTATATTCCCTTAAAATACAATTGCCGGAAGCTGCATCTTAAGTACAGCCTCCGGGTTATATACTGCATAAGCCTTACCTGAGCTCTATTTATAAGCCGTTTCCGAAGGCTTCCTTTACCCTGGAGCGGGCGGTTTTCTCATCCTCACTCTTCGGCTTTACTTTTTTATCCGCATCCTGCAGCGCACGCTCTATTGCATTATCTATCTGATCCTTCGGCACATAGTAAAGCAGATAATACTCATAGTACTGTTCCACGGTACCATCCGCTTTTACTTTTCTGATCTCCCACCAGTACGATGCTTTTTTCCTTGCACCTGAGTACTGCGCCTTTGATACGCTCTTTACGACTTCCTCCATGTACGTTTCGAGTTTGTTTTTGTCGCCGGCTGCGGCTCCTACAAATTTATCCTTAACCTTTGTGGAAACAAGACGTGCTATCTCCGAAGACGCCGTAAAACCTCTTGTCCAGAGTTTTAATCCGTTAAGATCCTGTCCCGTATCCTGGAATTTAAATACATAGTAGTTCTTCTCCTTGGAGAGAAGCTCACTTTCGTCGAGGAAAACCCAATCCGGCGTTTCACGTGCACCATGATACTGGTCGTCGATAATCTCCGGTTTTGCTTCCTGGATCATTGCCGGTTTTTCCACCTTCGGAGATCCGGCGCATGATGTAAAGAAAACAACCATTGCCGTCAGAGGCAGCAGCAGAAGTTTTTTCATTATTTTACTCCTTACAAAGAAAATATTAATCAAAGGCAACGCCTCTGTCTAAATTCCCGAATCAAATGTAACGGTTTTTCCGCGCAGGAGGACCTGCTCCATATTTTCGAGCCCCGGAACAGTTTCCGCAACATCATAAATTATATCAACAAGATCCTCAAGGGAGCCTATAAAATATACCTGATACCTTGTTTCCTGGGCGGACTGCGATACGGTCCTTACATCCTTGACCCGCTTTTTTAGCTTTCTTCTGAACCTGCTCATCAACCTTGTATCAGCCGTATTCTGAACAATAAGCTCATACTTGATACCATTGCGGAGAGCTTTCGCCATATATGCCTGTGCCTGCTGTATTGCAATCGGCATGGCCTTATAAACACTCGTCTGAATCGCGTTGATTCGTGCCGTCTGTTCCGAAGATGTGCTGAAAGTCCGTGGACTGTTCCATGGGACAGAACCTAAAAGCCTCCCGGTGGAAGCTTCGAAAACCTTAAGTGTTATACTGGCCTGGCCGTAAAAGTTTTTACCTGCCCGTTCTCCGTTTGTAATTCCGTCTATTTCTATATACACGTCCGCATTTAACTTCTGTGCAATCCATTGTATGATACTGATTGATTCTCCCGTTTCTTCCTCATAAACCTTCTGTCGATCCTTTTTAAGCTTTTCGATCTGATCGAGGTCGACCGCTTCCATGGAGTGGGATGCGAGATATTCATTCGCCATACCGACGGCAGCTTTCATGTAAAACAAATCTTCCTTCGAACTGCCATTGAAATAGACCATATAGGTCATATTCTGAACATATTTCCGTATAATCCGCTGTTCTCCGGGTGATAAAGATCCTTCCTGAACCGGTTTTAGTACTTCCGCTGCTTCAGCTTTAGTCTGTGAACCCGATGCCGCCGCCGCGCCTTCGGTCTGCTCCTTCTTTGTTATAATTTCCCCGCCAAGCAGACCGTTTGCCTTGAGCGTATTTTTTAAAGCCTCGCTGTTTACAGCAACTTCGCACTCAATAATATAGTTATCTCCGATTTTATCCTTTCTAAGCGTTTTATACGTATCCTCCACTATATAGGCATTCGGGTTTTTAGTGTTATACAAAACTCCGTTTAAAACATCTCTGTTTGCCTGCTCATTGGCAACACCGATAAGATCCGTTACGGCCTTTTTTACCGCATCCATTTTTGCCAGATTTATTGCCTCTATCAGTGAACCGCTTTTGCCCGCGCCCTGATAAACCCTGTTTACAGGAGCTATAGGTTTACCCGCAGCCGAAACAGATGTTTTAACCGTTGTACAGGAAGAAACAAATAGCAGTAATAAGAACAGTAATATCGAAAACAGCACTCCTCTTTTTATACGCATTCGATCCTCCTCTATATATTCCTTATTAAGAATAGTTTCTTTACACATATCCGGATCAATACTTGATTGTCAGCCCTCCGCCTACAAAAATACCACCGTAACTATATGCGAAGCCGATTCCTATCCACTGAAGATAACCCGTATCTATAACTACTTTCATATTCCTGTCGAATAAATACGAAATCGTAATATCGGCAAGTCCTCCCACATGGCTCAATTGGAAACCACTGTCATTTACAGGAACAGATCCGCCTATTCCCGCACCGGCCATTGTTACAAATTGAAATCTCCAGAGATAAAAGCTCATCTCACCGCCCAGATATGTATTAACAGGAATTCCCGAATAATAGTAACCCGTAATAGGAATTTCAAGCCCTATCACAGGCCGGAATCTGTAAAAACCCCGTGTAATACTCTGCCTTATGCCGATCTGCGTGTATATTCCGTCGCTTACTGCAATATGTATATAGAGAGTCGTATCGAGCCCGAACCGCGGAACCTCTTTTACCGCATCCCCCACCCGTATCCTGCCCTTACTGTAAATAACCTTTGCAACGGAAACTTCGTCATTAACATCTTTTATAATGAGCAAAGCCTTATCCTCACTGAATGACTGCCCGGATTTTAGTATCCGTGTGGCAATAACAGAGTATTCATCACCGATCTTTACTCCCATGTTCCTTCCGAATTCAATGATAACCTCATCTCCCCTTACCTCGAGTACTCCGCTGCGCAGTTGAAATTCGGGTATCTTCCTGATCTCAAAAACGAGTTTCTTCGGAATGTTATCCACCGCATTCTTTATCGCACTGTTGGGATTATCATCGTATCCGGTAGTTTCCACAAATACCTGAGATATCGTTCTTATTTTTTCCACATCAATAAAGGTAAAAGAAGTCTTAAGCGCAGCCTTGTAACTTCTGCGGGCGCCGGAACCCGTTCTCTCCACGTTAAAATATGCTACCGAGGGTATTACTACAATAAAGGAAGATATAAGCCGGTTCATATCAGCCTGAGTAAAATATTCTTTTCCCATCTGCACTTTTTCCGGAATCTGAACATTTTGTTCTTTATACTTTTTTATACTCGCTATGAACGCATTAACATCGTTCTTGCCGAGGCGGTATGTCATTCCTATAACATTAAAACGGTTAAGATCGACAAATACCTTTCTGATTTCTTCATCGATATTGCCCAGAACCCTGTTAGGGATACTCCACTGATAATAACTCAGCTTAAAGACGGCAATATCCTTTTTTTTATACACTGTCTGACTAAAAACAATAGTTAAAGACACGGTCAGTAATAAAAAAACAGACATAACTTTTTTAAAAGGCATAACAACTCCGGATAACAAAAAAAATTAAATCGCTATAATACCGTATATATCTATATATATGTTATCACTCCTCCTGTTTTTTTTCAAATAAATATATCATAATATTAAATATATTATATTCCACGTGTTAAAGCATAAAATATTTGCATTCGTTGAGGCGGATGTATAAAATTAAAAATAATGATGGTGCCTATTTATCATGCGGAGGAGGCTTCTTTTTATGAAAACCAGGGTTAAGTTTTTAGTTCCGATTATCGGGCTGCTGGCTGCCGCGGGGATAGCCGGCTACTTTGAAACATTAAACTCATTTAAAACTTTTGTATATAAGGAGATAAAAACAGAAAGAGAGTTGGCCAGAAACGCATCGGAAAGATTTGTAGGATCCATACTCGATGGCGCTCATTCTAATATCAAAACTGCCGCTGAAGAGGCATTGCAGAAGGCATCGCTCTTTTCCCGAATGCCACAGGTAATACAGGCATACAGAATTGCCCTTTCCGGCAATATAAACAATGAAAACGACATAAAATCTCAGCAGGCACGGGATATGCTCCGGCGTGTGTTTAAACCTATCATCGAAGGGTATAAGGTAAACTCGGGGGAAGATTCGTTAAAACTGAACTTCCTGCTTCCCAATGGAAGAAGCCTTGTGCGTCTCTGGAAGGAGGACTACCGGATTACCCGGAACGGACAAAAGATCGATGTTTACGATGATCTCTCCTCATCCGGAAAAACCGTTATGCAGATAAACAACGGCAGTTATACCTCGATATCGGGCATAGGTGTGGGAAAAGAAGGAATTGTAATACGCGGTATTGTCCCTGTCACTGCACCGAACGGAGATTATCTCGGCTCGGATGAAATACTCATTTCCTTTGAAAAAGTCATGCGGAATTTCCAATTTTCTCATGATATCTACTATGCGGTTTACCTGGATGCGGATAAACTGACTATTGCAACATCCCTGCATAATCCGGAAAAGTATCCCGTACTGGGTGATACCTTTGTACTGACAAATGCAACAAATTCCAGTATTACAGATCCTTTGATAAATAAAAAATTACTCACATTAGGGCATTCGGCACGGATTGTAAAGCAGACCGGAGAATATCTCGTCGGAGTAGAGTCGATCAATGACTATTCGGGCGATACCATAGGTGTCTTTGTTGCCGCTTTTAACACACTTCAGCAGGAAGCAGCGTTAACCAATCTTGCGGAGAGAGCAAATAAGGAACTTTACGAATTTAAACTGTTTTTCAGTATCGGGCTTGCTGTAATTATTCTTATCATAGCAGCAGTAATATTTACACTTGTGCAGTTAACGACAAATTCACTTAAAAAGGCTTTGCAGACAACCATAAAGGTAGCTCAGGGCGATTTAACAGTCAGGATAAAAACCAGAGGAAAGGATGAGATTGCGGACCTGCTGCGCTCAATGCAGCAAATGATAGAGAGCCTTAATGAAATAGCTATGAATGTAATAAACTCAACCGACAGGGTGGCAGGCACAAGCAATACGGTAAATTCTTCCGCACAAACCCTGGCACAGGGGGCGACTCAGCAGGCGGCGGCCATAGAACAGATTTCCTCCTCCATGGAAGAAATGAGTGCCAATATTAAGCAGAATGCAGAGAATGCCGCACAGACCGAAGAAATTACAACTAGAGCGGTATCCGATCTGAAGGAGGGCAGCGAAGCCGTTACGGAAACGGCACAATCAATGCAGGAAGTCGCAGAAAAAATAAGTGTAATAGAAGAAATTGCACGTCAGACAAATCTTCTCGCCTTAAACGCCGCAATCGAGGCTGCACGTGCAGGCGAGCATGGGCGCGGATTCGCCGTAGTTGCCGCAGAGATAAGAAAACTTGCAGAGAGGAGCCAGAAAGCTGCAGCCGAGATAAGCGAACTTTCATCTTCCAGCGTTACTGTATCTCAGAAAGCCGGCAGACTTTTCGAGACTATTGTTCCCAACATCCGGAAAACCGCAGAGCTTATCCAGGAAATCAGTGCAGCCGGCAGAGAACAGGATATCGGTATAGAACAGATCACAGATGCTATTATCGATATGGATAAGGTTGTTCAGCAGAATGCAGCTTCTTCGGAAGAACTGGCCGCTTCCGCAGCCATACTTGCACAGGAAGCATTACAGCTTAAAGAGGTTATATCATTTT
Source organism: Spirochaetota bacterium (assembly GCA_013151965.1). Lineage (GTDB taxonomy): Bacteria > Spirochaetota > Spirochaetia > SZUA-6 > SZUA-6 > SZUA-6. The sequence continues at coordinate 13,023 of JAADHF010000134.1, forward strand.
TTAAAGTGGAAACCGCGAAACAACCCAGACAGCTGGAAGCCCCATCCCCTGTTTCCCGGAAAAATGTAATTAATACCCCCTATTTACAGTCGAAAAGCACGGATACAGCCGGACACATTGCATCGACACCGAATATCACGGATAAAAAGCAATACTCACCATCCGCAGATGATCTTCTGGAAGAAGAAAAGAGCCTGGAGGATGAACTGGATGCGGATTTTGAAGAATTCTGATCTACAAAATATTACAACAGAACTGCCGCGGCTACATACTTCTCCAGAATCTGTAGTTGATATTCTCTATCTCCTTCGGTTTCGGAAGGGGGAAGAATTTGGATTCATTCTGTGCGGCAAACATAAATCCGTGCCTTAGGCATCTGTAGGGAATACTATTGAGCGAACTGTATAGACTTAACCCTTTGGTACGTTTTTCCGGGTTATCCCTCATCTCATACACTGCATCTCTCAATTTGGAGGGATGAAGCGTCTCTATGGGCAGATTTACAAAAGGGTGCCGTTTAATATCTTTAATAAACTCATCGATATCGATATCAATCTGAGTATAAAAAATCCTGGGAGCCCCCTTGGGATTATCCGGATTCGTTATAAAATTTCCGAATTCAACGAAATCATAATCTGTCAGCAGAAGCATTTTTAAAGGAGCAATCTCCGCGAAAATTCTTAATTTCCCTGCAGAATGCTGAACTTTATGCCCGGAAGCCGACAACTCAAGGGTAACCGCATCCGGGGTTGTAAGGTAAAGTTTTTCTATCGACTCAAAATCCATATGCTCTAAAGCCCTGTAGGTTGCTATGAATTTTGTTGCCTTCGGGCGGCCGTCTTCATGCGGAACAAGGCCGGTGATCCCCTTATCAATATCAAAATAGGGGTTTCTGAAATTTATATCTATAGAGGCGAATATAACCTTTCCCTCATAATGCCGTGAAGAACCGGCAACATAATGTTTTGCAAACTGTTCCGGATTCAGCTGTGATGCTACAAGAGCGGAATCGGGATGAAGTATCAGATACAGCCTGTTTTTATATTCCATTTTTTTACCCCCAGTATGATTTTAACATAGGTGCTATTACCAGTGAAACAACCGCCATCAGCTTTATCAGTATATTCAAAGAGGGACCTGCAGTATCCTTGAACGGATCACCGACAGTATCACCCACTATGGATGCTTTATGGGCCAGAGACCCCTTGCCTCCGGCCATGCCGCCCTCTATCATTTTTTTTGCATTATCCCACGCACCGCCGGAATTGGACATAAAAACAGCAAGCACTACTCCGGAAGCGGTAACACCTGTTAAAAGCCCGATAAGCATCTCGATGCCTCCCAGAAAACCAACCAGAACAGGCGTTGCAGCGGCAATTATTCCGGGCAGAAGCATCTGTTTAAGAGCCGAAGCAGTACTGATGCTTATACATTTCTTATAATCAGGTTCCTCTGTTCCATTCAGTATCCCCGGATGCGCCGCAAACTGTCTTCTTACCTCTTCTACCATTCTAAATGCAGCTTTTCCTACTGCGGAGAGGGCAAGGGAGGAAAACAGATACGGGATAACAGCACCGAGCAGCAGTCCTGCAAGAACCGGAATACTGGTTATTTTTATATCACCTGCCCCAGACTGTTCTTCGAAGGAAGTAAACAGAATAATTGCAGTTAAAGCTGCCGAACCTATTGCAAAACCCTTGCCTATTGCTGCAGTTGTATTGCCTACGGCATCCAGTTCATCTGTAATCTCCCGAATTTCATGCGGGAAATCCGCCATAACAGCCAGACCGCCGGCATTATCGGCAATCGGGCCGTAGGCATCTACGGCTAATTGTATCCCAAGAGTAATGAGCATACCTAAAGCCGCCATGCCGATGCCGTACAATCCCGCGACCGCAAAGCTCCCATAGATTGCCGACACAATAATTATCATGGCAGGAAAACTCGAAAGCATCCCCACACCCATTCCGGTTATAAGGTTTGTTGCAGAACCTGTTATACATGAACGAACTATTGCTTTTACGGGCAATGTCCCCGTTCCCGTAAAAAACTCCGTCAGAACACCGATAATCACACCTGCTGTCAGTCCGAAAACAGATGCAAAAAATAAATCCAGATAGTCCGATCCATTGTTAAACGTACTTCCGCCGACATAGTAACGAAAAATAAAGAAAGAAAAAATGGCAGCCAGTACGGCGGCGCCGAAAGTTCCGATATTCAGCGCTCTCTGAGGAGAACCGGACGGCTTCGCCTTTACAAAAAAAACCCCGATAACGGATGCAATTACCCCCGCAGCACCGAGGATAAGCGGCAGACCTATCAGCTTAAGTTTAACTTCTTCCGGTGCGGTAACGGTAAGCCCCAGTATCATTGCACCGATAACAGAACCTACAAAAGATTCGAACAGGTCGGCGCCCATACCTGCAACGTCACCTACATTATCACCTACATTATCAGCAATTGTTGCCGGGTTTCGCGGATCGTCCTCCGGAATATCAGCTTCCACCTTGCCCACAAGGTCCGCACCGACATCGGCGGCCTTTGTATATATTCCGCCGCCGACTCTCGAAAACAGTGCTATGGAGGAAGCGCCAAGTGAAAAACCGGCAAGTACGGGAAGAATGGATTCGGACAGTACTTTAATGCCGACTGTGCTTCCGCTGACAACGATATTCATTGTCAGTGCAAACACAGAAGAAATCCCGAGAAGGGCAAGCCCGACTACACTCATCCCCATAACGGTTCCGCCGGAAAAAGCCACATTTAGTGCCTTGTTTATCCCTTTCTGCGCTGCATGTGTAGTTCTGGAATTGGATGCCGTTGCCGCCTTCATGCCTATAAATCCTGCAAGTACAGAACATGCAGCGCCGGAAACAAAGGAAACAGCCTGAAGACGCAGAAAGCCCCTATTTACCAGCGCAAGTAATGCAGCAACGATAAGTACAAAGGGAACTAAAACACTGTACTCCTTGGAAAGAAAAGCCATTGCCCCGTCCGCCACATACCCGCCTATACGTTTTAGAGTTTCATCTTCCACAGGCTGTCTAAATATCCATACCGCTTTAAAAAGTGCAAGCCCCAATGCAAGCAGGCCGCCGGCCGAGGCAATTATCAAAATAAGGCTAAAACTCATACTCTACCCCTCTTTTTATTCAAGTTTTTTAAGCTTTAAAAACATTCTACAGCACAAGTAAAAATCCGTTTTTCTTTAACCAGGCTCTCCTCTCCTTATATCCCGGAAGTATTTTACCGACCAAACCCCAGAATTTTTCAGAGTGATTTTGATGCTCTAAATGTGCAATCTCGTGGGCAACAACATATTCGATAACAGCGGGGGGAGCCATAACGAGCCGATAGCTGAAGTTAAGGCTGCCTTTACTGCTGCAGGACCCCCAGCGTTTCTCCGCCCTTGTACTGTTTATCTTTTCATATTTAAGCTTATATTTCTCTGCAAAGACTTTTGCCTTTTTTGCAGCAATCTCTACTGTCTCCTGTCTGTAAAAAGCAATAAACAGTTCTCTTGCCTTATTACGACAGCCCCGGGAGAGAATAAACTTATCATCAAAAGCTATTGGCGCTTTAACACCATCGGAAATAACAAGGGGATACTGCCTGCCAAGATAGTAAAACACTTCACCGGCCAGAAAATTCTTTCTGATTACCCTTGACCTTTTCTTCCTGACCTCTCCCAACTTGCGTTCGATCCAGTTCCTTTTTTCAAGAACAATTCTTTCTATCCTTTTTAGGCTTAAGCTATGCGGCACCCGTACAATAAGCCTGGCTTTACCCGTTATCTCCAGTCCCACCGACTTTCTTTTAGAACGTATTAACCTGTCGATCCTTATATCCATTCTTTTTTATCCCGTCAAGTGCTTTTGTTTTCAGCCATGTATTCGGCAACTTTTCGTTATAGTATACCTAAATAGGAAAAGTATCCAGATAAACTCTTTACACTTAACGCGCCGCTTGATAATGTCTAATGAAAAGTAATCATGAATAATGAAAAGTATAATATAATCATCATAGGTTCCGGCCCGGCAGGCCTGGGAGCTGCATTTCATCTGGCACGAAACTCAAAGCTGAAAATTTTAATTATAGACAAAAGGATTATCAGTTCGGGGGGGTTACGCAATGACTGCAAGCAGAACTATACGTTTCCCGTAGGTTTTCCGGAAGATATCTGGAACGAAGAAGAGGCTTCGGCACTTTTAAAAGAGGTAGAAAGAGAACTTAAACCTGATTTTATGGAGTTTAACAATATTAAGGTTTACAGGAGAAGAGCGGAAAAATTAGGTGCAAAACTTTTAAAAATCAGACAGGCACATGTTGGTACGGATAATGCAGCGGAACTTATACATACTTTAACCGGTGAACTCAAAGAGCTCGGAGTCGTTTTTTCCTTTAAAGAAGAAGCTCTTCACCTTGAAGGCCATACATTAATCACAGACAAACGGACTCTGCAGTTCGATAGTATTATTACAGCTCCGGGCCGGGCTGGTTTTTCTTTCCTGCAGAAATGGATGGATGAGCTGGGTATCGAGTATATCGACAATATCGTAGATATAGGCATACGGCTCGAAACAAAAGAAGAAAATTATCCGATAGTCCGGGATTATTACGACCCAAAATTTATCTTCCCCAATAAAACACGAACCTTCTGTACAAATTCAGGTGCGGCATATGTCGTTAAAGAGAAGTATGACGGCTATTACTCCGTAAACGGCCATTCCTTTTCCAAAAAACGAAAAAGCAATGGCCTTGTAAACTTTGCAGTGCTCCGCACAATAAGACTCACAGACCCGATCAGGAGCGGGCAGGAGTATGCATCTATCCTGGGAAAATCCGCCATGCAGGTCGGCGGCGGTAATCCTATAATGCAGAGGACAGGTGATTTCAGAATGGACAGAAGGTCGAAATTTTCGGATTTTAATGAGGATCTTTATAATTTTAAGCCGACACTGAATGTTACACCAGGAGATATCGCTTTAACCTGTCCTGCCAAAATATTAAGGGAAATATGGAAATCCCTTAAGAAGCTCGATACCATAGTCCCCGGTATTCTTCACCCCTCGACAATCATTTACTATCCTGAAATTAAAATGTACGCTAACAGACCCGTTTTTATCGACAATCACTTTGCAGTAAAGGAAAATATATACTTTATCGGTGACGGTGCCGGTACAAGCAGGGGTATCACCGCATCCTGGGCTTCCGGCATAAGAGCCGCAGAGGGGATCTTAAAAAACTGCAGCCCATGACAGCCGGGCAGACACTCATTTTAATGTATCTACAGATTATACTTCCTGATCCTGTTATAGAGTGCTTTTCTATCGATATTTAAAAGTCTCGCCGCTTCGCTTTTATTCCAGTTTGTCCTTTTCAGAGCTTTAAGTACCGCTTCACGTTCTATTTTATCGAGATGAAGGTTCCCCGATGAATCTATGTAACCCGCCGAATCCGCACGATGCAGCTTATCTCTAAAACTACCGGTATCTGTAAAACCCGCCGGAATTTTAAAATATCCATTATTATATACACCGGCATGTACAGCGGACTGCAGTTTATCTTCTCCTGCAATATTCACCGGATGCATGTCGACTGCATCCTTTATTTCCTGGGGCAGATATTCTTCTGTAATTATATTTTCCGGGCATATTACAGTCATCCGTTCGATACAATTTTCAAGTTCCCTGACATTTCCCGGCCAATCATAAACAGATAGTATTTCCATAACCCGGGGACTAACCCCTTTTATGGATTTTCCTTCATGTCTGTTAAATTCGGATAAAAAATGATTTACAAGCAGGGGAATATCATCTTTTCTCTCCAGCAGCCCGGGTGCTTTTATCTTGATTACATTGAGCCTGTAAAAGAGGTCCGCCCGAAAACTGCCGGAGACTATCTCCGCCTTCAGATCCTTGTTCGTTGCAACGATGAGCCTGAAATCTATACTCAGAGGCTGCAGTCCTCCAAGCCTTATAAACTGTTTCTCCTGTATTACACGGAGTAATTTTGCCTGAAGCTGGAGGCTCATTTCTCCTATCTCATCGAGAAAAAGTGTACCGCCGTCCGCAAGTTCTATCCGTCCCTTTTTTTTGTTACTGGCACCTGTAAAAGCTCCCCTTTCATAACCAAAGAGTTCACTCTCCAGAAGACCTTCCGGTAATGCAGAGCAGTCAACAGTAACAAGAGGTTTATCCCTTCTGTCACTGTATCTGTGAATCGCCCTGGCTACCAGTTCCTTGCCGGTACCGTACTTCCCCTCTATCAGAACCGTAGAATTGGAAACTGCTACTGTTTTGATAAGTGAAAACATTTTCTGCATAACAGGGCTTCTGCCCACTAACTTATCCAGATTGTACCGTTTTAAAACCTCTTCCTTTAAGAACAGATTCTCCTGTTTTATCATTTTCTGATCAAGGGCCCGGCGGAGTATTATCTTTAAAAGATCATAATCGAGCGGTTTTGTAAGATAATCATATCCGCCCGCTTTAATCGCCTCCACTGCGGATGATATGGAACCATAAGCGGTAAACAAAATTATAGGCATCTGAGAATCCAACTGATGTATCTTCTTGGTAAGTTTTATCCCGTCTATCCCCGGAAGCTTAAAATCGGTTAAAACAATATCAGGCAAATCTTCATCTATAAGAGTCAGAGCCTCTTCTCCTGAACCGCATGCAACTACGGTATACCCTTCGGTTTCCAGAAAATCCTTAAGAACCTCTCTGATGTTTTTTTTATCATCAATGACTAAAATGGTTTCCATGTCCATACTCACCGTATTCATCTATTTCTTATAATAAATAACATCGGCATTGGGTAACCCTCCTGCACCAATATTTTCGGACTTATGATGTCATTTTTGTATATTTAAATTGATTTTTTACTTTTGTCTATATATCTTTTAAAATATTATTCTTTATTTCAGCATTAACAGTACCATGAGAAAGATATTCTATTTTTTTGTTATAATTATCAGTCCGATTATTTTTTTTAACGCCTGCTCTACCGCACCTTCAGAGACAGGAAGTACCGGTAGTACCGCCGGAAACCGGGCATCCGGAATCAACAGAGCATCCGGAATCCACAAGACAGCCAATAAAATGAACAGCCTTAAACAGGAAACACGCCCTTATCTTGATTTTAAAACGAATCCTCTTTACCTGGATTTCGCCGCTGTTGCAGAACCGGGTTTTATCATCCCCGGTCTTAGGCAGAATGCAGTGCCCCAGGGCATTGCATATATTAAATCGGCAAACCGGATAATCATCTCCAACTATACAAGCGACGGCCGTCCAAGCTGTATAACCGCAGTTGATATGAAGACGGGAAAACTTGTTAAGACCGTGTGGCTTCTGAACAAAGACCGGTCTATCTTCACCGGCCATGCCGGTGGAATCTGTGTAAGCAGAAAACACATATGGGTTGCTTCGGGAAAAGGTCTTTACCGGATGTCTATTACTGATTTTGAAGATACTCCCGATAACGGTTTTATAGCTTTTAAAGACTATTATGAAACGGAAACAAAAGGATCCTTTGCCGCATATTCCGGGGATGTTGTCTGGGTAGGTGAGTTTGCATATTACCCCCTGTCCGGGAGAAGGTACGAAACCAAAAGGAGTCATCACTTAAAAGACATGGCCGGTAATCTGCGTTATGGATGGGCGGCAGGCTATAAACTCGATCCCGTAACGGATAATTTCACAGAATCCGAATCGAAAAACGGTAAACCGCAGCCTGATTACATTCTCTCGATCATGGATAAGGTACAGGGCATGGCTTTTTCCGGAGATATTATCGCCTTAAGCACATCATACGGCAGAGCTAATAACAGCACTCTTTTAATCCATAGTAATCCTATGAACAGAAAGCCGGATAAATATGTAATGCTGTCCGGAGAAAGGCCGGTTCCGCTCTGGTTTATCGATTCCGGAAATGCTCTATCGAAACTCGTATCTCCCAGTATGATGGAGGGGATAACAAAATACGGAAAATCCCTTGTTCTTCTATTTGAATCAGGCGCAAACAAGTATCAAGCGGGCGGTTTCTGGCCTATGGATAAAACATATCTTATAAATATCAGTAAACTTCTATCCGGCAATAGCAATTAAATACAATTACAGTGGACGTTTTAATTTAAAATTTATAAATTAAAAGCACAACTTATAATAGTCAAAATTTTCAAAGATAAGGACGGGGATTATACATGATTTACAGAAGACACGGCAGAACAGGCGAAAAGCTCTCTATTGTTGGTTTTGGAGGCATGCGCTTTAAGAACATCGATGACAGAGAAACCTGTGTAAATATGGTACTCGAAGCGGCAAAATCAGGTATAAATTACTTTGATACCGCACCGAAGTATTTTGGAATTAAAAGTGAACAGACATTCGGTGATGCATTTAAGGAACTAAAAAAACAGAACATACAATTCTACAGTTCGACAAAAACATTCGAAACCAAAGAGCCGGAAATCAGAAGAGAAATAGACAGCCAGCTAAAGAGGCTCGGACTGGATACTATAGATTTTTATCATATGTGGTCTGTTACCAGCCTCGATAACTGGAAAAAGAGAAAGAGAGAAGGCATTCTTAATACTTTTGTAAAATTAAAGGAAGAGGGCCTTATAAGGCATATATGCGTTTCCAGCCATCTTATCGGCGATGACATTAAGGAATTACTCGAAGAAAATGTTTTCGAAGCGGTCCTGTTCGGTTATTCCGCTTACAATTTTTCGGTAAGGCAGAAAGCCTTCGATGCCATAAAAGCGTATGATATCGGCTGTGTTGTTATGAACCCTCTCGGAGGCGGCATTATCCCTCAGAATCCGGAAATATTTGATTTTATAAAAAAGGATAAGAACCAATCCATAGTGGAAGCTGCACTTCATTTTATATTTGCGCATGAAAAAATAACAACCGCTCTTGTAGGTTTTCAAGACCTGCACGAGATACACGAAGCGGTACATGCCGTCGAAACATACAGAGATATCGAAGACTCGTTATTGGAAAAGATAAAAAGTGATGCAACAGAATCATTCGGCACTCTCTGTACCGGATGCCAGTACTGCAATAACTGTCCCGTAGAAATACCTATACCTAAATTCATGGAGGCGTACAATCACAAGATCTTGTACAAAAACGACCATGCCATCTCCGACAGGTTAAAATGGCACTGGGATATTACGAAGGAAATTGCCGCCATTTGTACCGAATGCGGTCAATGCGAACAAGTATGCACCCAGCATATTCCCATCATAGACAGGCTTAAAGATATTGCTTCGATGTAGTAAATTGTAGTACCTTAAATACAGGGTAGCAATAATGGGAATTATGAAAACCGGATTAAAAAACTCTCCTTCATATTCTGCAGGAGAAGAAATCTTTAATGCCGGTACGCACGGTACCGGGGTAGTACTGTCAATTTTCGGGCTGGTCATTTTAATTATCAAATCCATACACTACGGTACAGCCGTCCATATCGTATCCGCCGTTATTTTCGGTACATCCATGGTTCTGCTGTATCTTTCATCCACATTGTACCACAGCTTTACCCGGGAACGGGCAAAACATATTTTTAAAATCTTAGACCATTCATCCATATATCTGCTTATTGCCGGTTCCTATACACCCTTTACACTTGTAACATTACACGGCAGCTGGGGATGGTCACTCTTCGGTATTGTATGGGGTTTGGCTTTGATTGGAATTACGGCGAAAGTGGTTTTTATAAATAAATTCAAATCACTCTCTCTCATCCTGTACCTCTCCATGGGATGGATTATAGTAATTGCCGTAAAGCCCCTGATCCACGCCCTGCCTGCAGAAGGCCTCTACTGGCTCATCGCAGGAGGCCTTGCCTACACTATTGGTACCGTTTTTTATATAATGAAGAAGGTAAAATATAGTCACGGAATATGGCATCTATTTGTACTGACGGGAACAGTTTGCCATTTCTTTGCCATCTATTATTACGTTATACCCAATACTATCCGATAGTTATCCGTATCTTTCCGTCTTCCGTCCCATGCAGGTTTTTTATGTATGCTTCGATAATATCACGGAAAGTGGAACGGACAAAACCTTTCAGGTAAATCCTCTTCCCGTTTATATAGAGTTTTACATCATCCTGCAGAGGCAAACAGTCACTTATTCTTTTATTTCCGGCAAGTAATTCATGAGCGAACTCCCTGCATGTGGGAAAACCGCACTCGCCGCAGTCAAGACCGGCCGCAAAATCGATAGTATTCGATTGTATAAAATCCTTAAGCTTATTTTTTCCCATGGAAACAGGAAGAAAATGAATCCCCTCTATGCCATAATCCTCCACACCAATACCGGAGTATGCCACTGTTAAACTATCCTTGAGATTCTCTATATCTTTCCTGTTTCTGCCGAATACTATTTTAGGAATGGGACCGTTATAATCCTTAAAACCTTCAATAAGTACATAATCGGCATCGATTCCGTTTAATAAATTCCGCAATCTTAAACGCATCTCTTTTTGTGAAAAACCCCCGGCAGACAATACCGGTTTATTACCCTTTCTTCTCCTGTAAATCACATCTAAGTCCCCGGATACCGTAACAGCAGTATTAGTTACGGTATTAAAAAGCAGTTCGGTATCTTTACTTTTACCGGAAATTTCAGGTTTCCTGCCTGAATGTTTAATGTATGCAACGGTAAAACCTGCATCCCTTAATCCTTCTGCGGCTTTTTTAACAAACGAGGTCTTCCCCGTTCCGCTGTATCCGCATACTATAAGCGGCCTCATATATCCTCCTCCGCTGTTATACAGGATAAGTTGTAAAAATAACTTGCGGATTCCTTAAGCAAACCTTAAAAGACTATACCCGGTTACTAGAAACTATAGCCAATATATGAACTCCATGCACCCTGATAAATCATACTCCCGAGTGTGTTGCCGGAAAGCGGGGCTCTGCCCGTACCCGTGTAATATATTCCCCATGTAAAAGGAGCAGGCAGGCGCAGGGCAATCCCTGCATTCCATCGCAGCTGGTACTCTATATGCTGTTTTACATCTTCCCTTGTTCCCGGCATGTTCTGATAACATCCGGAAGAAACGCCCGCCTCCACAAGGAGAATATTTCCTGCCCTGACCAGCCAGTTTAAACCCGCATTCATCTGGTACGGTGCAATAAAAGGATCAAAGAACAGAGGAATTCTGTACGTAAAAGAAAAAAGCCAGTTTATCGCTGTGCCGTTACTATTCGGACCTCCGAAAAACAGTGTAAAGGCATTCTCCTTTATTCCCGCACCTTTCCCGGCCGAATCAGCGGAAACAGTATGTATCCATTCCCAGGAAAATCCAACTCCGAAAAGCACCTTCTGAGCAATCCCGATCCCGGCCTGCGAGGCAAGAACGGTATCTTTGCTCTGCATCATTTTATGTTCCCTGTTTTCCAGGCTGCCGTGGATCCAAAAACCGGAGAAGAGACCCTCCGATGCAAGTACCCAATTGTTTTCATCAATAAAACTAAACTTCTTTTCTCCGTCCCAATCCACGGGGATATAGTAGCGGAATGATAGGACTTCCGACGGATTATGCAGGAAAAGATATGAAACGGCATTAATTACCGCTTTTTTCCTCTCTTCACGTTTCCTTGCCTTTTCCTGACGTACCAACCGGGGTTCTTTGATTTCAAGATTAAGCTCTTTTTTCATTTTAGCCAGTTTTTCTCCGCTTCTGTCCAGATCCGACCAGGTTATTTCTATCCTTTCCTTTAAAAACAGATTTTCTTCGGAAACCTTTCCGAAAAGAAAATCAAGTTTCCCCCTCATTTCCGCTTCACGCTCTATAAACGAATTTACATCAATTAAAATCGACTGAAGCTGTTCCTTCGGCAAATCATAAAAAGGCTCTATTTTACTGTATTGACCGGATGTATTTTCTATTTTCGCAAGTTCAACTCCTATTAAATCCAGAGCTTTGCTTATTTCCTCCATAGCTGCCGATTTTTCGCTCTTTTTAGCAAGCTCTTCGAGTCTCTTAAGGCCGGTATCGGAACGCAGCTTAAGGGAGTCGATTACACTTAAAATAGAGGAGAGATTCTTGCCGTCCGTTGCGGAAATACTGTTATCACCTAAATTCTTAAGCAGTTCGCTGTTTTCATTGCACCTTGTCAAAGCATGTTTATACCCGATAAGAGCTTCCGACATTCTAAGATTCTCTTCTGCTGTTTCCGCATCATTCAATGTCTTTTCCGTATCTTCAATAATTTTCTCCGCCCTGTCCAGGAGACTGACCGCAGCAACCCTATACTGTCCTTCCGTCATGATAATCGAATTACGGTCTACCTTAACTGTTACCGAAGCAGTAAAACCATTCTCATCTTCTGTAATACTGTCTTTTTCTATTGATATCGAACCCGGCCATGAGGATATAAACATTTCCTGAAACATCTTATCTTTACCGATTTGGGAAAAGATGAGCTTTAAAGCATCCGCTTTGGCAAGCCTTAACGCTTCATCCTTATCCGCAGCAGTTGCCTTCCCCACTCCATGATAACCGGTGATATCCTCTGTAAAACTATCTGTCCGCTCATCTGCAAATATTATGAAGGAAGCCATTACAAAAAACAACATAACAGGAATAAACTTTCTCATATCCTCACCTTTTTAAAGCGTTATTCTATATCAATATTTCATAAAATGTTAGATTTTTATAATAAACATGTCAAGCGTTGTGTACTCATCGAAATTTTAAATGCTTGTGTACTTATGAAAAAAATAATTTCAGAATAAAAAAAGGGGCGGAATCCTTTTTCGGACTCCTGCCCCTTATCAGGAATTTCTTCCTTCTGCTTCCTTATTTCAGCGGAGCGAATGCTCCGCGAATACCACTATGCTGTTTTAACCTTAATGAGCCTGGGCTTTTCCGACTCCTTAAGCGAAAGGGTAATGACCAGAACGCCATTATTCAGCTGTGCATCTATCCTGTCCTGATCTATAGTATTATCAAGGGTGAAAATCTGTTCAAAATCTCCGCCCCGCCGTTCTTTTATGAGGTAGCCGGCTTCTTTCTGTGCTTCATCCCTTTTTCCAAGCACTTTAAGCTCATTATTTGCTACCTTAATTTCCAGATTATCTTTTTTTACTCCCGGCATTTCGAGCCTTACAATTACTTTTCCTTTCTCTTCTGCCACCTGATAAAGAGGCTTTATTACCTTTTTCCTTTGTTCTATCTGTTTTTCCTTCATTTTATTCCCTCCTGTTAAACGCTTTTTACTGCAATTTGCCTGGGCTTATGCTCTTCTTTTTTGGGCAGTGTAATTGTAAGCACTCCATCCTTTAATTCGGCATCCACCTTGTTCGCATCCACTCCGGCAGGAAGCGAAAGAGTTCTCTGAAAACTTCCTTCCCAGAGCTCATTTCTGTAGTAACGGGCATCCTTTTCTTTTTTCTCGTATTTTTTCTCACCCTTAATTGTCAGGACATCGCCTTCCACCGATACCTGAAGATCCTTCTGTTCCACGCCGGGTAAGTCGCATCTTACCGTATAATTATCTGCATTTTCCACAACATCTATTGCCGGAGAAAAAGCCCTGTCAAATATCCCTTCCGTCTCTGAGATCCTCGGGAAATCAAAAATCCTGTTAATCTCATCCTGTATCCTGTCTAATTCCCTGAAAGGATCCAGATTGTCGCGGTTCCATTTTACAATATCCATAATGTACCTCCTTGGTTTGGATTTTTGTTTTTCATTGACAAAAAAGCAATACATATGCCAACTTATTAGAACAATAATTCTATACATATTATAGAATTATACATAATATGGCATTATATCTTTAAAATTGATCTATCAATGTTTCGATATGACACATTTTATATAAGTCAGCCGGGTAATCTTGACCCAGAGGAAATCACAATCTGAAAATTCATAACATTTTTTAAAAATAATGCCGATACACTGTTGACATAACACAGCAAGTTCTGTTAAATACGATCCAAAACAAAAGGCAGAATTAACTGGTGCAAATCCGAAAGCGGCTAAAACACAAAAAGTATAAAAAAATAAAAGACGGCAATGGCTTTTTAAGCCCCTTCCTTTTTCAGAAAGGAAGGGGCTTTTTTTTGCCTAAAAACAACATCAAATAAAAGGAGGTTTTATGAGTTTCGAAACGGAAGTCAGAAGGCATGTGGGAAAGCTGGGGGGCTGGTTTAACGCACATGCGCATCTGGACAGAGCATTTATTATGGAACCGAAGTATGTGGAACATGCCGATATGGATCCATGGGATATTTCCACATATCCGCTGGAAGCAAAACAGCATACTACGGGAGCTCTGCACGAAGGGCTTGCATATACAAAAGCCTCATTAAAATCCCGAATTGCACGCGCACTGGATGAAAGCATAAAAAACGGGATAAGGCGTATCGATACTTTTATAGATACTACGGCGGATTGTATCGGATTAACAGCACTGGAAACAGCTGTCGAGCTGAAAAAGCAGTATTCGAAAAAGATAGACTTAAGGGTCGGGGCATACCCTATATTCGGATTCAAGAATACCGGTAAAGACAGATGGGAACTGTTTTCCCGCGGAGCAAAACTTGCCGATTTTATCGGAACCCTCCCGGAAAGGGATATGCGGACCGGACATATAGGATTTACAGAGCACTTTCGAAGAATAATCACACTGGCAAACTCTCTGGACTATAAAGATGTACATATGCAGATCGATCAGACCAATAATCCGAACGAAAACGGAACCGAAACCCTTATAGAAGCGGTCAGATGGCTGCGTCCCGATTCCACCGGCCATATTCAGAGAAAAACACCTACAATCTGGGCAATTCACGCCCTTTCCATAGCCTCCTTCAGCGAAGAAAGATTCAGGAAAATTATAGACGGACTTAAAGAAACCAACATAGGGATAATTGTCTGCCCCTCTGCAACCATATCAAATAAACAAAACAGAGATATTATGGTTCCCATGCATAACAGTATAACAAGGGTACTCGATCTTCTTCTGGAAGATATCCCGGTAAGAATAGGAACGGATAATGTCGAAGATTTCTTCCTGCCGACCGGCAGCCTTGATCTTTACCATGAGGTCCGTGATGCAGCTAATGCACTGAGATTCTATAATTTTACAACCTGGGCAAAGATCGCAGCCGGCAGCCGGCTTAATGAGATAGACAAGATAAAGATTAAAAATGCAGTTAAGAATTAAAACAGTCAAATAAAGATTTTTTTAAATGGGAGGAAAAATGTCTAAAATAACAGAAGCACAGATCTATTTAACAAGAGATTGTAATTTAAAATGCGGTTACTGTAAGCTCGTCAAATCCGAAATTAAAGACCTTTCACTTCAGGACTGGACAGATGCATATGACAATATGGCAAGAATCGGCATAAAAACGGTAAAAATACTGGGCGGAGAACCGACTCTTAAAAAATGGCTTCCTGCCCTGCTGCGGTACAGCCTTAAAAAGGGAATAAAAACAGCGGTCCTGTCCAACTCTACTTTTTCGGATAAAACTGCGGATACTCTGGCGGAATCCGGCCTGTGGGGTTACTTTGCAAGTGTCGACAGTCTGGAAGATTTAAAGATTGATATAAGCACTTCCCGGAAATCAAGGAACGGGTACGGCATGCTTCGATATCTGCAAAGAAAGGGTATTCCTCTTCTTGCGGCTAATGTGGTTATTCATAGATTTAATATGCATGAGGTTCCGGATTTAGTAAACAGACTGTCCGGGGAGGGCTTCTATATTAACCTCTGCACCATACAGCATACAACAAATCCGAATAAGGAATTCTCCGACAGCAATATGAATCAGGATTATCTTATACCTGACAATAAAAAAAACGATTTCACTTTATTATCAGAACAATTGCTGAAGCTAAAAAGTTTGGGAATTAAGATTTCCGTGCCTGATATTTACTTAAAAAACATGCCGGTATACGGAATAAAAAACAACTGGCAGTGTACCAATCCGTTACAGCTCAGGATAGATTCCGACGGCGGCTTAATGCTCTGCAACGAGTTTCGAACAGAACTCGCAGATAAATACAATATTGTCGATTTAACTCCGGACAAATACAAATCTTTTTTAGAGGAATGGGAAACGGCAAGAGAATCTATAAACTGCGACGGCTGTTACTGGAGTTCATTTATACAGGCTGAGGATAACCTGAAACACAACAGGCTGGAATTTCAATATTCAAATTCGTAATGCACAGGTTTAAATAGAATGGTACACTTTAATATAAAGGCAACCCGTATTATAATATAGCTATACTTTTTAAGTAGTTGCAGGATAAAAAAATTCCGTTTTGACCGTTTAAGTATTATTCCTGCCGCTGGTATAGGTACTAATTTCGGATATCTTAATGAATCTCTGTACCAATTATATATACCTGTCTTGCTAATTGTAAAATTCGGCGTGGGCAGGAATATCGATTTTAAAGTACGGGGACAGATACAGAATTATATTTTAAATCAGGATACCATCTTTTACTCCATCGGCGGTAAAATTGCCGTCGATATAAATATAAGGTTTGATAATC
>JAADHF010000128.1:0-7267 GCA_013151965.1 Spirochaetota bacterium
TCGGGTGAATCAAGTGATAAAGAGCATTTATAACGGGCAGTTTATATATGGTAATACCCCTTAAGTTTTGGGGAATAAATAATTAAGGAGGCAGATATGAAATGCCGTAAAACTATCATTATTTCTTTGATGGTTATTCTATTGCTGCTGCTGCCATTGTTGTCATGGGCTGCAGGTCAGGGTGAATCGGGAAAATCCAGTGCGAAATCCGCTGAGATTTCTTTCATGATGCGCGGTGGGAAGAGGCAGCTTAAATTTTACCAGGAAATCCTTGGCAAATTCACCGGTGAACATCCCAACATAAAGGTTAACCTGCTCTGGGCTGCTTTTGCTATAAATGAGTATTTCGAGAAGATACAACTGGCTTCCGTTGTCGGCAAGGGTGCCGATGTGTTCTGGCTCAATACAAAGTTTATTCCGTTCTATGCCAGAAAGGGTATGCTGAAAGACCTTAATACTTTCATAAAAGCCGATGCAGTTAATATGAGCATCTACTACCCGAAATCTATCGAGGCAGCTACCTTTGATGGGAAACTGACCGGTTTTCCAAGAAACGGCAATCCCGGCTTCGGAGCTATTTTTTACAACAAGGATGTCTTCGATGCAGCCGGCCTGGCATACCCCAAAGAGGACTGGGTATGGGATGATCTACGTAATTTAGCCGGGAAAACAGCGAAGGATCTGAACGGAGATGGAAAAATAGATCGCTGGGGAATCGCCAATTTAGCAAGTGAAAATGGAGCCTTGAATGTTCTTGAGTCCTTCGGCGGAGGGTATGTCGATAAAAGCGGAAAGAAATCACTCCTGGGCACAAAGGAATCTATCGAAGGCGTAAAGTTTATTGTTAATCTTATAAAGAATAAAACTCAACTGCCTGTCGAAAGTGAGTTATCCTCGATCAGCGGATTTGGCTCAGGACAGATTGCAATGATGATCGGCGGTTACGGTTATATTGCCAATTTACGTTCTTATGCAAAAGGTAAACCTTTCAACTGGGACGTTCAGATAGTGCCGACCGGAAAGGCAGGCAAAGTCTCCTCGGCATCCGTATGGGCATTCTACAGCATGCTTAACAATACAAAACAACCGGAAGCTTCGTGGGAATTAATCAAATTTCTCGGCAGCAGAGCAACAGAAAAAGCGTGGAATAATCTTGGCGGTCTTCCCTGTGTAATTCCTGAAATTCTTGATAATAGTCCTCTAATGGATTTTCAACCATATGCAAATTTTATGGAGCTTTTTAAATATGCAAAACCTTATCCTGTGCCTGCAAATCTTAGAACGAACGAAGTCCGGGATGCTATTAACTACGGTCTGGAAGAAATCTGGTATCTAAAGAAAGATCCTGCAGAAGGGTGTAAAGAATTAAACGGTAAAGTTCAGAAAGTACTGGACAAGGAAGCTCCCTGAATCGGGAAACGGCCGGTTGTTCCTTAAAGAACAGCCGGCACCGCTTTATCGGGATGAGCCTGTTAATACAGGCCGGATATGATTGACAATGCTTCTTAAGAAGGGATGGGCTATTATGCGACCAAGATATTATTCAAAACAGCAGACATTAAACGGCATTCTCTATATTTCACCCTGGTTGGTAGGTTTTGGGCTGTTTATATTGGGGCCGATGCTCTATTCGATAGTGCTGAGTTTCAGCAAGTACAGTTTAGCATCTGCTCCAAAGT
The DNA here is from genome assembly GCA_013151965.1 of Spirochaetota bacterium. Lineage (GTDB taxonomy): Bacteria > Spirochaetota > Spirochaetia > SZUA-6 > SZUA-6 > SZUA-6. The sequence goes on from JAADHF010000128.1 coordinate 1,680, forward strand.
TCGTGGGTTTAAGTAATTATGTGGAGGCATTAACCGGGGATGATATTTTCTGGATAAGTGTAAAGAATACTGTCTGGTATGTTGCTTTTTTCGTTCCCATTGCGACCATAGGTTCTTTGGCTCTTGCTTTGCTGCTCAATAATCAGTTTAAAGGTATATCGATATTCAGAACCATATTCTACTTACCCTCCGTGACGCCGATAGTAGCCATGGCACTTATATGGGTCTGGATCTTTACTCCTGATTTCGGGATATTAAATTACCTTCTGATGAAACTTGGAATTTCTAACCCTCCCCGTTGGCTGGCGTCTCCTGAATGGTCCAAACCGGGTATTATTATTATGCAGCTCTGGAAGGTCGGCGGCCCCCGAATGATTATTTTTCTTGCCGGCCTTCAGGAAATCCCGGATCAGCTTTATGAATCGGCAGATATAGACGGAGCAAATATGTTCGATAAATTCATCCATATTACTCTTCCTCTTCTCTCTCCGGCTATATTCCTGAATATCATTACCACTGTAATGCGCGCTTTCCAGGTCTTTGCGATTTCTTATGTCGCCACACGGGGAGGCCCGCTAAAGTCCACTACATTTTACGCCATACATCTCTATAACAAAGCTTTCAGATATTTTCAGCTTGGTTATGGCTGCTCCCTGGCCTGGATTTTTTTCGTATTCCTTCTCCTATTTACCCTCCTGTACTTTAAGCTCTCCAAACGGTGGGTACATTACGGCATGGAGATGTATTGATGAAAACGTATACTTTAGGGAAACAGGCTGCAAAAAACCTGAATAAAGCCTTTGTGTATTCGGCTGCGTGTATTTTTTCGGTTATCTTTCTCTTCCCAATATTCTGGACTGTAACCACCTCGCTTAAAGCTACGGGAACGTTATTTACCTACCCGCCACAATGGTTTCCTCATCCGGTAAAATGGTCCAATTACCTGGATGTGTTTAAGGATGTACCTTTCGCCAGATTTATCGTTAATACATTCATCATTACCTTTTTCAGCACAATTGGTACAGTTGTCTCTTCCGTCCTTGTAGCCTATGGTTTTGCACGGTTTAAATTCAGGGGTAGAAATGTACTCTTCGGTATAGTGCTCAGCATGATGTTCCTGCCTGCTCAAATCATAATTATTCCTCAATTTATTATGTTCTATCATTTAAACTGGATCGATACGTTTTATCCCTTGATTGTACCTAACTGGTTTGCCGTTCAGGCATTCCCTATTTTTATTATGCGTCAGTTTTTAATGGGACTGCCGAAGGAGCTGGATGAGGCGGCTGTAATCGACGGTTGTAATTCATTTGCCATTTTAAGAAAAATAATTATTCCTTTATCCCGCTCCGCCATTCTTGTTGTCATTATCTTTTCTGTGACCTTTACCTGGAACTCATTATTGCAACCTCTCATTTACCTTCAGTCAATTGAGAAATTTACTATTGTTCTGGGCTTAAAACTCCTATCTTTAACAATGGAAGGGGATTCTCCTCAGTATCAACTTCTGATGGCCAGTACACTCATTTCAATTGCTCCGGTATTTGTACTTTTCTTTTCGCTTCAAAAATATTTTATCCGGGGAATTGCCATCAGCGGACGAAAAGGATAATTAAAAGGAGTATGTATTTTGAATTTGTTTAGTTCCGGAAAGCGGCGGCGCTACAGCGGTAAAGAGATAGTAGATCTTGTCAGAAGGGAATACGGCATTCAGCTCACAGAAGGATTAAGCCGGCTGAAAGCATACAATCAAGCAGAAATAGAAACAGCACCGAGATACTCTTTTACCCAGTTGAACGCAGCTTATAAAATATCAGCGGGGACTGAGCCGTATCTGGCCTGGGAAACTGCGCAGATTCCGGGGTCTTTAAAAGCAGACCACGTAGTATTTGCCTGGGTGATGTCTTTCGGAAACGGATCGCCCTTCCCGCAGCCCTCGTCGAAATTCGACCTTTATCTGGATGGGCGGTATTTACTCTCTTTTACGGTAGTCAGGGAAAACCGGAGATGGGTTAAAGCGGATTGTACGCTCGCATACTTTCAAAAGTATATCAAAACAGCTCCTTACGGCGGGAGTTTCAGCCTGGATTCACAGATTAGAGATGAGTCTGCTGTTTCCATGGGCATTGCGCTGCTGAAGGTGCCCGGGTCTATGCTTCGGCCGGGCAGAAACTGCGGGATTATGATCCGGCCCTCTTCCCGCCAGATCTCGGCAAACTGGGTCAGAGTGGGGAAAGCACAATCGGAGCCGTTTAGAAACATAAATATGTTTGCTGCAATAGATTATCTGGAGACAGGCGGTGACTATTCTATCGATGATTACAGGATTTTCTATGGAGATATACACTCGCATAGCGGTGAATCCGCAGAGGGACGCAGCACCTGCGGTACCGGGAAGTGGAGCGAGCAGATTGAATACGCAAAAGATGTCAGTTGTCTGGATTTTCTGAGTATTACCGATCATGACTGGCAGCTGTCCCCTGAGGATTGGGACAATCTGAAAAAGCTGAACAACGAATCGATGGCCGGCGGACAATTTGTTACGATTCACGGCTATGAATGGAGCAGCCGAAGTTACGGCCATCGAAATGTGTACTATTTAGATGACAATATGCCGCTTATACCTTCCTACGGAGATGCTGTTCACAGGCCCGGATTCCCTGACAGCGGGGAAAAGCAGCAGGCTGTTTTTGAGTCCGATACACAGCCTTCGCCTCTTATTCTGTGGAAAAAACTGGATGCTCTGAAGGCCGATGCGATTACAATACCGCACCATCCTTCCACGATGCAGATTCCGCTGAATATAAATGACTTTTATAATCCGAAGTACGACCGGCTTATCGAGATCTACTCCTGCTGGGGTAATTCCCTGGAGCCGGAAGATCCGGTCACTCTTAACAATGACCGTGTAAACGAACTGGCATACATTAACTTTATGGAGGCCCAATACAAGTTGGGATTTACAGCATCCAGTGACAGTCATGACGGATGTCCCGGAAATGCCCAGTGGTGTTACAAGCAGAGATATCTGGGCCATTACCTGGGGAGCGGCCGGGCCTGCGTATTGGCCGGCCGTCTTTCGCGGGAGGATGTTTATCATGCCCTGAAAGCCCGCCGCTGTTACGCTACGACAGGGGCAAAAATCGTGCTCGATTTCCGTATCGAAGGTACAGTCATGGGATCGGTGCTTGATAGAAATCATTCCGGCGGAAAATTAAACCTTAGTGCAAAGGTGCGGGGGACCGACAGGATCGATAATATACTGCTGTTCGAAAATGGTATGGTTAAAGAGAAGATTGAATGCCGGAATAAAGAAGAGAAAATCAATCTGTCTGTTTCGCCCGGACAGGAGCCGAAGAACTACTTTATTAAAATTATCCAGGCTGACGGCGAAATGGCCTGGTCATCACCAATATGGGTCGAATAATACCTGTTACACCTGCGGAGGAATTGTATGAACATACCTTTTGATCCTGGAGAAAAACGGCGGTACGGAACCCCGGAAATTAAAAAGATCATCCGGCGGAAGTTTAACGCGGAGCTTGTGGACGGGTTGTCGGCGCCTGCAGGCAGCGGCAGACGTTCGGATCATCAGAGATGGCCTATTGCTTCATTTATAAATGTGTACGAGGCATGGAAGATCGATCAATGGGACAAGCCCTTTTTTTCCTGGTTAACGGAAAACGTACCCGAAGATCCGGGAGAAAGGGATATAGTCTTTGTCTTCCCCATGGCAACAGGTTATGGAGCCGGCTATCCCGAACCTTCGGGCTGGTTCGAGTTTTTTGTAAACGGGAAGCCGGCGGTCAAGTTCAGGGAAACTAAATATACGGATGTCTGGAGACTGGGAGAATGTGCGCTTTGTTTTGATGTGATGCGGTGCGATTGTGCTGCCGACGGTCAGGGGTTGGAAGTCGATCCGTGGATCAAAGGTAGCAGGATGGCCAGTTATGGAGTGGCTTTGTTAAAAGTTCCCGGGAAAATGGTTAAACCGGGCAGAAAAGTAAGAATCGATATAAAGGCAGAGCACTATTTCCCTTCGCACACCTGGGTAAGAATCGACCGGATATTTAAAAAAGGTCAGCGTAACGAATCCAACCTGACAAGATTGGTCTGGGAACCGGGGTTGGATAAGCTTTTGAATAAAAAAAAGCATCTTGAAATATCCGGGAAGCAGGTTTTCTTCGGTGACATTCATGCACATAGTTTTTGCGGGTTACAAAGTCCCTGCGGAGAGTGGAAAAGTCAATCCCGGGATTCGTGTTACGGATGTGAGCTTGATGGAAAGGGGAACGGGTGCGGCTGGGCTACCGTTAACGGCAATTATCTCTATGCCCGGGATGTAGCCAATTTAGACTTCTTTACTTTAACAGAACATGATTTCCAGATGCCCGGCGATCTGTGGTCACGAAGAGTTAAAATGGCAAACCGCTATACCGATCCCGGTTTTTTTGTCGCCGTTAATGGTTATGAGTACACGTCATGGCTATACGGACACAGGAATGTATACTTCCTGGACGATCATCCTCCGATGTTCCCGTCTAGTCCGAATCCGGGGAAATACGCAAATGAGCCGCAGACGCCTCCCGAAGAACTGTGGAAGTTTCTTGAAAGCAATAGTGAGGATTTCTTTACTGTTCCTCATCACCCGACGGCTGCGGACCATCCGTTTTGCTGGGATAGATACAACAGCTGGTATGATCAAAATGTGGAGATCTTTTCCGGGTGGGGTTCTTCTGAAACTGCGGACACACCGCTGACCGGGGACGGGGCGAATAAATATCCCCATCTGAGTATCCGGGCGGCATTGAGCCGTGGGTTAAAATTCGGTTTTGTATCGGGTTCTGATTCTCACGACGGATGTCCAGGCAATGCCCAGGGGATACCTCTCTATAATTGGGCAAACAAATTTTCAAAGGTAGGGAGCGGAAGGACAGCAGTAATCTGTAACCACTTAACGAGAAGAGAAGTTTATTCCGCATTAAAAACTCACACTTGTTATGCTACTACAGGGGCTCCCATTGTTGTAGGTTTTTCGATAAACGGAAAGCCAATGGGCAGTATGGTCAGAATCAGGGGTAACCGGGAGATTAAGGTAAGCATCCAGGCTCCTTCCCGGATTCGGCTGTTGGAGCTGATTAAAAACGGTATTCCCATACTCCGGGAATATTGTGAGAGCAGAAGTGAAGAGTTCTCATATATTGATGAAGGGACAAGGGATTCGGATTCCTACTATCTTAAAGTTGTGTTAAAGGATATGGAAACAGCATGGACCAGTCCGGTATTTGTCGAACGGAAGACATGACGGCTCATTCCCCTAAGTCAACAACCGGAGATTATTCCCGAAGCTATTCCGGAAACGGTCTAAGGAGACACTATTGAGGATTCATCTTGTAGCAAACTCTCATATCGACCCGGTCTGGTTATGGAACAAGTACGAAGGAATCGACGAAGTAATCAATACATTCCGGTCTGCGTGCCGGCGTCTGGATGAATACCCGGAGCTTAAGTTTTGCGCCAGCTCGATTCAATTTTACAAGTGGGTCTTAAAACACGACCCGGAATTGTTCCGGCGGATAAAACAGAAG
>JAADHF010000128.1:7283-10650 GCA_013151965.1 Spirochaetota bacterium
AGATGGGAAGTAACCGGCGGCTGGTGGGTGGAAGCGGACACCAATCTGATCACAGAGGCCAGTTTCCGCAAGCATGCTGATATCTCTAAAGTATTTACTCAAAAACACTTCGGAGTTGTAAGTACCGTGGCATATCTGCCGGATACTTTCGGGCACCCGGCAACGCTTCCCGAGATACTGGCCGATACGGGATTTAAATACTTTGTTTTTTCCCGTCCGGGGATACACGAGAAGACAGACCTTCCGGCAAATCTGTTTTACTGGGAGTATCATGGAAAACGTGTGCTTGCCTACCGCTTAAAACACGGCTACTCCCAGTATGGGCAGATGGTCTCCGCGGTAGACTCCGGCCGTCTTATGTCCCTGCTGAATGATGAGGAATACAGGGCCAATCCGGTTAACTGTTACTTTTTCGGCGTCGGAGATCATGGAGGCGGGCCGAGCATTGCAGAGATTAAATTCTATGACCGGTTCATTAAAAGCCGGCCGGGAGGAGACGCTGGTTTCTCCACGTGTCTCGATTTCTTTAAGGATGCAGAGAGGCTCGATAATATCCCCGTATACAGCGGTGACCTTCATTATCACGCAGTGGGATGCTACTCGGTACTGCGGGATATTAAGGAAACAATGCGCCGGTGTGAACACAACCTGCAATATGCAGAACGTGCATTGGATATAAACGGTCAGAGCGCGGAAACATTGCAGCCTCTGTGGGAAAAGGTGCTCTTTAATCAGTTCCATGACATTCTGCCGGGCACATGCTCTCCTGAAGCTGCTCATCAGGCCCTGTCTGAATTAGGCGGGGCCGGCGCTGCGGCAAAAACCGCTGCTTATGAAGCGTTAAAGTCAGCCGGAAAAAGCCGGCCTGTACTACCGGTAGAGGGGGAATTCCGTATTTATAATACACTGCCTTTTAAGGTAACTGTACCGCTAAGAATCGAGTCGTTCGTATACTATAAAGAGGGGGCAGTATTCCGGGATCAGAATGGAAAAGAAATTCTGATTCAGGAAGTGCCGGCAAGCGTTTGTCACCGGAGCAGAAGGTGGGAGTTTGTCGATACCCTGCCTGCCCGCGGGTTTAAATCTTATTCATTTCACGGTGTTCCGGAAACAGACAAATCTGTTCAGGATGAAGTCCATTTCGTGCCCGGCGATCTTCTTGCTGCGGATCTAATGTGGGTTAAAGGAAAGGGCAGAGTATCGGTATTGGAACGGCCTGTCCGGTTCCTTGTTTTAGAGGATGAGTCTGATACCTGGGGGCATGGTATCCGCTGTTTCGGCGATGTTGCAGGTCACTTTACCTGTGAATCTTCGGCGGTTCTTGAGGGGCCGGTAACCAGTAAGCTTTACCGGCATTATGATTACGGGCGGTCCACAGTAGATGTGATTTATTCGCTGTATAAGGGACTGTCCCGGATTTATTTTGATATTAAGGTACACTGGGCAGAAGAGCATAAGATACTCAAGATGGAGCTCAGCCCTGAAAGTATACATCGTACAAATCTTTTGATGCAGGGACCCGGCGGAGCTATCCTGCGCCCGGCCGACGGAACTGAACTGCCCATGCATAACTGGGTGCGGTTAAAAAGCGACGCATCGGATATCGCGCTTATCCAGGAAGGGGCTTTTGCCTGTGACTGCAGCAAAGGCCGTCTCCGCCTGACTCTGGTGCGTTCTAACTATTACGGCTACCATGTGCCTGCAGAGCTTAAAGCGGCGGATCCAAAAGAACAAACCGACCAGGGTGAGCACCGGTTTCGCTTCTGCCTGCTGTCCGGGCGGTTATTAAAAGATAAGCCGGATGAGCTGCTGCTGGAACGTTTAACGGCAGCCTTTATCGAGCCGTTTCCCGTTATGCGGGAGACACCTTGAGTTAATGCTGCACGGATGTAAAAATGTATGAAACAGAGTAAACCTAATATTATATTTATACTTTCGGACCAGCAGAGGTGGGATACCCTCGGCTGTTATGGGCAGAAACTGGAAGTTACGCCGAACCTGGATATAATGGCGTCCGAAGGGGTCAGGTTCGAATATGCCTTTACCTGTCAGCCGGTCTGCGGCCCTGCCAGGGCATGCCTGCAAACCGGAAAGTATGCTACGGAAACAGGCTGTTACAGGAATAACATAGCGCTTCCTTCCAATGAAAAAACCCTGGCGCATTATCTTGCCGAAGCAGGTTATGAAACAGGATATATCGGGAAATGGCACCTTGCCTCCGATGGTGATTCCCTTACCGGAGACAACGCGGAGGTTAACGAACTTAATTTTAATAAAAGAGCCGTTCCGCCCGAAAGGAGGGGAGGGTATGACGACTACTGGCTTGCTTCGGATGTACTGGAGTTTACCTCTCACGGATATGACGGCTACATGTTTAACCGGGATATGCAGAAGGTTGAGTTTAAAGGTTACCGTGTTGACTGTCTCACAGACTTTGCTTTAGAATATTTAACCTCGAGAGTTAATGAAAGACCTTTCTTCCTTTTCCTGTCCTATATAGAACCCCACCATCAGAACGATCATCATAGGTACGAAGGGCCTATTGGATCAGTCGACCGGTTTAAAGATTTCAAGGCACCGGGAGATCTGGCAGGGAGTACAGGCGACTGGCCGGAGCAATATCCTGATTATCTGGGCTGCTGCGCCAGCCTGGATCATAATACGGGCAGGATTATTAAGGCGCTTAAGCACCTTGGTCTGGCAGACAACACGATCGTGATCTATACAAGCGACCACGGATCACATTTCAGAACCCGGAACAAGTTTCTGGAATATGGTAATTACGATGACTACAAACGTTCCTGCCATGAAGCATCGATTCATATACCTCTTATAATTCAACCGGGTTTTAAGGGCGGCAAAACGGTTAATGAGTTAGTAAGTCTGATCGATTTACCGCCGACAATCCTCCGCTGTGCAGGAATAGAAAAACCTGAAAGTATGCACGGCGGATGTCTCCAGGAGCTTGTTAATGGAAAAGCGGACAATTGGCCGCAGGAAGTCTTTATACAGATCAGTGAGAGTAAAGTCGGAAGGGCAATAAGGACGAAACGGTGGAAATATTCAGTCTGCGCCCCCGGAGTAAACGGTTTCATCTATTCCGGCAGTAATTATTACCGGGAGGATTGTCTCTACGATCTGGATAATGATCCCCATGAGCTTAATAATCTGGTCCGGGATATCTCTACTTCCGCGGTGCGCCGTAACCTGTCCCGGCTGCTGATGAGTTATATCCGCCGCATAGAGAGCCGCACGGTTAAGATAACAGAGTAATAAATCCATGGGAGCTGCCGCCGCAGTCCGCAGCCGCTAACTTCGGTAAAAGCCCTATGTTTGTCCTTCCCATGCCTAAGGTAATACCCCGAAG
>JAADHF010000038.1 GCA_013151965.1 Spirochaetota bacterium
GGGAACAAAGGAACCGGCTGGAAAAGAAATATTAAGAAGATTAAAATCAAATCGAACAAAACAACACTTGATTATATTCTTTCGGAACGATCCGAATCGTGAAAATATATTTAGATACAAGTGCATTGATTAAAAATTATATAGAAGAGTCAGGAAGTGATGTGGTTACGGGTATAATGCATAAAGCGGATAATATTTATGTATCTTATATTACAAGAATAGAATGTATTTCGACATTTAGAAGAATACTACGCGAAAACAATATCACTGCAGCGGAATATAAAGAATTAAAAGCTGAATTATTACATGATGTTGAATATTTTACAGAAATAGAGAATAAGAAAGCATTGGAGAATTGTGAAGAAATAATAGATAAATATCAATTAAAAACTCTGGATTCCATACAATTATCCTCTGCAATATATATAAAAGACGATCTGGATATATTTATTTGCTGTGATATAAAACTAAATGATGCTGCAGGAAATGAAAGATTGCCTGTTTATAATCCAATGGAATAATTTTATAGTGCCTGGCTAAATTACAGGGTATGCCTGGGGGAAGACAAAAAACACTTTAAGTAAATATTCCATAATATGCTGTTTTGTAAAATCATTTGACAAAATGTATAGCATTTTGTAAAATAGTTAACCATAATGAATGTTAGTAAGCTTTTCGAATTGAATGAACTGGCAAAAGAGGGTGTAAAAAAGTATGAAAAAAAGAGATTCCTTTATGAAACCGTAAAAAATGACAGAGGAAAGCATTTTACAGGAATAGTCGGATCAAGGGGTGTTGGTAAAACGGTAATTCTGCGGCAGCTTTCATGTGAACTTGAGAATTCTTTTTATGTTTCACTCGATTCCGATGAAGATATAGATCTTTTTGAGCTTACTAAAATCCTTATTGAAAGGTACGGAATAAAAACCCTTCTAATAGATGAGATACATTTTCTTTCAGGTTATGAGGGAGTATTAAAAAGAATATTTGATTTTCTTGATATAAAAGTTGTTTTTACAAGTTCGGTTTCCCTTTCATTATTCGAGTCGATGTATGATTTTTCGAGACGGATAAAATTGTACACCATCTTCCCATTCTCTTTCAGGGAATACATCTACTTTATAAAAGGAGATGTCCTTCCTGCTCTATCATTTAGAAAAATACTAACGAACTCTAATTTTTCCGGTTACCTTAAATATGAATATCTATTTGAACTCTATATAAAGGGCGGATTATATCCCTTTTCCCTTGAGGAACCTGATGCCCTTTCTGTTCTTAGCAGTATATTAAATAAAGTAATCAACAGGGATATCCCTTCTCTAAAGAATATTCGCTTCGATGAAGTACGGAAAATAGAAAAGGTTGTACGGTATGTTGGAAAATCTGAAGTTGATAGTATGAATTATACAAATATTTCCCGTAATGTGGGAATAACCAAGTACAAAGCGGAACAGTATATTAATCTTTTAAAAAGAGCCTTAGTGCTTAATCCGGTAGAACCGGTAGGGACCAATGTTCTGAAAGAACCGAAAATATTGATGTATCTTCCATTCCGGTTGTTGTTTAAAACCTATGACGAATCTATAGGCGCTTTACGTGAGGATTTTGTTACAGAGGCTCTGCAGATGGCAGGCTGCGCAACTTATTATCTTAAAAGCAGGAGAGGGGAGAAAACTCCTGATTATTTTATCGATGATGGCACCGGGAAAATTGTAATCGAGGTTGGCGGGAAGGGAAAGGGCAGAGAGCAGTTTAAGGGTTTTAAGGCAAAGGATAAGATAATCTTTTCTCAGGGTTCGGAGGTTAATTCGGGGCTGAATAAAAATAAGTACCCATTGTTTCTTGCCGGATTTCTTTCGTGAAATTCATAATTTATGTATTCTTGATGACATACAGCATGACCGGCTGCATACAGGTTGCGGTGCTGCTTTTTCAGTTTCCGTCGGTTGCGGCACTCTAGTAATGACTATACCTTGATTCCGTACATACTATTTAAAGATTTAAGGTTTCTTAGTGCGTTTTTATATTTAGCCTTTCCGTAGTTATAGAAGTCAAAATCAATCGTAGAAATCCTGTTCTGGATCATACTCCATAAAAACCAGAAAATATCAGGGAAGGGTTTAAAAAGATCGACCATTCTTAAATTCATATTAAGATTCAGTCCCTCACAGTAATGCTTTACAAATAATTTCTCGACGTCTCCCGGAACCAGGATCTCCTGAAACATATCTGCAATATCATAATATTCAGGCGCCATACCGGCATATTCCCAGTCGATGAGCTGTATGTAACCGCTCCGGTTTAATATGAAATTATCGGCAAGAAGGTCGTTATGGCACGGGGTGTATTCGCTTTCGGGAATGCTGATAATTCCGAAGAGCGTCTCCAATCTGCCGATAGTGCGCTCCGTATCAAATTCAGGATAGAGCGTAACAGTACTGTTAAGTATCTTTAACATCTTTTTTATCTCTTTTAAGGGGTTAAAAATTCTTGTAAATGCTTCACCGCTTTTATGTATCTTACGGACAGGGTCTATTATCCTTTCCACGAAATCTTCACGGAGGAAATCGTTGTTGTTTAGTGTATAGCCGCCGGTAATAAAATCCACAATTGTAGCATGCTTTTCCGGAATATATTTTACAAGTCCAGGAGACAGCCCTATCTGCGCCATTTTTGCTATTGCTTCCGCTTCATTATCCCGGTTAATGAATAGACCGGTTTTGTAACCGTATATTCTTACCGCGATATCACCCTTTTCGGACCTTACCCTGTACAGTTTGTTTGTGATTCCGCCGCTTAGTACGGAAATGATAATATTTCTGCAGTCCGACCATTCGGGCATCAGCCGTAAAAAGCTTTCCTTTGTAAGGATTTTTCCCGGGACTTTAAAAGGTGCCATGATTTATCTTATCATATTTACCCGGGTGCTTTTGATCAATGCGAAAATAAATTTGACATTCTAATAATATTTAATTAAACTATATTGAGTTAAATAATGTTTTAATAGATATAATCTGAATGGAGGTTAAGTTTATAATGTATGGTAAAGAAAGGGATTTCGGCGGTTTCTGGAACGAATGGAGCAGAAGAAGAGAGGGAAAACATTGTTCGGATAATGGGCCCGGAAGACATTCGCGCAGCTGTTTCTCTCCCGAAATGGTTCGTGAATGGCGAAGTTACTTCCATGATTTTACAGGATTTACACCCGAAGAACATTGGGCTTTCGGCGGCCGCCGGTTTAAGCCGTGGCACCGGGGATATGACCTGTATAACCCACTTGTTTCCAATATTCTAAGCCGGGAAGGAGGTCTTCTTCCCCTTGTTGTTCTCTATATTATTTCCGGAAAACCATGCTATGGAAATGAAATAATATCGAAAATAACAGAGCTTACGAAAGAACAGTGGGTTGCCAATCCCGGAGCTGTTTATCCTCTTATCGCCGAACTCGAAGAGGAAGAATTTGTTACCGGTAAATGGGAGGATGATATAAAGCGTACAAAACGGATATACAGTATAACGGATAAAGGCAGAGAAGAACTGGAACAATTAAAGGCAATCATTAAACCGAAACTAAACGAAGCGGTCGAGGTTTTAACGGAACTGAATTCCTACCTGGTTTAAATAGGCGGTTTATTTAAAGGCAGGTCTGCTTTACCCTGATTAATAAAGTTCTGCAAGGTAAGTGCATTCTTTACGGCAAACCCTTTTAAATCATTGTTAAAATAGGCAAATACATCGAGGCCTTTACTGTCCCATGCCCTTATTTTTAAAGCAAACCCGGCTAATAGATTATCAGGATAATTTCCTCCGTATCGGCTCCCGTATCCGTGGAAACGGATATAGATAAAATCGGAAGTAATGAACGGCTGCAGCGAATCAAGGTTATCACCGAAAGACGTGTTAAAATCATGAACGCAGAGGGAGATTGAATATTCTTTTAGTATATCGATTATTTGTTGATTGCAGCATTTCTCGTTTCTGAATTCCACTGTGTATCTCTGTTGCGGATTTTTTGCCTTCAGGCTCTTTAAAAAATCGGAAAGAATATCTCTGCCGGGGCATAATGAGGGAGGAAGCTGAATCAGATATACTGAAATCTTGCCGGAAAGGGGTGCCGTGTTTTTAAAGAACCAGTCGAGTGTATCCCGGCAGTTCTTTAATCTGTGAACATGCGACACAAGTCTGCTCATTTTTACTGCAAAGCGGAAATCAGGCGGTGTTCTACTGTTCCAGCCTGAGGTAACCGATTCCCCGGGGATATGATAGAATGAGCTGTTAATCTCTACCGTGTTAAAGTGTTCCGTGAAGTATTCCAGCCATTTTTTCTGCGGGATTGTTTCGGGATAAAATTCACCTTTCCAGTGTTTGTAGCTCCAGCCGGACGTCCCTATACGTATCATGACAGTATTATAGCATAGAAACGCGGTGATTGTGAAATTATTATACGTCTGCTCATCCGTATCATCATACGCTGCACCGCCGCCGTGCCTGCCTGCGGTACGTTTAAGCATCGGGTTTTTTTGCTGACAGGACCCGTGGAGCCTATGCAAAATTATACAACTTGTAAAAATACAGAAATGGTGATTATATTTATCTAAACTAAAGTCGATTTTAACGTGGGTAAAGATAACCGGATGGATACATATAAACGGCTAATAATTATATCAATATATTTATTTTTTTCTATTTATCTTTGCCCGGCATTTACTTTAACAGGGATAATAGAAGATTCTGATAACCCGGATACAACCGTTAAAAATACTGTCATTGTCGTTAAAAAGCTTAACAAAATTGTTTATCCTGATAAAAATAGCAAATTTTCCATTAAGAATCTTCCGAAAGGTACGTATTCCATTGATGTGACAGCTCCCGGTTACAATAAAAAGAGAATAATTGTAATTATAGATAAGACTGATATCTCTCTTAAAATTAGATTAACACCTGAAACAATAGTTATGAACCCGATTATAGTATCAGCTGAAAAAACAAAAAGACAGTCACCTGATTCTACGGTATTTACTTCTGATGAAATAAGAACAGCACCAACAGCTGGTAATCCCTTTAATATAGTCCCGATTTTAGAAGGGGCTCTTCCCTTAAATACGATAGAGAATACAGGTGATGTTATCCCCTGGGATATGCCCGGCGGATATCTCCTGGGAGAACAGGGGTATGCAAGGCAAAGAATCTCAATATGGGGCGGTGCACAGGAATGGAATGGTTACTATTATGGCTATATTCACCTGCCTTTCTATATGCACCTACATGGTTTTCCATATCCGAACTCGATAATACCAATTAGGTCCATTAAATCTCTTGATACCTACAGAGGGGCATGGCCTTTAAAATATGGTCCCGGGATAGGAGGATTATTCAGAATAGAACCTGTTGATACTGTAAAAGCAAAAAAAGATATCTCTTTACAATTATCGCCGTCGGATTTGTCCTTATTCCTGGAATTGCCTTTCGGGAAGAATATTAATTCTGTGATTTCCCTGCGTAAATCAATTTTCGAATACACTTATCTGCCGTTAATTAAGCAATTAGCAGGTTCAATTTTAGAAAATACTCCGGATCGTGCAGGAAACGGTGATTTACTGTTAAGGTTGTTATATAAGAACGAAATAAATACAGTTTCACTCGATGTTATTGGTTCCTACGACAGTTATATGTTAAATCAGTATACAAGTGTTTCTGACGATAATTCTGCTTCCGGTTTAAAAACGACTATTTCTTCTTCCGGTACCTGTTCCTTCTTTTACGGAGTTTCCGGGATAAAGTGGAAATTAGATAGAGATGTTTTCAGTAATAGCTTGTGGACGTATGTTTCGGGATATACAAATAAATTGTTATGGGACGAAAGAGATGACGAAACAGGGAAACTGTCACTCAGTAAAGATTACAATTACAGTTCGTATGAGATAAACATAGGAGATGAGTTTGCTTATTATCTTTTATCATCAATGACTTTAAATATGGGTTCAAAAATAAATCTTTTAAATCTTAATGGAGACCTTAAAACATTTAGAATAAGAAAAATGTATTATGATTCTTCCGGTCTAAATGATCAATTTAAGGATCAGGGAAAAGACTTTAACTATAATAGAGAAATAAAAGGCATATCCCCATATATCTATGCAGATTTAGATTTCAGGAACGATTTATTATCCTGGGTATTGGGACTGGGATATAAATGGTATGATATCGAAAAAATTGGTAGATTTACAACAGAAGGATTAATCAATTTAAAATTATTTAAAGATCTGACTACAGGAATAAAGGCGGGCCTATCTCCGGGCCGGTACAGTAGTTTTAATTATCTCGAAAAAGATTTTAATGAAGCCTATCTCGGCGAGAGCAATTCTTCTCTTTCTGTACCCATGTCCGCTTTCAGTCTGCTCTATATGAATTATAAACCCTTTTCCTTTAATCTTATAAAAATGGATTCTTACTTTGTTTATTATTACGACATTGCCGGTATTTTTTATGAAACATCTTATAAAGATTTTAACAGCTCTTCATTTGTATCGGGAATACCGGTTTTTCTTAATCCTGATTATGGATATTCCACCGGAATGGATATAAGCTGGCTGTATTTTCCGAATGATAAATTTTCTCTTAAATTTATATATTCTCCTGCATGGACACGTTATCATACAAAAGAACAGGAGTGGGTTTATTCTAATAATGATATAAGGCATAGCATAAAAATAATTCTGAGTTACAAACCATCAATTAACTTTCTTATTTCATCAGATTTATTCATTTTCATCGATAAAGCATTTACACCATACAGGGTTGTCGATTTAAATAATGATGGAACGGCTGATGGTATTACGGCAGAAAAGCTTAACTCCGGACGTGATTTTATGCCGCGATATAAGTTTGATATCAATCTGAAATGGAATTTTAAATTGTGGGGAGGTACTGCTTCTGTTTTTTTTAATTCCGTTAATCTGTTATTCTTCTTAAATCCTACAATTAACCCTGCAAATAGGCGGTACGATTTTTATTTGAATCCTTATAACCTTTTAAAAAGTGAAATAGGTTTTTCGATATCTTATTAAGGTCAGAGGGTGGAAGCACAGACAGTAAATAAAATCTTTCTGCATTTTTGGGAATGATTACAAGTGCGACAAGTAAAGCTAATATAAACAAGCTGGATAATCCGGCACGTGTAACGGTTAGCTGCCGGCACGGAACTGAACTATGAGTATAAGGAGGTAGGGTTTCTTATACTGGAAACCAATATC
>JAADHF010000058.1 GCA_013151965.1 Spirochaetota bacterium
ATTTAATTACTGCAAAGCAGTTTATATTTTTAACAGGAGATACAGATGAAATTTATTTGTGAAAAGAGTGATATAGCAAAAGAAATAGCAATAGCACAGGAGATAATATCTTCGAGAAATTCACTTTCGATCCTTTCCAATGTGTACCTGGAAGCGGGTAATAACAGATTGATAATAAAGGCAACGGATTTAAAGGTAAGTTTCGGAACGAGCATTCCTGTGGAAATTGTAAAGCCCGGCAGAACCACTATTTTTTGTGATAAATTCTTAAGCATTTTAAGGACTCTGCCGGAAGGGGAAATAGAATTTGAACTTTCGGATAGTATGATGTTATTTATTCGTCCTAAATTTAAAAAAATTGAGTTTCAACTTAAAACTATTCCTTCTGATAAGTATCCTGAAATTCAAAAGATTTCCGGTGATCTTTTTTTTGAGTTTCCGCAGAGTGATTTTCTGGAAATGATTTCGAAAACTATGTTTGCCGTTTCTAATGATGAAACGCGTTATTTTATGAATGGTCCGTATCTGGAAAAGGTAGATGACAGATTAATTATGGTTGCAACCGACGGACGAAGGCTCTCTCTGACTAACAAATCTATAAAAGATTACGCAGAGAATATTAAGGGAATTATTATTCCTGTAAAAATCTTATCTCTTGTTAAAAAATTATCATCGGGAGAAGGAAATCTAAAAATAGCAATTTCCGATAAAAATATATTTTTTAATTTAGGTGAGGTACAGCTCTCTTCAAGTTTAATCGAGGGACAGTTTCCTAACTATAACAGGGTAATTCCCGAGGAAAGTAAGTATTTAATAATAGTTAATAAAGAGGCGCTTATAAACGCGCTTACCAGAGTATCGGTTTTAGCGGAACAAAAGTCGCGAAAGGTTATTTTTTCATTAAGCGGGAATGTTCTTACCGTAGATTCGGAGGAGACTGAAATAGGCGAGGCAAGGGAAGAGATTGAGTGTAAGTATGATGGTCCTGATACTGTAATAGCTGTTAATTATATTTATGTTCTGGATCCCTTAAAGGAGATGGATAGTGATCAGTTGAGCATCGGTTTTACCGAAGAAAATAAGGCTTTGACAATTAAATCTCTGCCGGAGAAGGATTATCTGCATATAGTAATGCCCATGCAGGTTACTTAATGCCGCTTGCCGGAATAAAAACGTATAATTTCAGAAATCTTAATAATGAAAATGTCCTTAATTTTAATGCGAAGGATATCTTTTTAATAGGCAGAAACGGGCAGGGGAAAACAAATCTTATAGAATCCGTATATATAATCTCATTTGGTTCGTCTTTCAGAACAAGGCTGAATAACAGATTTATAACAAGAGGAAAAGACAGTTCTTTTATTTTCGGGTCTTTTGTGTTTTATGATGATAAAGGGAATGCAATAAGTACAAGGGAGACAGAGATAAAGATTAAGAAACCCGGAACCAAGAAAATATACATAGATAAAAAGATTATCAGGGACAGAAGCGAATTAATAGAAAATTTTCCGTGCATTATTTTTTCGCATGAAGATATAGACCTTGTTGTCGGTTATCAGGACAAAAGAAGAAGATTTTTTGATCAGACAATAAGTTTATACGATAAGGTCTATTTAAAAATACTCCGGGAATACTACAGGGTACTTAAGAACAGGAACCTGATATTGGCAGAGAATAAAATCAGCCTGCTGGATATTTACAATAAACAGCTGGTTTCTTTGGGAAGAGAAATTCAGCGCAGGAGATATAAAACCGTCGGAGAATTCAATACCGTTTTTTATAAAGTACTGTCGAATATTACGGATGATCTATCCGGACTTGTTATAGAGTATAAACCTTCCTGGGATATCGATGCATCGGAAACCGAAATTATTTCTTATGTGGAGACTAAACTCGGAAAGGAACTGATGTACGGCTTTAGTATTACAGGACCTCATAAGGATACCTTTTTATTTAATCTCCGCGGAAATAATTTTGCACATTATGCGTCCACCGGACAACTGCGGTTATGTTCCCTTGCACTGAAAGCAGCGCAGTCACATTATGTCTATTCGATAGTAAAAAGAAAACCCATTCTTCTGCTCGATGATGTTCTTCTGGAAATGGATAAAGAAAAAAAGATAAGTTTTCTGCAGAGCTTACCGCTTTATGATCAGGCATTTTTTACTTTCCTTCCGGATGAAGATTTCTTATCCTATACAGGAGACCATACTGAAATTTATTCTGTGGAAAACGGTAATATTGAACTATGGAAAAAGCAGGCGATTTAGTAAAAGAGTATCTGGATAGTTTAAGACTTAACAAAAAGACCGGTAATGTAGAAATATTTAAGGGATGGTATTCTCTGGTCGATAGTTCTTTAGCTTCTCATTCTAAGGTTTTTGAATTCGAAAAGTCCGTACTTTATGTAGAGGTCGATCATCCCGGCTGGGCGCAGACTATATTTTTAAAGAAAAAGGGTATAATGGGGAGCATCCGGAAAGAATATCCCGGTCTGGAAATAAAAGATATCAGGGTTATCATAAACAGCGGGAAGGAAAGATATTAAAAATAAGTTGACATTACCGTATTAAAATCGGTATACTATTTTACCTTTTATAAATAGAGAAATAATTACCATATGATTTAAGGAGATATATTTAAGATGAAACGTACGTATCAACCTAGCAGGGTGAAAAGGAGAAGAAAGCTTGGCTTTCGTTCAAGGATGAAAACAAAAAGCGGCAGACTTATTTTAAAAAGAAGAAGAAATAAAAACAGAACCAAGCTTACCGTAGCAAATGAGAAGAAGCCTTACTAAGCGGGAGAGAATTAAAAAGTATAATGATTTTAAGAATGTTTTTAAAAAATCGAAACAAAGAGAAGTGAAGGGTTTAAAAATTTTGTTTACGGAGAACAATTTATCATGGAATAGAATTGCAATTGTAACCGGAAGGGGATATAAAAGGGCTGTTAAAAGGAATAGGGTTAAAAGGCATATAAGAGAAATATATAGAAAAATAAAAGATACGTTAAGTACAGGTTTTGATATAATTTTTATACCTTATGGAAACGATTATAACTATACCGAAAGGGCCGTGCAGATAAAAAAGGTTCTGAAGGTGAGCAGAATACTGTTATGAAATATGTATTAATAATTATTATAACACTATATCAAAAACTTATTTCACCGTTATTCCCGCCTGCATGCAGGTTTTATCCTACATGTTCTAACTATTCAAAGCAGGCTCTTAAGAAACACGGGTTTTTTAAAGGCCTATATTTGTCTGTAAAGAGAGTATCGAGATGTCATCCCTTTAATCCTGGCGGTTATGATCCTGTTCCGTAATTTTTATTGTCAGGAGAAAATATGGATAAAAAAACTTTATTTGCTGTTGTTCTTTCTGTAGTAATAATCGTCGGAAGTATGATTGTGCAGAATATCTTTTTCCCGGCCAAAAGCAAAACTGCCGCTTTAGCGCCGGTGAGCTCCGCTTTAAAGACAACAGAGGAAAAAAGCAAAGGAACTGTCCCCGGAAAGGCAGTAGAGGAAGCGGCAGGTACGCAGGGAAATATACCGGCGGCGACAGGTTTTGTGGAGCCTTTAAAGGAAAATCTGAAGGAAAAAGAAATTATCGTTAATACGGATTATTTTAGGATTGTGTTTTCCAATAAGGGCGGTGTTATAAGGTCCTTAAAATTTAAGAGATACCGCAATACGGATGGTTCTTCCGTGGAAATGGTTCTCTCCGGAAAGTCCGGAAGATACCCGTTTAATATTCATTTTGGAAATTATAATGCAGAAGATGATTTAAACACGATTTACCATTATAAACAGCTTTCGGAGAGTAAATGGGAATTTTATAAAAAGTATATCTCGCCTTCCGGTATCCCTTTTGTTTTACGGAAAATATATAGTTTTCCGCCGCACGAATATATGATGCAGCTTAAGATAAAAATAGAAAACAGCATAAACGAATATCCGGATCTTGATTTTAACGGATTTGCATATTCCCTCGAATTCGGACCTCAGATCGGTCCTCATTATAATAAATTAGACGGCAGGAACGAATACAGACGCTTTATATACTATGCAGGCGGAAAAAAGAAGAATGTCAGGGTGGGTAAAAACAGCGTTCATATTCAAAATAAAAGAGTTACATGGACGGCAATTATCGGTAAATATTTTACTGTTATAGCTGTTCCGGATGCTACTCAGTATCAGATTGTCTATGATACGAAATCTGTTGCAGGGATAAAGGACAGGGATTCGTTATTTTTAACAAGGCCCGTGATAAAAAGTTCCAAGAGTACCGATACGTATAAATTTTACATAGGCCCTAAAAAGAGAGATATTCTTTCTCTCTACAATAACCCGGAGAAAAATTATTATCGTATCAGCGATCTGCATTTCGAAGAAGTTGTGTCTGCATCGATTCTTATCGGATGGCTTGCAAATATTTTTAAATTCCTTTTAGAGCTGTTTCACAGGATAGTTCCGAATTACGGGGTAGGTATTATACTTTTAACTCTGCTTATCAAATTAGTCCTTTTTCCTCTGACTCACAAGAGTTATGAGTCGACGAGTAAAATGCAGGCGCTTTCTCCGAAGATGGAAGAGTTAAAGGCAAAGTATAAAGGCAAACCGGAACAGTTAAACAAGGCAATGGCGGAACTGTATAAAAAGGAGGGTGTAAATCCCCTCGGCGGATGCCTTCCCATGCTGCTTCAGCTGCCGGTGTTTTTTGCATTTTACAGTCTGCTGAATAATCATTTTGCGCTTCGCGGAGCAGTATTTATTCCCGGCTGGATAACAGATCTTTCTGCGCCGGAAAGTATATGGAATTTTGCTCCCTTTACGATTCCGATGCTTGGCTGGCATAATCTCAGGCTGCTGCCCTTTATAATGCTTGTTTCGTCTTTTTTTCAGTCAAAGGTAAGTCAGGCACCGGGTTCATCGTCAGGCGGTCAGATGGGCAATATGAAGATGATGACTTATGCTATGCCGTTAATATTTTTCTTTATACTCTATGATATGCCCTCCGGACTGTTGTTGTACTGGACAACGCAGGGAATTTTAACCGTTGTTCAGCAGCTCTATATAAATAAGATTATGAAGCGGAAAAAGGATGATAATTCCGGGGGTACTGTATCCAGGAAAGTAAAGAGAAGGAGGTAATGGTTTTGATTAAGGAATTTGAAGGAAAAAACGAAGAAGAAGCAATAAATAATGCGATAGAAGCTTTGGGATTAGACAGGGAAGATATAGATGTCGAAAAGGTAGAGGCTATAAAGTCGGGTTTTCTCTTTCGCGGAGGCAAAGTAAAAATACGGGTGCACTATAATGATGATTTTACGGATGTCGATAATTCCGGTGAAAAGATTCGTGATTATATCGAAGGTTTAATAAAACGGATGGAGCTGGGTGGTGAGGTGAGAATAATAGAAAAGAATGATAGTAAAATCAAACTTGATATTATTTCGGATGACAGCGGTATTCTTATAGGAAAACAGGGAAAAACATTAGATGCAATCCAGTTAATTACGAATATAGTCGCGACAAGGAGTGATGATCATCTTAAGGTAATTATCGATTCCGAGGATTACAGAAAGAGAAGAGAACAAAGTATTGTTCAATTTGCAAAAAGGACAGCTCTCCAGGTCAGGAAAACAAAGAATTCCAGGCTTCTTGATCCAATGAATCCTTTCGAACGGAGACTTGTTCATACGGCTTTAAGCAGTTTCGATGATATAGAGACTATAAGCGAAGGCGAGGGGTTGTATAAACAGGTTCGTATTCTATACAGAGGGGGGCTTCAGCAGTACTAATAGTTCAGTATAATCTGATCGTATTGTTTTCTCTGTGTTATTTTTATAAAGAGTGTTTTTGTATTTTTATCGTAGAACCAGCCGTTCGGGTAACGATAGTAGGCAGGATCCGGTTTCCACCGGGTTCCGTGAAAGATTATTTCTTTAAACGGTCTTATTCCCTGAATCAAAATAAAATGAGACTGCCGTACGGGATAGGCAAGAGTAAAAACGTAACTTTTATTGGATATGGATATCCGCTTAATCCCGGCAGTTGTCCATATCCATGTTCCGGGTTCCAGGTATTTAAAAAGGGGTGTTTCCTCCGGATAATAGGATTTTAACAGCCCGGCAATTGCAGGGTATATATCTTCCGGCAGCAGATAACCTTTTTTTTCTGTAATCTGATTTTTCGTATTTAATCTGATATTTAACGGAAGAATACCTCTGTTATCTGTGAATGACAGAGAAGAAGCGATTAGTTTCCTTCCTATAAAAAGGTATTTATCTTTTTCCGGTAATTTATCAATCGATAAATCCAACATCTTTAAAATAAGTATTCCTGCCCTGAAGGTACGTTTAATATTTATTGTATTTCCGGCGGGCTGCTTTTTATTATCATCAGTGATAAAAATTTTGTCTTTGTAAAGTACGATATCCGGCAGTATCTTTTCGTTTATTATTTTTAAAATCCGGTTATTGTAGTTTCCATTGTCTTTAAAATTTTTTGATATTTCAATGTAGTAATTTAAGAGATTAAGGTTTGTTGTAATATCTTCATGTGAAAAATCGATATTTTCTGCAAATCTGGTAAGTTCCTGCATCAAAAAAAAAGGTCCTCTGTCCAGTATAACCGTAACAATATTCTGATTATCAAACACGGATTTATCAAGAGTTTTGACTTTTTCTCTTATCCTTATAATTTTTTCGGAATCCAGTTTCTGTAAATTTGATGAATATTTTTTTAACCCTCCGTAAAATACACTTGTAATAAAGGGTATGTTTTTATCCGGTCTGTCTTTTATTTCTCTCCTTATAATTTTAAGCATACTCTTAAATACTGTCCCGTACTCATTACGGCTGATCGATGCCGATAATGCCGATGCAACGATTTTTTCGTTAAAGAATATTCTTTTACCGGGATTCCTCCATCCAACCACCATACACCTCCAACCAACCACCATACCCCTCCAACCAACCAACATAC
>JAADHF010000099.1 GCA_013151965.1 Spirochaetota bacterium
TAACGTCCTGTTACCCTGCGGACTTCAATGAACAAAACTCTCTATCATGGATGATAGAGAGTTTTTGTTCTCTTGTGGGGGGTTCGGAATAAGACCAGCCTACTGTCTATTCTGTAAACTAAAGGTATTACAGGAAATTACATCTAAAACAGCCTTATTCTTAATACCTGCAGGTTCATCGAAAATTATAAATTCAGCACTTCCTAAACAACCAGTTAAAACGCAAGTTTGGATGCATCACCGGTTCAGGATTATATCCAATGTATATTTTTATATTTACAAGATGAATAACCATGACTTTTTACTTATTGCAAAATGAAGTCTATCTACAGAACTCATGAAACTGAGTCATAAATAGGCAACCTCTATAACGCACAAAAATAAGTTTGCCGGGAAAGAGGCCGGATTCATTCTTTGAGCAATATTTCTACCCTCCCTAAACCAGAAAAAGAGACCTTAAAAAGGTCTCTTTTTTTTTAATGGCTTCTCATCTGTCCCAATTTTCTCAGCTTTTTTAACCGCTTTCTTTCCATGGATTTCTTCTTACGGTTACGAATAGTAGATGGTTTTTCGAAAAACTCTCTTTTTTTCCATTCACGAATAATACCTTCTTTCTCTACCTGTCTCTTAAACCGCTTTATAGCCTTTTCAAGAAGCTCCTCATCACCTATAACTATTGAGGCTATTGGAATCACCTCCTTCCAAAATATTACTACTGTCTCTCAATAATACTTAAAATATTCATTTTGTCAATTATTTTATTCTTACACAACTCACCGGGATCGACAGCGGCACCGGAAACTATTACCTCCCAGTGCAGATGAGGGCCTGTTGCAAGTCCGCTTTCTCCCGATTTGCCTATGATCCCGTCTCTGCGCACCATCTGTCCCTTTTTGACAGTAATTGCAGATAGATGATAGTACAGCGAATACACCTCAGGGAGGTGCTCTATTATAACCGAATTACCCGTAATAATTCTTTTTCCGGCAAAAACAACCAGGCCGTCCGCACAGGCATGTACATCCGTGCCGACAGGTACTGCAAAATCAATCCCGTTATGGATATTTTTTACGACTTCACCGCCATAATACCGGTACTCCCGCCTGTCGCCGAAGCGTGCACTTACAATACCGCTTACAGGTTTATGAAAAACACCCATGCTGAATATCGAACCGGAGTTAAACGTATTAAGCAGTTTAATAAGCTCTTCCGTCTGTTCTCTTACTTTAGGATCCTTTCCGGAACGCAGCTTACTCAACGATGCATTCAATGCTATTTTTTCATGGGTATAAGTCACATTAAGGATATCGATATTGGCCTTATAAACAAAAATCTTTGACGATCCCTTCCCTGTAATTCTAATATTATACATTCCTTTTTCCATATAGCTCGGAATACCCAGAAGGCCTACCCATATATCTTTATCCTTTATCGTTCCAATCCGGAAAGCATGAGCCGAAAGGACAGTCGAATTATTTTTAATTATTTCAAGTAAAATATCATTCACCGAACGGGAAAGCACAACAACTGCCTTTAAGATCCCTCCTCTTTTAACGGAAGGAGGCATCAGTACATCAGGTGTAATTTGTTCATCTGCATATATAAGATTTATGAATAACAAAAAAGTCAACAGGCAGAAATAGCGGCGGTGTTTCATTTGCTTATCTGAAGAATAGACAGCTGAGTATTCTCTATATTCTGATAGTAATTGGAGATAATTCTGTATATAATCTCGACGCTATCACCTTCGGATATTCCGCTTATATCTTCCGCTCCGTTCCAATACACTGCAGGCCACTTATAAGTACCCGTATCAAATAACAGTCTTACATGAACCGCCTCTTTTTTCCCCATTAATTCGTAACTCACCAGAGTAATGCCGCGGGTAAGGAAAGTTAACGGCGGATTTTTTTCTCCGAAGGGCTCAAAAAAATCGGTAACACTCTTTATCTGCGGTTTAAGGTACTCTTTCGGTATCTCCGCATCTATATAAATCTCGTTATCGGCAAGCCCGGGAATAACCATTTCATCGATTTTCTCGTAAAATCTTTTTATGAAATATTCGTAATTTTCAGAGGGCATGCTAAAACCGGCTGCAAAATCGTGCCCGCCAAAATTACTTAAGAGATCGGAAAAGTTATTAAGAAAATCTTTAATGGAAAAACCGGACCTGCTTCTAAGAGAACCCACAACTCTGTCGGATATCCTGGTCATGACGGCAGAGGGAGTATGAAAATTATTCGAAAGCCGTGCTGCAACAATTCCTGTAACACCTCTGTGTATTGCAGGATCGAAGGTAAGTACAAATTTACCTCCGGTTTTATCGTATGAATCTCTTGCCTGTTTTATTACCCTGTTCCATGCATCCGTGCTTAAGTTCTTCCGCTTTTTATTTAAATTCAAAATCTCGTCTACCAGCACAGCCGCCTGCTCACGCGTTTCGGTTAACATTAAAGCTGCGGCTTTTTCCGGCTCACCCATTCTGCCCGCTGCATTGAGAACAGGAGAAACCTGCCATGCTATATCATTTGTCCGCAGTTTCCTGGAAGTTAATTTCTGGCGGATAATCAGCTCCTTAAGCCAGTATCTCTTCGTATTGTTTATTGTTTCTATTCCATGCTTTACAAGGATTCTATTCTCATCGACAAGCGGCATCAGGTCTGCCAATGTGCCTAAAGCTATCAGATCCAGGTACCCCTGAAATTCCTTAAATAATGTTTTTTCTTTACGTAAAACCATCGATATAAACAACTCTCTGAGTATGACAATCTCATCTTCTGTTTCCGGACTATATACGGACAGCCTGCGCTCTTCTTTGATTCGTAATAGACTCTTGCCTGCGAGATTCGGAAAAACTTCTTTTACATAGGGTTCTATATCGTTTAATTCGATATGAAAATCTTTGCCGAATATTTTTTTAAAAATATTTAACTGCGTACCGGCATTAAGCACAAGAATATCATAACCTCCGAGGAAGTCATAAAGGCGTGTTTTATTAAACTCTACCATACCGGGAACAAAGTTCTCCATTAATTGACCGGTTTTAACGAGATTATGGATTTTTACCGCTTCCACAATATAGGAATCATTTGCAGGCCTGGCATTAACAAGGCAAAGAGTCGATCCGTAAAAGGATGAATGAGAAAAGTAAAGAGCCCATATAAGTTTTGATACAACTCCGCATCCGGATAATTCCCGAAACGGATAATTCGAATCATTCAACTTGGGATTTATAATAGCTACAGCCTTCGGAAGTACCTCCCGCTGGTTATGATGATCCACCACAACTGTATCTATTCCGTTTTCCGATGCCGCATCGATTTCATTAAGACTGGTTACACCGCAATCCACAGTAATAAGCAGATTTACGCCTTCTTTACTTAATTCGGATATAATAGCTCCTGAAAGGCCGTAATCATTTTCCCCTTCGGGCAGAAGATACGAGATGTCCGCACCCATTTTTTTCAGTGTTTCATAAAGAATAACAGTGGATGTAATACCGTCCACATCCCTGTCCCCGAAGATTTTTATTTTCTCCCCTCCCTCGACGGCTGCATTTATTCTATCAACCGCTTCTTCCATATCGTTAAACAGAAATGGATTATGCAGAAATGTCAGACTGCTTTCCAGATAGTACTTAACTTCTTCCGGTGCAGTAATGCCCCGCCTTACAAGAATCGATGCAACTATTAAATTCACATCGTATTTGGCAGCAATTTCTCTGACTTCACCGGAATCCAGTTTTTCTTTTTTCCATTTCATGACATAGTTATCTCTTTTATAATCCGCCCCTTTTTCTTAAAAGGTTTTTCGGAGTAAGAATAAGCTGAATGTATAATTTTTTCCGCTTCATTACACTGAACAGGATCATCAAAGTAAATCATACATAAATCCTCTCCCTCTTTTACGCAATCACCCTTCTTTTTAATCAGTTCGATACCAACTCCGGGAAGAACAGTATCCCCCTTCTTAGCCCTTCCGGCTCCTAGAATAACGGAAGCACGGCCTATCCTGTATGCGTCGATTCCGGCTATATACCCTTCGGAAGTACTTTTTAAACGAATTGTATATTTTGATTTCGGCCCTTTATCCGGATTTTCCACTACTTCCACGGAGCCGCCCTGGAAATCTACATTATCAAGAAATTTCCGGTATGCAGATCCGTCTTCCAGTTTTTCCCTGCATAACTCTTCTGCCGACATCCTGTCTTTCGTAATTCCTCCCGCTGTAACCATCCAGGATGCAAGCCGGATGCTCAGTTCGATTAAATCTTCATCTCCTCTGCCGTGCAGGCATTCCACTGCTTCGCGAACCTCTAAAAAATTACCCACCATCCTGCCCAGCGGATTTTCCATATCACTTATAACTGCGACAATTTTCTTATTTAATTCGGTACCGGTTTTAACAAGAGAATTCGCTAAAGCCGCAGCATCTTCCGCGGTTTTCATAAAAGCACCCGACCCGCATTTAACATCGAATACAAGGGCATCGGCTCCTTCTGCAAATTTTTTAGAGAGTATACTTGCCGTGATAAGAGGAATCGATTCCACAGTACCTGTAACGTCACGGAGTGCA
The DNA here is from genome assembly GCA_013151965.1 of Spirochaetota bacterium. Lineage (GTDB taxonomy): Bacteria > Spirochaetota > Spirochaetia > SZUA-6 > SZUA-6 > SZUA-6. Next base: position 4,576 of record JAADHF010000099.1, read on the forward strand.
TACATTTTTCTGTCTGCCGGAACAATACGTTCACTCTGACCTATCATACAGAACCCGATACTGTTAAGACCTTTAATGAACTCATCCTTCTTAAGCCTTGTTGAATAACCGGGTATCGACTCCAGCTTATCCAGAGTACCTCCCGTATGTCCCAATCCTCGCCCGCTCATCATAGGCACAACCACACCGCACTGCAGCAAGCGGGGCAAGGATAAGCGACACCTTATCACCGACGCCTCCCGTAGAGTGCTTATCTACCAGTGGTTTTCTTACTTTTTTTAAATCATACACATCTCCCGAAGCAATCATTGCTTTTGTCAGAATACTGCTCTCCTGAAATGACATTCCTTTAAAGAAAACCGCCATTAAAAAAGCCGAAACCTGATAATCGGGGATTGTATTGTCAACATACCCCTTTACCAGGAAATTAATCTCTTCCTCTGTCAAACTTATCCCATCCCTCTTTTTTAGAATTAAATCGACAGCTCTCATTCTTCTCTCCTATTCAAAATATACGGTTTTTAAAGGTTTATACTCGGGTCCTTCTCTGTGCAAAACGGACTGATACAGCACCAGCCTGTCAAGGACAAACTCTCTTTCAGGAATTACAAGCTTCTGCAGTTTACACCTGTCTATATATACGAATTTGTTTCTTGCAAGTGTAATATGAGGTTTAAAAATCTTTTCATCTTTTTTAAAACCTGCTTCTGTTAACAACTTCTCCAATCGTTCCCGGTAACTTATAATTTGACCGCTGCCCTTATTCAGATCGAGGTAAATGACCCGCGGTTTCCCGGAGGGCGGAAAAAAATCTATACTCCCGCATGCGGTTTTTATTACCGGAATTTTCAATGTTTTATTTCCCCATAAATCAGCTAACACTTGATATTCATTGTCCGATATTCCGCCGAAAAAATGGAGAGTTATATGCATTTTAAGTATATCTACAATCTTTAAGTCACTATATAACTTTTTAATACTCTTGTTAACGGCGGCTATCTCTTCTTTAATTTCCGAAGGTATGGGAAGCGCCGCGAAAACCCTCATAATATACCGCCTCCACTCTGTAATGACTTAAGCGGGGTGTCTATATATCCCTCCATCGCATTATAAATAAACTGTTTAACTGTATTTCTCAATACGGAGCCGATTCCTGTTTTAAAAGCCTGCCGGATATCCTGCTGCAACGTTTTACTAAGATAAGCTCTTCCGCCTGCAGGCAGAAGAGAACAGCCGTCGTGCTTGCAGTTTGTACAATAGATTAAATCTCTTAAAGGGAGATAAAATACATTCTCATTTTCAGGAATATACTGCCCGCATAAACTGCAGACCGAAATATCCGGCATGGATCCATTTAACATTAAAAACCTGCCCGAAAATTGTATCGATACGATATCCGCATCCTTATCCGGCAGTTCACTTAAGAAAACCAGAGATTTATCGAACAAACAGAACAGTTCGGTGTAACTCTCACCCCCGCCGCGGGATTTTAGAATAGTTTCTGCCCAGAGTGAGGCTATAAAATACTTTTTTACACTATAAGTTATCTCTTTATGCTCTGATAACGGTTCTATGCCGGTCAGCTTGTAGGAATCTTTAACAGGGTTTCTGTATATATAAAATATCGAATGCGTTAACGGCTCGGTTGCAGTTCTGAATCTGTTTTTTAAGGTATAGGCACCGTGAGCAATAATATTTATAAGGCCTAAGTCCTTTGAAAATATAACTAAACCCTTGTGAATTTCCCCTATTCTGTATTTTCTTAAAATTATTGCTTCCGTTATCAGATTCCGCATTTACATGCATAATAATTTATAAACGTTACAATAAGCAATAGCTTGACAGTTGGTAAATCGATTAATAACTTAACAATTAGCAGAATATTACATTTAAAGGAGCAGTTTATGAACCCTAATCAGATTATACCTGCAGACCAGGTTCTTCCGGGAAAACTTACTGTTATACCTCTCTTAGGCAAACCCATTTTCCCCGGTATTTTTACTCCCCTTCTTTTAGCAGACAAGCGTGATATTGATATTATAGAAAAAGTACAGGCGGGAGATAATTTTATCGGACTTTTACTTACAAAAACAACCGAAATAGACAACCCCAATCCCGAAGACATGCATCTCATCGGTACCGTTGCCAAAATAGTAAAAAAAATAAATTTACCCGACGGCGGAATAAATATTTTTATTTCAACAATAAAGCGTTTTAAAGTAAAGAAATATCTTCGTACGGAATATCCCTTTATTGTGGCAGTACAATACCTCGAAGATACCAATTATGACTCGGACGAAGTAAAAGCCTTAACCCGCTCTTTACTTGGCGAAATGAAACAAATCTCGGAAAATAATCCCCTGTTTTCCGAAGAGATGCGGCTTAATATGGTAAATATCGACCAGCCCGGCAAAATAGCCGATTTTATTACATCGATTTTAAACATTAAAAGGGAGGAACAGCAGAATATTCTGGAAACATTTGATGTCAGACAGCGAATGGAAAAGGTATTAATCTTTATAAAAAAAGAGCATGAACTGCTTAAAATTCAGAAAAAAATTCAAAAGGAGATAAACGAAAAAATATCGAAGAGCCAGCGGGAATATTATTTAAAAGAAGAACTTAAAGCTATTAAAAAAGAACTGGGAATGGCAGTCGATTCGAAGAGCAGTGAATATAACAGACTCTCAGAGGAATTAAAAAAACTTAAATTAGAAGGCGAGGTCAAGGAACAGGCGGAAAATGAGCTTGAGAAATTTTCACTTATGGACCCGAACTCCTCTGAGTTTATTGTAACAAGGAACTACCTCGAGACTATTGTTTCTCTGCCGTGGCAGGACCCTCCGGCTAAGAAACTCGACATAAGGCAGGCTCAAAAAATACTCAATGATGATCATTACGGATTGGAGGAAGTTAAAGAGCGTATTTTAGAATATCTGGCTGTTCGTGAAATAAAAAAGGATACAAAAGGTTCTATTCTTTGCCTTGTCGGCCCCCCCGGTGTAGGCAAAACTTCCGTAGGAAAATCAATCGCACGCGCCCTTAACAGAAAATTCTTCCGCTTTTCCGTAGGCGGCATGAGGGACGAAGCTGAGATAAAAGGACATAGAAGAACTTATGTCGGCGCCATGCCCGGGAAAATTCTACAGGGTTTAAAAATCGTTAAAATTAAAAACCCCGTTTTTATGATAGATGAAATTGATAAACTCGGTGCATCTTTCCAGGGCGATCCTTCATCCGCCCTTCTGGAAGTACTCGACCCCGAACAGAATGTCGAATTCAGGGACCATTACCTTGATTTACCTTTTGATGTATCCCACATTCTCTTTATAACTACGGCAAATACCCTTGATTCTATACCAGCCCCTCTTCTGGACAGGATGGAGGTTATCAGACTTTCAGGATATATCGATCAGGAAAAGGTTATAATTGCCAGGCGGTACCTTATTCCGAAATCTATGGATAGGAATGGTTTAAGAAAGGGGGATGTAAAGTACTATAAAAAAACACTGATGACAATTGCTGTAAAATATGCACGGGAAGCAGGTGTAAGAGACTATGAAAAGGCACTGGACCGTATCCACAGAAAGATTGCAAGGAAGAGTATAACAGGTAAGATTAATTTCCCTGTTAAAATTGAGCCTGAGAATCTTAAGGAATATCTGGGAAAACCTCTCTTTTACGAAGACCGGTACAAGAAAATTATAAAACCGGGAATGGCGATAGGTCTGGCATGGACGTCTCTCGGCGGAGCAATCCTGACAGTGGAAGCTGTTTCCAATCCCGGAAAGGAAGGATTTAAATTAACGGGCCAGATGGGTGATGTTATGCAGGAATCTGCAAACATTGCCTATACATATGTACGTCATATTGCTTCCGGATTTAATATTGGCCCTGATTACTTCAGTAACAATATGATCCATCTTCATATTCCAGCCGGGGCCACGCCAAAAGACGGCCCTTCCGCCGGAATAACGATGGCTTCCACCCTGCTTTCACTTGCGACAGGCAGAAAGATAAAAAATTCACTCGCAATGACAGGGGAATTATCTCTTATAGGGCGGGTTCTACCCATAGGCGGTCTTAAAGAAAAAGTAATTGCAGCCCGAAGAAATAATATAAAAGAAATTATTCTGCCTGAACAAAACAGGAGAGATCTGGAGGATATACCTGAACACATTAAGAAAGGTATTACTTTTCATCTTGTTTCCGACATGAGCCAGGTGATCGAGAGGATATTTTGACAGGAAAAGAATTTCAGCCGGTACTTCTGTTCGCATTAATAACACTTACGGTTTTATCGGGATGTGAAAAAGGAAAAACAGGAGTACATCCCGACTTTAATATAACCAAAAGGGATATTACCTCTGTTACAGACAAATTACCGCATGATATAAGGAGTAATATTATAAAAAATCCCCAATGTTTTCTTGAGTATATGGAACGTATTTTAAACGAACCTGTGGATTATGCCGTTTTAGTTGATAAAAAACATGCACTTTCGAGCAGCTATATACCTCCGGATCTTGTAAATATCAGAGAATACGGCCTGAGGACAACTAAAAAATATCTGCGGATACGAAGAATTGTAATTCCCGATTTAACGGCAATGGCAGAAGCTGCACGGCTGCAGGGAGTAGAACTTGTTATAGGTTCTTCATACCGGTCTTATGCATATCAGAAACAGCTTTATTCTTACTATGTCAGGACGGAGGGTAAAGAAAAAGCGGATAAAGAGTCCGCCCGCCCGGGTCATTCTCAGCACCAGCTCGGCACAACGATGGATTTCAGCCCTATCGATAACAAGTTTATAGAAACGAAAGGGGGAAAATGGCTCGATAAATATGCATGGAAGTATGGATTTTCCCTCTCCTATCCTCCCGACAGTGAATCGATAACAGGCTACAAGTACGAACCATGGCATTACCGGTACGTCGGCAGGGACGTATCCTTTATTATTAAACGGTACTTTGACGGAAAGCAGCAGTTATTCCTGGAGTTTTACGATAAAACAAAAGAATATTTTAAAAAATCGCTTAGAAAATAGAGTTAAATGCAGGTTTTATCAATTATAACAACTCCCTGTCTGACAAGAAGCATTTTACCGGAGCTGACATCGACAATAGTAGAGGGCCGGGAATTATTATAATCTCCGGAATCAACTATAAGATCCGCTTTAGTCCCGTATAGACTAATTATTCTATCTATTCTGAAAAGAGGAGGCTCACCTGCTTTATTTACACTTGTGGAAAAAACCGGCTCACCTAATGCAAGAATAAGTTTCTGCAGGAAGGCATCATCCGGAACTCTTAGAGCAACGGTTCCTCCCTTCCTGTCCGGAAAAATAACCGTTAAAGGTCCCGGCCAGTATTTTTTTAACGAATCCGGCATTTCTCCATCGATAAATCTATGGAGCCACGATATGTCAGGTATCAGCTCAAGAAATTGTTTTCCGTATTCGCGCCCTTTTATTTCCGCTATTCTTTCCTGTGTATATGGTACAGCGCCTACGATACCATACATTGTATCACACGGCATAATAACAATACCTCTCCGCCGCAGTATATCCAGAATCAGATTAAAAGCATTACGGTCATTTTTATTAATTATCATTGCGCCTGTTTCTATTAACCAGCCTCATCAGTTCAAACAGCAGTAAAAGTATAAAAGGCGTAAATGCTCCGATATATTTAAACACGATACTGCGGCCTTTCTCAGGTACTGTCCATCGCAGCAGCTTTCCGATTTCATAGAAACGCCCGATTCTCGAATAACCTGTTATTTTAACCAGTTTTTCACCTTCTCCTATAAGATTTAAATTCCTCGCCTCCACTCTGTTTACATCAGGATTGCTTTTAAGTAACTGCAGCTGATCATTCAGTTCCCGGTTAATCTGTTCTAATTCAGCCAGATTTTTCTCGAGTTTACCTTTATAACCAAGCAGATTTCTGTAAGCCCTTACGCCCTCGTCACCGAAATAAAATATGAGTATTGTACTGATAAAAAACCCGGCATAGATAAATAAAAATAGTCGAAAATGTTTCATTAATCTGATAATCGGCTATTTTATTTATTCAGCTGACAATTATTCCAATTTTACCATGTCCAGATCATCAATATATTTCTCCAGAGGTATTTCACCGGAGGTTTTAATTTCTTCGAGTTTCTCAAGAATATTTTTTATTCTATCGACATCCTTATAAACATATGTAAAACGTTCTTTTCCTTTCTCTTCCGTATAGACACTTTCGAGATAGTTAACATTCAGTGTAAGTGATGATAATATATTATTCAGATTATGAGCCAGGGCAACATACAATTCATTTAAAAGCTCTATTCGCCCCTCCTTAATCCTGCTTTCCTGTAAGACAGCCTGATACTTGATCGACCTGAATAGTGCGGACAGTTTTGCACCTAATATTTTTGCGTCAAAAGGTTTAACCATATAATCATCAATCCCCATAAGGTACGATTTAACAATCGTTTCCACGGATTCATCACCGCTTATCACAATTATCGGCGTATCCCGATATTGGGGCATCATTTCTATTTTTTTTATAAGTTCAAGCCCGTTAATATCCGGTAAATAGATATCCAGTAATATTAAATCGAATTTTTCCTTAGAAATTAAAAAATCCGAACCTTTAGTAAAAATAGAATAGCTAAGTTTACACATATTCGCCGCATATACTGCAATATAGAGGTCCGTTTTACTATCCTCTATTATACCTATATTGCCCTGTCTGGACTCCTCTTTAAGAGTAAAATAGTTGTTTACTTTCTCGAGCAAATCATCCGCTCTGTACGGCTTTACAAGATAATCTGAAATACCTGCTTTAAATCCTTTCATAATCTCTTCCGATCCCTTCTTAGATGTAATCATTAGTACAGGGATGGTAAATGTTGCATCATCCTCCCTTATTATTCTGCATACTTCATACCCGTTAAGATCAGGCATTTCCACATCCAGTGTAATGAGATCGATAACACTGTTACTGATTATCTCAAGCCCTTTTTTGCCGTTCTCCGCTTCCAGAATATTATACCCGGCACCTTCAAGAATATAACGAATATTCAATCGTGCTGTTTTACTCTTAAAGAGGAGTC
>JAADHF010000023.1 GCA_013151965.1 Spirochaetota bacterium
GATTTGATCGAACATATATCTCTTCTCGGCCGGGAGGTTAAGGTTCTCTACATGTCGGGGTATACGGATAATGCTATACAGCACCACGGTATTTTATCCTCGGGAACGGACTTTCTTCAAAAACCCTTTACTCCGGTTACTTTGCTGCGTAAAATCCGGGAGGCGCTGGAAAGGATTTAGAAGAGACGGTATCAATTTAGTGGAGTATTTTAAAATGGCGGAGTTTGTGTAAAGACAACTCTTCCTGATAATAGTCTACAAAGCAGGTAAAAGAATATGGAATTATTAAAAGCTGCATTGGAAGATGCAGAAGAATTAGCCGGGCTTAATCTTGAACTTATGATTGCAGAAGACTATGACAAAAAGCTTCCCCTTGAGAAATTGATCCCAAGAATGTCTTCTTTTCTGCAGACAGGATATGAGGCGTTCTATATCATGTTTAAAGGGGAAAAAGCAGGCTATATACTTATTAATAAAACAGCAAAGCCGCTTTACATCCGTCAATTCTATATATTGCCAAAATTTCAAAGAAAGGGTTTAGGCCGGAAGACAATAAAGGTTTTACAGGAACAATATAATACGAAAACATTAGATGTTGAGGTTATGGCATGGAATGAGATTGGATTTAATTTTTGGAAAAAAGCCGGTTTTAAGTTACGATGTTATTCAATGAGATTAAACTGAATGCATCGGACTGCATCACATAACTCAACAGCCGGCAACAGGTTTCGGCTATTTGCTGGAAATTATACAACATGGCCACAGGAGATTATTTATGCCGAGTATGACAGAAATCTATAACAGACATGCATTTGAGTATGATGAACTCGTTTCTCATGAAGATTATTCAGGTAATCTGCCGCGGAAGCTGCACGCAATTTTTAATTTTAATAATAAATCGGTAATCGAGTTCGGTGTAGGAACAGGAAGGTTAACAAAACTATATATACAGCAGGTAAAACAGGTATCCTGCTTTGACCGTTCGGTACATATGCTCGATAAAGCAAAGGCAAATCTGGAACCTTTCAAGGGAAAAACTACACTCGATATTTGTGATAATAATTATATCAACAGGCTTGATTTAAAGGCTGATTTTATAATAGAAGGATGGAGTTTCGGCCACACCATTATGGAAAATGCAGATGAAGTTTTTAAAACAACAGATAAGCTTGTTTCTGATTGTGCTTTACTTTTAGAAAAAAACGGAACAATAATAATTATTGAAACACTTGGAACGGATATGGAAAAACCCATTCCGCCGGCCAAAACATTGGAAGTTTTTTACAATTATCTGGAAGAGAAACATAATTTTAAACGTATTATCATCGAAACCGACTACAAATTTACAACTGTGCATGAGGCTGTCAGAGTACTGGGATTCTTTTTCGGAGAAGAAACCGCTAAAAGCATCTCTGAAAAAAATAATACGATTGTTAAAGAATTTACCGGAATATGGTATAGAAAATTCTAATCTACGGCCGCGGTCCTGTAAAGCCGCGGCCCTATAAGTCCGGGTGGATTACTTTATGGAGGTTACAATATGGATATTACCATAGAAAAACTATCAGAGTCCAATTTGACCGATTATCTGTCCTTCTTTGATAATGCAGCCTTTAAGGATAATCCTGATTGGGCAGGCTGTTACTGCCACTTTTATCATTATAAAGGAACCGAGGCCGCATGGCCTAAACGGAGCGGTTCCGAGAACCGGAACGCAGTAATAGAAAATATCAAACTAAAAAGGTTTAACGGTTATCTCGCCTACGCAGACGGACAGCCGGTGGGATGGTGCAATGTCAATAAACCCGAAGTTTACGGTACATTCTTTAATTACCGTACCGGTGTTTCTCCGCCGAAAGGACCTTCTGCTTCTATTGTGTGTTTCATTACAGCTGCGGATTTCCGAAGAATGGGAGTTGCCTCTCTGCTTCTGGATAGAATAATTGCGGATTATAAGAAGGATGGATATCTCAGTCTGGAAGCCTATCCGCATAAAAACAGTAAATCCGATGCTGATGAATATCATGGTCCCCTTTCGTTCTACCAAAAAAAGGGATTTACCATTATAAAGGAACTTGAAAACTATACAATTGTCAGAAAGGAGCTGTAGCGGAATAATCAGCTTGAGAGTTTTTAAATCTCTATGTAAAATGATGAACTAAACTGGAACGGGGCGATTTTATGCACATGAAGAATAGAGTACCATCGGATAATGAGAATAATGATGGCTCGTTAATAAGCACAAATTATGATACTTTCCGGCAGAAAATTATCAGAAAAGCCGGAACGAGTATAAACTTATTTAAAATCCATTCATTTTCTTTTATTTCAATAAATGCATTTCTTGCCTTTTTGAATTTTATTACCTCACCGGGCTATCCATGGTTTTTGTACCCTTTAGGCGGGATGGCGACGATATTATCACTTCATTATGTTTCCAAAAATGACAGGGCTGTGCAGAAGTCGGATATAGAAAAAAATCCGGTTCTAACAGATAGAGCATTTAAATTATTAAAAAAAATATTCAGAAAAAGAAGATTTACAAAGTTGAATATTATGTTCAGTGTTTCCGTATCTGCCTTTCTGTTTATGGTAAATATTATTACCGGGCCCGGGTATTTATGGGCGGCAATTCCTGCGGCTTCTCTTGCATTTATCAGCGGAACCCAATGGTTTTTTAATAAGCATAAAAAAAGAGAACTAATACAGGAATTCCGTTTACGGTCTGCCGAAAAAGGAATTCCCTCTTTCCATGCTTTAAATGTTAATAATCCTTTACACACCCGGGATAATCATCCCATTATAGCTGAGGTCTATTCTCTGCAGGATTCCATTTTTAAACAGTTAAAACAAATAGGGATGGCAGAAGATCCGCTTATAGAAACGATTCCCGAACTTGTGGAAAACTACATATCGCAGATTAAAACCCTTCTTGATAAAAATGAAGGGCTCAATAGAGTTTTAAATCTTAATCCGTATAAGAAGCTGCTTAAAGAAAAGGAAGAAATAACCGGCAAAATGAATAATTCTATCGATGATCAGCTTAAGTCCCGGTACAAAACTACCTTATTAGAATTAGACAAACAGATGAAAGTCAGCATGAAAATTGCAAATCAGAATGAGATGCTCAACTTGAGAATAAACTCCGCACTAAACTCTATCCGCATGCTTCACCTGGATCTTGCGAATTTAAATGTAGAGAAAATGTCTCATAACGAAGTGATGAAAGTCCTGGAAAAGAAATCCAACGATCTTTCGGAACGGCTGGCTGATTTACAAAGCGGTTATGCAGAGCTAGAAAAAGAGATGTTGTAGATGCATATGAAAAGCTTAAATCCGGCAGAAATGATCGATAGGAGAGTTTAAAGAATAATATCGCCAGGTGTCAGCTTACAAAAGGTCTCCCGAAAAGCATACAAAATAATTCGTTAGATAATACTTGACATAAATCAAGTATTATTTAAGAATGTTAAATATAGATTAACATAATCTGCAGTTTCTTTAAAACTTGAGAAGATTAATGAAATGATAGAAAAAATTCTTGCATTAAATATTAAGATGCAGCGGAAAAAAAACGGAATTACAATGCGCAGCCTTGCAAAGCTTATCGATGTAAGCCCGAGTTTTTTATCTCAGGTTGAAGCGGGTAAAGCTATTCCCTCTCTGTTGACTTTGAAAAGATTGGCTGATGCGCTTAACACGACAATCGGAAAACTGGTCGGAGAGGATAAAGAAGTAGAAGATCACAATCCCATTATAAGAAAAGGGAATAGAATCCTGATCGATAATATAGGCCGTAAAATAAAGATAGAACTTTTAGCCGTTCAGAATACAAATAACGAGATACAGCCCTATATAATTAATTTTGATAAAAATAGTGATACCGGTATGTTCGGTACACATAAAGGTCAGGAGACGGGTCTTGTTTTAAAAGGAGTATTAGAGTTGTACTACAATAACAAAACCTATGTCCTTAATGAAGGAGATTCCTTTTATGTTACTTCAACCGTCCCTCACCATTTAAGAAACATTAATGAGGGAGCATCGAGGGTTTTAATAGTTTCATCAGTACCGAGGTTCTGATAATTTTTTTTGCAGCGGTGATTAAGTAATACTTAATTAAATAAAGTATTATTAATGTATTTATCATTTTTGGAGTAAGGGCAAGGTTAAAATAAGGAAATCAAAGGAGATGGCAATGACTAATTTTAATGAGTTAATTGGAAAGGAAAATCGTATTCTATCTGAAAAACAGGTAGAACAGGTTAGTGAATATGCTTTCAGGCTGCTGGAAGAGGAAGGATCAAAAATCCGGTGCAAAGAGGCATTAGATATTCTGGAAAAAGCAGGATGCAATGTAAAAGATCCTGACAGAGTAAAAATACCCCGCAAACTTGTAATGGAAGCGGTTAAATCTTCTGCAAGAGATATCGAGGTGTACAACAGGGATGGCAGACTTTCAATGATATTTAAAGAATATGCAAGTTACTATGGTACCGGATCCGATTGTTCTACAACAATCGACCTTTATTCCGGCGAAAGAAAAATATGTAAAAAAAGAGATGTGGAAAAACTCGCTCAATTTTGCGACACACTGCCTAATATAGATTTTATAATGTCTTTTGGTATCGCCAATGATGCCCCGGATGGCGGAAACTTTGTTCATCAATATGAAGCCATGCTTCTTAATACGAATAAACCGGTAATTGTTACTGCTCATGGAAGAAACGATATGAAGACAATAATTGATATGGCTGCGGCGGCTGCCGGCGGCCTTGATAAGGTAAAGAGCAAACCCTCATTGATTCTATATACCGAGCCTGTTTCTCCGATGGTTCATACTGAAATGGGTGTCGGCAAAGCCCTGGTATGCTGTGAGTATGACATTCCATTCATATATATAGCTAGCCCGATGATGGGTGCAACAGCACCGGCAACACTGGAAGCGGCATTAGTTCAGACAGTGGCAGAATCTCTTGCGGGCCTCGTTGTTTTTCAGAATAAAAAACCGGGTTCGAAATTTATTTTTGGCGGAGATGCAACAATCCTCGATATGAGTACAAGCATATTCAGTTATGGTTCGCCGGAATTAAATGTGTTAAATGCATGCCTTTCTGATATGGCACACTATTACAATCTTCCGTTTTTCTGTATTGCCGGGGCATCCGACTCAAAGGTTCTAGACGCTCAGGCAGGCCTGGAATATGGAATGTCGATCTATAATGCCGCCCTTAATAAGGCAAATATAATACATGACTGCGGCTACCTGGAATACGGGTCGACATCTTCCTTCGAATCGATTCTCTTTGCTGATGAAATTATCAGTATGGTTAAATACATGATTAAGCCCTTAAACTTCAATGATGAGACTGTCCCTATCGGGTTAATGGATAGAGTTGGCCCCGGAAATGATTTTCTTATGGAAGAACATACTTTTAAAAACTTTAAAAAAACATTCTGGTTTCCCCGTTATCTCGATAGAAAGGGGCATGATGCATGGCAGAAAGCAGGATCGAATGATCTCCTTTCGGCTTTAAATAAAAAGGCGCGGGAGATATTCGAGAAGAGCAGGCCAAACAGGCTGCCTGATGAAAAGGTAAAAAAAATCAAGGACATTGTTTCGAAACATATACCTGATATGACATAAAGTGATTCTAAAGGCAAAAGAAAAAGGTCATAAGCTCGTTATGGGAAATCGCCAATTACGGTTGACTATTAGGAAGATATATATAAAGAATTGTGCTGCAGGTATAAATAACAAGGATGTAATAAAATGAATAATAGATTTGAAGGAAAACATGAACACTCCGGCCGGTCCAGTAGAACTCTTCTCGATTCTGAAAAGGTTATCAGGGGAATCGGGCTTAAAAAAGAAGACATTTTTCTTGATGCCGGGTGCGGAGAAGGATATTTTTCGATTGCTGTTTCGGAAATGCTCGGGAACAATGGCAGGGTATATGCTATCGATATCGATAATAGATCAATAAGCCTCCTCGAAGAAAGTATTAAAAAAAAGAATATCGGAAACATCGAAGTATTTACCGGAGATATAACTAAAAAACTGCCAATCGGGAATGACAGTATCGATGTTTGTCTTATGGCAAATGTTTTTCATGGGCTTGTTATAAATAAGGAAGTAGAAAGCACACTAAATGAAATATTCAGAGTACTAAAACCTGACGGCACTCTCGCTATAGTTGATTTTAAAAAAACAGATGGCCCTCCCGGCCCCCCGGTATCTATTAGAATAGCGCCTGAAGAAGTTGAGGAGATTATCAGCAGGTATGGGTTTAAAAAGAAGAAAGTCATCGAGGCGGGAAAATATCATTATACAGTTATATTCGTTAAAAAGATTAAGTGAAAATCTGCAACATACTTTCCTGCTAACCGGAGCGGACGTCACATTAGACAACGCTGTTATTGTAATGCCGCTGTCTTTATGAAATAATTGTTAACCTATGAAAGATTCAAAACTTTCGCTCTCGATCTTACAAAACAAATTAGCTGTTTGCCGCCTGGAAAGAGATGCCCGGATTCCCTCCTGGGCAATGGACGATACATTTTATTCCATAAGCAGAACGAATGATGAGTTGTCAATTGTTTGTGCGGAAGACAATGTCCAATATAAAATCCGAAAAAAATTGGCGGGCATTTAAAGTCGAAGGTCCGTTGGATTTTTCATTAACAGGAGTCCTCGTTTCTTTGGCGGATCCGTTAGCAGAAGCTCAAATAAGTATTTTTGCAATATCGACCTATGATACGGATTATTTGCTTGTGAAAGATGATGATTTTAAAAAAGCCGTGAAAATCTTGGAAACATTCTGCAATGTCCGGGATTAATTTGATTTTAATAAACAATGAAAACGCTTAATATTGATAAATACGACACCATTTTTTTTGATTTATTTCATACATTGACGTTCCCGGGTATAGTAAATTATAAAATCAATGAATGGGATATATTTAATATTACCAAAAAGCTTTGGTCGTATCATTCGATTAAAACATATCCTGAAAGAGGTATTGGGAAAATAGAAGATCCTGAACAGATAATAAAAAATATTTTGTTATCCGGAAATATTCCGTTCGATAAAACGAAAGTTAAAGATGCAACAAAAATACGAATCGAAAAATTCAAAAATTGTTTAATCAATATTAATGAAAATATTATCGATACTATAAAATTTTTATACGCTAAAAATATTAAATTATGTTTAGTCAGCAACTCCGATATAATTGATAAAATGGGATGGGATTTTTCACCGATAAAACAATACTTTCGATTTGCTATTTTTTCTTGTGATATTGGAGTGCTGAAGCCGGATAAAAAAATATACCAATTGGCTTTAGATAAAATGAAAACTATACCTGAAAAAAGCTTATTTGTCGGAGACGGAGGAAGTAATGAATTTAAAGGTGCTAAGTTATTCAATATGGAAACACTTATGACTACAGAATTTATAAAGGAGTTATGGCCCGAAAAAATAGATGAAATCAAAAATGATGCAGATTATGTTGTTGATAAATTAAATGATATTATTAAATAAGAAATTTACAAAACACATTGTGTAACTAATGAAACGATAAGATGAAAGGAAATATAGAAATGAAAGTTTTGGCAAAGTTTTTAGTTAATGCAAAAAGAAGTACTTATGCTGCTCAGAAAGGTAAAATTCCCTCTTGCCGAAGGCATTCCAAGGATTTAGCGTTTAGAGAAAACGACTACTATTATTTAGATAGCTATTTTGGTGAAAAAGATTTTTCGGGAGAAGAAGTAGTATATTGTAAAGATTTGCCTGTATGGAGTATGAATTATTACGGAAAAATGATTAAAGAGAATATACCGGAAGGTTTTATAGAAACATTAAGGGAAGCACTTAATAATGTATCGGAAGATACACCCTTTCGAGGTCCGGAAGAATATATCAAAGGAAAGTATAAATATAAATGCTCAAATGAAGGAAATATTGATTTTTTTCATGGAATGGAAAGTATTTTTTATGAAAATGAAGAGGTATATAGATTATACTTTCACGGAGGCTCTATAAAATGATAAGACGTCCTTTCCCATGACAGCAAGCACCGGATGTCAGGCGAAAGATGCGTATAAAACCAGGAGAAGAAAAACTCTTATGGTTAAAGGTATTAATCATATCACATTATCAGTACAGGACATTGAAAAAACATTCCGGTTCTATAAAGACGTCCTTAAGCTAAAGCCGGTCATGAAGTCACAAAAAAGTTGTTACTTCATTGCCGGTGATACATGGATAGCTTTTGTTTTAGAACAGAAGAAACAGGAAAGAAGACTCTATTCCCATATAGCTTTTAATTGCAATAAAGCTGAATTACAAAGTTTTAAAA